>CAUOZE010000018.1:0-47467 GCA_963508915.1 uncultured Deefgea sp.
AAGCTTGCGCTGACTGAGATCAGGAAATCGTTGATCAATTTTAATCCCAGAGCGAGGAAAGAACGCACCAATCACCCCAAACCTCACGATTACATTGCTTACAAAGCAACGGTCTGAAGGCTTAAGTTGATAGGATTGATCGTAAAGGTAGCAACTATCAAAAAATTGCCAAAGACTTTGGCATTGAAAGCCAGAATCTAAGGAGCGTTTTCACTGAAATACTTAAGCGATCTGTGACCCTTCTTGAATATTTCATTGCTGTTGTGCGTAGCGGTAAAATTAGCACCTAGCTTGGGCTGTTTAGCCTGTGGTTGCCCAACAGGTGATCGCCAATCTGTTGGGCTGCGCTCAGCATCAATCACCTGATGTATTGCTGTCCAGCTATTGATGGGCAAGCTCTAGCTGGTAATCATCGACTAACAGACAAACATTATCGAGCGGCATGAGATCCCTTGTGTCGCGCCGAGCGAGGAACAAGCGGCAAGGGGGTTTCGGCGGGCTCTGTTTTGTTAAAGCCCGCCGCCTTGCCGATTGTCCGCAGCGAGGGAATCCGACGAAGTCGGACGCAGATACTGGGGCGGCCTTCTTTTGCTTACTTTTCTTGGCCGTTCAAGAAAAGTCAGTGCCGCGCGGCATGAGCGCGACCCAGCTTAGAAAAATCACAATAGATTGAATCAAACCAAGATACGAAATTTAGCTAGGTGTATTGTCTTGTAGACCTTTATATAAAATGCATTGCAAGCAATACCCTAAAATAAATTCTCAACCCGTCGAGGTGACCGCCTCGTCAATATTTCGCGCAGCACCTTGCTGCGGCAACTTCGCAATCCCCATCAAACTCTCATGCTTAGCGCGAATCATCGCTTCCACTTCTTTATTCAAGGTGCGTCTATCGTGTCCTTCAGGCGTCAATTGCTCTAAAAAGTGAATTTCGATGTTGAGCTGGCGCGAGCTGGCGATGAGCCAGAGCGAATCGGTGATGCTCATGTCGTCGATATACGCGGCATCGGTCGAATATTTGCCTTGGCTATTGGTGTAACGTAGATAAATCGGCTGAATCGTCGCATTGGTTTCAAAGGCGCTTTGGATTAGCGAGGCTTTGAATGGGCGGATTTCTTGGCCGTTGCTGGTGGTGCCTTCGGGGAAAAAGGCGATGCATTCTTGATTGTTGAGTTCGGTGCTGATGCTGGTGTTGACGCGCTGCGCGTCGCGTACCTTTTCGCGGTCGATAAAGACGGTGCCGGCACCTTTGCACAGCATGCCAATCACCGGCCAGTGTTGCACATCGGCGCGGGCGACAAAGCGGGCGACGGTGATGCTGTTGATGGCAAAAATATCAAACCAAGAAATATGATTGGCAATCAGAATGCAATTGGCCGGATGCAGTGGCGTTGCCGCGCCAAAAACGTGGATGCGCAGGCCGAGCTTGCGGGCCAGTTGTTGTGACCAAGTTTGGGTTTTTTGTAGCTTGGCTTGCTCGCTCATGTGGGGGAAGCGAAACCGCACCACCCACATGCCGTGGATCACGTGCAATACAAATTGGATGAGGCGGCTGATTCGAGTCAGATATGAAACTTTGTGCACAGCGAGTCCTTGCTCAAGCGAAGTTGTCGATCAGGGGGGTCAGGGCATGGTACGCAATGCCCCGCGCAAACCCAAGTTTGCGCAGCAAAATACACACTTTAGATGACAGTTCGTCGAGCAGGGTGGTGCGGCTTACAATTCGCCCGAACGATCTCGTCCGCGCAAGCCGGGCGCGGTGTCGCCAGTGAGCCCTTTGGAAAATGCAATCACTTTGAAAATCTCGCCCATTTCAGCACTGGTGGTGAGCTTTTGAATCGCTGCGGCGGTTTTCATGTAATCAATGCTTTCAGTTGGCAGTTGTTCGGCCAAATTCAAAATCCCTGCATCGAGCAAGAAACTGGCTTGGGATGTATAGCCGTCTAGGCTAAGCTCGTTAATGTCTGCAGCGGTATACATTGCAGAAAAATCCACATGGCAAGTGATGTCAGTGAGGCCGGGATAAAAGAAGGGGTCGTGGATGGTATGGTGGCGATAGTGGCCGATCAGCGTGCCCATGCTGCGCTCGGGGTGGTAATACTCTTGCTGTGGGAAGCCATAGTCGAATAATAAAATCATGCCGCGATGCAGGCTTTGCGCCAGCGCGGTGATAAAGCCTTGGGCTTCCAGATGGATTTCGCTGGTGTAGAGCGGGATGTGCGGTAGCGGTGCGCAGGCGGCGGCGAGCGCCGGATCGCTGATGTGGCGGTTGCTCATCGCAAAACCATTTTGGCTCACGGTTACGCCGCGTTGTTGCCATTCTCCATCCGAACCATTTCCAGCAGAGTACTGCACCAGTTCGCATGGCATTGCGTCGAGCACTTCGTTGCCGAGCATCACGCCGATAAAATCAGTCGGTAATTGGTCTAGCCATTGTACTTTGGCGACTAAATGCGGCACTAAAGTGTGCAAAGTCTGGCGTTGGCGCTCGCGCAACTGGCCGGATAGCTCCAAAATGGCATAGTGTTCTGGCAGCGCGTTGCGCCGCTCTAGTTCAGCTAAAATCTGTGCCGCGAGTTGCCCTGTGCCCGCGCCAATTTCGAGTACCGCACCGCCCGTTTCTGCGAGTACATGCGCCACGGTCGCGGCCACGCTGCCGCCAAACAGTGGCGATATTTCGGGAGCGGTGACAAAATCGCCCGCGCCGCCAAATTTGGTTGCGCCGCCGCTGTAATAGCCCAGCCCCGGCGTGTACATCGCTTGGCGCATATAGTCGGCAAACGAAATCCAGCCGCCCGCTGCATCAATGTGCTCGGCGATGTGCTGGCAGAGCGTTTGGCTGGCGATCAGGGCCTCGGCAGAAGGGGCGGGCAGTTGGACTTGTTGTGGCGTCATTTGGGCGGGCATCAAAAAAAGGATGGCGCAATTTTAGCATTGTTGGCTGCATTGCCGGCGTAGTTACGATTCGGCGGATTGGATGAATAAGATGATGGGTGGCGAAATGGTTGAGCGTAAGGTCGATGTACTGATTGTCGGTGGCGGTGTCGGCGGGCTGACGTTGGCGCAATGGCTGACGGGCTTGGGCCGCAGTTGGTTGATTGTGGAACAAGCCGCCGTTTTGGGCGGGCCGCTGGCTAATAGTGACTACATCTTGAAATGGATTCCGGGGCAGGCCGAAATATCGGGGCGGGATTATCTGGCTGCGATGGTGGCGCAGATCGATGCGGCGCAGTGCGCGCGTGCGACGCAATTGAGCGCAGTGGCTGTTGATGCAGCTGTCGGTCAGGGTGAATTTGTCTGCACTTTAAGTCATGGCGATGTGATTCACGCCAAAAAAATGGTGTTTGCTTGTGGTGCTACGCCGTTTTCTCCTTTTCCTGAATCGGCGCGAGTGATTGTTGGCCCAGGCTTGCAAAAAATTGCTCGTATTGCCGCTGGGCAACGCGTGGCGGTGCTGGGCGGAGGTGACAATGCTGCCGATCATGCGCTGATTTTGGCCGAAATGGGTGTGGCGGTGACGATGCTGGTGCGCGGTCAATTACGCACCTCGGCTGCGCTGCTGCAGCAAATTCGCCAACAGCCGATGATTGTGATTTGCACCGAATGCCAAGAATTGGTGCTGTCGACCAACGCCACTGGCGTGCAGGTGCAAGGCGAGCACTACGATTACGCTGCCGTTTATTTTGGCTATCAAGCATCGCCGCAGCTGCAGGCTTTTCCAGTACTTAAAACCGCTGCAGGCGCACTGCGTGACGGTGTGTTTGCGATTGGCGATATGACGCAACCCGAATTCCCCAATATTTTGCTCACCCAAGGCCAAGCAGCGGTGGTGGCGAAGCAAATCGACGCGCAGCTATCGCATGCGGGCTAAATTAGTCGGTTTTATGAAATGGCCTGTTTGGGGGCGTTACGGCCGCTTGATGGTGGTTTTATCGCTAATCGGGGCGGGTTTGGGTAGTTTTGCGACTCATGATTGGCGTTTAGAATTATTTAGTCATTTTTTACCGTTTTACATTGGTGCCATCTTATTAGGCGGGATCTTTTTGCCACGCTGGCGCATGGGCTTGTTGCTGCTTGTGACGATTTTGCTGGTGCAGCTCTGGGTGGCTTTATCGGCTGACGATACCGAAAGTAAGCGCTATATCGGCCCGTTTCGGGCGATTGCGATGAATCTACTGGTGAGCAACACCGAGTATCGCGCCACCGAAGACTGGTTGCTAGCGCAGCAACCCGATTTGGTCTTGCTCACCGAGGCAACGCCGTTGTGGCAGTCGAACTTGCCGGTATTGCAGCGCGCAATGCCCTATGGTTGCGCCGCGTGGGAGGATAGTCCGTTCGGTATTGCTGTGCTGCTAAAAACGAAGCCGCTGAGCTGCGAGGTTTTGTACACCGAGCCAAAAGATCAGCTATTTCCGTATCTGCGGCTTGAGCGTGCAAATCATACTGTAGTGTACGGCCTTCATCCGCCACCGCCTTTGGGCGAGGAATTGGCGGCCGCACGCAATCGAGCATTGCTGATTTTGGCGCAGCGCATCGCAGCGGAAGAGGTAGCGGTGATTGTGCTGGGGGATATGAATATCACGCCGTATTCACCGCTATACCAAGCATTTCGCCATGATGCCGGTTTGCGTGAGGTAGGTTTTGCGGGCAAAGCAACTTGGTCGCCGATGAAGGGCTTGCCAGTCTTGCCGCTGGATCGTGCCTTGGTGCGCGGGTTGGTTGGCAGTTTGAGTCTTGCGCCGTATTTGGGCTCGGATCATCGGGCGATAGTGCTAGATGTGGAGTAATTTATGGGTATGCGCTTGTAGCTATTATTCAATATGGGCCGTAGATCAATACGCTTGATTATTGTGTTTCTTCAGTGGTCGAGTTCGAATCACAGCCCACGCCCGCAGCAATCCAACGCCGTGCCCATCGGGCAACGAGTCGATTTAACCAAGGCCAGTTCACCGCTAAAAACGCATCGGGCTGTGCAATCATGCCGCAAACATAACGCGTTTGCGCATCATCCCACTGCAAAGCATCACAACGCCCCTGCCGCTTGCGGCTAATACTATGCCGATCGGGCAAGGCTCTACTGCGCAGCAAACCCCGCAGCCATTACACGGTGCACCGATGGCGGGTTTGGTGGGAGCAAGTCGGTGGAGGTGGATGGTTTGGGGCATGGGTTAGTTTAGCTTGAACGTGTTTTGAGTTTAGCAATAAAGACCTTAAGTGAATTGAATTGTGATTTTTCTGTTGTGGATAAGGCGCGACGACAAGTGCGTTTTGCGCTAAAATCACTGCCAATTCAATTACCTAACACGGGGCGTCCTTGGGCGTCCCGTTATATTTCTATGACCACAATCGCTGATCTACCCCAAGAAAAACCGCAATTGACCGAGGCGGAGCAAAAGCAGAAGTACAATTACAATAAGCTCGTCAAACGTTTACGCCATAACGTGGGCGATGCGATTAATGATTTCAATATGATCGAAGATGGTGATCGGGTGATGGTTTGCTTGTCGGGCGGCAAAATATAGCCAATAACTCTTTTTATGCGGCTTTTTGATCTGTAGTGTTTTGATTTTACTGAGTTTTTTTGGCTGTTTTCTTTACATTTCGCTTTTCTGGCGTTTTTGCTCTCCTCGTGCTTATTGGATAATATAATCTGTAAACCTTCCGGTTTGTAGACCCCCTACGCCCCCACAATTTTTTTGTGCTGACCATACCCAACTAACGCATCTTGGTTGAAGAGTTCCAGCTTACCTTCAAATGATTCTTGTCTTAGGCATCCTTAGATGAAGAAGTCGAAGGCATTCTTACGGTAGATAATGCACCGTCGGCCTCGTCGGTCGGTTTAAAGCTTAGCTTTCCGTTTTTAATAGGAACTCTAGCAATACATGGAATTACTCCAGAGTTAGTCAGTCGAAGTCACTGGAATGTTCAAGTCGCATCCCTGATTTGGATCTGGATCGCCGCTAGGTATTTTAACTAGGCTTTTGGTGCTACTTTCAATGACGGCAGATTGCACGTCCTCCGCCATGGTTAGTATTAATGCTTCCTCGTCGAGTTCAATGCCTAGTTGAGCCAGTAGAATGATCTTTGCCGTAACTGGCAATGGTCTTTTGCCCTTCCTAATTTGCGTAATAGCTGGCGCAGATATCTCAAGTAATTCGGCTAATTTTGCATCTGTTTTTAGAGCCTTAAGATCTTTAAGTTGGTTGAGAGCCTCGACCCAGTCAATTTTAGGTAGGTTTGCTTCTGCTTGAGCTTGAAAAAGCAATTTCTGAGTCTGCAAATGTTCCATTCCCATTTCTAACCCTCTACCGCGCTCCATTTTTGACACAGTAGATTGAAACCTACTTGGCAGAAGTTTAAGGAGGAGGTCTCGTGTGAGGGCATAACCAGACTTATCAAGAATTCTGATCGCAGATGCAGGGCTTGGTGCGCGAAGATTGCTGCGAATATGTCCAAGAGCCGCAGGGTGCATTTTGAGTAGGATAGCGAGTTCCAGTTCTGATCGCAGACTGAACTTGTTCTTCAATTCATCTAATCGGGCGTTCCAAAAGTCCATCGTGTATATACCTGATGATAATTTTATTGTCTAACGGAGTCCTCCTTGTTATTATCAATGCGTATATACAAGGTGGTAATTTGTTGCTGTTTTAGTAGGTTATGACTTGCTAGGTCGTATTTTCTAAAGCATAGAAAGCAAAACCAAGATCATGCCACGTTAAATGGTGTTTCTTGGATGAGAAATTATGTATGAAATTCGCCTCAAAAAATACCAATTTCAACATCAGTCCTTTGCTGTAATCGTTGATGAATTCGATTGTCCAGTTGATCCATTTGTTAGTGCCTATCTATCCAGGCTACCTAGTCAGTCATTTAATACACAGTTAAGAAACGCTGTTGAGTTGCCATTTGTACTCCAACAATTTTGTTTTGGAGGGCTTGGATTTCGTATGTTACTGCGTATGTGCCCTAGTGTAGCAGGATGCATGTTCAGCAAAATGGCAAGTTCAAATTTGGAGCGCAATTCAAATTTTTGCTTGATTGCATTCAAGCGGGCACTCAATATTTACTTTATGTATATACATTGTGATAATTTATTTGGCGAGAGGCTATTTTGTTGATATTATCATTGTGTATATACACGATGTGCACATCGTAATGCTGTTCTGTTCGCATGGTTGAAGTGCATGGTCGCTATCCCAAAACAATTGGGACCGCTCGTTTGCAATTTGCTTACTAGGTAAGATACTTTGAAAGTAATCAGGCTCAAGAAATATCAGTTTAATAACAAGTCCTTTGTTGCACTTGTCGATGATTTTGACTGCCCGTTTGATCCTTTTGTAAGTGCTTATTTATCCACCCTTGCTTCTCAGTCGTTTAACACACAGCTGAGAAAGGCGGTTGAATTAAGTTTTGTGCTTAAATATTTTGCATGTAAAGGCATTGACTTGGCAACTCGGATGGCGACGGAGCAGCTTGTTAGTGAGGGTGAGTACTTGCAGTTTTATGATGCATGTTGTCTACAGAAGAACTCACTAGACAGTAGTAATGTGATGTTTTTTCGGAAAATTAGTGATAAAGCACTGCGAAATATAATTACTGCCAATCAAAAGACCCTGTCAAAGGTTTCGAATGAAACTCTGCAGGGGCGCATTCGGAGGTTTCGCGAGTACTGCACTTGGCTGTTTGACCATTTTCACGAATTCCTCAGCGTTGATGAAGCCATTTCTAAACGTTTTCATCGGCTAACATCGAAAATAAAATTAGATGAAGAAGGCATAGGCAGGAATCGATCGCAGAGAGTTGCAGACCCAATTGAGTCGGTTATCCCCGATGAAGTCTTCACGCGACTTTTGGAAATGATATTGCCATCATCGCCAAATAATCCTTTTACGGGATCGAAAGTTAGAAATTATCTCATTGTTTCTGTGCTTTACCAGTCAGGAATAAGACGTGGTGCGTTGGCAAAACTGAAGATTTCAGATTGTCATTTCTCCGGCTCGTATGACCAAATATCTATTTACCGATCTGGGGGCGATCCAACGGATCCGCGGCTTGATAAGCCAAACCAAAAAACGAAAGCACATTTAGCGACAATTCCCCCGATCTTAATGCGGCAGATCAAGCTCTACATTGATCAGATTCGCGTCAATATTCCCCAGCAACAATCTCATGATTTTATTTTCATTAGTGAAAAAAATTCGCGCGCAACGCTGGGCCAGCCAATTTCATTGAAGTCGATCAATTCAATTTTTCAGAAGCTTTCTGATGCCCTGCAGTTCCATATTCATCCACATATGCTTCGTCACAAGTGGAATGAGATTTTCGACGAGGCTGGAGAAATGCAAGGGGTCGATCATAAATTGCTTGAGGACATCCGCAAATATGCGATGGGCTGGACAGG
Organism: uncultured Deefgea sp.; assembly: GCA_963508915.1. GTDB lineage: Bacteria > Pseudomonadota > Gammaproteobacteria > Burkholderiales > Chitinibacteraceae > Deefgea. Next base: position 8,402 of record CAUOZE010000018.1, read on the forward strand.
GTCGTCGATTATGTCTCGGATCTATAACGATAAACGTTTGGCGAAAAAAGCTAAAGAAATATCTCTTGCACATCAAAAAAGGGTGGATAGTCAATGACAGCGTTAAATTGTCTCTCAGTTGCTGACGTGGCCGATCAAGAGCTGACATTGATTACTGCTAAGTCGGGGATGCAAGTAAATGTGCCTGATCGCGAGTGGAAGATTCTTCCCAATACGGGGAAAGGCCATACTATTCCAGTCGCATGGATACATGACTCCTTGATGTCGGCAGAAGATAAGGAATTGATTCTCGAAGTTTTAATTGATTATGTTAGAACAAAAAATGCAAATACCGCGTCGGGTATCGTGAGCAATACCAAACCATACTTGGCGGATGGAATTCCAACGCTGACTAGCATCAGAACTGCATGGAGTGGGTTGAAAACAAATAACAAGAAGGGCTTAAATCAATTCTTTGGGACTTTGTCAAAGCTAGGCCACAAGCGGTTTGATGAATACCATCAGTTTACAACTAGCCACCTAGATAAAAGCACCCCTAACATTTTGGACCCAGAAAAAGGCGCGCTCAGCGATATTGAGTTTGATTCTCTAGCAAAGGAGATCAACGCTAAGCTGCGCGCTTTTGATTGGTCAGTATCTCAGGAGATTTCGTTCTTTATTCAGAGCAGTTACGGATTCGGAGGGTTGCGCGATAGCGTAAGTAACAAGCTAATGCTGTCGATTGTCAGGCGGCCAATTCAGCTTGCTGCGTTGAAATGGGCAGATCTGATCCCCGCAGGTGCGAGTTTTAACGATTCAAATATTAAAGAGTCAGATCACATAGGTTCAACGGGAATTCAAACTCTTCAACTTCGCGTGTTCCACGCGAAAGTAACTGGTGGAAGCTCTCCTCGGGCATTTCCTGAACTATACCCGCTTCATCTCTCAAATGATCTATCTACAGTCCTCATTAATTACAAAAAAATATACATGACTGGTGTGATGATGTATTTGAAGTCAGGTGGTGTAAGTATTGATCAGGAAGAACTTCTTCGCGTCATGATGAATATGCCAATTTTTTTGGCAAATGATCTGTTTAGTACGAAATTCGACTCATTAGAGATATTCAAGAGCATGTTTACCAGTAGCTCAATGGCGTTTCATGTTAGCGAACAAGTCCCAACCAGCGCATTGAGGACAGTAAAGATAGTTTCTGATCGGCTCCCTGACTGTATCGCAACAAACAACAGGATTCGGCATACCGTTTTAACACGGGGAGCTCAAGAGGGCAGGCCAGCAACACAATTGGCACGGATGACTGGGGTGACAGTCCCCGCCGCACGCCATTATGTTGATATGGATTACCAATCAAGGGTGTTAATTGATCAGAACTATCTCGGTAATGAGTTTCTAAAGCAAGCCTTCAAAAGTACTATTTCTTTAGTAGCCACTGGTGAAGAGCTTGTTCTTGACCAGCAATTTAATGAAGTTGGCGGAGTGACATGCAAGACTTCATGCAGAAATTGTCATGCGGAGTTGGGTCGGCCACTTGCGTGCTATGGGTGTCCGAATTTCCGTCCGATTTTGGAGGCAGAACACAGGTCCGTATTGCAGCTGGCCGAGGACAAATTGAGCATAAATAAGAGCGCGCTCTTAAATCCGCTTCACACTCGAAGCATTGAAAAATTACAGAGGCAGATCGAGTGGGTGAAGCTCACGATCACAATTTGCGATGAAATGTTGTCAACAAAACGGAGTATCGATGTTAAATCAGTATCTTGATCGTCTTGATTTGTTGATTGCTGAATATCGCAAACAATCGCTTCCTCAATTTGAAGGTCCGGATGGTAAAAAAGCGGATTTTGATGATTTAATTTGGTTTTATGTTGAACCAAATAGCGGGCGGAAGACTCGCTTTCTTTGTGGCAATCATGACATAAAAGGGAAGGGGGAGGCAGGCAATAAGCCTGAGTTTGCCCTGCCATATCGATATAGTCAGCTTATCAAAATATGGATTATTGAGACGGCCAATGAGTCGATTTCAGCAGTTGAGAAGCAAGCCCGTGTTTCAATGGTTAGAAAGCTGTTATCTCGTATGAGTGGTGAGCTCTATGCTCAAACCGAATCGACTATTGACAGTCTAAGCCTAGGTGTCAAAACTGCAGATCGGTTACGGCCTTTCCTGTTATTTTGTTCAAACAAAGGGTTGATGCGGCGACTTGATATCAAAGGCACCGATGACAGGGATAGAACTGGAAATGCTGAATTTGATAAAGGTACTGAGAAACTTCCCCAAATTGAATCCATAATCGCCCTAGCAAATATTTTTGTTAATGTTTTCGAGCATGTCAACGAAGATGGTTTGGAGTGTGAAGGTCAGCATGTAAATATTACGGACGCTTGGATTGTTACTTACGCATTGGCGGGTCTGGCATCCCCAAGTCGATTGTCCGCAGAAGTCCCTGTTTTGCCAAAGCAGCGGCTAAAAACCTATTCAGAGGGTGATGGAGATCCTGTGCATTATCTTGATTGGATTGGTAGCAAAGGTTTTCAAGATAACAAAACCCATGTACTTGCTGCTCTGGCGACGGAGGTTAAAAAAGCAATTAATTTTTTCTTTGTCAAATGCGAGCCAGCAAGAGTTTTATGTAGATTTTATGAAAATCCAAAGCTAAGTTTGAGTGAGTTACTTGGTGACTTGAAGATTGCTGAAAACAGAAAGAAAACTCATCTGAACTTTGATAAGTCAACGAATCTTTTTACTTTAGGGTATGTACTTGGGTTCTACGAAGTTGAAGACTGTGTTTCAATTCTTAAATCAGGAGCAGATATCTCCAGCGTGAATCAATATCACAGAGATCAGTGTTTTGAAAAAAAGCTGATTCACGCCTTAACTCCAGACGATCGGTTAAGTATGTCTATATCACGAATAACTTCTTTTTCCAGTTTGCCGTTTTTATTCGGATACCAGACCCTACCGAAGCAAATAGCTGACAACTTCACTGGTGCGTTGACTGCTAGTATTGGAGAAATTCAAGATTGGTGGATTTCATTTTACAAAAGAACAATTTTACCGGAATTTCCCCGAGCATATTCAACCAGTGAGTCTAGTGTCAGACTTGCTGATGCACTATTTTGCCTGCAAGGTGATTGGGTCTATGCACGGCATGGTGGGTCAGGATCAGGAGGAAAGCCGTTTCAAAAATCTCCGTTCGCGTTAGTTCCATTGAGTTGTTTAGGTGAGCTGGCTGCTGGTAAGCTCACTGGTTCAAAGTTGATTCGGACAATTTTTGAAGACCATGGGTTTTCACAAGAGCTGACGATCCGTCCGCACAGCCTTCGCCACTTTGGAAACACCCTTGCAGATATGAGTGAAATCTCGGCTGAGATTACTACAGCTTGGTCGGGTAGGAAAGATCCTAGTCAGACGACCACATATATCCATACTAGTCATGAAGATCGGGCTGATCGAGTACGCGTCATACTTAATCATTCTGAAAATGATAGCCGGGAAATTCGAGTTGTTGCACAAGAAGATCTAATACGACGAATTAATCTCCCTGCGACCATTACATCGACTGGTGTTTGCACCCAAGACCTCAATTCGACGCCTTGTGATTATTTAAATGACTTTGTTTCTCAGTGTTTTATGTGCTCTGAAGTTTGCCATATTGCTGGAGACGTTAAGGCGATTGAACTTTTTGAGAAGGATTGCGCGTATCAAAAATCGAGGCTTGAAACTGTATCGATTGATCAACGTCTGCCCGTATCTAAAGCAATGCAGCGCTGGTACGTAATCCATTCACGCAATACATACATCTTATCGCAATTACTTAATTTAATGAAAACTAGCCAACCGGGTGCAGTCATTCGCTATTCAGCGAAAAAATCTGAATTTTATTTGTCTGACTTGCAGACAAAGACAATTACTAATACCCGATGTGCGTTGCCTGATTTTGATGGAGCACTAAGGCTACTGATTGAGAGCCGCACCGAAAGCGAATTATCACATTCAAATCCTAAGTTAGAGTCGCTATTGTCATCATTTGGGTTATCAGAAGGGGGCGCTTGAAATGGCTGCTCCGAAGATATCAGCGCAGCAGCAGCGCAAAATTGAGGTCATTTTAACGAAGTGGCATGGCAGACTTACATGGGAAACTTTGGTTGAGCGCATCGAGCTTGAATTAGATATTGAAGCCACTCGGCAAACGCTATGTACATACGCTGGCATCAATGCCTGCTTCAAAAAGAAAAAAGCAGAACTTCGTGGTGTAACTCCGCCTTTATACGCGGAGATTACCGCTTCTGATGTCAAAATGGTTGAACAGATAGAGCGTTTAAAGGCTGAGGTTACAATCTTGGAAAAAAATAATGCAGAACAGTTGCGCTTTATTGAAAGAATCTTGGCTAATGCAAAAGCAATCCCGAACTTAGACTTACAAGCATTGATCAAGATGAGGCCTGAAGAAATGAGCTTTAAATAAGTCGAATTGAATCTGTTTTGTTTGCGCAGATTGAAATTTGGCTCCTGAGAAATTTATCCCACAGGGTGAGCGGCAGTCCAAGCCTGAATAGCTTTGAGGTAGCCTGAGTTTAATGGACACGCCTGTTTGGTAAAATCGAGCCAACAGAAGGCAGCAATGAGTAAAAAAGAAAATCAACGTTACACACCCGAATTTAGAAGGCCCCCAACGAGGCTGAGCGTAATTATTGGCTTGGCTATAACGATGTGGCCCAAATTAGTTGACCACAGTCATATCTAAGACAAAAATGGCGAGGGTATAGGAATTTCGCTCATCATGCCGCGAATTGCAGGGTTTTTCATTTTCGATACAATCGCGGAGATGTAATCGAAATTGTCTTTGTGATGGAGTATATCGTTGTAAAGTAACCCTAGGAGTCTGTGCGAATCAGGCACTTTGCCTCCAATCTGTTCTATAAAATCTAATTTTTCTGAGGTTCCCTTATTAAATTCCTCGGTGAATCGTTCTTTTTGTTCCACATCATGTAGCTGGTCAAATGCGTGTTTCTCGATTGCAATACGCGCAGCTACGCAGGCAGCTACAAAATCTGCGGTACCATTGCCTGAACGATACTTCTTAAACTCAGCAAAGACGTATGAGTAGAAGTTGTGAGATTTCCCCCATGTTCCCTTAAGACCTTTTGCGGCGAAAAGAACCTCTTGGTCACAGTTTTCTGGATGGAAGTGAAAGAAGTATTTTCCAATATATGGTTGTAGGTGCGGATCGTCCCGCTGCTTTACCATCGCAGCGATTCCAACTTTCCGACTCAAATCGCTCGCTTTATCCAAAAGATGTACCTTTCGGATGTCTTTTTTTCCAAGTCCTAAAGCTGAGTGAATGAATACATTGGGATCTAGGTGGGTTAATAGTATCGGGAAAATCTCAGCACCATCAGATTTGAATCGCTCGACGAATTTTGATATGTAGAATTGAGCAGCAAGTAAATTACACTCATCTAAGTAATCAAAAACCTCATCAATAATCAAAATTGCACGCGCCCCTGATAACTCAAATTCTGCCTTCATTAACTGTGCAACAAATGACAAGAGGTCGCGCTGCCCGTTCGACATTTTAGTTGCCTCAGGAAACTCTGCAATCAGTTTCCCTTGCGTTTCCTTCATAGAAACAGCAATCCAAGCAGGATTGGAATTAACGCTTTTTAGAAGCTCTTCACTGCGTTTCTTCCCACTGAGGTAGGCGCGCCAAGCACGGTAGTCATCTAGCGTTTTTGCATCTAGCTCGTAGGCCTTGGCAAATTGATAAGCTACTAAATAAATCTCTACTTCACTCAGGCTGGAAACATCCGCCAAAAGGTTAGCGATCTCTGCCAATTCAGGAATGGCTTTGAGTTCTGTAAGTTTGTTTGTTTCAACCCAAGCAATTATCTGAGTGGCCGTTCCTGTCTGAGTTTTGATATCGTCAATAATAGGATTAATCTTTTTCCATATTGTTTTTTTGGAGAATCGTTCGATAGCGGGAAGTGACAAGAGATTGCTTAGCAACAAATCATTTTCTAGAAACGACTGAATATTTGGGAGAATCTTTCCAGAGCCTCGGAATATCTCTTTGAAGTTGGCGGTCGAAATAGAATTGGCTGGGCGCTTTGGGATACTTTCAGCAAGGACGATTGGTTCGATGATGATGGATGCAATTGGTTTCGCATGTGGATGGAAGCCACTTTTGGATGCTGCATGCGGTTTTAGCTTAGAGTTGATAACAGCAACAGTGAATGCCTTTGAAATACCATTACTTAATTCGTCGGCCTTAACGGTGTTTTCTACTCCGTTGACCGCGTAGGTGATTTCAATCTTTGCCTTATTGGCCTCATCCCCTTTGTGTAGAAGAGACATAGGTATTTTCAAGCTTCGCGGCTTGAGGCTGGAAAAAGCACCTGCGAATGAACTTTTCCCGAATCCATTTGGCGCAACTAGCAAATGAAATTTGTTGCCGAGCATCTCAGGAGTGTCGAAAATAAACTTCGCTGAGGAGATGCCTCTAACATTCTCAATCGAGATTGATTTAATTTTTGTTTGCGTTGACATGGTTTATACCTAGTTTCAATAATTTCATCGGATCATCACGCTACAGGGCAAGTCGTGTCTATCTTTCGATTATGTGCTTTTAGCACTTAAGCAGAGCATCCGTTTTTTGCTTGCAGGGTCCATGCTAGCACGGTTACACGACAGGCTGCTTAGGCTGTAAGCTGTTGAAAAAGTCGGTCGTTTGTCGGTAGGGGCAAGAACTCATGGAAAACTCTAGTAAATCTGCTCGTTATATAAGCAAATTCATGTCAAGTTGCTGAATTATTAAGCAATTTTGAGGTTTGTTTGTCATGGTGCGGGAGAGAAATTGAGCTATTTCAGCAGAATCCCCGAACAGTTGCCGCTCAGATTAATCACTGAGCGGCAGCTTTACTCACGTAATCTGTCACCAGTGATCACAGTTTGCTACTGTCAATATTGGATCGAAAAATAACGCTCAACTTGAAATGTTCAAGAGGGCGATTCTAAGTTTCTAATCTCATTGATTGCCAAGGCCATTAGTTCTTCAAGTGATAATTCAGGTTGTCGGCAAGAATAGGTTTTAAGCAATAGTGTTAGCGGGTGCAGGTGCATTTGATTGGCTAGCTCATCGACCATCCCTAGTGTCGGATTATTCAGCCCTCGCTCAAGTTGCGAAATATAACCCTGTGAGCAAACGTTGAGAAAATCTTCTTGACTCATTTTTTTTGCCTTTCGTAAATTTCGTAGGGCGAATGAAAATGCTTGAACTGTATCCACGTAACCTCCAAGTTAACGTGGACATCTAACTACTTTATCAACTATAGTGTTACACACTATAGTGATAATTGTGAAAAATAATGTTCTTCGTTAATGAAAGTACGCGCAATGAATTTGCTTCCCTAGTTGCAGGGCAAGGTATGTCTTGTTACGAGGTAGTCGAGCTTCCTAGCTTTAGCCCCGTATACCTCATAGAAATGCCTATTTTTGATGACGATGGCGAGCTTGAAGCCCGAAAACCCCTTATGGTGAATTCAATCGATTCAGTTATCAGTTTAAAAAATATGTTTGAATCGGCACTCGAGTCAGTTGGTGTTTGGATGTTCTTTCCTGCTTTTATGATGAATAAAGGTGAGGGCTGGCAAGTACAACGTATTAACTCAATCTGGGCAGGCACTTGGCAATTTAAAAAGGATGCGTATACCTGTACCAAAGTTGAATTAGCTAATGGCGAGTCAATTCAATTGATTGCAAGTCGCCCTATAGGCAGGGCAAAAGTAACTTGGGTAAAAGTGCTCTAAATTAGTCCGTAATCACTGAGCTAATTGCTCTCGTCGCGGAGTCTTTCATCTGCAACCAAAGTCCCCAGCTGTGCGCTACTTGCTGATGTTACGCAGACCTAAAGGCTGCTTGCGCCCTTTACCTAGCTAGAAAAATTGTGCTGAATTGATTTTCCATTTGGGTTGGTAACATCAGTCGCTCATCGTATCGACGATTTGTACAAGAAGTGGGATTAGACCACCACACAGCCCCACCCACACTTTAAAATGCCAACAAACGCAGCAATTTTTTGGAAGACGCTTTGCTTTTTGGTTAGGTATTGATGGGTTGAGCGGGCTCATTTTAGGTAGCAGCGTATTGAGTTCACAGTGCCGTTGTCAAACGCAAATTCCCGTATTAGTTAGTTGGTAATGTAACGAGTCTCGGTATTAGGCTTTCATCACGAATCAGTTCCGCAGTCTCACACTGTTGTTCCGCTTGGGAAAAGGTGAAGAAGGCATCAATCACAGTGGCCTTATTGCCAATCAGGTCAGAGGTTATAGCAAAACCAAAATAGTGTGTTTGTGCTCTTACAGCGGATTCTTATCAATTTATTCAGCCTATCTTGTTGGATGCTGCCACCTGCAATTAGAAATTAACCTCGCAGGGTGAGTGGCTGTCCCCGAAAGTAAAGCTGCCGCTCAGTGATTGATCTGAGTTACTCTACCGTTCGAGTTAATTCAGTGCTTATTCAGTTTGTTCATACTCAATTTCAGATTCGTCACTAGCTGATATTTCAGCCCCAAGATTAAGATATTCAGAAATAGAATCTTCAAGGTAATGCAGTTCACATTCCGTATATCTGTAACCACCAACCTCAATTAACCAACCTGGGTCTGAAAAACTATCACTGCCAACAGTCTTGTCATAAACACTACCTCCTTTAGAAATCTCAAATGCGGACTCGGAAATTCTGAAGTTGATATACCGCATCTCACTGAATTCTTTACTTCCCTCTCGATAGACAATACCAAACTCAGAGTAAGACCCAGGAGTGACAAGCGGCAATCGTTCAAGACTGTAAAGGGCGTTTCCTATGGCAATCACTTGTTGAGGGGTAATCCGTTCATATCGAAGAAAACGACGAGCAGTACTCTTCATAATCTGAATTGCTTGTAAGTCTTCAGTTGTTAATGTGAATTTTTCCATTCTTTTCAGTCCTGTATGACTTAACGATTTTAAATGACGAAGGTCTCATCGTTTAAAGTACTGGCAATTATATAAATAAAATTACAAATATCATGCATGGATAAATTTTCTGACAACCCGAAAATCAGTACGCATTGATTACATCTGGCCTTTGATTGTACCTGATAGGTTTTCAACAAAGTGCCATTTGATGTCATAAAACTTGCTAAAATCCCTCTGGCAATCACAAAAATGCCAGTGAATAACACTGGGTTTCGTGGAGGTTTTTTGGTTTGAGTGAGACCAGCATAGTCTGCTCGCTCTGACTACGACAAAAGTTCGCTCTGCTTTCTCCGGAGGAATATGGCCAATCTACCGCGCCCCGGCGACGAACACAACACGAAAATAGGACGAAAGACGATGGCACAAAACGACGCAAATAATAACGGCGGCAACCTCGGCTTCGAAGCCGAGATGTTTAGGGCCGCTGACAAGCTGCGCGGCAATATGGAACCATCCGATTACAAGCATGTTGCTCTTGGACTCATTTTCCTGAAGTACATCTCGGATGCCTTTGAGGCGAGGTACAAGGCTTTGTTGGCAGAAGATCCGCAAGCTGCCGAAGACAAGGATGAATACCTTGCCCATAACGTATTTTGGGTACCAAAAGAGGCCCGCTGGTCCCATTTGCAGGCGAGCGCGAAGCAACCCACTATTGGCACCCAGATTGATGATGCAATGCGTGCTATTGAGAAGGACAACGAATCTCTCAAAGGCGTTCTATCAAAGGATTACGCCCGCCCGGCACTGAATAAGGTCATGCTTGGCGAGTTGATCGATCTCATCTCTGGTATCGCGCTGAATGAGGAGGGCGATAGATCTAAGGACATCCTTGGACGTGTATACGAATATTTCTTGGGGCAGTTCGCTGGAGCAGAAGGCAAACGTGGTGGTGAGTTCTATACGCCGCGTTCGGTTGTGCAAGTTCTTGTTGAAATGCTGGAGCCCTATCAGGGGCGTATTTATGATCCGTGCTGCGGCTCGGGTGGGATGTTCGTTCAATCGGAGAGATTTGTTCAAGAGCACGGTGGGCGGCTTGGTGACATTGCCGTCTATGGACAAGAATCAAATTACACAACGTGGCGACTTGCCAAGATGAACTTGGCTGTTCGGGGTATTGATTCGGATATCCGATGGAATAACGAGGGCAGCTTCCATAAGGATGAACTTCGAGACCTGAAAGCTGATTACATCCTTGCCAATCCGCCCTTCAATATTTCCGACTGGGGGGGGGAACGATTGAGGGATGACGTCCGCTGGAAATACGGCGTGCCTCCTACTGGAAATGCCAACTATGGATGGTTACAGCATATTGTTCACCATCTTGCTCCTAATGGTACTGCTGCAGTAGTGCTCGCCAATGGTTCGCTGACATCAAATCAAACCACCGAGGGGCAAATACGCAAAGGCATGATTCAAGGCGATGTGGTTGCTTGTGTTTTGACTCTACCAGTTCAACTGTTCTATTCAACTCAAATATCAGCAAGCATCTGGGTTCTTGCTCGAAATAAGAACTTTCAAAAAGGGACAGACCGTCGCGGGCAAGTCCTGTTTATTGATACACGCGCGCTTGGCAGTTTGGTAGATCGTACAAGACGGGAGTTCTCGTCCGTTGAAATTACTAAGATCGCCGACGCCTTTAAACGTTGGAAAGGCGTTGCCAGTACAGAACCTTATGCCGATGTTCCAGGTTTTTGCCGCTCAGTAGATGTTAAGACAATTGAGGCTCACCGTTGGGCTCTAGTTCCCGGACGCTATGTCGGCTTTGATCGAAGCGAGTTATCAACGAGCGCAATTGGGAAACTTAAAGACGATTTTGCTGAGCTAAAGGCTGCCCTCACCAATTTGCCAAGTGAAGTTGAACAGTCAATTTCAATTTTTGAGGAAATTTTCTATGGCTGAAGCATTTTTGGATCATCCTAACGGTTGGAAGGTTCTCACGCTTGAGCCAAAACTAGGCTCGGGCTATATCGAACGAGTTGAAAGTGGCGGAACCCCGAGTACTACGATTGATGAGTATTGGGATGGTGACACTCCTTGGCTAACCCCTAAGGAAATTACCAGAGGTAATGGAGCCCTTTACGTATCTGCGACCGAGAGAAGTATTACGGACCTAGGGGTGCAATCCAGTGCCGCCAAGTTGATGCCCGTTGGTACGGTAATGCTCAGTAAGCGTGCTCCTGTCGGGGCGGTAGCAATATCAACAGTACCAATGTGTACAAATCAGGGATTCTTGAACTTCATTTGTGGCGAAAAATTGCTACCCACTTATCTCGCCTATTGGTTGGTTGCAAATAAAAGATATTTGGATGCCGTAGCCAACGGATCTACTTATCCAGAGCTTTACAAGGCAGATCTATTTGAATTTGAAATGGCGGTTCCGCCAATAGAACAGCAAAAAAAAATTCTCAGAACCATTTCATCGGCCAAGCAACTAGCACTCTGTCTAGATGCAACTTCACACTCTGCAATTGAAGTTGCTGATGTTCTAAAGCTTCAAAATCTCCGAGATCGTATTGATCATTTTTACACGGCGCTTCTGCCAGTAATTCTTTCGGGGCGATTGATCGGGGATAAACCATGACACTATGCAGAGAAAAAGGATGTCGTAAGCTATTGAAGCAGGGCAAGACGAAATTGCTTAAACACTCAAGTCCTCACGACAATTACCCAAGTTCCGCCTGGGATTTTATGGGAGCCAAGGATAAGGACAAGCTTTCCAAAGCGGGTTTTGCAACGCCCCGGGGAGGAGCTAAGGGCGCGTATCAAAACCACGTTCTTCGTAGTAATAAGGTAATCATTCCGTTCGAACGGCTTGAAAAAGTTACGCTATCAAAATATCAGGACGGTTACGTAATCCGATTGTTTCCTGAACAATATTTCGATGGCGCTAATCAAGTAAAACCACAATTTTCACAACCCGACGCACCGAAAGTTGGCACTAACGCATTTATTCTTTATCGAACACATGATCAATTAGCTAATTTCCCACCCTTGGCTAATTGGAAAGTTAGATCACTGTCATTGAAAGGTAAGCCGGTTACAGAGCGTGTTGCTGGGGTGTTGGACTCTGGAGAATATGTTCTTAGGATCGCAGCCCATGGAAAGACAAAAAAATCCCGATTTGAAGGTCCTCCACAAGGAGTATTCGCACCGGAATATGCCACTGAAAATACAAACTATCTTGCCAAGTGTGTTTTGGCTTGGCTGACCGCACATACCATCGATAGTCCTTATGTGGCATCGCAGGCGCAACACCTAGAAGAAATACTTCGTGAAGCCGGTATTTTTAAGCCAGATGAATGGGAGGCTATGGGGTTACTCAGAAGTGGACATACAACTTGCCCTCTTTGTATGAAGCACATTCGATATTCAGAGCTTCACGATCAAGTTTCCTTTGCAGATGCAGCTTCACTTCTGAATGCGGCCGAACAGATAGAGAATGCAACCAGATCGACTATTGTGAACCTTTTCCATATGGCCCCACTAACGTATTCAGATATTGAGCACATTCCAGAAAACGTGGCATGGGGACATGCAATTTGCAACACGCAACTTGGGCAACGCAGGTGCCACCCTTTGTCAGAACTCATGGAGGACGGTGCGAAGGTTGGAGTAGTCGATAACGAAGGAGTTATTGCAACATTTGGATGGATTTCTAAAAATCTAGAAATGATTAGGTCACCTGCTGGTGCGGTTTGGATTCGAATCGCTGCAGATCACCTTAGCTCCCAAGATCAGGCTGCCCTTATTGATTTCCTACAAGATTATAAGAGGAATTGAAAATGGCATTTCTGTCGGAGGCAGCCATTGAGCAGGCACTACTGGCGCAATTGCGGGGGCTGGGATACAAAATCGAACGCGAGGAGGACATCGGCCCCGATGGGCAGCGCCCGGAACGCGAGAGTCACGATGAGGTAGTGCTGAAGAAGCGTTTAGAGAACGCAGTTGCTTTGCTAAACCTAGGCCTGCCTGCGGAGGCCCGGCAAGAAGCCATCCGTAAGGTGATGCAGTCTGAATTGCCGTCACTGCTTGAAGAGAACCGCCGCATCCACAAGCTGATTACTGAAGGGGTGGATGTCGAGTATTGCGCTGACGACGGCACGCTAACCGCAGGTAAGGTATTGCTTATCGATTTTGAGCGGCCAGATCAAAATGACTGGCTGGCTGTGAGCCAGTTCGTTGTCATTGCGGGGCAGTACAACCGACGTCCTGACGTGGTAATCTTCTTGAATGGGTTACCGCTTGGCGTGATCGAGCTGAAGGCTCCCGGCAGCGGCAACGCAACATTGGTAGGGGCTTTCAATCAGCTTCAGACCTACAAAAAGCAGATTCCGGGACTGTTCAATACCAACGCCCTGCTGGTGACTTCTGATGGGATCACCGCACGGGTTGGCTCGCTTTCTGCCGATTTAGAGCGGTTCATGCCGTGGCGAACGACGGATGGCAAAGACATTGCCCCGAAGGGGGCCCCCGAACTTTCGACATTAATTGAAGGTGTTTTCGAGCAGCGCCGTTTGCTCGATATGTTGTCCCACTTTACCGTCTTCAGTGAGACGGGCTCAGGCTTGGCAAAGATCATCGCTGGATATCACCAGTTTCACGCGGTTAGGCATGCGGTCATCAGTACCGTAACGGCGTCTGCTCCTGGCGGTAATCAGCGCGTCGGTGTGATCTGGCATACCCAAGGCTCAGGAAAGAGTTTGCTGATGGCGTTCTACGCCGGGCAGTTGGTCAAACATCCTGCGATGGCCAATCCAACGCTCGTGGTGCTGACCGACCGCAATGACCTCGACGACCAACTGTTCACTACCTTCTCGATGTGCCGTGACCTGATCCGGCAGACGCCAGTACAGGCTGACAGCCGCGAAGACTTACAAAAACTTTTGGCGCGTGCATCTGGGGGCGTGATTTTTACGACCTTGCAAAAATTTGGCGAGACAAGCGCGGCTTTGACAGATCGCCGCAATGTAGTTGTGATCGCAGATGAGGCGCACCGCAGCCAATATGGCTTTCGTGCCAAGGTGGATGCCAAAACGGGGGAAATTTCCTATGGGTTTGCCAAGTATCTGCGGGATGCGCTGCCCAATGCATCGTTCATTGGCTTTACCGGCACGCCCATTGAGGCCGATGATGTTAACACCCCGGCGGTGTTCGGTAATTACATTGATGTTTACGACATCAGCCGCGCAGTCGAGGACGGCGCTACAGTGCCGATCTACTACGAGTCACGGCTCGCTCGCATTGAGCTTGATGAGGACGAAAAGTCGAAGATCGATGCCGAGGTCAACGAACTCACGGAGGACGATCCGGAGGATGAGCAGGAACGCTTCAAGCGCAAATGGTCGACAGTAGAAGCCCTGGTGGGTAGCGATAAGCGGCTCGCGCTGGTTGCGCAGGACATGGTCACCCATTTCGAGGATCGCGTTGCTGCGCTGGACGGAAAAGCGATGGTGGTGTGCATGAGCCGTCGCATCTGCGTGAAGCTGTATGATGAGATCGTGAAGCTCCGTCCGAATTGGCACAGTCTCGATGACAACGCGGGGGGGGTTAAGATTGTGATGACGGGCGCTGCCAGCGACCCCGAAGAATGGCAGCAGCACATCGGCAACAAGGCCCGCCGTGATCTTCTGGCCAAGCGCGCACGCGATGCCAAAGACCCGCTCAAGTTAGTGATCGTGCGAGATATGTGGCTTACCGGGTTTGATGCGCCTTGTATGCACACGATGTACGTGGACAAGCCAATGCAGGGGCACGGTTTGATGCAGGCGATTGCGCGGGTGAATCGTGTGTTCCGCGACAAGCCTGCTGGGTTGATCGTCGACTACATAGGTATAGCCCAGAACCTGAAATCTGCGCTTCAGCAATATTCGAAAAACGACCAAGAGAACACAGGCGTCGATGAGTCGCAGGCCATCGCCGTGCTGATGGAAAAGTACGAGGTCGTGCGGGACATGTACCACGGCTTCGACTACGCCTCGGCGATGGGTGGAACACCTCAAGAACGCTTGGCAATGATGGCTGGTGCAATCGAGTGGATTCTCGACATGCAGCAAAAGTTGGCTGCGAAGGAGAATACCAAGGAAGGAAAGAAGGACGCGCATCGCCGATATCAGGACGCCGTGCTGGCACTGTCCAAAGCGTTCTCCCTTGCATCGGCATCCGACGAGGCCCGCGAAATCCGAGAGGAAGTCGGTTTCTTCCAGGCAATTCGCGCAGCGCTGGTAAAGAGTAGTACTGGGTCGGGTGTGACTCAGCAAGAGCGTGAACTAGCAATCCAGCAGATCGTGAGTCGCGCCGTAGTTTCCAACGAGATCGTCGACATACTCGCTGCCGCCGGGATCAAGTGCCCGGACATCTCGATCTTGTCTGACGAGTTCTTGGCCGAAGTTCAACAGATGGAACGCAAAAACCTCGCGCTAGAAGCTTTGAGGAAATTGATCAACGATGGCATCCGCTCCCGCAGCAAATCCAACGTCGTGCAGACCAAGGCTTTCTCGGAGCGGTTGGAAGACGCTGTCGCGCGGTATCACGCCAATGCGATCACCACTGCGGAGGTCCTGCAGGAGTTAATCGATCTCGCCAAGGATATTCGGGCCGCGCGCCAGCGGGGTGAAGAGCAAGGCTTGTCTGAGGATGAAATTGCCTTCTACGACGCTCTGGCCGAGAACGAAAGCGCTATTCAAATGCTGGGTGACGACAAACTGAAACTCATTGCACACGAGTTGTTGGTCAGACTTCGCGAGAATGTATCGGTGGATTGGGCGCATCGTGATTCTGCTCGCGCAAGGATGCGAGTTCTGGTGAAGCGCATTCTGCGCAAGTATGGCTACCCGCCTGATCTGCAGGATTCGGCCGTACAAACGGTACTGCAGCAGGCCGAAGCGTTATCGTCGACGTGGAGTATGCCGAAGCCTGGTAGTTGAGATGGCAATGGCTGATGTGTTCATCTCTCACGCGACACCAGACCTGTACCTCGCAGAATTTTTACATCTCCCGCAGGAGGGATTGAGCGTGTATTTGGCCTCAACTTCGATGCCTCCGTGCGAGCATCGACTCACACAGATGGCCGTACCTAAACACCCTGATGTCTGCGGGGTTAGTTGTAGGTAACGGTGAAGATGTTGATTTACATATGCGGGAACATAAATGACTGTACCTATCCACAAGGCCTGAGGGTTTAGCGGCCTATCTGCTAAGGCGTACGCAGTGTTAAAATGAGATTAATTTTTAAATTAACCTGCCCGCCAATGGCGATGTACAAGTGAGAAGTCGTAATGAGTAAAGCCGCAGAGATACGTAAAAACCTAATTCGAAGGCATGTTAGCAAAGCGATTGCTGACTTCGCCATGATCGAAGAGGGCGACAAAATTATGGCTTGCATATCGGGGGGCAAAGATTCTTTCGTTATGCTGGATACGCTGCTGCATTTACAGCGCGTAGCGCCCATTAATTTTGAAGTGGTAGCGGTGAATTTGGATCAGAAGCAGCCCGGATTTCCTGAGCATGTGCTGCCTGATTACTTTAAAGAGAAAGGGATCGACTATTTCATTATCGATAAAGATACCTATTCTGTAGTAAAAGAAAAGGTGCCCGAGGGGAAAACAACCTGTGCGCTGTGCTCAAGGCTTCGCCGAGGCACCCTGTATGGCTTTGCTGAAGAAATCGGCGCGACCAAGATCGCGCTGGGGCACCATATGGACGACATTGTAGAAACGCTATTTTTGAATATGTTCTTCCAAGCCAAGTTAAAGGCAATGCCGCCTAAGCTACTTGCGGACGACAAGCGCAATATCGTGATTCGGCCCCTCGCTTATTGCCGTGAGAAGGATGTCGAAAAGGTCGCTAATGATCTCAACGTTCCTATCATCCCTTGTAATCTTTGCGGCTCCCAAGAAAATCTTCAGCGGAAAAAAATTAAACAAATGATTTCTGACTGGGATGCGCTTGGCTCTAACTATGTCGAGAATATTTTCCATAGCATCCAAAATATTAGTCCTTCGCAGCTTGCCGATACGAATCAATTCGACTTCGTGAATTTGGCCATAGATCGATCTACTGAGAAGCAGGAACACGAATTCGGCGGGGTGGAAGTATCGGCTTGCAGTAGCACTATCCCGTTTGAGGGAAGTGCTTCAAAATTTGTAAAGGTTCATCCGGTTAAATTTGACGTTTTGGAGGCCAAATGACCCTTAATTTAGCTTCTGAATCTCTTTTCTTTACGATTTGCTCGTATTTCGTAAAGGTTTATTCGGATGTATGCGGCGTTTTTGCTAGGTTTGTCTCTTTGTTGCAGCGTGTTTATCGCCTATACGGTAAGGACAGCTACACGATGCTCGATATTTTGCTGAGCTTGCAAAAATCGGCACCGATTACTTTCTCGATTGTTGCTGTCAATCTAGACCAAAAACAGCCTGGTTTTCCTGAACATGTTTTGCCGACGTATTTGGCGGAATTGGACGTTGAATATCGGATTATCGAAGAAGATACTTATTCCATCGTCACCCGCGTGATCGAAGAAGGCAAAACCACCTGTGGTCTATGTTCGCGTCTGCGCCGTGGGATTTTGTATCGTGTGGCCGATGAGTTGGGCGCGACGAAGATTGCGCTGGGTCATCACCGCGACGATATTTTGGAAACGCTGTTTTTGAATATGTTTTACGGTGGCAAACTCAAAGGCATGCCGCCGAAGTTGGTCTCAGACGATGGCAAGCATATGGTGATTCGCCCGCTGGCCTACTGCCGCGAGAAAGACATTGAAAAATACACCGCCGCGCGTGGCTTCCCGATTATTCCTTGTAATTTATGCGGTTCGCAGCCGAATTTGCAGCGTCAAGTGATTGGCGATATGTTGAAAGATTGGGATAAACGCTTTCCAGGTCGTTTGGAAACGATGTTTACGGCGATGTGTAATATCGTGCCGTCACATTTGGCGGATCCAAAACGCTATGACTTTGTGAACGCGAAAGCCGATGGCACGCCGCGTGCGGATGGTGATAAAGCGTTTGATAAAGAAACTTTTAGCGATCCAAGCCGGATTTCCATCCTCTCTAGTAAATCAGGCACAAGCAAACCTGCTGGCCTTACAGGCTGCGGGGGCGACGAATAATGCTATTTCGTTCAAAACGGTTTTCTAAGCGCGACGATGACGAGATTATGATTGATGTGTCGGAGGAGGGCGGAATTCGTAAGCTGCATTTTGGTAATGACGATACGCAAAGCGCTATGAAAATCAATGCGCCCAATGAATTGCTGCTGGCTTATTCGCGCTGCGTATTTGGCAGTTTGCTATTTTTAGATCCGCCGCAAAAAATGTTGCTGATTGGTTTGGGTGGCGGCTCGATTGCCAAATGGGTGCATGAATATTTGCCCAATACCCATCTGACTTGCGTTGAGTTATTTCAGCAGGTTGTGAATGTGGCGCGTTCGATGTTCTTCTTGCCGCAGGATGATGAACGCCTTGAGGTCATTACGGGTGACGGCGCAGCGCATGTTTATCAGATGGCCGATGAGTCGGTCGATATGATCATGATGGACGCGTATTCGGCAACAGGTATTGCCGCGCCACTAGCGAGTACCGATTTTTTTACTGCGTGCAAACATAAGCTGACTGATAACGGCATGTTGGCGGTGAATTTATGGAGTATTGATCGTCGCTTTGAGCAATATTGTGCGCAATTATCGGAAGTGTTTGAAGGGCGCTTGATTTGCTTGCCTGCACGGCAAAAAGGCAATGTGATTGCCTTTGCCTTTATGCGTGGACAAAACAGCCCGCAGTGGGAGCGTTTGGCAGATAAAGCCAAAAAATTGGAAGCAGAATACGGACTTGAATTTAATGAGTTTGTTAGCGATTTAGCGCGCATGAATCCACATAATGATCGGCGTTTGTTTATTTAGAACAGGGAATGGGGAGTAGGGAATGGGGAGTAGGGAATGGGGAGTAAAAGCGCGGTTATGCTAAGTTTTTACCACTCCCCAATTCCCACTCCCCACTCCCCGCACGAATAAAGGTTTTCAAGTGCGCTCAGATGTGAAAAAATTAGGGTAATCAACGAAATACTATATAGGTCGTATCTATGCTCGATCGTGATGGCTATCGGCCAAACGTCGGCATCATCATCATTAATCAACAGAACCAAGTTTTTTGGGGAAAACGGGTGCGAGAGCATTCGTGGCAGTTTCCGCAGGGCGGTATCAAGCAAGGTGAAACCCCAGAGCAAGCGATGTTTCGGGAGTTAGCCGAAGAAGTCGGCTTATTACCGCATCATGTAGAAATTGTGGGCCGCACGCGAGACTGGATGAAATATGATGTGCCGACCAATTGGGTGCGTCGTGAATGGCGCGGTACTTATAAAGGGCAAAAACAAATTTGGTTTATGCTGCGGCTAACGGGGAAAGATTCCGATGTTTGCCTACGCAAAACCACACATCCAGAGTTTGATGCATGGCGCTGGAATGAATATTGGTCACCACTGGATGCGGTGATTGAATTCAAACGTGGTGTTTATGAAGCTGCTTTGGGTGAGTTGGCTCGATTAATTGGACAACAAGCACCATTAAATCATTAATAGTGGGTATTGCACGACGGGTGGCTTGGGCCGCCCGTTTTTTTTAGTATTTTGCTCTTAGCTCGACCGTAGTTGTTTTCCTTTTATTCACATCGCTTGGCGATGAAACCGTTACCAAACTGATTTGGAATTTATGCCGAATTCTTTGCGCACGTCCAACGAACACCTTTGGCACTCTCTTTCACTCTTTAACCTATTTCGCCTATTGATTGTCATCGGCTTGATGGCGGGCGCATATCTGCTCTCAGGTAGCAGCTTTTTAGAGCGAGACCATTTTTGGGCGTCGATTTTGGTGTTAGCAGGCTATACGCTGTTTGGCTTTGTGTTTATTTTTACGATTGCACGGCGCTGGCCTCGCTTTGATATTCAGTTGTCGATTCAGGTGACCATCGATGTCGTATTTATTGTGACCTTGATGCATTTGGGTGGCGGGATTAAAAGTGGCTTTGGGATTTTGTTATTACCGTATCTGGCCGCGGCGGGTTTAATTGCCCGCGGTCGAATGACGATGTTTCATGCCGCTGTTGCCAGCTTGGCGCTGTTGGGTGAGTTGGTGTGGAGCGTGCTTAATACCGATGCGGCCGATACGATACCGATGTCGACGGTATTTCTTTGTATCGCTTCATTTGCGGTTGCTTGGCTGGCATACCGCCTATCACGCTACGCTGAAGAAAACCGCGAACTGGCCGAGCAGCGTAGTGTCGATATCGCTAATTTGGGGCAGCTTAATGCGCGGATTTTGCAGGATGTTTCCGATGGCGTTTTGGTCGTCGATGCACAAAATTTGATTCAGCAATTTAATGAACAAGCCGTTCGTTTTACGGGTTTACGGCCTGATTTGGCGAGCCCCATCGCTGCCGATCTGCCTGAATTGGCTGGGCCTTTAGCGCGGTGGCGCGAATTTCCCGAGATGGGTAGTAGTGAATTGATTCAAACTGCGGGCGGGCGCAACACGCTGCGAGCTCGGTTTGTGTCTTTGACTTGTGACTCGATGGGTAATGTCTTGATTTACCTTGAAGACATTGCGCGTTTACGGCGTGAGTCGCAACAATTGAAGTTGGCGGCATTGGGGCGATTGACCGCTAATCTGGCGCATGAAATTCGCAATCCGCTAGGCGCAATTAGTCATGCCGCTGAATTGATGCGTGAAGAGGCGGCTGACGATCCTTTGCTGCAAAAACTCACACGGATTATCAACGACAATAGCCAGCGCCTAGAGCGGATGGTCAAGGATGTACTTGAGCTAAATCGTCGAGATCGGGTCAAGCGCATCGATGTGCATTTGGCCGAATGGCTTAATAATTTTGCCGAAGAATTCGTGCTGCAAGAAAAAATACCGATTAAGTTGGCGATTTCATGTGAGTCGCAGGTTGTGGTGCGCTTTGACCCTGGGCATTTACACCAAGTATTGTGGAATTTAGCGCGTAATGGTTGGCGGTATTGCACGCAGCGCGATGGTAGTTTGCAACTGCGGGTTGAGCCTTTTCCCGATGGCTGGGTACTCAATGTAATCAATGATGGCCCGCCGGTGCCAGCTGACGCGCAAACGCAATTATTTGAGCCCTTTTTTACGACCGAAAGTAAAGGTACCGGCTTGGGTTTATATATCGCCCGGGAAATTTGCGCGGCCAATGCCGCTTTGCTTGAATATCATTCTCCACTAGCGGGTGGTGCCTGCTTCCGCATTTTATTTGGATATACCGATGGCGAAAAAATCTAAAACCTTACCGCGTGTCTTGGTCGTTGACGATGAAGTGGATTTGGCCGAGCTGCTGGAGCTGACTCTGCTCAAAATGGGTTTGGACGTGGAAAAAACCCATGGCGTGATCGCGGCCAAAGCACTGATCGACAGCCAGCATTTTGACTTGTGCTTATCTGATATGCGCATGCCCGATGGGGAGGGTCTCGATTTGGTGCGCCATATTCAGGCTAAAGGCTTGGATTTGCCGATTGCGGTGATTACTGCTTACGGCAGTACTGAAAATGCGGTGGCGGCACTCAAAGCGGGTGCGTTTGATTATTTGGCTAAGCCCGTTGCCTTGGAGCAATTGCGTGCGCTGGTCAAATCGGCGCTTAAAATTGACGCCACGCCAGCCGTGAAAGCGGCGCGGCGTGATCGACCTTTGCTGGGTGATTCGGTTGCGCTGCAACAGGTTTTGGTCTTGATAGAAAAATTGGCGCGCAATCAAGCGCCGGTCTATGTGACGGGCGAATCTGGCTCAGGGAAAGAGCGGGCAGCGCGCGCGATTCATGCAAGCTCAAATCGGGCCGAAAAGCCTTTTGTTGCGGTCAATTGCGGTGCAATTCCTGAAAATCTGATGGAAAGCGAGTTTTTTGGTTATCGCAAAGGCGCTTTTACCGGCGCGATGGACGATAGAGAAGGCTTTTTTCAGGCCGCCAATGGTGGTACTTTATTCTTAGATGAAGTTGCCGATTTGCCATTGGCTATGCAGGTCAAATTACTGCGTGCGATTCAAGAGCGCAAGGTGCGCCAAGTCGGTGGCGTGAATGAAGTGGATGTGGACGTACGGATTATCTCGGCCACCCATCAAAATTTGGCGCGTTGCGTAGAAAGTGGCAAGTTTCGCCAAGATTTGTACTACCGCTTGAATGTCATCGAGCTAAAAATGCCCGCTTTGCGTGAAATGGGCGACGATGTGCTGACGATAGCGCAGTTTTTGGTGGAAGACATTGCTGCGCGGCAGGGTATGCCGGTGATGAAATTTACCGCTGCGGCGAAAAACGCACTCTGCCGCTATGACTTTCCTGGCAATGTTCGAGAGTTAGAAAACATCCTTGAGCGGGCGGTGGCCTTGGCCGACGGGCCTGAAATTGATAGCGATGATTTGCAACTGCAGCAAAGCCAGTGCGATAAGGCCGAGGCGGTTGCAGCCAATTTGGGCGACACATATCCGCTGCAAGATTATTTGGATCGCGTCGAAAAAGCGGCCATTGTCGCAGCGCTAGATAAAACAGGTTTTAATCGCACGCAAGCGGCAAAACTTTTAGGCGTGACTTTCCGTAGCTTGCGCTATCGTCTGGAGCGCTTAGGGATTGTTGAGGGTTAAGGGGTATTTGATGGTGGGCTTGAAAAATAATGCTATTCATTCATATACCTTGATTATTGATTCGCAAGGCTGGCTAGATGGGGCTCGAGTTGTGGCGAGCCCCAACTGCGATGATCGCCAGCCAGAGTGCGTTGCGGATATGGTGGTGATTCATAACATCCATTTGCCGCCGCAGCCCGCAGGTGCGACTGAATTTGGCGGCCCCGATATTGAACGGCTGTTTACCAATTCGCTCAATATTACAGATCATGCCTGCTACGCAGAACTAGCCCAGTTGCGCGTGTCGTCGCATTTTTTGATTCGCCGCGATGGCGAGGTGCTTCAGTTTGTTTCCTGCAATCAACGCGCTTGGCATGCAGGCGTTTCCAATTGGCAGGGACGTGAGCGCTGCAATGATTTTTCGATTGGTATAGAGCTGGAAGGTTCAGATTTTGTGCCGTTCACCGATATACAGTACCAATCATTGGATGCGCTCTTATTAGCAATTCAAGCGCGCTATCCGATTGTCCATGTGGTCGGCCATAGTGAAATTGCTCCTGAACGAAAAACCGATCCCGGTCCGTTTTTTGTATGGGAAAAACTTCCGCAATCCATTTTGGAATTACGCCAAACTGGCTACACAAGCGAAAGCTAATTAGTGTGCGGTTTCGTCGCAACAATGCACTGAAATCGTGCCTTAAGTGATTGAAGCGGGCCTATAATTCGCTTCCTTTGCAAGTCTCTCAAAGAAGTCTTATGTCAGCAGCTCAAACGCAAGACCCAAAAAAACTCGCAGGCCTCGTGGTCGGCGCGATTGGCGTGGTTTATGGCGATATTGGTACCAGCCCTTTATATACCCTCAAAGAATGTTTCAATGGCCACGTTGCGCTGGAGTTGAATGCGTTTAATGTGCTGGGCATCTTGTCGCTGATTTTTTGGGGCTTGATGCTGGTTGTGACGGTGAAATATGTGTCGATCATCTTGCGTGCTGATAATCGCGGCGAAGGCGGTATTTTGGCACTGATGGCTTTGGCAATGCGCGTGGTCAGCAATAGCCCGCGCAAAGCTTTTTGGGTCGCGGTGATGGGGATTTTTGGTGCCGCGCTGTTTGCTGGCGAAAGTATCATCACCCCAGCGATTTCAGTGCTATCTGCTTTGGAGGGGATTAGCATTATCTCGCACACGCTTGATCCTTATATTTTACCGATTGCCATCATGGTGATGGTGGCCTTGTTTGCGATGCAGTCGCGTGGCACGGCGCTGGTGGGAAAACTGTTTGGCCCTGTGATGGTCACGTGGTTTGTCGTGATTGCCACTTTGGGTGTGATCAATATCATTAAAGCGCCGCAAGTACTGGCCGCAGTGAATCCACTGTATGCCGTCGATTTCTTTTTTGCCCATCCTTGGGTGGCTTTTGTACTGCTTGGCGCGGTGGTGCTCTGCTTGACTGGCGTAGAAGCCTTGTATGCCGATATGGGCCACTTTGGCCGCCCTGCGATTCGTTATGCTTGGTTCTTACTGGTTTTGCCGGCTTTATTGCTTAATTATTATGGCCAAGGCGCATTGCTCTTAACGAACCCTGAAGCGATTAAAAATCCGTTTTATTTCCTTGCGCCCACTTGGGCGCACCCGCCTTTGGTGGTGCTTGCCACGATGGCGACAGTGATTGCGTCGCAAGCGGTAATTTCTGGTGCTTTTTCGGTCGCAAATCAAGCGATTCAACTGGGTTTTTGCCCGCGGATGGATATTCAACATACATCTGCACAAGAGCGCGGCCAAATTTATATTCCGGGCATCAATTGGTTCTTGCTACTTTCAGTCATTGCCTTGATTTTGGCATTTAGAAGCTCAAGTAATTTGGCTGCGGCGTATGGTTTTGCAGTGACGTGTACGATGGTGATGACGACTTTGCTGGCTTTTGTGGTCGCGAGCCGTCATTTCAAGGGCGCTAAAAAGCACGGTATGTTTGCTTTATTGGGTGTATTGCTCGTTGTTGATTTGGCGTTCTTCTCGTCGAACATCTTGAAATTGCATCAAGGTGGCTGGTTCCCGCTCTTGATTGGCATGATTGCCTTCACGATGATGATGACGTGGAAACGCGGGCGAAGTTTGTTGAGTGCAAAACTACGCGAAGGCGAAATGCCATTAACTGGCTTTGTTGAAAGTTTAGAAGCTAGCCCACCGCAACGCGTTGAAGGTTTGTCGATCTTTATGACCGCGAGTAGCGATTCGGTACCGCATGCGCTACTGCATAATTTGAAACACAATAAAGTACTGCACGAACAGGTTGTATTTTTGACGATTCAATCTTGCGACATTCCGTTTGTGCCGACTAAGGAACGCGTGACGGTTCGCAGAATGGGCGAGACTTTTTACCAAGTCATCGCAACCTTTGGCTTTAAAGAAGAGCCGAGCGTGCCCGCCGTGCTAGAGCAAGTGACGCATTTGCAGCCTGAGCTGGTTTTTGACGATATGAATACCTCGTTCTTCTTATCGCGCGAAACGATTGTCGAGGCGAAATATCCATCGATGACTTGGTGGCGTCGTCGCTTATTTAGCTTTATGAGCCGCAATGCGACGCGCGTGACCAACTTCTTCAAAATCCCACCCAATCGCGTCGTGGAAATGGGGATGCAAGTCGAGTTGTAATGGGTATTGGTGTATAGCTATTGATTGAGAATGGCTATAACTATATACATATAGAGAACGCAGCCTTCGAGCTGCGTTTTTTTATAACTGTTTGAGGTGCGAAATACAGCGATCGGCGGCAGGATGTCCGCGCATGCCACTACGTAACCATACCGTTTGCATGCCGATTTTTTTTGCGGTGACAAGGTTATCAATACTGTCCTCGACCATGATGCAATCTTTGGCACTGAGCTTGAATTGCCGCAGCATTTGATGGTAAGCCTTGGGTATTGGCTTGGGGGTTAGTCTTAGTGTGTCAATGGCGGCAATACCCGAAAAATAGCGATCGATGTCTAGTGCCGACAGCATGGCACGGGCGTAGGCAATCGGCCCGTTGGTGAAGAGTATTTTTTGGCCGGGCAGGCGCTGTAGCGTGGTCTTGAGCTGCGGCATGGGGTGGATTTCAGTGAGTAACTGCGCTAGCGGATGGCATGCGGCCAAAAAATGATGGGGATTGAGATGACTATGATGCCGAATCAGTCCCAGCATCGTCGCCCCATAACGCCGCCAGTAGTCTTGTCGTAAATGATTGGCTTGGCTGTGGTTGAGTTGCAGATTGTCTTGCAGCCACGTGGTCATCGACGCATTAATAATCGGAAAAGCATGCTGGCTGGCGTTGTGCAGCGTGTTGTCGAGGTCAAAAATCCAAGTGTTTTGCATAAAATAGACAATAAAAATGGCCGATGAATTCGGCCATTGTGTCGAGTTTGTCGGCTAGCGACAATGCTCTTAGTGATAAATATATTGAGCGAGTTGCTCAATGGTGAATTCTTGGTCCGCCATCTTTTCTTGTACTAAGTCGCCAATAGATAAAATCCCCAGGACTTTGTCGCCATCTAAAACGGGTAAATGGCGAATGCGTTTTTCTGTCATTAGCCCCATGCATTCATCGGTGGTCGCACTGGGTGGTACATAGAGTAGTTTGTGGGTCATGATGTCGGAAACGGAGGTGCCGGCCGAAGTTTTTCCCATCAGAACGACTTTGCGGGCGTAATCGCGTTCCGAAAAAATCCCGACGAGTTTTTCACTTTCCATGACCAGGATCGCGCCGATATTGGCGTCGGCCATCATTTGCAAAGCTTGGTAGACCGTTGCGGTTGGTGAGACTGAAATAGTTTCGTGTTTGGCCTTGGCGGCGAGGAGTTGGCGGGCAGTTTTCATGGTTTGGCTCTCAGGGCTACAAGGTACTTTTACTTTAGCTGTCGATCCTTGAGAAGCAAGAAAAAAGGACGACTATGCGTCGTCCTTTTTCGGGGTGTTGTTCAGGCTTATTTGGCGCGAATCATCGTGCCAACACCTTGCTCGGTGAGGACTTCAAGCAAGAGTGCGTGTTTAACGCGGCCATCGATGATATGCACTGCATTGACGCCACTTTTTGCTGCATCGAGTGCGGATGAAATTTTTGGCAACATACCACCAGAAATGGTGCCATCAGCAAACAATTCATCAATACGGCGCGCAGTGAGTTTGGTGAGCAGATTGCCTTCTTTATCGAGTACGCCTGGCGTGTTGGTCATAAGGATTAATTTTTCGGCTTTCAAGACCTCGGCCAATTTCCCCGCCACCAAATCGGCATTGATATTCAAGCTTTCGCCCGTTGCATCGACGCCAATCGGTGCAATCACTGGAATAAAGTCGGCGGCATCTAAATGCAGCACAATCGATGGATCAATGCTTTGAATTTCACCCACTTGACCGATATCGATATTGTTTTCACCCATATTGTCTTTGAGCATCATTTTACGGGCGCGGATAAAGTGGCCGTCTTGACCGGTTAAGCCGACGGCTTTGCCGCCGTGCTTATTAATCAGCGACACGATTTCTTTATTCACATGGCCGCCTAAGACCATCTCAACCACGTCCATTGTTTCGGCGTCGGTCACACGCATCCCTTGGATGAACTCGCCTTTTTTGCCGATACGATCGAGCAAATCATTAATTTGCGGGCCGCCGCCGTGAACGACTACTGGATTCATGCCCACCAGTTTGAGTAACACCACGTCCGATGCAAAACCATCCTTGAGTTCTTCATCAATCATCGCGTTGCCACCGTATTTAATCACGATGGTTTTGTCTAAAAAGCGCTGAATATACGGCAGTGCTTCAGAGAGAATTTCAGCTTTGATTTGCGGGGTGATATCGGGCATGACGGGCTCCAAGGAAAGGCCAGATGAATTGCTCGCGATTGTACCGTATTCGTTTGTAAAGAGTGGGGCGGATTGCCGCAAAATTAATGTCAATTGATTAGCTTTTCTCGATTGACGTTGACATTAGCATATGCTTATAATAAATGAACGTTCATTTATTAGTAGTTTGTCATGTCAATCTGTCCCGTAAAATGTTGGACCCGCCGTAAAGAGGCAAGGCCGCAAGAAATTCTTGAGGCCGCTTTAGCTTTGTTTGTGGAAAAAGGCTTTGCTGCTACCAAAATCGAAGACATCGCGCGCGCTGCGGGCGTCACACGCGGTACGCCGTATTTGTACTTTGCTAATAAAGAAGAAATCTTCAAATCAGTGATTCGTTCTTTGCTGGTGCCGCAGCTCGCCGTTGGCGAGAGTTTGCTAAAAGAGTGGCAGGGTAGTACGCGTGATTTATTGATTGAGCTATTTCAAATGTGGTGGCGCACCGTGGGTGATACGTCGCTCTCTGCATTACCCAAATTGATGGTCGCCGAAGGTGGTAACTTTCCTGATGTAATGGCTTTGTACAATGAAGAATTCATCTTGCCGGGCCAAGGATTGATCCGTCATGTGTTGGAGCTTGGCGTGGCGCGCGGCGAATTAGTGGTTGATGACATTGAATATGCAGTGCACGTTGTATCAGCGCCGATTGTGATGGCGATGATGATGAAAAACACACCATTGTCCTGTTTGCCTAGTAATTTTTCAGCCGAGCGCTATGTGCAATGCACGCTCGATTTATTCTTAAATGGCCTAATGGCTCGCTCTGTGGATGCTACTCATGCTCAATAAACGCAAGGTATTGATTGTTTCTGTTCTATTGGCTTTAGCGGCGTGCAAATCCGAGGTGAAGCCTGTTACTGAAATTCGCCCCGTTCGAACGATGGTGGTGGGCGGCGCGTTGCCCGCTGCCGCCGAAGTTTATAGCGGTGAAGTGCGAGCACGGCATGAAGTGCCGATGGGTTTTCGCATTCCGGGTAAATTAATTAGCCGCAGTGTGGATGTGGGCGCCAATGTGAAAAAAGGCCAAGTGTTGGCCAAATTGGATGCAGGCGATGTGGCGCTAAATGCCAGCGCGGCTAGCGCAGGGCTTGCCTCGGCACAGGCGCAGTTGTCGCAAGCGAGTATTGATTACAAGCGCTCTTTGGAATTATTGGCGCAGAATTTCGTGAGCCAAGCTGAAGTCGATAAGCGCAAAACGGCGCTGATTTCGGCGCAAAAACAAGCCGAGCAGGCCAAGGCGCAAGTTGATTTGGCTAATAACCAAGCGAGCTATGCCCAGTTGATTGCCGATGGCGACGGCGTGGTGACCAAAACGCTGGCTGAACCCGGTTCGGTGTTGGCGGCAGGGCAATCGGTGCTGATGGTGGCCAAGGCCGGCGCCTATGAGGCGGTGATCGATGTGCCAGAAAATCGCGTACAAGCATGGCAAGCCGGGCAAAAAGTGAAATTGGTTTTGTGGTCGGATGATTCATCTCACCTTGATGGCGTTGTGAATGAAGTTTCTCCATCGGCCGATCCGCAAACACGTACCTATCGTGTCAAGGTGACGCTGCCCGAAAATAGCGGTGCGGCACTAGGGATGACGATACAGGTCAAGCAAGTTTTTGCCTCGACCGAGCCGGTTGCAGAAATATCCGTACCGATGTCGGCAATTTATGGCAAAGGAAAAGCCATGCGCGTGTGGATTGTTGATGCCAAAAAGACCGTACACAGTCGTGAAATCACCATCCTTGGGTATCAAGGTCAGCAAGTTCGGATCAAGGGTGTGCCAGCGGGTTCGGTGGTGGTCACGGCGGGCGTCCATTTATTACGTGAAGGCCAAACCGTGAAAATCTTAGCGCCACAAGAAGGGGCATAAGATGACTCAGACTAAAGAGACATTTAATCTATCCGCGTGGGCGCTGAAGCATCAATCTTTGGTACTGTATCTGATGGTAGTCCTTTCTCTTTCTGGTGTACTGGCGTATACCCAGTTAGGGCAAAAGGAAGATCCAGAGTTTACGTTTAAGGCGATGGTGGTGCGTAGCTTCTGGCCGGGGGCTTCCGCAGCCGAAGTCGAGCGGCAAGTGACCGATAAACTCGAAGAAGCGTTGCAAGGTATTCCCGAGATTGATTTCACCAAAAGCTACTCGCGCTCAGGCGAGGCGCTGATCACGGTGATGCTGCACGAGAGCATACGCGGCGACAAAGTGAATAACGCTTGGTATCAAGTGCGCAAACGGATTAATGATGCCAAAGGCAAATTGCCGCCGGGTGTCGTTGGCCCATTTTTTAACGATGAATTTGGCGAAACCTACGGCAGTTTGTATGCGTTTACGCGCGATGGTTTTAACGATGCGGAGCTGAAAAAGTACGTCGAAAGCGTGCGTACCGAATTGTTGCGGATTCCCGATATTAATAAAGTCACGTTGATCGCGCCGCAAGATGAAAAAATTTACGTCGAATACCGCAGCGCCAAATTAGCGACGCTGGGCATTACACCATTACAAATTAATCAAGTCTTGGCGGCGACCAATACGGTGACGCCGGCTGGCGTCGTCGAAGGCCGTGAGGAGCGTGTGTTTTTGCGTGTAAGTGGAGGCTTTGATGCGGTTGAAACGATCAAAGCGACGCCGATCACCGTCAATGGCAAAACTTTCCGCGTGAGTGATGTGGCGGAAGTGGTGCGCGCTTCACTGAGCCCGGCTGAAACGCGGATGTATTTCCAAGGCGAGCCCGCTATTGGCTTGGGTATTTCGATGCGCCAAGGCGGCAATGTGCTCAAAATGGGCGAGCAAATTGATACCGTGATTGCGCAAGTCAAAGCCAATTTACCGGTGGGTGTTGAAGTTCACGCGGTGTCGGACCAGCCTGCGGTGGTGAAATCGGCGGTACATATCTTTATGAAGTCGCTACTGGAAGCGGTCGCGATTGTGTTAGCTGTGAGTTTTTTGGCGTTGGGCTTTCGAATGGGCATCGTGGTGGCCTTGTCGATTCCGCTGGTGCTGGCGCTGACGTTCTTGTGCATGAAATTATTCAATTTGGAGTTGCAACGCATCTCGCTAGGCGCTTTGGTGATTGCACTCGGTTTGATGGTCGATGACGCGATTATTGCCGTTGAAATGATGGCATTGAAACTGGAGCAAGGCTGGGATCGCTTTAGCGCCGCGACGTTTGCGTATAGCTCGACTGCATTTCCGATGTTGACGGGTACTTTGATTACTGCTGCGGGGTTTTTGCCTGTAGGCCTTGCTAAATCTAATGCGGGTGAGTATACCTTCTCTATTTTTGCCGTAGTCGGTTTAGCCTTGATTTTGTCATGGGTGGTTGCGGTGCTGTTTACGCCGTATATGGGCTATCACTTGCTGCCGGAAAATCTCAAAGAACACGAGCACGATGCGCATGGCGGTAAGTTTTACACCGCGTTTCGCCGTTGGGTGACGTGGTGTATTACTTGGCGAAAAACGACGATTGCGTTGACCGTGGCGGCGTTTGTCGCCTCGGTCGTGCTGTTCGCAGTCGCTGTGCCAAAACAATTCTTCCCCGCTTCCAGCCGACCCGAATTGATGGTCGATTTATGGCTGCCGTATACCGCATCGTTTGACGCGACCGAGCGGGAAGTCAAAAAAATTGAAGCGATTTTGATGAAAGATCCCGATGTGGCGAGTGTGACCAGCTACGTTGGCGTTGGCTCGCCGCGCTATTACATGCCGCTGGATGAGCAAATGCCCAACTTAAACTTTGGTCAGCTCACCGTGATGACCAAAGACGAGCATGTACGCGAGAATGTCTATCAACGGGTGAAAGCGCTGTTTGACAATGATTTTCCAAATGTGCGTGGTCGTGTTACGCGCCTAGAAAACGGCCCGCCCGTAGGTTATCCAGTGCAATTTCGTGTGATTGGCCCAGATCAAAAGCAATTGAAAATTATTGCCAATGACGTAGCGAACGTAATGCGCCAGAATCCACACCTGCGACAAGTGCATACGGATTGGGGTGAGCAGGTCAAAGTCTTGCATTTGAATGTCGACCAAGACAAATTACGCGCTGCGGGGCTGACTTCGCAGCAGTTGGCGCAATCTTTGCAAATGGCAGTGACAGGTGTAACGGCGACGGCGTTGCGTGAGGATAATTTGCAAATTGAAGTCGTGAGTCGTTTGGCGACCGATGAGCGAACCCGACTCGATTTCTTGGCGAATTTACCGATTCCTTTGCCATCAGGGCGTAGTGTACCTTTATCGCAATTGGCGAAAATAAGTTTGGAAAGTGAAGAAAGTATTATTTGGCATCGTAACCGTGTGCCTGCGTTGACGGTACGAGCTGATGTACGTGGTAATGCGCAAGCGCCTGATATCTCGAATGCGCTCTGGCCAAAAATGATGGAAATCAAAGCGAAACTGCCTTTGGGTTACCATATTGAGGCGGGTGGCACTTTGGAGTCGTCTAAAATCTCCGAGGAGTCGATCGCTGCTGTGATGCCATTAATGCTAGTGGTAGTGATGACTTTGCTGATGCTGCAGCTACAAAGTATTCAGAGAATGATTATGGTCTTGTTGACCGCGCCGCTGGGCATGATTGGCGTGACGATTGCCTTGCTGTTATTCCAAGCTCCATTTGGCTTTGTCGCTACCTTGGGCGTGATTGCCTTGTCCGGCATGATTATGCGTAACTCGGTCATTTTGATGGACCAAATCGAGCAAGACATCGCGGGTGGCAGTGCGCCATGGGATGCTGTGATTGATTCGGCTGTGCGCCGTTTCCGCCCGATTATGCTCACTGCCTTAGCGGCTATATTGGCGATGATTCCGTTGACCCGCGATACATTCTGGGGGCCGATGGCGATTGCAATTATGGGCGGCTTATTTGTCGCAACGATTTTGACTTTATTATTTTTGCCTGCACTTTATGCTGCTTGGTTCAAACTGAAACCCGCTGCACCTGCGGTATTGGGAACAAAATGAAAAAAACGATTTTAGCCTTGAGCGTGGCCTTATTGAGTAGCCCCAGTTTTTCTGCGGATTTACTGGCGGCGTGGCACGCAGCGCAGCAGCATGATGCGAGTTTTCTAGCTGCGCGTTATGCCCAAACAGCGGGGAGTGAGAAAGCCAATCAAGGGCAGGCGCTCTTGCTGCCCTCGGTCACTTTGGGGGGCAATACGACGTATTCCAATACCGATTTTTCTCCCAGCAAAACCAGTGCCATTGTGAAAGATACGCAAAGCAGTGGTCAAGCCTACGGTTACTCAATTACGGCGACTCAGCCAGTTTATCGGGTAGATGCTTTTGCATCGGCAGATCAACTCAAACAGCAAGCTAAATTGGCCGAGGTGCAATTTCGGGTTGCGGAACAAGATTTAATTTTGCGTGTTGCGAAAGCCTATTTCGAAGTATTGGCTGCCGATGAAAAGGTCGTTTTAGCCAATGCTGAGAAAAAAGCAGTCGGTGAGCAATTGGCGTTTGCTAAAAAAGCCTTTGAAGTCGGCGTGGTGACTATTGCTGATACGGATGAAGCGCAAGCTTCATATGACACGATTGTTGCGTATGAAATTCAGGCTAAAAATGAGCAGCAGGTGAAGCGAAATGTGTTTACTTTATTGACCGCTGTGAATGCCGAATCCATTGCACGCTTAAGTGAAAAAATTGAACCTACTTCAGTTGAACCTAACGATTTGTCGGTTTGGTTGAAAAAATCAAGCGACACCAGTTTAAATATCAGTGGTCAATTGCTGCAATTAGATATTGCAACTCGAGAAGTCGATAAATATCGCTTTGAAAGTTCACCTAAAGTCGATTTAGTCGCTAATTATGGCCAAAATTGGGATAGCAGCGGGATTTCTCGTTCAGGCGGGCTGGATCAAACGAATAAAGGAGCGATTACGCTGCAATTATCGATTCCACTGTATACTGGCGGGCGTCGCTCATCTGAATTACGTGAAGCGGCAGCAAGACAGTTTGAGCAAAGAGAAACGCTGGAAGCAACGCGCAGGAATACCGAACAATTAACGACCCAAGCATTTTTAGGTGTTAATGCCGGCGCCGCGCAAATTACCGCCTTAGAGCAAGTACTTAAATCAAGTCAAAGCTTATTAGCATCGAGTAAATTAGGTCGTGATGTGGGCGTTCGAACCACTGTTGATGTACTGAATGCGGAGCGTAAATTATTTAGCACGCGTTATGATTTAACTGTAGCTAGATATACCTATCTTTACACGAGATTGCAGCTAGCTGCCGTCACGGGTGATTTAGATGAAAAAGACTTACGATTTGTTAATCGTTGGTTAGTGAATTAATTATCTATCTGCAATATTGACCTTGAATTATTAGAACGTCGGCTGCATAATCATTTGGTAATCAATACACATGCATTAATTTGAGGAGTCAGCAATGGATTTATCTACTTTAGCTTACCAAGAATTAGTTGAGTTGCGCACGCAACTTGATGGCGAATTAGTTCGTCGTAAAGAACAAGAAAAAAGCCGTATTTTGAGCCAATTGCAAAGCGCTGCAGCTGCGAGTGGTTTCACTATTGCTGAATTGTTGGGTGAAGTATCTGGCAAAAAAGGCGCGAAAAAAGCACCTGCAGCTGCTGCTTATATGAATCCAGCGGATGCAAGCCAAACTTGGTCTGGCCGTGGCCGTAAACCACAATGGGTTCACGATGCAATTGCAAATGGCGCATCTTTGGATACATTGAAAATCTAATTCATCATTTTGATTTGATGAATCAGTGAACAGGGCGCGCGGTCGCCCTGTTTCTATTTGTAGAAACGTATTTTGTTTAGAGTCTATTTATGTCCCATGCCCTCACTGCTAAATTAAACCCACAACAGGCT
Organism: uncultured Deefgea sp.; assembly: GCA_963508915.1. GTDB lineage: Bacteria > Pseudomonadota > Gammaproteobacteria > Burkholderiales > Chitinibacteraceae > Deefgea. The sequence continues at coordinate 42,709 of CAUOZE010000018.1, forward strand.
GCAGCGGTTGAATTACCCGCTGAACACGCTTTGATTTTAGCAGGTGCTGGCAGCGGTAAAACCAGTGTATTAACTACGCGAATAGCATGGTTACTCTCGACTGGGCAAATTAGTCCATCTGGTTTATTGGCGGTGACGTTTACCAATAAATCAGCCAAAGAAATGCTTTCTCGAATTACTGCAATGTTGCCATTGAATCCGCGTGGCTTATGGGTGGGGACTTTTCACGGCTTATGTAATCGCATGCTACGTTTACATCACCGTGATGCGGGATTGCCCGAGGCTTTTGCGATTTTGGATCAATCTGAGCAATTGGGCGCAATTAAACGGGTGTTGAAATTTCTCGGTTTAGACGACGATAAATATCCACCACGTGCCGTACAAAATTATATTAATGGCCATAAAGAAAATGGCCGCCGTGCCGGTGATGTGGATGCATTTGATGATTATTCACGGCAATTACGTTTGGCCTATGAAGAATACGAAAAACAATGCAATCGCGAAGGCGTAGCTGATTTTTCTGAATTGTTACTGCGTTGTTACGAATTATTGACGCATAAACCAGAAATTAGAAAACATTATCAAGAACGATTCGCCCATGTTTTAGTCGATGAGTTTCAAGATACCAATCGATTGCAATATGCATGGCTTAAATTATTAGCTGGTAAAAATAGCGCTATTTTTGCTGTTGGGGATGATGATCAATCGATTTACGCATTTCGCGGTGCGAATGTCGGCAATATGGTTGATTTTCAAAGCGATTTTGCTGTGAAGCATGTGATTCGCTTGGAACAAAATTATCGCAGTCACGGCAATATTTTGGATGCAGCCAATGCCGTAATTAGCAATAACACCCAGCGGCTTGGCAAAGAGCTGTGGACGCAAGCCAGCGCGGGCGAGCCGATTCGGGTATTTGAAGGCGCATCAGACTTTGAAGAGGCCCAATTTATTGTCGAAGAGGCACAAACGCTAATTCGTGATGGCATGGCTTCTAGTGAAATTGCCATTTTGTATCGCAGCAATGCGCAATCACGGATTATCGAACATGCGCTCTTTTCGGCGGGCGTGCCATATCGGGTGTATGGCGGCTTGCGCTTTTTCGAGCGCCAAGAAATTAAACACGCGCTAGCGTATTTACGTTTGATTGCCAATCCGACGGACGACAATGCCTTCCTGCGCGTAGTGAATTTTCCAACGCGCGGTATTGGTCTCAAGAGTGTCGAAGCGATTGTCGATCGTGCGCGATTAGAAGGCTGCTCGCTGTGGCAAGCGGCTTGCGCGGGCGCGAGTGGCCGTGGCGCGGTCGCCTTGGGTAAATTTGTGCATATTATTGAAGCAATGCGCAATCAGGTCGATGGCCTGCCGATGACCGAAGTCGTCGATATGATGCTCGACCTATCGGGTTTGCTGACGCACTACAAGAATGACAAAGAAGGCGAAGAGCGCGTCGCCAACTTGGAAGAACTCATTAACGCGGCAGCGACGTTTATTAGCGAAGATGAAAATAACCTCATTGCGTTTTTATCGCACGCCAGTCTTGAAGCTGGTGACCATCAAGCGGGGGCGCATGAAGAAGCGCTGCAATTGATGACGGTACACGCGGCTAAGGGTTTGGAGTTTCACGCGGTGTTTCTGTCGGGGCTGGAAGAGGGCCTATTCCCGCACGATAATAGCGCCAATGACAAAGCGGGCGTCGAAGAAGAGCGACGCTTGATGTATGTCGCCATTACGCGCGCGCGACAACGCTTGTATATTAGTTTGGCGCAAAGCCGCATGCTGCATGGGCAAACGCGTTATGGCGTAGCCAGTCGATTCTTGGATGAAATTCCGCAAGAACTCCTTAAATATTTAAACCGTGGTTATGCACCAAGCAGCTATAGTTCAGCAGCGGCCTACGTTCCGCCTGTTGCGTCGCCGAAAAAATCGACGCCGGAGCATGGCTTGAGTATTGGGATGAAAGTCGAGCATCCGAAATTTGGTCTCGGTGTCGTCACCGATCATGAAGGTGGTGCCACGGGGAATGTGCAGGTCAATTTTGCGCAGTTTGGTAGTAAATGGTTGGCTGTCGCCTATGCCAAGCTCAAGCCTGTATAGGGGTATTGCCATCTGGCTATTTATCTTAAATACCTAGATTGATATACCTATAAATTATTTTACGAAGTGATTATGCCCAAAGTTCGCCTTTATTCGTTCGCTGATCGTACTGCTATCGATGAGCCGCAGCCAGAAGTTGTGGATGTAAACGATTTATCGGCTTATAAAATCCTCGTCATCGAAAGTGTCGCTGAAATGCGTACCACGATGGGCATGATGCTGGGGCAATTTGGCGCTACACAGGTCGAGTATGCTCACCGCAGCGGCGAAGCTTTAGGGCAAATGCGGCGCTTTTCCTACGATATTATTTTGTGCGCTTTTGATTTGGGTACGGGCTTTGATGGTTTGTATTTATTCGAAGAGGCACGCCGCCATGGTTTATTGAAAGCCAGTTGCGTCTTTATTGTACTGACTGGTGAGCGGCAAAGTACTAAAGTCATTGGCGCTGCCGAATTGGCGCCGGATGCGATTATTTTAAAGCCCTTCACGGGCGATACACTCTACACGCGTATTTTGCGTGCCTTGCGCAAAAAGACTCGCTTCAAACCGATTGATGATGCCTGTATCGCGCATGATTTCTTGCGCGCGATTCAATTGTGCAATCGCGCCGCAGCCGAGGGCGGTGAGGACGCGATCGAGTTTGTGCGGATGAAAGTACATTTGATGCTGCGCGTTGGGGATTGGAAAGGTACGCGCGACTTAACACGCGAATTGCTCGGTAAAGTCGATTTCCCTTGGGCGAAAATGGCCTTGGGTAAAGCGTTGTATCAACTCAAAGAATACGACGAAGCGCAGCACATCTTTCGGCAGGTCATCGCAGAGCATGAATTGATCATGGATGCCTATGATGGCCTCGCCAAAACACAAGAAGCCAAGCACGAAATCGAAGCCGCCAAGCAAACTTTGCAAGATGCATGCCATCGCTCACCTTATGTGGTGGCGCGGATGCGCGAATTGGGTGAAGTGGCAGTGATTGCTGGCGATCTCGCGCTCGCCGAGCAATCATTAACCGAAACCGTACGCTTAGCGCGCTTTTCCTTTTGGCCACAAATCAGTGATTACGCGGCCTTGGGCGAAGTGCAATTACAGCGCGGCGATGTGGGCGCGGCGCGAAAAACCGCCGATAGTATCCGCAAAGATTTTCGCACCAGTAATGATCGGGTGCTTGCCGAGGTGCTCGAATCGAATGTGGCGCTTAAACTAGGCGATAGCGCGAAAGCGCGAGCTATTTTAGATTTGGCTTTGCATTCCGCCGAGCAAGGCATAGAGCCGCCTTCATCGACCGTGGGTTTGGCCTTAGCGCAAAGCTGCTTAAGTCACAATCGCTTAACCGAAGCCGAGGCTTTAACCCGCGCGGTACTTAAAAATCGTCACGACGACCCCAAATTATCCGCTTTAGTCACTCGGCTCTACAAAAAGCAAGGCCGTGAAGACGAAGCACTGCGTTTAATCGAAGCCACCGCCGCTGATATTGTGACCCTGAATAATGAGGCCGTTGCTTTGGCACAATCAGGCAACCTCAAGGCCGCCGCCGAGCGCTTTTTGGCCGCAGGCAAAGAAATGCCCAACAATCTGCAAATGCTGCTCAATACCGTCAATGCGCTATTGGCCTTGGTCAATCAAGAAGGCTGGCACGAAACCTATATGCAGCATGCCAGCGATTTACTGAATCGAATCAATACGCTCGACCCCACCTCGGGGCGTGGCCTGCAAATGGCAGAAATCTATCGCAAGACCAAACGCCGGTATGGGATGAGTTAAGGACTCTTTCTATTTACACCACTGTTTTTCGCAAGGAATCCCATCGTTATTACCGTCCATTTTTACATTTGGGCAATGATTCAGAAAATACTTCGCTTCCTCACAAGATGACATTTGCGAGCAATATTCTCTGCCATCGCAGCGATAACTTTGTGATGAGATGTTTGGTTTAGTAACCGTTGATGGTTGAGTTGAGGTGTTACTTATCGCCGTGGAATTGGACTTGACTGGCTAGTGACGCCACTTCCACGGTGCCGTGGGAGCAGGGTCTGCCCACAATCCGACTTTTTCCGTTTTTGCTTTACTTTCAGCATTACGGTACGAGGCATCATGGCCAAACTCGACGTAGAACCAGGCCATGCCTCGTTTGATTTGCTCCAGATTAATGTCTTTGCCTCCCACCAACACCTTGCCTACAGTTCTTCCGTACTGATCTTTGGTTTCTGTTTCTACAGTAACGTTTTTTCCGTAGATTAACTCTGATAATGATTGTTTGGATTTTTCACCAAAAGCTTGCTCTTTTTCAGGCTCGTCTATTTGGCCAAGGCGAATTTTGATCGGTTTACGGTCATTAGTTAAGAGTGTCGCGGTATCGCCATCTGAAATACCAATAATTTGCCCTGACAGCATTTCGGCATGCAAAGATGAGCTAAATAAAAAGAAAACAATAAAGAGGCACAGCATTTGAAGGTCTCAAGTAAATTAGTTAACGACTGTTGGCGCGAATTATGACGCGCGATTGTACGCATCAATCGAGATAAATTTCCAATCCTATCAACTTAAGCCTTCAGACCGTTGCTTTGTAAGCAATGTAATCGTGAGGTTTGGGGTGATTGGTGCGTTCTTTCCTCGCTCTGGGATTAAAATTGATCAACGATTTCCTGATCTCAGTCAGCGCAAGCTT
>CAUOZE010000019.1:0-46664 GCA_963508915.1 uncultured Deefgea sp.
AAGCTTGCGCTGACTGAGATCAGGAAATCGTTGATCAATTTTAATCCCAGAGCGAGGAAAGAACGCACCAATCACCCCAAACCTCACGATTACATTGCTTACAAAGCAACGGTCTGAAGGCTTAAGTTGATAGGATTGGGGATAAACCGGGTACGGGTGATTAAAGTGGTGATTGGTTGCAACAATCGATGCAACACCGAGCGCAGGAAACCCATGTCGCGATGCAGATGTTGGCACAGCGATCCGATATTCAAGCGCAAAACATTGGCCTGCTGGGATTTTCGCAAGCGGGCTGGGTCTTACCCAAGGTAGCCACAATGCAACCTGCGCCCGCATATTTAATCACGGTTGGCGCAGCGCTCGATTGGCGGGCTCAAGGTGAGTTTTTTACCCAGCAACGCTTAATCCGCGCAGGGCTAAGTGCGCCAGAAATCGAGCATGTCATGCAATGGCAACGTGCCGCGCCGCAGCCGTCGGCTATCTTGAATTTTGCTGACTATAGCCAGCAATTTCAGCATTACTTAGCTGCGTTTCCTGCGCCAGTTGGTGCCAATACCGCGCCGCTGTCTGCGGAGCGCTATCACTTTATCGCGCTTAATATCGATGCCAACTCCAGTCAGCAACTATCCGCGTTGCAAATCCCTTTGCTGGCTATTTGGGGGCAGGATGATTTGAATGTGGATGCCAAAGCGAATGCGCAAGCGTTTGCAGCCTTGCTCAATGTAAAGAAAAATCAACAACACCGAATTGTTGTTCTTCCCCAAGCCGATCACACGATGCTGAACTCGTCGGTTTTTAGCATGCAACTGCCCAGTGAGTGGACGTGGTGGATGACGGTGCGCTACTTCATCGCGGCTGATGGCGCATTCGCGCCTGCATTTTTACCGCTGATTGTGGATTGGGCTAAAAAACATTCTGCTTAGTTTTTCGTGGCTCAAATGCGGCCAATACGGCGAAAATAAACCTGAATGTGTATTTGTTTACAGATGACGCGGGCTTGTAACTGGTCATGATCTAGCGCAAATTCTTACTTAAAATATCAGCGTAGTGTGTGCCCACACCATTTCAATTTTTGATGAGGGCAATATCATGACAACGACTGCTTTTTTTATTCCAAGTGTGAATTTAATGGGGGCGGGCTGCCTAGTTGACGCTGCGAAAACGATTCAGAGTTATGGCTTTAAAAAAGCGCTGTTGGTCACGGATGCACCGCTAGTCAAAATCGGTGTGGTGCAACGGGTGACTGATTTACTCAGTAGCCAAGGCGTGGCCAGCGTGGTGTTTGATGGCGTTCATCCTAATCCAACCACCGCCAATGTCGCAGCCGGTTTGGCTTTATTGCAAGCCAATGGTTGTGACTGTGTGATTTCACTCGGCGGCGGCTCGCCGCATGATTGCGCCAAAGGTATTGCGCTGGTCGCCGTGAATGGCGGTGAAATTAAAGATTACGAAGGTTTGGATCGTTCAGCCAAGCCACAATTGCCGCTGATTGCAATCAACACCACGGCAGGTACCGCCAGTGAAATGACGCGCTTTTGCATCATCACCGATGAATCACGCCATGTAAAAATGGCGATTGTCGATAAACACACCACGCCAATTTTGTCGGTGAATGACCCCGATTTGATGCTGTTAAAACCGGCGGGTCTTACTGCTGCGACGGGTATGGATGCCTTAACGCACGCGGTTGAAGCTTATGTGTCGACTGCCGCCACGCCGATTACCGATGCTTGCGCATTAAAAGCGGTAGAAATCATCAGCCAGTCTTTGCGCCAAGCGGTAAGCCATGGCGACGATATCGCCGCACGTGAGCAAATGGCTTATGCACAATTTTTAGCAGGGATGGCGTTTAATAATGCATCGCTTGGCTATGTGCATGCGATGGCACATCAATTAGGCGGTTTTTATGATTTACCCCATGGCGTGTGTAACGCGATCTTGTTGCCGCATGTTCAGGCGTACAACAAGCAAGTGTCGGCCAAGCGTTTAGGCGATATCGCCCGTGCCATGGGTGAAACAACAGCAGGTTTGAGCGATGATGCTGCTGCTGATGTGTGTTTGGCAGCGATTCGCAAATTGTCGGTGGATGTAGGTATTCCAACTGGTGTGGCGCAATTGGGGGCGAAAGAAGAAGACATTCCAACGCTAGCGACCAACGCATTGAAAGATGCATGTGGCCTGACTAACCCTAAGCAGCCTACCTTTGATGAAGTCTGCGCAATTTATCGCGCTGCAATGTAATTGAACTTATAAAATTGAAAAAGCCACTTTGAATTAAAGCGGCTCAGACACCTGACAAAGCCCTCCCATTTTGGAGGGCTTTTGATTAGACATATACTCAAGCCTACATCCCAATCTAACATGAAATCGAAATGGTCCACCCCAGCCTCGATCCGGTTTTTTTCATCAAAATGCGGTTTATCGGCTATCTGTTTGGCATTCGCTTCGAACGCTAAATCGTGTGCGAGATTAAGGTCCCTGATGCGCCAAATTGGCCTAAAAAGTGACCACTGGAGCCGATACGCATTAAATTGACGTTGAGAGTGAGTTTGGCGGGCAATAGAGTAAGTGGTGCGTTGTCCGACATCTTGTGAAGGCAAAAACCCGGCCAAAAAAGACGGGGTTTGTTATCAATCTGAGCCAACCCTAGCTTGGCTTTTTTGTTGGCACGTTTCCTGCTTGTTGTAAGTCACTACTCTGGAGTTTGACTATGCTAGGCCGTCTCGACGTCTATTTTCGTAACCAAGAAACCGCACTCAAGTTGCGTGGTCATCGCCAAGAAATATTGGGTTCCAATATTGCGAATGCCGATACACCCAACTACAAAGCGCGTGACATTGATTTCAAAGCTGCGTTTGATGCTGCCCGTGCTGTTAATCCAAGTCAGACACTGAATGCGACCAATACTCGACATTTACAGCCATCAGGTACGGTTGATTTATTTGCACCTAGTTTGAAATACCGCAATGAGCAACAGCCATCGATTGATGGCAATACGGTTGATATGAATACCGAGATGAAAGAATTTACCGATAACGCGATTCGCTATCAAGCTGCCGTCACCTTTTTCACTCGCCGAATTGAAAGCATGAAAACCGCGCTAACAGGTCAATAAGGAAGATAACAATGTCATTGTTTCGTGTATTTGATGTCGCTTCGTCAGCAATGAATGCGCAGTCAGCGCGTTTGAATGTAGTCGCGAGTAATTTAGCGAATGCTGAGTCGGTGACCAGTTCTAATGGTCAGCCGTATAAGGCTAAACAGGTTGTTTTTCAGGCTTCGCCAGTCAATACCCATTCTAAATCTGCGATCGGAGTGAAAGTGGCTGGTGTGATTGAAGATCAATCGCCACCGCGTCTTGTATACGATCCAAAGAGTCCATTTGCCGATGCCAATGGGTATATCGCCATGCCGAATGTGAGTGTGGTCGAAGAAATGACCAATATGATCTCAGCGTCGCGCGGCTACCAAACTAACGTCGACGTGATGAATACGGCGAAAACATTGCTGATGCGTACATTGAGCATTGGTCAAGCTTAAGGAGTTTTATCATGGCAACGATCAGTAATAATTTTAATTACACCTCGCTCAATACCAAAAAAACGGCGAATCGCACTGAGGCTGAAAAACAGCAAGATACGTTTATGAAATTGCTGGTGAAGCAATTGCAAACGCAAGACCCAATGAACCCAATGGACAATGCGCAAACGACCAGCCAGATGGCACAAATTAATACGGTCACTGGCATTGGTAAATTGAATGAAACGATGAATCAAATGCAATCACTGTACGCCGGCACGCAAGTGATGCAGGCGGCAGGCTTGATCGGCAAAGAAGTCCTCACCCCCGGCAATGGTTTCCGTTTTGATGGTACGACCAAGGCAGATTTACGCGTGAGTATTCCTGAAGGTGCTAGTGACGTGATGCTGAGTGTATTTAATAAAGACGGTACCGAAGTGGCAAAAATTCCTGCCAATAGCTCACAACCAGGTTTAGCGCAGCTGGAATGGGATGGCAAAAAAGCCGATGGCAGCGTGCTTCCAGCAGGAGATTATACGGTTGCTGCCAAAGGCCAAAAAGATGGCAAGGAAATTGCTTTAGACACGGTGACTTGGCAAGTGGCGAAATCGGTTGAATTTGGTAGCAGTGGTGTTGGCGTATATCTAGCCAATGGCGGCAAAACAGGTTTTGGTGATGTGATTCAAATTCGCTCAGCCAGCGGCAGCACAAACGCATAACGATTAGGGGAATATCATGGGTTTTCAACAAGGCTTGAGTGGTTTAGGTGCTTCGGCAAAAAGTCTCGATGTGATTGGTAATAACGTTGCGAACACAAGCACGGTGGGATTTAAAGGTTCACGTGCTGAATTTTCTGATATTTATGCGAGTACATTTGGCTCTTCTAGCAATATCGCTGGTATTGGTGCAAAAAACCAGACTATTGCTCAGCAGTTTGGGCAGGGTAATACTACATCGACCAATAGTCCGCTTGATATTGCGATTACTGGAAATGGTTTTTTTCGGATGCAAGATCCGACTGGGTCGATTAGCTATGCGCGTAATGGCCAGTTTCAGTTAGATAAAAATGGTTATATTGTTAATAACACGCAGTTTTTGACTGGTTGGCCGGTCGATCAGGGTACTGGTCAGGTTTTAGCAGGCTCAACACCGCAACCGATTCAACTTCAATTCTCAAATATCGGGGCGCGACCAACGGGCGGTTCTGGTGTAACTGGCGCGGGTTTAAATCTGGGCCTGAATTTAAATGCCAACGACAAAGTAATCCCTGCAACGACTTTGTTTTCATCGACAGATCCAACAACTTATAACTACTCAACGTCGGCTACTGTATTCGATTCTTTGGGTGGTACCCATACACAAACCTTCTATTTTCGCAGAGATGTTCCTCCTGCCGTGCCAACGGCCCCGCCAACGAGTACATGGACGATTCGATATGCTCTAGATGGCAAAGATGTGAATGCCAATGGTACTTTGGGTGCACAAGTCCCAGCTGTTGCCCCTTTATCGACAGGACTTACTTTTGACGCTAATGGCCGACCGATTGGTTTGCCAGTTGGAGGTTCAACGTTTAATGTTTCCGCCGCGACACTAAATAACGGCTCCAATGGATTGAATTTTCAAATGTTTTTTGATAAATCCACTCAATTTGGTAGCCCATATTCCGTTAGTTCATTAACCCAAGATGGTTATACCGACGGTATTTTGACAGGTATTTCTGTCAACAAAGACGGTATGGTGCAAGGGCGCTATTCGAATGGCCAAACGCGAAATGTTGCGCAAGTTGTTCTGTCTTCATTTACCAATGTGCAAGGTTTGCAGCCGCTCGGTGATAATCGCTGGGCTGAGTCTTCCTCTTCTGGCCAACCGTTAACTAATGCGCCAGGTTCAGGTAGTACGGGGGCATTGCAATCTGCTGCAGTAGAAGATTCAAATGTCGATTTAACGAGCGAATTAGTGAACTTAATCACCGCTCAACGTAATTACCAAGCCAACTCACAAACGATTAAAGCGCAAGATACCATTTTGCAAACCATCGTTAACTTGCGTTAATAGGCTGATATGGATCGTCTGATTTATGTAGCGATGACGGGGGCGAAGCAAGCTGAGTTTCGTCAGTCTATTGTTGCAAATAACTTGGCTAACACTGCGACGACGGGTTTTCGCGCGGATTTGGCTGCTTTTCGAGCTATCCCTGTTTTGGGTGGACCTGGCTTATCGACAAGAGCATTTGCCATTGAGCAAGGAACTGGAGCCGATTTAACAAACGGTGCTTTTCAGCAAACGGGTCGTGAACTCGATGCCGCCCTAATGGGTGAGGGCTGGTTTGCAGTGCAAAGTGCGACTGGCGAAGCCTATACCCGTAATGGCAGTTTTGCAGTTGATGCAACGGGTTTGTTAAAAACGTTCACAGGTCAAGTGGTTGAGGGCGAAAATGGCCCACTGACTATTCCCGAGAATACCCAGCCATCTATTGCTGCTGATGGCATGGTCTCTGCTGTGGATTTGAGTAATCCAGCGCAAACAGTTGAAGTGGGTAGATTGAAGCTAGTTAATCCCCCCGCTGGTGAGATGGAAAAAGGTTTGGATGGTTTGTTCCGTCGACGTAATGGCGAAGCCGCACAGACGGATGCTAACGTTCGTTTGGCTATTCGTGGCGTTGAAGGCAGTAATGTGAATGCAGTTGATCAATTAGTGAATATGATTTCGACGCAGCGCCATTACGATATGCAAATTAAATTACTACAAACAGCAGAACAGAACTCGCGCTCGGCAGCTTCTTTACTCACGCTGAATGGTTAAAATAGGATAGGTAACTATGATTCGCTCGCTCTGGACCGGTAAAACCGGCATGGATGCCATGCAGTTTAATGTGGATGTAATTTCCAATAATTTGGCGAACGTGAGTACGAACGGCTTTAAGCGCGAACGTCCACTATTCGAAGACTTACTTTACCAAAATCTACGCCAACCTGGCGCAGCAAGTAGTCAGCAAACTCAATTACCTACTGGTTTGGATGTGGGCACAGGTGTGCGCCCCGTGGCAACGGCGCGGCAATTTATGCAAGGCAGCTTGCAACTGACTGATGGTGCATTGGATATGGCCATTAATGGTCAAGGTTTCTTCCAAATCGCTAAGCCTGATGGCACAACAGCCTATACACGTGATGGTTCATTTCAAGTGGATAGCCAAGGTGCAGTGGTGACATCAAGTGGCTACCCATTACAGCCCGCTTTACAGGTGCCACAAGGTACAACGAAAGTCACAATCGCTAAAGATGGCACTGTTTCCGCCATTATTAATAATGACTCAGCTGCTCCAGTACAATTAGGCAATATTCAGTTAGCCACATTTATCAATCCACCGGGTTTGCAAGCGGTGGGTGAAAACTTCTTCCTCGAAACGGCAGCAAGTGGTGCGCCTACTGTTGGTACGCCAGGAACCAACGGCTTGGGCGCGATTAACCAAGGCTATGTTGAAGCATCTAATGTTAACGTAACAGAGGAGCTGATTAATATGATTCAGGCGCAGCGCGCTTATGAAATGAATTCACGCTCAGTTCGTACTTCAGATGAAATGCTACAGAAGCTAGGTACTTTATAAATTGATTAACTTACGTTTAATTTGTTCGTTATTGCTTGTACTTGGCATCAGTGCGTGCGTTGCACCACAGTCCATTGTCACGCAACCAGTCACCGCACGACCTCAGCAGGATGTTGTAACGCATAATAATAATGGTTCTATTTTTCAAGCAAATACAGCCAAACTATTGTTTCAAGAGCCAAACGCACGGCGTATTGGTGATGTAGTGATTATCAATATTGAAGAAAATCTATCTGCGGTGAATTCGGCCAATAGTGGCGCAAATAAAACAGGTACTCTGAAGTTGGGCGGCACGACTGACTTACCGTATATGCCTTCATTTTTAAATAAGCTGTTCAATGCAAGTGCTGATGTTACTGCGGAAAATACCTTTGCAGGGAAAGGGCAGACTAATAGTTCGAATACCTTCAGGGGGACGATTGCAGTCACTGTGGTGGATGTGTTGGCTAATGGTAATCTGACGATTGGTGGTGAAAAACAGGTGGCGGTCAATGGGCAAACCAGTTTAATTCGCTTTACTGGTGTGATTAATCCGAATGATATTCGCGCTGGGAATACGATATCATCAACTCGAGTGGCTGATGCGCGTATTGAGCAAGTCGGTCAAGGAGCAATTGCCGATGCCAATACGATGGGCTGGATGCAGCGTGCATTCATGTCGGTTTGGCCATTTTAATGCTGCTAAGAAAAGGATGTGGTATGCGCCGCTGGATTGTTGCTGGACTAATGTGTTGTTTTGCCTTACCAAGTATGGCCGAGCCACTGAAGCAACTAGCTAGCTTTGCAGGTGTGCGAAACAATCAGCTGGCGGGCTATGGTTTGGTGGTGGGTTTAGATGGCACCGGCGATCAAACGACCCAAACTCCTTTCACAGTGCAATCGATCATCAATATGCTCACTAACATGGGGATTCAAGTCCCTGCGGGTGGTAATTTGCAGTTAAAAAACGTTGCTGCAGTGACTGTTACCGCCACTTTGCCGCCGTTTGCTCGTCCTGGTCAGCCAATTGATGTTGTGGTGTCATCAATAGGTAACGCGCGAAGTTTGCGAGGCGGTGCATTATTGATGGCGCCATTGAAGGGGGCCGATGGCCAAATTTATGCGATGGCTCAAGGTAATTTAGTGGTTGCGGGGGCGGGGGCCGCCGCAGCGGGTACGAGTGTTCAAGTTAACCAGCTTGCAACTGGCTTGATACCTGGTGGTGCAACGGTCGAGCGCGCAGTACCGACTTTGCTTGGTAATGGTGAGTTTGTTCAGCTTGAGTTACTGCAAACTGATTTTTCGACAGCAAGTCGTGTCGTGAATGCGATTAATAGCCAAATTGGTGCGGTAGCAACTGCGCTGGATGGTCGTGTAATTCAAGTTCGTGCGCCGCAAGATCCAAATCAGCGCGTGGCCTTTTTAGCGCGATTAGAAACGATTGATGTGATTCCTGCTCCAGTCAATCCTAAAGTGATTATTAATGCTCGGACAGGTTCAGTCGTAATGAATCAAGCTGTCACGGTTGATGCTTGTGCGATTGCGCATGGCAATTTGACGGTCACTATTGTTGCAGATAATCAAGTTGCTCAGCCGAATGCCGTTGTGGGCGGGCGTCCCAAGCGAGTTCAGAATGCTGAAGTTGATATTGAAACGGGTAAAGGCCCTATTGTTAAGTTGCCGAAAGCCACGTCATTGAATCAGGTTGTTCGTGCACTCAACTCAGTGGGGGCCACGCCGCAAGATTTGCTCGCTATATTGCAAGCCATGAAGGCTGCTGGGGCGTTAAATGCGGTGCTTGAAGTAATTTAGTCCATGTATTGCCGTGCAGCAATTGAATATATTAGCTTCCAGTAAAATACTGTTATTTTTTTTAAATATTTATTTTCCTCTTTCCAATGTCGGCACGCTCCTTGCTTTAGATTTTCACCACCAAGGGAATCTGAGCAATGAGGCCGTATCATGAAGTCTGCTAGCAATGCGATTCAAAATACACTAGCAATAGACCCAACAGCAGTGAATAAAATTCGCGCGGCGAATCGTGCAGACTCTGCCGAGGGTACAAAAGCGGTCGCTCAGCAATTTGAAGCGCTTTTAATGCAGCAAATGCTCTCCGCAATGCGTTCAGCAAGCCCAACTGATGGCATGAATCAAAGTAGTGGCGTGGAAATGTTTCGTGGCATGCATGATCAGCAGCTCACTCAAATGTGGTCCAGCAAGGGTAGTTTAGGCTTGGCCGATATGATTGCACGTCAAATTCAAGTTCAGCAAAACCATAGTCTATTAAACCAGCCTTTACATCGAGCGCCGAATCCATTCCAGGATCGAGCATTTGATTACTCTTCAACTAATAAACCAAATGCGATCACGGCAAAATCTGCCGCTACTTTACCGAGTATTGCCGACCGGGTTGTTTCAACTGCGAGCGAATTTTTAGGCAAACTCAGCGATGCAGCCAAAAATACCGCGTCTGATTTGGGCGTCGCGCCGCATGTTCTTCTTTCCCATGCTGCATTAGAAACTGGCTGGGGAAAGAAAACTATTAATGATGCCTCAGGCAAAGATTCATTTAATGTTTTTGGCATCAAAGCTGGAGCTAGCTGGAAAGGTAAAACCACCGACGTGCTGACTACCGAATTTGTAGATGGTATTTCGCAAAAGAGGGTTGAGAAGTTCAGAGCCTATGATTCTTATGCTGAGGCATTTGCAGATTATGGCTCAGTAATGAAAAGACGCTTTGGTGATGCTTTGGGGCTGGGTAGCGATGCAGTTGGTTTTGCCAAAGCATTAGCCAAAGATGGCTACGCGACAGACCCACAATATGCACAAAAATTGGCCCGCGTTGCTGATAGTGTCGCAGCCCGTTTAGGCGTAAATAACTCAAGACTGGGCGCTTAACGCCGATAAGTTAGTATAGGAGTAAAGAATCATGGCCTCATCTGTATTTGGAATTGGTGTATCGGGCTTAAATGCCGCTAATTTGGGTTTGACCACCACAGGGCATAATATCGCCAATGTAAATACAGTTGGTTTCTCGCGCCAAGGTATTCGGCAAAGCGCGCCTTATCCGCAACTTGCTGGCAGCGGTTTTAATGGTTTAGGTGTAAAAGTCGATTCGATCGTACGTGTTTATGATCAATTTTTGACTAAAGCCGTGGAAGTAGCCCAAACACAATCTAGCTATCAAAAAACACGCTTGTCTCACTTGTCTGAAATTAATAATATCGTTGCTGATCCGACGGCGGGTGTTTCACCTGCGATGCAAAATTTTTTTTCTTCTGTACAAAACGTAGCGACTAATCCTGCAAATCCGCCATCTCGACAAGCGATGCTATCGAGTGCTCAGACTTTATTAAATCGCGTTCAAGTATTTTCTCAACGACTTAATGAGCAACGTGCAGCACTCAATGGTGAGATTGGTAATACTGTAAGTAGCATCAATGCATACGCAGCCCAAGTGGGTGATCTGAATAATAAAATTGTCGTGGCACAAAGTAGTGGCCAACCACCTAATGACTTACTTGACCAACGTGATTTATTGGTACGAGATTTAAATAAATTAATTAAAACAACTTCTTTGCCATTGAGCGATGGTTCTATTAACTTGTTCGTTGGTAATGGTCAAGGGTTAGTGGTCGGCTCTCAGACCTACACCTTAGGCGCAGTTCCTAATCCAGCAGACCCTGAAAGTTTATCTATCACTTACGAGCAGAATGGCACTTCTATTTTATTGCCCGATAATTTAGTCAATGGTGGTCAACTTGGCGCTCTGCTTGATTATCGACGCCAGTCTTTAGATTTGGCGCAAAATAGCCTTGAGCGCACAGCCTTAGCTATGGCTAATACATTTAATCAACAGCATAAAGCTGGGCAAGATTTAAATGGTAATTTAGGGCGAGATTTTTGGTCGTTTCCAACAACGAATTTGGGTGGTGGCATCGATGCTCCTAAGTTAGGTGTTATTAGACCAAATGCAAATAACACAGTGCCTGCAACCGCGAGTCTAACTGGCTATATTCAAGACATTTCAAAGCTAACAACCAATAATTATGAGCTATCTTTTGACGGTACTAATTATGCATTAGCAAATTTGAGTGATGGCAGTAAGTACACGCTAAATCCCGCAGAAGCAGCCGCATTGACAACGCCAGCTGGATTTACAAGTTCAACAGGGTTAACACTTTCTTTAACGGCTACGCCGGCAGCAGGGGACCGCTTTACGCTGATGCCATTGAAAGGATTTATTGATCAGCTTGCAATAAAAACCTCTGACCCTCGTGAGATCGCGGCAGCTGGCCCTGTTTCCGCTGTTGAGCCTAAAGCGCCTGCTGCAGTCAATACAGGTACTTTAAAAGTTTCACAACCAGATGTAGTTGCTCAAACATCTGTAACAACGGATAGCTCACTCAATGCAAACATTTTTACCCCCGTCACATTGACATTCACACCTGACGCATCAGTTGTTCCTTCAGGTATGGCTTTTACGGTAACGGGTGCTGTACCCGCAGTTACAGGGAATGTGCCCTATAAAGCTGGGGACACGATTAGCTACAATGGTTGGACTATGAAGTTGGATGGTCTGCCTGCCAGTGGCGACAGCGTAATAGTTCAAAAAAATTCAAGCACTGCAGTTGCTGATAATCGCAATGCTTTGGCATTAGGCAAACTGCAAACTAGTCGTGTTTTGGATGGCAATACGGCTACATATCAAGAGTCGTACGGGCGTATGGTGGCCACAATTGGTACACAAACAAACGAAGCAACCATTATGGGTAAAGCACAAGACAAATTATTACTCAGTGCTGAAAGTAGTCGAGACTCTGTATCTGCCGTGAATTTAGACGAAGAGGCCGCTAATTTACTACGTTACCAACAGGCTTATCAAGCTTCAAGTAAAGTAATTCAGATTGCCCAAAAAGCATTTGATGAAATTATTAATTTAGGCCGCTAAGCGACTTAAGTTAGGAGGAATTGAAATGCGAATCGCCACAACGACTTTATTTAATATGGGTAGTAATTCATTGCAACGGCATCAAGCCGATCAAGCAAAATTGCAAGCTCAGCTATCTTCGATGCGTAAAATTTTGACCCCTGCAGATGATCCAATTGCATCCGCTCGTGTCTTGGATATTTCTCAAGCTAAATCAATTAATGAGCAATATGCAACCAATAGTTCTACTGCTGATTCTTTTATGCGCTTGAGTGAATCTACTCTGAATCAAGTTACAGCTGCAATTCAAAATATTCAGCAATTAGCAGTGGCCGCAGGTAACCCCGCATTAACGGCCTCTGAAAAGAAAATGCAAGATGCTGAGTTACAAGGTCGCTATCAAGAGCTTTTAGGTCTGGCAAATACCACTGACGGCCAAGGTAATTACTTGTTTTCTGGATTTAATGGCGATACAAAGCCATTCTCTGAAGCTGCATTTGGTCAAGTGAATTACAACGGTGACAGTGGTAAACGATTGGTGCAAATATCAGATGGGCGGCAATTACCCATTTCTGAGGCTGGCAGCGATATATTTCAAAAAATTAAAAATGGTAATGGCACATTTGTAACTGCATATAACTCATCAAATACGGGTAGCGGTATTGTCAGTCCTGGTGAGGTTGGTGACCCAAATAAATGGCAACTAGCTCCAGCACCTAGAGACTTTAGTATCAAGTTTCAAACTTTACCTGACCCAGCAAATGCGGGCAAAACAATTACCACTTACGATTTAGTCAATACCACAAGCAATTTGTCATTAATTGATGGGGCGACTGTGCCGCGTGCTGCAGGAAGTGCTTTTCCGCGTGTTTATGTGGAAAATGCGGATATCGAATTTAAAAAACTAGCTTCTGATCCTGCTGCTGTACCTGCTTGGGATTATGGAGTGAAAATGAATGTCAAAGGCAGCCCAGCTGCTGGCGATCAGTTCTCAGTGAAGGCAAGTACCAATGTTGATTTGTTCGCAACAATTGGTGCCTTGTCTTCTGCATTAAATTCATATCAATCAGGTTCGGCAGGAGCTGCTGCTTTTCAAAATCAATTAAACACGGCCTTATCGGATCTATCAAACTCCTTAGGTAATATTCTGACATCCCAAGCTTCTTTAGGCTCCCGAATGTTAGAAACCGACTCGGTGAAAGATACGACTGAAGATTTGAAGCTGCAGTACGCAAAAACACTTTCTGGTTTGCAGGATTTGGATTATGCAGTTGCTTTGAGTGATTTTGCTCAGAACCAAATGCTTTTGGATGCGACAAGAAAGACGTTTGCTCAGGTTCAAGATCTCAGCTTATTCAAGTATATTTGACAGGCGCGCATCATTTTTAATAAACGGCTCGCTTTGCGGGCCGTTTTAATTTGGATCTTATGAGTAAAGCTAAAACAAACTTTGTGTGCCGTGTATGTGGTGGCATTTCACCGAAGTGGCAGGGGCAGTGCCCGCAATGCGGTGATTGGAATACGCTGGAAGAAAGTATCATGGAAACCAAAGTCGCCAGTGGACGTTTTCAGTCGTTGGCGGCAGATGGTGCAATTAAAAACTTATCCGAAGTGAATGCGGAAGAGGTTCCACGCATTCCAACGCAAATGGATGAGCTAGATCGTGTGCTTGGCGGTGGCTTAGTGCCTGGCGGTGTGGTTCTGATTGGTGGTGATCCAGGTATTGGTAAATCAACACTACTGCTGCAGGCGTTGGCAAAACTATCTGAAACTCAGGCTGTGCTTTATGTGAGTGGCGAAGAATCTGCGCAGCAAATTGCATTGCGTGCACGTCGATTGGGCGTGCCAACGGCAAAAGTTCGTTTGTACCCAGAAATTAGCCTAGAAAAAATCCTATTAGCCCTTTCCAATGAGGGGCCTAAAGTCGTTGTGATTGATTCAATCCAAACGATGTTTACAGAGGCTTTAACCAGTGCACCGGGCAGTGTGGCGCAGGTGAGAGAGTGTTCATCCCAGTTGACTCGCTTTGCTAAACGACATGGAACTTCTGTGTTGTTGGTCGGCCATGTCACCAAGGATGGTGCTATTGCAGGGCCGCGCGTGCTTGAGCATATCGTTGATGCTGTGCTGTACTTTGAGGGTGATACCCATTCAAGTTTCCGCCTAATTCGAGCGATTAAAAATCGTTTTGGTGCGGTCAATGAATTGGGCGTGTTTGCCATGACGGATAAAGGGTTGCGCGAGGTATCAAATCCGTCGGCTATGTTTTTGAGTCAGCATGCAGAGCCTGTTGCGGGTTCTTGTGTCATGGTCACACAAGAAGGAACTCGACCGATGCTGGTGGAAGTTCAAGCTTTAGTCGATGATGCACATTCTCCACAAGTAAAGCGTTTAGCCGTGGGGGTTGAACAAAATCGATTGGCATTGCTGTTGGCGGTATTGCATCGCCATGCGGGTATTGTTGCTTTTGACCAAGATGTTTTTATCAATGCGGTCGGCGGTGTGCGAATCTCTGAGCCAGCTGCAGATTTAGCGATGTTAATTGCGATTGTGTCATCGTTAAAAAATAAGCCACTCCCAGCAAAAATGGTGGTCTTTGGTGAGGTTGGTTTGGCGGGAGAGGTGCGCCCAGTACAGCGTGGTCAGGAGCGCTTGAAAGAAGCTGCTAAACTGGGGTTTACTCATGCTATTGTTCCTAAAGCGAATCGACCTCGGCAAGCGATAGAGGGAATGACGGTGACTGCTGTTGACCGCTTAGATGAGGCTGTTGCCGCAGCTTTTTAAGATTAAGTCCTTGAAATTTATATTTTTGGCCGCATTAAATAATAATATTGCCATGCATAATGGCGCAATTATTGGCTTTAGCGCCTAACGTGAGAAAACTGGAGACCTCAATGAGTGAAAATATTGTTAATGTCACTGATGCAACATTTGAAGTAGAAGTATTGCAAGCCCAAGTTCCTGTATTGGTCGACTACTGGGCAGATTGGTGCGGTCCTTGCAAGATGATCGCGCCAATATTGGAAGATGTTGCTGTTGAGTATGCTGGCAAACTCAAGATCACCAAGCTTAATATTGACGAAAACCAAGCTACCCCACCTAAGTTCGGCATTCGTGGCATTCCAACTTTAATGCTGTTTGTTGGTGGTGAAGTGAAGTCAACTAAGGTTGGTGCTTTATCTAAATCGCAACTGACTGCATTTGTTGATAGTAATATTTGACACTGAAGATAAATTAATATACGCTTCAAAAAAATTAAGGTTATGTGGTGTGCTAATGCTCATCACATAACAGCTTACCCCTTCTAGAATATCCGTACTACCTCCCCTTTATTATATTTTAAGCGTAATTATTTATGCATTTGTCCGATCTAAAACATCTGCACGTCACTGAATTAGTCGAAATGGCGATTAGTTTTGAAATTGACGGTGCCAACCGCATGCGCAAGCAAGATTTAATCTTTGCATTGCTGAAAAATCGTGCAAAAAAAGGGGAGAGCATCTTCGGCGAGGGGACTCTAGAAGTATTGCCCGATGGTTTTGGATTCTTGCGTAGCCCAGATACGTCATATCTTGCTGGGCCTGATGATATCTACGTTAGCCCAAGCCAAATTCGTCGATTCAACTTACATACGGGTGATTCGATCGAGGGTGAGATTCGTATTCCTAAAGATGGTGAACGCTATTTTGCTTTGGTTAAAGTTGACCGTGTTAATAGCGATGCGCCAGAAGCGTCTAAGCATAAAATCCTGTTTGAAAATTTAACGCCACTATTCCCTACTGAGCGACTTAAATTAGAACGCGACATTCGCGCAGAAGAGAATATTACGGGTCGAGTTATCGATCTGATGGCGCCAATTGGTAAAGGTCAGCGTGCACTGTTGGTTGCTCCACCTAAAACGGGTAAAACCGTTATGCTGCAGCACATCGCGCATGCAATAACGGCGAATCATCCAGAAGTTGTCATGATTGTCTTGCTAATTGATGAGCGACCAGAAGAAGTGACAGAGATGTTGCGCTCAGTGAAAGGGGAAGTTGTCTCATCTACATTTGATGAGCCTGCAACGCGCCATGTGCAAGTGGCTGAGATGGTAATTGAAAAAGCCAAGCGCTTAGTTGAGCATAAAAAAGACGTTGTCATCTTGCTTGATTCTATTACGCGTTTAGCTCGTGCGTACAATACGGTTGTCCCATCGTCAGGTAAAGTATTGACTGGTGGTGTTGATGCAAATGCCTTGCAACGCCCGAAACGTTTCTTTGGCGCCGCTCGAAATATTGAAGAGGGTGGTAGCTTGACAATTATCGCGACAGCACTGGTTGATACTGGTAGCCGTATGGATGATGTGATTTACGAAGAGTTTAAAGGCACAGGTAATAATGAAATTCAACTTGATCGCCGAATGGCTGAAAAGCGAATTTTCCCGGCCATAAATATCAACAAATCAGGCACACGCCGCGAAGAGTTGTTGATCAAGCCTGAGCAATTGCAGCGAATTTGGGTGTTGCGAAAGCTACTGTATCCTATGGATGACCTTGAGGCGATGGAGTTTTTGATGGACAAGCTCAAATCAACCAAGTCGAATCTGGACTTTTTTGATTCGATGCGTCGTTAATTCTTGCAGTATGGGTGTTGTTTTGCGATAATCCCATACTTTGCAGCGTCGGCAAATCCCCGGCGCCCGTACCCTAAAGGAAAAATCATGAAAGCAGATATCCACCCAAATTACAAAGAAATCAATGTGACATGTTCTTGCGGTAGCGCATTCAAAACTGCGTCTACTTTAGGCAAAGACTTGCACGTAGAGGTTTGCTCTGAATGCCACCCATTCTACACTGGCAAGCAAAAAATCGTTGATACGGCTGGTCGTATTGAGAAATTCAATTCTAAATTTGCTCGTTTTTCACGCTAATTTAGTTTAAGAAATAAAAAAAGGCAGCTTATAAGCTGCCTTTTTTTATTTGTATATGCCAAAATTATTGCAAATAACTTGTTGAACATGAAATGCTGACATACCAAGCTCCACTCGATGTCCCAATCAATCCAGCAAAAGGTCAAGATAAGCCTTGGTTGTTGTTATTGCTTTGTTGTTTTTGGCTTGTTCCTGGTTTGGTAGGGCATGATCCATGGAAGCCCGATGAAAATGTTAGTATGGCGATTACGTCGTACTTTATGCACAATTCTAACTGGACGATTGCATCAATTGCAGGTGTGCCCCAGTTAAGTCAAGCACCGCTCTATTTTTGGGTTGCAACCTTATTTGTTAATGCTTTATCTTGGATTGGTGTTGCTCCACATGATGCGGCTAGACTAAGTACTGGCTTGTGGATGGCGCTGGGCTTGTGGGGCGTTGGATTGGCTGGGCGTGAACTATTTGGTCGCCGTAGTGGCCGACTGTCCGTCGTGATACTGCTTGGTTGCTTGGGCTTGCCACTCTGGGCTCATCATATTTCGCCAGCTGTCGTTCTACTCACAGGTTTTGCTTGGTATGTGTATGCACTTGGATTGGCAATAAAAAAGCCACTCCGAGCTGGAATTATTCTGGCTGGCGTATTTATCGTACTATTGACGGGCGTGAGTTGGGCTGACGCACTATTTGCTGTGCTATTTGCCGTTTTCCTTTTTGTTTTCCCTCAGTGGCGAAAATTTAGTTATCTCATCACATTAATTACCGCAATACTCATTTCGATACCGATTGCTGCGCTATGGGGTTATTCGTTGAAGACGCACTCCAGTGAGGTGTTTCAAGTCTGGTGGCGCTATTATGCGTGGGGGGCATTTGGCGGTGCTCGATCATTTGCTATTGGCTACTCTTTTGGCTTCTTACCTGCGGTGCTCCTTTGGTTTTCTTGGCCAGCTTTGCCGCTGGCTGCGTGGTCCGTCTATTTATTTCGTAAAGAGTTAAGTCAGCCACGTTGGCAGCTTTTGCTAAGTGTCTTGCTGGCTAAAGCACTTTTTGTGATGCTGGCAATTCATCAGAGCGAGGCATTGGTTTTACCGCTGCTAGTGCCATTGACTTTGTTGGCGACAGGTGGTGTTGACGAATTGAGGAGGGGGGCTGCTGCTTCATTTAATTGGTTTAGTTTAGTGACATTGGGTTTCGCTGCATTCTTGGTATGGTTTGTTTGGATGTCTTTGGTAGCTGAAAAACCACTGGCGTTAGTGAATTATTTTACTCGTTTTAATGATGCCAATATGCCTTGGCCAACATGGGGTTTTATATTTGCGCTTTTGGTTACGGCAATATGGGGCAGGGTATTGTTTCGCAAGCAACCATTAGGCCGCCGTGCCCTGACTAATTGGACGAGTGGCTTAACACTAGTTATTGGTCTATTGGTTGGTTTATTTCAAAGCTGGATTGATGCTGGCAAATCATATCGTCCGGTCGCCGAAAGCCTATCTGCATTTATGCAAGGTCAAGAGGGGCAATGCATTGATGTTAGCGCTATTGCGAAAGACCCAACTGCTGCCTTAGTGTATTTTACTGAGTTACAGCTTGATGCAAAGTCTGGAAATCACTGTCCCTTGTACATCAAGCAGACCGCAGAAAAGCCGACTGCCACCCCTGCAGTGCTATGGAGTGGGCATCGCCTAGGTGATCAAAAAGAAAACTTTACTCTCCACGCAAGATAGGATTATTGCTTGTTTTGTTTATTGATTAAATTTTCATCGGCTAGCTCAGCTTTAATATGGCGCTGCACATAGATATAGAGGTAGATTGCCATTGCGATAACAAATCCAATGGTAAATAAACTTAATATGCCGACAGTGGAAGAAAGAATAATGCCTAGTGGTGAGTTCAACATATGGTTCTCCTTGATGTTTACGATATCTAATCGTATTTCATGCTTGGATATGTTGATCAATATCAATTGTCTATTCTTGAGTGGTATCAAAGTATTGAACTTGATTACGACCATTGTTTTTCGACGAATACATCGCTAAATCAGCACGCTTTAGTGCAATATCAATGATGGCATCGTTGGGCGTGACCTCAGTTACTCCGATACTGCTAGTGATGTTGATGATTTGACCACTTTTTAGCTTGATAGCTCGTTTTTCGATGGCAATACGTAATCGTTCGGCAACGTTTAGTGCTTCGTGAGCTGATGTTTCAGGTAGAAGTGCGGCAAATTCCTCTCCGCCTAATCGGCCTACGATATCAATATCGCGCAAGGTCTCTTGGCAGGTTAAGGCGATGATTTGTATCACGAGATCACCAGCGTCGTGTCCATGGTTATCATTAACTCGTTTGAAATGATCGATATCTAGCATTAACAAGCTTGCATTATTCTTGTGCCGTTGGATTCTTTGGATTTCTTTATTCGATGAGTTGATAAAGTGGGCACGATTATAAAGACCTGATAAATGATCGATGGTCGCTTGGTGTTTCAAATCAGCTTCTAATTTTTTCTGTTCGCTGATGTCGACAATCCCAATTAATAAGGTTTGAGTGTCGGCAACATCAACCATTGAGATCGAAATATTCGCCCAGAACGGCTCCCCAGTATTTTTTTTTAAAATACACTCGATGCTTTGTGATGTTTTAGATTCAAAAACGTGATTGATTTGGCTTGTAAAATCCATTTCATTTGAATAAACACTAAATGCTCGTTTTGAGAGTGCGCTAGCTTGCGGCATATCTAAAATTTTAGCCGCAGGTTTGTTGATATAAACTATCAGATTGTCTTGTCTTCTGGCGAGGATAAGTCCAATTGGCATCGCTTCAATCATTTGACGAAAACGAGTTTCACTTGTACTCAGCTTGGTTTCTTTTAAAAACAGGGTCTGATTCATGCGTTTAGCACGAGCAAGTGAATAGAGTATTTGTAATAAAAATCCCAGTATGAGTATGCAACCTATAATATAGAATATAGTATTATTTTTCCATGTGGAGAGATTACTCTCGTTTTGATTAAAAATAGCAATATATAGTGCAGAATCGCCAACTCTACGTAGATTAATTTGAGTTGATTGGGTCTTGCTATTAATAGTGAATGAACTGGATTGTTGATTTGATTGAATGAAAGATTGAAAGGCTGCCAGATGGTTATTAATATTTATTTTTTCTAGGTTTTGCTTGAGTGGCTTTATATCTTTGTCGAACAGGAATATTGATGCTTGCTTATTGTTTTTGAGTATGCTGAATTTTTTAATGAGTTGATCGGCGTTAATGACTGAAAGAATACTTGCTGATTCTTCGCTTGTTGGGTCAATTCGCTGTGATATGTGGATATTACTTCTTCCATTTGCGCTAAACATTTCTACGGCGTCTTTTTTTGATGGTAAAAAAATAGATGCGCTTAACAAGTCCTGATCGTCTGTGCTTGCTGAGGAGAGGTTTTCATGGTTTGTATTGATAATGCCAACAGCCAGGCTGTCTTTTACCTGTGTTAGAAAATGCTCGAGTACCGTTTTTAATTTCTCGGTATCGTTGGTGGTGAGCTTGTCGTTGTCTAAAATGGGCTGAATTTTTTCAGCAGTATTGCTTTGTTTTATTTTAATCAGCTCAAGTTTACCGATGAGCTCTTGTTCGGCAGCAATGCCAATATTTTCGGTTTCTGATTGAATACGACTGATTTCGGTATTGTAGGATTTACTGACTTGAACGGCGAGCAGCCACAATATGCCAATTGCAAGTAAAAGGGCGCAGAATGCGACAAGTATGGGTTTTTTGGACTGCCAAGTCATGAAGATCAGCCAACATCAATCAGATACTTGATATTAGCTGAGCCTTATACAAAAGCGTAAATTAATCGCGGAAATTTTGATATTGCAGCGGAAAGTCACTGACCGATTTGCGCATTAGTGCGATGACACTTTGCAATATATCACGATCCTTTCCGGTTACACGCACTTCGTCGCCTTGAATCGCTGTTTGTACTTTGAGTTTCGAGTCTTTAATGATAGTGATAATTTTCTTGGCTAGTTCTTTATCGATGCCATCTTTGATGGTGAGAACTTGTTTTACTTTATTGCCAGAAACTTTTTGAATGTCACCTTGCTCTAGACGTTTGCTGCTTTCTGGTTCTTTTTTCTCTAGTGCTGGAAATACAATATCTTTAATTTGGTCGAGTTGAAATTCAGAATCGCCATTGATTGTAATGAGTTTATCTTTTTCGTTAAGCTCAACTTTAGCACTCGTGCCTTTAAAGTCATAACGATTAATGATGGTTTTTTCGGCCACATCAATCGCATTTTTTAGTGCCACCATATCGGTTTCAGAGGTAATGTCGAAAGAAGGCATAATCAGGCTCACTGGGGGTATGAATTGAATTGATTGCTGAATCTAGCGCAGAACACTGCACTAGATTTGAGTAGTCTACAATTTAGGCAAAATGGCAAACGTAATGCAGTGTTTCGGTGGTTTCGATATCAAAGCTTGAGTTACCTAGTACATCAAAAGACTGGCCTGCAGAGTATGTCTTTGTAGACGTTTCACCAGATAAGGTCACGTTGCATACCCCGGCAATAACTTCCATGATCTCCGGCGCGCCGGTGTTGAAGTTGAGTTTAGAAGGTAAAATAACTCCGACCGTTTTTTTGCTGCCGTCAGCAAAAACAACTGTGTGGCTCACGCATTTGCCGTCAAAATAAACATTGCCTTGTTTCAATACTGAAACATTATCAAATTGGCTCATTTCCATATCCTTAAAATGTAGATTTAATGGGTTAAAACTTTAGTCAAAATTTCTTTTACAATAAAACCGAGCATGCCAAAGCCTAAAACAAAAAAAAGCATGATCGTACCAAACTTTCCGGCTTTCGATTCTTTGGCTAAATTGTAGATAATGAAACCCATATAGATCATTAAACCACTGCACAAAATGGTGACTGACAATGTGGTGAATTGCGCTTCATCCATTGCTAATAGTGCATCAAGCATGGTTATTCTCTGCTTTTGTGTGAAAACGGCTCAGAAAATCCGAGCCGTTTTGGTCATATCGGGCTAAAGCTTATTTATTCAAACGACCTGCAATACGCATGCGCAGTGCGTTGAGTTTGATAAAGCCGCCAGCATCAACTTGGTTGTATGCGCCGCCATCGTCATCAAACGTGGCAATGTTCATATCAAACAATGAGTTGATTTTCGAGTCACGGCTAACCACGATGACGTTGCCTTTGTACAATTTCACGCGTACCCAGCCATTGACGGTTTCTTGTGTCGCATCAATCAAAGTTTGCAGAACTTTGCGCTCAGGTGCCCACCAGAAGCCGTTGTAAATCATGCTGGCGTAACGCGGCATCAGATCATCTTTCAAATGTGCTACTTCGCGATCCAGCGTGATCGATTCAATGGCGCGATGCGCTTTCAGAATGATCGTGCCGCCAGGGGTTTCGTAACAACCCCGTGATTTCATGCCCACGTAGCGGTTTTCTACCAAGTCTAGGCGACCAATGCCGTGTTTGCCGCCGAGTTCATTGAGCTTGGTTAGCACGGTGGCTGGCGACATACGCACGCCATTCAATGCCACGATATCGCCTTTTTCAAATTCGATATCGAGGTATTCAGCTGCATCAGGTGCGGCTTCTGGGCTCACGCTCCAACGCCACATGGTTTCTTCGGCTTCAGCCGATGGATTTTCTAGATGGCGGCCTTCAAAGCTGATGTGCAGCAAGTTAGCGTCCATCGAATACGGTGCGCCACCGTTTTTGTGCTTCATATCGACTGGGATATTGTTCTTTTCAGCGTAAGCCAATAGTTTTTCGCGTGACAATAGATCCCATTCGCGCCAAGGTGCAATCACTTTAACGTCTGGTTTTAGGCCGTAGTAACCGAGTTCGAAACGCACTTGGTCGTTACCTTTGCCGGTTGCGCCGTGAGATACCGCGTCCGCATTGGTCGCGTTGGCGATTTCAATTTGGCGTTTGGCGATCAATGGACGAGCGATGGATGTACCGAGTAGGTATTCACCTTCGTACACTGTGTTGGCGCGGAACATCGGGAATACAAAGTCACGAACGAATTCTTCGCGCAAGTCGTTGATAAAAATATTTTCTGGTTTGATGCCAAATTGCAGTGCTTTTTGGCGTGCAGGTTCGAGTTCTTCACCTTGGCCTAGGTCAGCAGTGAAGGTCACCACTTCGCATTGATAAGTGTCTTGTAGCCATTTCAGAATCACTGAAGTATCTAAGCCACCGGAATAGGCGAGAACTACTTTATTAATATCGGACATGCGGATTGCCTTAGTCTTAAGATGTTCAAAAAGAAAAATACGAATATCAGTTCAGTGCTAGGCGTAAGCCAAAGCTCACAAACAAAGTGCCGACTAATTTATTTAGTACGGTTTTCAGCCAGATTTTAGCTGAAAGTCGGCGCGATAGGCTGCTGCCAACCAAGATTAACATTGTCAAATAGCTAATACTGACGAACTGTACGATCAAGCCTAGCGCAGCAAAAGTGTGCCAAACGTGTGGGTAGTTTGGATTTACAAATTGCGGGAAGAACGCCATGAAAAAAAGAATTGCTTTGACATTGACCAGTGAAATACCCAGCGCAGAACGGAAAGCCTTACGTGCTGAGTTATGAGTTGATTCAACTGATTGGGTATGTTGCTGTGACTTAGAAAATAGAGCGCTTAGACCGATATACGTCAGATAGGCCGCACCTAAATATCGCACCACATCAAAAGCAATTGGATTGGCTTTCATTAGTGAGGCAACACCTAAACTAGCCGCAAGCATTAAAATCAAGTCACCAGCGACGATGCCAGCGGCAGCAGCAAAACCAGCTTTTCGACCGCGGGTGCTAGCCATTGTCAGTGCAAAGAGTGAGTTTGGGCCCGGCACTAAAATAATCAGTACCGTACCAAGTACATAGGCCCAAAGATCAGTAATGCCAAACATTAATCGTCCACACGACCTAGTAGTAGGTATTCAATTACCGCTTTTTGAGTGTGCATGCGGTTTTCCGCTTCTTGCCATACCACCGATTGTGGGCCGTCGATCACTTCTGGATCGACTTCCTCGCCACGATGTGCAGGTAAGCAATGCATGAAAAGCGCTTCTGCTTTGGCTTGCAGCATCAATTTTTCTGATACTTTGTAATTGATGAAGTCTTTCTTGCGCTGTAGTGTTTCGCGCTCATAGCCCATTGAAGTGCAGACGTCGGTAGTGACGATGTCGGCGTTTCGAGCAGCTTGATATGGGTCGTTAAATGTTTCAAAAACATCGCTGCCGTAGGTTTGTCCATCCAGCACTGTCATTTCATAGCCACGTGGGCAGGCAAGATTCAATTTGAAATTGAAGATTTTTGCAGCTTGCAACCAAGTGCGGC
The DNA here is from genome assembly GCA_963508915.1 of uncultured Deefgea sp. GTDB lineage: Bacteria > Pseudomonadota > Gammaproteobacteria > Burkholderiales > Chitinibacteraceae > Deefgea. The sequence goes on from CAUOZE010000019.1 coordinate 24,307, forward strand.
TGATATTGTTGCTATCGCCGATCCAACATACTGTTTTCCCTTCAATTGGACCATGATGTTCGATATACGTGAAAATGTCAGCCATGATTTGGCAAGGGTGGTATTCATTAGTCAGGCCATTGATCACTGGAACCAAAGAGTTTTCGGCAAAGCGCTCGATAATGCTTTGCTCGAAAGTACGCACCATCACAATGTCGACCATGCGGCTCATGACTTTTGCGACGTCTTCAATCGGTTCGCCACGGCCCAATTGCGTGTCTTTGGACTGCAAGAACATCGCATGTCCACCCAATTGGTACATACCTGCTTCAAACGATACTCGAGTTCGAGTCGAAGATTTTTCGAAAATCATGCCCAATACTTTGCCAGGCAGAGGCTGATAGAGAGTGCCTGATTTGAGGCGTGCTTTTAATTTTGCAGTCCGTTCAAACAGGTATTGGTATTCTTCAAGAGTAAAATCGCTGAACTGTAGGTAGTGACGCATTCAATTTTGTCCTGGTCGATCGGCGCTGAGCACGCGACCAAATGGCTGAAAAAACGATTATTTTCAGCGTTATACCCCAAAAAAGCAAGTATTTTGCTGGATTTGTGGAGCTTGTACTTATTCATGGCGTGCTACATATTTCATGCGCCGCAGCATAGGGCGGTGGTATAATGCGGACAGTTCTCGAATTAAACTCTGCTTGGCGCCCACAATGATCTGCAATCCTTACGAAATTATCATTCAAGGTATTACCAGTAACGGACGTGAGTTCCGTCCTAGTGATTGGGCTGAGCGCCTATCGGGTATTCTCTCTACTTTTGGTGTTGACCAAAAACTGTCATACGCACCTTTTGTACGTCCAATGGTTCACAACAATGTGCGCTGCGTTGCCGTTGATCGACAGTTAGAAAAAGTTGATCCACGCGTCTTTGAATTTATTATGACATTTGCAAAAGACAATGACTTGCAAGTGGTTGACTGTCGATCTCTGATTCAAGGCAATCAGCACTAAATTTCGTTTTTTGAAATTTTCATCCTACATTTCTGTAAAAAATTCATGCCTCCTATTGTTGCGTTGCAGCATGTGATCTATGCTGTGGATATTGCCCATAAGGGCGTAGACCGTGAATAGGGAGGGGATTGCCATGAGACTGAAAGATAAAGTTGCCATCATTACTGGTTCGGCTAGCGGTATCGGCGAGGCCACGGCCATCAAATTTGCTGCCGAAGGCGCAAAAGTGGTGGTTTGCGATGTAAATCAAGCGGGCGTGGATCAAGTAGTCGCGGCCTTAGTGGCTGGAGGTGCTGATGCGGTCGGTTTCGTGGTGGATGTGACTAAGCCCGACACGATTGCGGCAATGGTGATTGCGGTGAAAGAAAAATACAATCGCATTGATGTTTTGGTGAATAACGCCGGTATTACTCAGGACGCGCAGTTGTTTAAGATGACCGAAGATCAGTTTGATCGTGTCATCGATATCAATTTGAAAGGCGTTTATAACTGCACCAAAGCCGTCGTCGATACGATGATCGCGCAAAATTCAGGCGTCATCTTAAATGCTTCCTCAGTAGTTGGTGTGTATGGCAACTTTGGCCAAACTAATTACGCCGCTACTAAATTTGGTGTGATCGGTTTTGTAAAAACTTGGGCAAAAGAGCTCGGTAAAAAAGGCATTCGTGCCAATGCCGTTTGTCCTGGCTTTGTGGCAACGCCGATGGTGACGGCAATGCCAGAAAAAGTGTTGCAAGGGATGGAAGAAAAAGTGCCGATGCGTCGTCTGGCTCAGCCATCTGAAATCGCAAGCGTGTATGCATTCTTGGCTTCAGATGAAGCAAGCTACATTAATGGTGCGGCGATTGAAGTAACTGGTGGTTTGACTTTGTAATTGTTTGATTTGCAAGAAAAACCCGCTGACTGCGGTTTTTCTTGGGTATTTGTTTGTACGCACTATTTAAATTAACGTTCAAACATATACCCTTTAGATCGCTGCCGCACCTTCCCAGATGATTTTCCAGCCCTGCTCGCTACGTTGCCAATACAGGCGCTTGCGCATTTGATTTTCTAAATTATTACTGCGGTAGTCTTGCTTAAACGTGGTGACTAATTGCGTACTGTTTTCACCAGCGGCAAAAATTGAAATGTCGCTGAGTTGAATTTTTGTCCAAGTCTTACCAGCGTTAACCGTCGTTTTTTGGCTGCGCCAAGCATCCAAGCTTTGTCCTTCAGCGCTACGAAACTCTGCGCCATAAAAACTTAGATAAGTATTTGCATCTAAGCTTTCCCATTTACTTTTCCATTCTGACAATAGGGCGAGCGCAGCGGTTTGTCGCTGGAGCCATTCACTTTCGGACAGCCATTCTACTTGTGGCGCAACGATCACCGGGGTATTACCAGGCTGCAAATAGCTGCTCACCTTGAGCATCTCTTCATTGGTTAGTACGACACAGCCATTGGAGGCTTGTGGTGCGCGAGCGTAGGTTGCAGCTGGGCTCCCGTGTAGCCAGATGCCATAACCAGTACGTTTTTGACTGCGGTCGAGTTCGTTCGGATAAGAAATCGGCCAAGCACCAACACCGTAAAGGTCTGCTAAAGCGCCGTAGGTTTTATCCAGTTGTGGGCGAGTTAGGTGGCTGGTAACAAAGTAGACACCAAGTGGAGAGCGTTGGTCTCCTTCAAACTTTTTATCTACACCGAGTTTGCCAACAACGACATAGTGATCTTTGATCCGTTTGGGTTTGCCATTTTCATTTGCAAACACATACAAACGCGACGAAGCCGCATCAATGAGAATGGCGTATTGCTGATTTGGGGCAAAAACAATGATGTTAGCTGGTAGTTTATTTGCGGTAGCTTGGTCTTCATTGCGGTGGGCAATCCGAACTAAGGCTTCTTTGCGCAGGTCATCTAGGGCGCCACCTGGAGCGCTCGCAACGCCACCACCGATCGTTTCAAGCGGCATTGCGCGCATGGCGTATAGATCAGCTCGCAGTAATTGTGCCAATCGATAATTGGGTTGCTCATCCAGTAGCGCATCTACAGTTGCACGGGCATCAGCCATATTACCGGAACGAATATCATCAATCGCGGCGAGTATGCGATTTTCATTATTGCCTGTTTTAGCAGTTCCAGTTATTTCAGGAGTCAGCGAGAATGTGTTGTCGTTGAATTCGAATAAACGCGGTGTTGCTGCGGTTGCTAGAAAAAGCAAAATGACCAAGCAAATAATTCGCTTGGCCCAAGGTGTTAAATGAGGCATGTATTTTATTAACCACCAATCCGTTCTTCAAGAATCAACCAGCGGCTTCCAGATTTTTGTAGTACCAATGTTTTAACCGTACTACTAGACAGGCGATCTGATTTGTAATTTTGACGTAGTTTCACTTTGGCAGTGTCATCATCAATAAAGTCAACGTTGAGTACATTGACTTTCACATCAATAGATTTTGGCCCTGAAATTTTTAACTGACGATCTTTTTCCCATGCGCTACGGCCACCGGGGGCTTTAAAGCCTTTGGCATAACTACCCACATAGCCAGGCACATTTTGTTTACTCCACGCATTAGCCCAACTTTGAACACTCGCGGTGACTTGCTGGCGATCAGTGTTGCGCTCATCCACTTTGGGGGCTGATGTTGCAATCGGACTTGGTTTTGGCGCTTCCGTGGCCACAACGGGCTTGGCTGTAGCGAGCTTCGGCGCTTCAGTTGCAATCGGTTTGGTGGTCGTTGCCACTTTGCTGGTGGTAGTGGTTGCAGGGAGTAATGGCTTGGGCAAAATTAGAACGGGGGCTGTCGGTGCCTTGGTGGCTATTGCTGCCGTGACTGTCGGTGCCGTAGGAACTGCAGTTGGCGCTTTAGCGGGCTTGCTTGGCGCTGCTGCCGCAGCCACTTTAACCGGAGCCTGATTGGGGTTAAATAAAGTGCTAACAGATTTTAATTTTGTTTGAACTTGAGGATTATTGTTTTCAAGTTGCAACGCTTTGTCGTAGGCCTGTGAGGCTAGGCGTGCATACAGATCACCCATGTTTTCGTGTGCGATGGCATAGCTTGGATTAGTTTGAATCGCCATTTGCAAGGCTGCACGCGCTTTATCAAATTGATTGTTGTTGGCGTATAGCACCGCTAAATTATTGTAAGGTTCTGGTAGATGTGGATAGTCTTCGGAAAGCTTAGTAAAGGCTTTAATTGCTTCATCATTGCGGCCCGCCTCAGTGAGGGCAATGGCGCGTAAAAACCGAACTTGTGCGTCTTTTGGCGATTTAGCTAGAAAATTATCAGCTCGTTCAACCGCTTGTTGGTATTGTTTTGCTCGTATTAATTGCTGAATATCTTCAGCTTCACCAGCATAGGCCGCTATGGAAAGCGCAGAGAAAAGTGCGGTGAGAACAAAGCGGGTTACGAGCATTATGATTCCAAGCGATAAGAGAGGCGCAATTTAACTGACGCAATTCTAGCAAAATTTTAGGGATTTGACCCTGATGAACTGAGTTGCGGCAGCGTTGTGTATTTGTATGATAAATTTAAGTAGGTGTATTGGCATGCAAGTATTGATAATAAAGGTCTGCATGGCGATACATAGTATTTTTTTATTGTGCTATCGATTTGATTTGCGCCAATCCCATGGTGCGGTTGGATTGTTGTCTTTCCATAAGCCTGTGCGTTGGGATTTAGCGTTTGCTTGAGCTTGTTCATACTGTTGAAACTCATCTCTGCTTTGCGTTTTTTTGGCATATGTTGCGTAATGCCATGCAAATCCAGCGTCTACTTGTGCCAAATTAATATCTTGCTCTGCTTTGCTGATCCGAGCCACGCCACGTCCGTAGCGATCAACATCATCAATGTGTGCAACGACATTTTGCTCAAAAACTAAATCAGACAAATTGCTTTTAGACGCTTGCCCAAAAGGCATGGCTTTTTCGGGTGCATCAATATACGCCAGACGTAATTTGTATTGCTTTTGATCAGCATCAAGGACTGTTACGGTGTCGCCGTCGGCCACGCCGACCACACGACCTTCGATTTGACTTCCCTTTGTGAGTTGCCCTGGGCTGACTTGGCCTTGATTCCACCATGTAAAGGCTGCAATCGCTAACACGATAATCGCCGATATACGCGCAGGCCATGAGCGGGCAGTGAATAAACTGATTAAGGCGCGTTGTTGTTTTTGGTTAATTCTCATACTTTCTTAGTGATTCCTGCTTTTAATGCGTGCCATAAAATGGCGGGCCAATCGCTACGGGTTAAGGTGGGACGTGCATTAAACACATCGTATTCCGCCTGCTTGATTTTACTTATGACTCGATCTGCCGCTAAAACGATAGTGCGAATTTCTAAACCAATGCGTCCTGGTAGTTGCACGCCTAGTGGTGAACCTGCCCGCAGCATGCGGCGGGTTCGGTCGCATTGAAAAGACATCAGTTGTTTAAAAGCGGGCGTTGCAATTGCTCGGTCTATATCGACTTCGGTAATTGAAAAACGTTCCATGTCGTCGAGTGGTAAATATACACGGTCTTTCTTCCAATCGATGGCGACGTCTTGCCAAAAGTTAACCAGCTGCAATGCCGAGCAAATTCCGTCAGAAAGTGCCATTTGCCGCGCATCGGTTTGACCAAAAATATGCAGCAAAATGCGCCCTACGGGATTGGCAGAGCGACGGCAATAATCAATCACCTCACCAAAGTTTTGGTAGCGAGTTTTGATGACGTCTTGGCGGAAAGCGGAAAACAAATCTTCAAATAAGCCGAGGGGGATTTGGTATTGGGCAATGACGGGTGCTAGTGCTTGGAATCGTGCCGTGAGCGGGGTTTCACCACGTTCAATGCGCTGTAGTTCGGCACTGCACTCGTTTAATGCAATCAGTCGCTCTGTGGCACTCGCATCGCCTTCATCAGCCAAATCGTCAGCATAGCGCGCAACATGGTATACCACGGCAATCGCGGGGCGAAATGGCTTGGGAAGTAAGAAGGAGCCGACCGGAAAGTTTTCATAATGTTCAACAGTCTGTTGTGGTGTGATGCCCTTCATACGCTTTCCTTGAGTAAAGCTGACAAATGATGGAAATAATGTGGCGTGCTGCTATAGTTGGTAATGCGTATCTTTTGATGCGGAGTAAATTTAAATTCGATAACAAAATTTCGTTGCGCCTCTTTTATTGGATGCGGAACAAGGTTTTTATCTGTCGAAGCTTAATCAAATTATTATAAATTTTATGGGACTAATCATGTTGAAAAAACTTTTTATTACTTTATTGGCTAGTTTTGCATTGATGACTGCTGCATTTGCTGCTGTTGATTTAAACACCGCGAATCAAGCACAATTGGAATCTTTGACTGGGATTGGTCCAGCTAAAGCCAAGGATATTATTGATTACCGTACTAAAAACGGTCCTTTCAAATCAGCTGAAGACATCATGAAAGTACCAGGCATCAAAGAAGGTACTTATGCAAAAATTAAAGGTGAAATTTCTGTTGGCGGTAAAGTAGCCGCTCCTGCTGCCCCAGCAAAAGCGGACAAAGCAGCCAAAGCAAGTGCTGCTGATAAAGCCGTAAAAGCCAGTGCACCCGCTAAAAAGTAATTTGCTGAGGCGATAAAAAAACCGGATCAGATCTGATCCGGTTTTTTTATGTGATAAAGATTATTCTACTTTTGCTTTTTTAACCAAAGCTTCAACCATCTCTTGCACTTGTTTGCCTTGCATTTGCTGAGCGAGTTCTGCTTTCACTTCTTCAAAGCTTGGGCCTTTGGCTTCGCGTACATCATCTAATTTGATGATATGGAAACCAAATTGAGTTTTAACTGGATCGCTTGTTTTGCCTTTTGGCAATGCAGCTAATGCGCCACCAAATTCTTTTACGAAGCTATTTGGATTCGCCCAGCCTAAATCGCCACCTTTTGCTGCGCTGCCTTTGTCGAGTGATTTAGCTTGGGCTAACTCATCAAATTTTTTGCCTTTTTTCAAGTCAGCAATAACCGCGTTTGCTTCTGCTTCTGTTGCTACCAAAATGTGGCGTGCTTTGTATTCTTTACCAGCAAAATTAGCTTTGATTTTGTCGTATTCTTTACGCAATTCAGAATCAGTAATTGGATTAGCTTTCACGTAATTGCTTACGTATGCACCAATGATGACGCGCTGTTTCAACATTTCCAGTTGTGTTAGCACTTCTGGATTTTTGTCGGTGGCTTTTTTCAAAGCTTCTTGGTACACAACTTCATTTTTGATTAGTTCATCTTTGATTTGTGCGCGCAATTCAGGTGTGTCTTTTTGTTGGCCGCGTGCAGTGACTTCTTTAACAAATAAGTCTGCTTTGGCAGCAGGGATCGCAACGCCGTTTACGGTAGCGAGCGTGCCAGCAGGTGCAGCAAAAGCAGCAGTTGAAAGTGTGGCTGCGGCAAGTGCTAAGGCCAAACGATTTGCTTTAAACATGTAGTGATTCCTTTCTGTGGTGCAGTTGGTTTTATTTAAAAATCATCTTATTTAAAATTCATCCGGCGTTAACGCACGAATACTGAGAGCATGTATCTGGTTAGGAATCAAGTCTGCTAAGGGCTGGTACACCATACGGTGCCGCTCAAGCGATTTTTTTCCGGCAAATATAGCTGAAACAATAGTGACATCAAAGTGACCACCACCACTGGCAGCCCCTGCGTGACCGGCGTGAGCTGCACTGTCGTCAAAAATATCGATATTTTCTGGATTCAGTGAAGCTAAGCGCAGGCGTATTTCATCAGCAATGCTCATAATACCAGACTCTTATGGAAGTACATGACGGAAGGGTTTTACTTTTGCATCGGTAAAAATCCCGTTGATAATGTAAGGGTCATTTTTAGCCCAGACTTGAGCGTCGGCCAGTGAGGCAAACTCAGCGACGATGAGGCTTCCTGTAAAGCCTGCAGAACCAGGATCGACGCTATCGATGGCTGGAAATGGCCCAGCTAAGACGAGGCGGCCTTCGGCTTTGAGTAGTTCCATTCGCTCTAAATGCGCGGGGCGAACGGCGAGGCGGTCAGGTAAAGAATCCGCTTTATCAGTACCAATAATGGCGTACAAAGGCATGCTAAAAATCCTTATTGCGGTTCTGAAGGTTTTGTTTCTTCTTCTGGCAAAATGTGTTTTGAGAGGTAGAGACTTTGTGCCACAACAAAAACTAAAGTCAGTGCCAAAGTGCCAAACACTTTGAATTTGACCCAAATTGCTTCATCAAAATTTTGAAACACAAGGATATTAAGTAGGCCCATCGCGAGAAAAAACAAGGCCCATGCATACATGACGCGCGTCCAGATTGGGCGCGGCAAATCCATCGAGGCGCCCATCAGTTTTTCAATCAGATTGTTTTGTTTCAGATGCCATGCACCAACAATCACGATGCTGAAGAGCCAGTACAGTACGGTCGGTTTCCACATAATAAATTGTTTATTGTGGAAAATAATCGTTAAGCCGCCCATCACGGTGATGAGGACTAGGCTGATCCAGAGCATTTTGTCGACGTGACGATGGCGGAACCAGCAATAAGCAACTTGGGCAATGGTGGCGGCAATGGTCACGCCAGTGGCAAAGTAAATGTCATCGGTGATCGAATAAGCACCGAAAAACAGCAAAATTGGGAATAGGTCAAACAGAAATTTCATGGGGTACGCCAAAAAATGATTTGGGCGATTATGCAGGGGAGTGCGCTCGGATTCAAGGTGAAAAAAACGCCATTCGACGGTTTACGAAGAATGGCGCCCAATTACCACTGGAGATACACGAAGCATCAGCTTGCGAAACGCATCATGCGGGATTGGGCTGCGGTGCGCGTTGATGCGCGTCAAGAATTTAGCCTACAGACAAAATAATGGTATTAATACAAGTCGAGAGGGGAGGTGGCGAGCCTGACCCCCGGCACTAGCATCAAAAGCTGTGGCTGCTTCCTTCCGGACCTGACCAAGTTCACCTTCTAGCTATGCGGGGAGGCCCGCCGTCGAGTATTTTGGCAAATGTTGAAAACAAAAACATCCTCAAAACAACGATAGGGCGCCACTATACCATAAGCTGTGCCGATTGCCATGCTTTGGCGAGGCTATCTTGCGTTGAATCTGCTTTGATCGCCGTATAGAGCCAGGTTGTGGCTGCTTCGATGCTCATTCTGCCTGCGGGCAAGGCATTGATTTGATGCATGAAGTCGCCCGCCGCATAATGTCCTTGGCGGACTTCGCCGCGGATACATTGAGTGCAGTTAATGAAGGTAGTACCCTGTTCTGCTAGGTGCAATAATGTCGATTGTAAGTAGGTATGAGCTGGTGGATTACCGCTGCCATAGGTTTCCATGGCAATACCGTCGATTGTTTGATTGGCAAGGCTTTGAGCTAACCAGCTTTCTGCGCCGGGAAATAGCTTAATCGGCAAAATTCTTAAACTGGGATCGACAGGCTGAAAAAAATAATTACTGTTGGGAACACTTGGCCACGTTCCTTGCCAGTTTGGTGCAAAGAATGCTGCGTCCGCATCGGCATCCAATTTTTTGACGAAAACCCCAGGCAAGACTTGCCCGCCAAAGGCGACCAAGATCCCTGCTTGTTGAGCGGTCGCGGCGCGGATGGCTAATTCGACGTTCGCAGTGGCGTCGCTACCAGATTCTAACCATGGGCGTTGAGATCCGGTAACCACCACGGGTTTGGCGATCTGCATGAGCTGCCAATGTAATGCGGCTGCGGTCCAAGCTAGCGTGTCTGTCCCGTGCAACACAATAAAGCCATCAAAATGATGATAGTTATCATGGATGTCTTGCGCGATGCGTAGCCAATCTTTGGGTTGCATGCTGGATGAATCGAGTGGTTGTGGATATTCGCGCAGGGTCAGTTCAATTTGATGGAGTTGTAAACGCGCTAATAATTTCTGCAAGGGTTCTTGCAGTACGCCCACCGCGGGTGCTAGCCCTTGTGTGGTGGGAATGCAGCCTATGGTGCCGCCGGTATAGAGGAAAAGTATGCGTTGAGCTGCGAGCTTAGGCGTTGGCATGTTAGAATCCTTGTCTGTTCAGGAGGCATATCATGGTTATCGTTGATAATCGCAAGGCGTTTCACGACTTTTTTATTGAAGAAAAGCTCGAAGCAGGCATTGTATTAGAGGGTTGGGAGGTTAAATCCATCCGTGCTGGCCGCGTGCAAATTAAAGAAGCCTATGTGATTCATAAAGATGGCGATTTTTATTTGTTTGGTTGTCATATTTCGCCATTGCTTAATGCGTCAACGCATGTTTTTCCCGACGTGGTTCGCACGCGTAAACTACTGCTTAAGCAGCGAGAAATTGAGAAATTTGCAATTAAAGTCGAGCGCTCGGGTTATACCGTGGTGCCGGTCAATATGCATCTTAAGAATGGTTTTATCAAAGTTGAGATCGGTCTTGCTAAAGGTAAGAAGCAACACGATAAACGCCAAACAGAAAAAGATCGTGAATGGGTGCGTGAAAAAGCACGTATTGTGCGAGATGCCACAAAGCAAGGCTAATAACCCCGATTTACCCAAAGAAAAAGCCGAGCTGAGTTCGGCTTTTTTATATTTAAAATTAAGGCTGATCGCCGATTTTTCCTTCTTTACCCTTCATTAAGCCAATGATGTTTTGTTTGTGGCGATGGATCAGCAAAACGGCAATGACCGTGACTGCGCCGAGATAGAGCGGTTGATTGGGCATTAACCACGCCGTGAGTAGCGGCGAGAGCGCCGCTGCAATCAGGGCTGAGAGCGATGAGATTTTGAGAACTTTGGCCACAAAAATCCAAATCGCTAAGGTCGCCAAGCCCAACCAGATATTGAGTGCTAACAAAATTCCCGCTGCGGTTGCAACCCCTTTGCCACCTTTAAATTTAAAGAAAATCGGCCACATATGGCCCACCGTGACCGCAATGGCCACTGCTGCGATAGTTTGTGTGTAGGTTTCTGAGCCGACCGCACCCAATCCAATATGCGGTGCAATTTGCTGTGCTGCGAAAACCGCAAACCAGCCTTTGAGTGCATCGCCCAGTAGCGTCAGTGCTGCGGCTTTTTTATTGCCTGAGCGCAGTACATTGGTTGCGCCCGGATTGTTGGAACCATAGGTACGTGGGTCTGCCAAGCCCATGGCTTTGGTCACAATCACGGCAAAAGACAGTGAGCCAATCAAATAGGCGGCGATAATCAGTACGGACATTAGCAGCGACATCTATATTTCCACTACAATCGAAGGCTTTTGATTCTAAGCTAAACTGGCCTTGCCCTCAAACTAGATCGCTTGGGTGGGTCGGTGGTAAAACATTCATGGATATAATTTATTTGCAGCAAGTACGCGCCAGCACTGTATTGGGGTGGTATGACTGGGAGCGTGTAAAAGCTCAAGTGGTTGAGCTAGATTTAGAAATCGGCCTGCCATCGAGCAGGGCGAGTGTTTCGGATCATTTGAACGATACGATTGACTACGACAAAGTCGTAACGCAAATTCGCCAAGACCTCGCAGAGAAGCATTTTTTACTGCTAGAGGCTTTGGCTGAGCATATTGCGAATATTGTCCTTAATGATTTTGGTGCGCCTTGGATTAAAGTTTCGGTGACCAAATTAGGTATCTTGCAAGATGTTGCCAAAGTAGGCGTGACTATTGAGCGCGGTCATCGTGGATAAAGTGGCAGGCATAGGTATCTGACGTTGAGTATTAAGCAGCATGCTCTAGCAGTAAATACTTTGTTTAATGCTTGCGTCATTGATACGGAATAATATTTACCTGCGCTATTGAACTTTTATGCTTTCAGCACCACTAAGCAAGTAACGTTTACGAATTAACAAGGACTACGAATGGCACGTTTTGCTAAAACTTTGATGGTTGTAATGATGAGCACCACTTTATTTGCGGCCAATATCGCGGAAGCAAAACGAGTTGGCGGTGGTCGTTCAGGCGGTATGCAACGTCAAGCGGCACCTGCTCCGCAACCTAATAACAACGTTCAGCAGCAACCACAACAACAGCCAATGGCACCCGCACAAAAATCGGGTGGCATGGGAATGATGGGCGGTGTATTGGGTGGCTTAGCAGCGGGCTCATTGCTTGGATATATGTTCGGCTCGAATAATGCTTCAGGCGCAGCACAAGGTGAGAGCGGTGTGCCTTGGGGGACGCTATTGTTGCTTGGTGCTTTAACAGCGGGTGGTGTGATGTGGATGCGCCGTCGTAAACAAGCTCAAGTCGCGCAGCAAAGTAATGGTATGGCCTATGCAGGGGCCTCAGCGGCGCCAGCGCCGTTGTTTCCACAGCCACAATCAGCGCAGCCTGCTCAGCAAGATCGCGTATTCCGGATTGGCGAAGGTGCAGGCAGTACTGCTCCTGCTGCAACGGGTGGATTGTTTGGTGGTGGTGCTGCTACGCAGCAACAGGGAGCGCCAATCACACGTCTGCCAGATGGTACCGAAGTAGCCGCATTTTTGCGCCAAGCACGTGCGAGCTTTATGCACATGCAATCGCTTAATTCACCTGCACAGGCCGAGGAAATGCGCCGTTATATGACGCCAGAGTTGTTTGCTGATCTGAAAGATGAAATTGGCAGCAACACTGATGTGGCGGAGTTCCCAGAGTTGAACTTGAATGTGCTTGAAGCGGTGAACGAAGGCGGTCGTATGATTGCTAGCGTTGAATTTACCGGTCGTGTGAGCGAAAGTTTGCATGCGGCACCTGTTCCATTCCGTGAAATCTGGCACTTCGTGCGCCCGATGGGGAGCGATCCACGTTGGTTGTTGGCAGGAATTCAGCAAGCATAAGCTTAAAGATGTTGAATTAAACACAATTAAATACAAAAGCCCTTCAGGTCTTTGCGACTTGATGGGCTTTTTCACATACAATTTAGTTTGACAAAATAAATATCGAGTCTTGCCCGTGAAGTCAGTCAAAATTCTAGCTCTTTTATTGCCGCTCACCTTCATGCTAAGTGGTTGCGATCAGGTTTTAGAGTTAGTGAATAAGCAAAAAGCCAACGGTAAAGCGGTGGGCGCATCGTGTCGTCATAGCGGTCGTTCATTAGAAGATTGCTATCGCCGTAATGCTAGGGTCGCTAAAGCCGATATTTATGCAGGCTGGAAAGAAATGAATGAATATATGCAGGCGAAAAAAATCACCGAGGTCGCTCCGCCCCCCGATGTGAAAACGGGTTCATTATCGCCGATTGCGGAGATCGATTTAGACGCGAAAGCATCTGCTGTGGAAGAGGCCTCTGCGCCTGTTGCTGCCAAAACGGCAAAATAAGAATAATTTTGGTATAGGTAAAAAATGCGTCCATTATTGGCACAGACTCAATTATTTTCATCACTGAGTGATGAAGAGTTACTTAAAGTCGAATCGGTTGGTAAACAACGTCAAATCGCTAAAGGTTCAGTCTTATTTTATGAAGATGATCCTGTCGAGTGCATGTATGTTTTGCTGGACGGTCGTTTAAAACTCTATTCAAGTAATGACAGCGGTCGAGAGTTTGTTTATCACGTTGCAGATCCGGGTATTTCATTTGGTGAGTTGGCTTTATTTTGTGATGAGCGCCGCTCTATTTGCGCTGAAGCGGAGAGTGATTGCTTGGTGATGAGCATTTATAAAGCGGACTTTATGGCTTTATTGCAAAGTAATCCTGAGCTTAAAGATCAGATGTTGATTGGTGCAATGACGGTGATTAATTCGCTGGCCATAATGGTTCGTGATTTTGCATTGAAAGACGTTTATGGCCGTGTACGTGTGTTGTTTGAGCGTTTAGCGCAACCGACTGATGAGGGTTTACTGATTGACGAGCAAATGAGTCAACAAGACATCGCAGATCGAGTTGGAGCATCGCGTGAAATGATTGCTAAAATCATGCGTGAGCTCGTCGCTGGCGGCTACGTTGAAACGGGTCGAAAACGCTTGTTGCTGTTAAAAAAATTACCAGAACAGTTTTAATATTGAATTAAAAATAATTTCAATCACGCGCAGCGTAAATTACAGGGTTTTGTATGCTATCAATTTTACAAAAAGTACCATTGCTGGCTGGCTTTTCAGATGAGCAACTGGAATACATGGTGCAAGTTGGCGTGAAACGTACGATGCCAAAAGGCGCTTTCGTTTTTCGCGAAGGTGATCCAGCAGAAGGCATGTATGTACTGCTGGAAGGGCAAGCACGTTTTTTTAGTAGCGATAATCAAGGCAAAGAATTCGTGTTTATGCTGGCTGAACCGGGTGATGCCATCGGTGAAATTTCTTTGCTCGATGATGAGCCACGTGGTTGGTCAGTGCAATGTGAAGAAAACTGTCTGTTCTTGATGTTTACCAAGCATGAATTTCGTGAGGCATTAAACCGTGAGCCTCAAGTCAAAGACTTGGTGATTGCTAATTTAGCAAAAATGGTGCGTACGCTATCAACCACCATGAAAAATTTAGCCTTGCTTGATGTTTACGGGCGAGTTCGTGCTTTGTTTGAGTCGATGCTTGAAATGGTGGATGGGCAGGAAATGATTTCTCAGCCACTGACACAACAAGCCATCGCTGATCGGGTTGGCTCATCACGTGAAATGATTGCGCGAATTTTGAAAGAGTTGGTGTTTGGTGGTTATATCCGCTTGGAAAATAAACGAATTATCATTGTGCAAAAATTGCCGGAACGATTCTAATTGATAGACCACTAATAAAAAAGGCGAGCGATGCTCGCCTTTTTTAATGCCAGCCCACCGCTGAACCACGCTGCTGAGTAAACCGCATTGATCAGCCAAAGCACTAAGGGATATTCAAACCTTGGCTTTAAAGCATGAGATTATTTTGAAACAGCGCTAGCTGCCGCCGTCGGCTGGCTCGCTTTACTGGTGTCGCTGGGCTTGGGTAAGTACAAGGGGCCTTTAAAGCCGCAGGCGCTAAGAGTGAAGGCAAACAATACAAAGGTCATTAGAACGCGCATAAGGGCAGGGCTTGTCAGTGGTAGAATTGGTATTTTAGCATGGCAGATCAGCGCCGAGTGCTGTCTAAATGGCTTTAGCCACAAAGGATAGAAATGACCGAATCTGAATTTTTAGATCTGAGCGACGCCGTATTTGCGCAAGTTGAAATGGCACTTGATGACGTTGACTTTGATGTTGATACCCTGCGTGCAGGCAATGTGTTGGAAATTGAGTTTGAAGAGGGTAGCAAAGTGATTGTGAATCGTCATGCGGCCAATCAAGAAATTTGGTTGGCAGCGCGCTCAGGCGGTTATCACTATCGCTTGATTGAAGGCCAGTGGATTAATACTCGCGGTGATGGCGAATTGTTTGCCGATGTGGCGGCGGCAATTAGTGCGCATGCAGGCGAAGCATTTAGTTTTTGATGGATATTTTGCTGTGGCTGGCGGGGCTCTTTGCATCGGCTTTTTTATCAGCCACCGTTTTACCCGGTAATTCAGAAGCGGCTTTAGTCGCCGCACTACACTTCAAGCCGAGTTTGGGCTTGCTGGCTGTGGCGGTGGCTTCGCTGGGTAATATTCTAGGGGGGCTGTTAACGGTCTGGATGGGGCGAAAATTACCGCCTGCGCCACAAAAGCCATGGCTGCAAAAGCTACAAAAACTCGGGCCAATGAGCTTACTGATGTCGTGGTTGCCGGTTGTGGGTGACGCTGTTTGCGGCTTGGCTGGGTGGTTGCGCTGGCCGTGGTGGTCGGTGATTGTCTATATATCTATTGGCAAAATAGCCCGCTACGTGGCGATTTATGTTTTGTTTAATTGGGACTTAGTTGCAAAAACGCTGTACGAAACCACGTAATACCCAACGTGAGCAATCGCGTGGATCATCATGAATCAACGAGCATGCTAACGTTTGTCTTGCGAAAGAGCGGAGATCTTGTGAAGCAAAAAATCATCACGATTATCTTGATGTTGAGTATGGCGATCATGCCAGTTCATGCCGCCGATATCCCCGATTTTGGTGATGTATCACAACAGGGCTTGAGCACGCAGCAAGAGCGTGAAATCGGTGAGAATGCAATGCGCCAAATTCGGCGCAGTGGCGCGATGATGGATGACCCAGAAATTGTGGCGTACCTAAGTCAGATGGGGCATCGCTTAACGGATGCTGCCGAAGTCAACGAGCAGCCATTTACTTTTTTTCCTCTGCTTAATGCCAACGTGAATGCCTTTGCAATGCCAGGTGGATTTATTGGTGTGCATACGGGTTTGCTTGTGCAAGCTCAGCATGAGTCTGAAGTCGCCAGCGTATTGGCGCATGAAATTGCCCACGTCAGTCAGCGGCATATTGCGCGATTGATCGATGGGACTAAATCCGGTGTTTGGCTTTCATTAGGCTCAATTGCTTTGGCCTTGTTAGCCGCTCAAGCTGGGCATGGCGATGCAGCAGTGGCGGCTATTGCAGCAGGTACGGGTTTGGCAGTGCAAAAGCAATTGGATTTTACTTATTCATTTGAGCAAGAAGCAGATCGTATCGGAATGCAAACGCTAAAAAAAGCCAGCTATGACCCCAACGCCATGGTGACTTTTTTTGAGCGATTACAACAACACAATCGTTTATACGAGAATAATGCGCCTGATTTTTTGCGTACCCATCCGGTGACATATAAGCGCATTTCTGATGCGCAAGCTCGTTCTGGTGAATTTAAATTTAAACCCGTTCCTGATAGCCTAGAGTTTTTATTTATTCGCGAAAAAAGTCGCGCTTTGCAAATGGGGGGGCGTGAAGGTGTGTCGTATTACACGCATATTATTGCTGAAAAGCGTTTCGCCAATGAAACCGCCCAACGCTATGGTCTAGCGTATTCGCATTATTTATTGCGGCAGTATGATTTAGCATGGGCGGCAATGCTGGAGGCAAAAGCCAGCTTAGGAGTCGAGAAAGGAAAAAGTGGCAAAAGCCATCCGATGCTGGAGTTTTTAGCGGGGAACATTAAAATTGGCCAAGGACAATTTGCGCAGGCTGAACAACTTTTTCAAGAAGCCACACTCCGTTTTCCTGCGAGTCGCGCTTTGGTATATGGCTTAATTGATGCACAAATTGCAGCTAACAATTTAAGTGCAGCACAAGCCAGCATATTGGATGCTTTAGAGCTTTATCCATCCGATGCTTGGTTGTATCAGCGGATGGCGAAAATGTATGCTAAAAAAGGTGACTTGATGCGGCAGTATCAGGCGCAAGGCGAATACTATGTTAGGCTGCAGGAATATGCCCCTGCATTTGAGCAGTTCGATTTAGCATTGAAACAGCCTGGCAATGATTTTTATTTATTATCCAGTATCGAAGCGCGGATTCGCCAGTTGCGTGAATTACAAAATTCGCCAGCTAAATAAGCTTGTCGATTCTGGCTGATTTTTAGATTTAAGTTATTATTCTCAGCAAAATGATCTAATCAGGCTCATTTTGCTGTTTTTTTATGCCAAAAGGAAAAATCATGAAACATTTACTCGCCGCTGTAGTCCTAATGAGCTGTTCTCTTAGCGTCATCGCAGCGACTGCTGCAAAAGTTGAAACCACTGATACCGGTATTCAAATTACCACCTTGAAAGCTGGTACGGGCGCAGCTCCTAAAGCCACTGATACCGTAACTGTGCACTACCGCGGCACTTTAGCGGATGGCAAAGAATTTGATAGCTCATACAAACGTGGCCAGCCAGCAACGTTTCCATTGAGCGGTGTGGTGCCTTGCTGGACTGAAGGTGTACAAAAAATCAAAGTCGGCGGTAAAGCCAAACTGGTTTGCCCGCCGCAACTGGCTTACGGCAGTCGTGGTGTGCCCGGTGTGATTCCAGCTGATGCGACCTTGACGTTCGAAGTTGAAGTATTAGCCATTAAATAATCATGCCGGCGGGCTGGAGAAAAAAATCCGCCAGCATCGTTGCAACGTCTCGCCGTACGATGTGTACTGTCTTCGACGTTGCGCATTGCTGGCCAATTTTTTTACTTTCACATTCCGGCATAAACAAGGAGTTGTTATGTTAAAGCTAGTCATCCCCGCCGCATTATTGTTGGGCTTAAGCGCCTGTGATCAAGGCGCGCAATTGGCGCAACAAGCCGCCTCATCGGTCGCCGCCGTGGTTGGCCAAGAAGTCAAAAATCAAGCCAATGCGGTGATTGATGAAACCGTGGGGCAAGCCAACGAAGCGCTCGCACCGCTGGGTATTGACGCCAGCAAAGTGGGCAGTGCACTGAAAGACAAAACATCGGCCTTGGTTGCCCAAGCGATTAAACCGAATGCCAATTGGCAAGCGCTGAGCGGATTAACGGGTAAGTCAGCCGCTGAGATTGGTTTGTTTACCGCAGTGAGCCCGATCGAAGCCGACTTGAATACGCTCTTAGGCACTGATGCCGCTGCGGTGAAAGCTGCGCTAGGCGGCGCGATTTTGAAACAAGAGCGCGTGATGTACTTGCTCAATGAGCAGAAAGGTAAGGTGATTTATCTGCTGATTGATGGTGACAATCGCAAGCTTGAAGTGGGCCAAATTGAAAACGGCAAGTTGAAAAACTTCGCCAGCCAAGGCGAAGCACTGCATCGCCCGAGTGATATTCAAGCCGCCATTACTAAAAACGTGAAGTAACCATGATGGGGTATTTTTTGCTGCGCATTGTTTATCAAGGCTTAGCATTAAATACCCATTGTTATATCTGAATCGCGGTCAGCGGCGGCAAACCATTGGCTGCACGTGCGGTTTGACAGGCTGGGTTCGGTTGGCCCAGTTCATCGTGCACATAAAATTCGCGGCAAGTGCTAGAGCGGTGATGATAAATGTTACACCGACTGCTTTTGCCGACCTCGCCTTCAAAACAGACGCAACGCGGTTTTTCTTGATTGGTTCCGGCCATGGCAGCATAAAACGGCGTAATCGGAATCACTTTATCGGCAGGGACGCCAATCGCGTCTTCCGCTAAGCCCCCCGCAATTTCACCGACATAAAACGACACGCGAAAGTGATTACAGCAAGCGCCACAGCTGGCGCAAACATGGTCGTCGCCATCGGGCATATCGACAAATACGCGGCCGTCTTCTTGAGTGAGTTTGATTTGTTGGTCTGATGTATTCATTTTTTCAGTGCCTGCGGCACGGTATTTTACAGTCGCAAAGAAAGGCGACCCGGGCGCGCATCGGTCCCCGATGCCCTCGATCAGTCGTGAGCCAAACGATACAACTGTTTGCCTCTCTCCCTCATTCGGTGCGCTTGGACGGGGTTTAAGCCCCAGCCCAATCATCGCGACATAATTAAGTTTCAATTATTTTTTGGGTGATGTTCAGATTTGGTGTTGATATCGTTTCGCGCTCGTCGAGTTGGGGTTTTAAAATCCCTCATATCAAACCGACGAAGTCGGTGCAGATATATGGGTCGCCTTCTTTTGCTTACTTTTCGCAGCGAAAAGAAAAGTAAGTCCCCATCGCGGATTGCGATTGTAAAACACCGTACCGCAGGCACTTAAAACCATCAACACGTAATCTGAACATTGCCATTTTTTGATGGGTATTGCCATCTACCCTATATTAAAAAGTAGACTCATGGCAATACGTAGGTAAATTTAGCCGCTAAAACTTCATTTTGCTTCACAATCAACTCGCCAATACCTTTTTCTGCCAAATCAAGCAGCGCATTCATTTCGTCGCGGCTAAAGGCTTCGCCTTCGGCTGTACCTTGGATTTCGATGAATTTACCGGCGGCGGTCATCACCACATTCATATCGGTTTCGCAGGCTGAGTCTTCGATGTAATCCAAATCGAGTACCGGTGTCGTACCCACCACGCCGACAGAAACCGCCGCGACAGCTTCGCGAATCGGGCTTGATTCCAATTTTCCCGCCGCGATCAGGCCGTTGATTGCGTCGGTCAGCGCGACAAACGCGCCAGTGATACTCGCGGTGCGCGTGCCACCGTCAGCTTGGATTACATCGCAATCAATCGTAATTTGACGCTCGCCCAAGGCTTTCATATCCACCACGGCGCGCAGGGAACGGCCAATTAAGCGTTGGATCTCTTGAGTGCGGCCCGATTGCTTGCCCGCAGCAGCTTCACGCTTCATGCGGCTGCCCGTTGAGCGCGGCAACATGCCGTATTCTGCCGTCACCCAGCCTTCGCCTTTGCCTTTCAAAAACGGAGGCACTTTCTCTTCGACGCTGGCGGTACACAATACTTTAGTGTTTCCGAACTCAACCAATACGCTACCTTCGGCGTGGCAGGTGTAGTTACGCGTTAAAGTGACGGTACGAAGTTCGTTCGGCTGGCGTTGTGAAGGGCGCATTTGCAATTTCCTAATGATAATTGAATAGCAAGAATGGGCGCAGTATACCGCACTACTTAGTCATACCGGCGTAGGCCGGTATCCAGAGCAAGGCTAAGATCAACATTCCAGCTAGATTCCGGCCTTCGCCGGAATGACGAATTTGCTCAAATTTTTGGTATTTTTTATGTCGCTATTTATTTTCAGTGCAAGGCATTCGCCTCGGGCAGTGGCTTTTATCTTATGATGAGACACTCAACAAGGATGCAAAAATGAAAAATGCCATCGGTGGATTTAGTCTCGGCACCCTCATCGCCGTCGCCCTCTCATGGGGCGCTAATCATTCAATTCTGTGGGCGATTATTCACGGCTTTTTGAGTTGGTTTTATGTGATTTATTATTTCTTGTTTCGCTGAGTGGGATGGATTGCAGGGTTTCAATAAGCGTTAGCGCATTGCACTGTTGTGCTATCTGCATTTGCTGGTCGCATTGATATCCTATGATAATGCTTACGAGTTGCAAGGTCATTACTTAATTTCCCCATTTGATAATTCGACCTGCGTCCAGATTACCGTCTGCAAGCATGATCAAAGTACTCACCAATACATTGGCTCGTGCTCGTGGGCCTAGGCGCTCCTCACTGTGCCAGCCATTAGGTTCTCGAATTTCAATCAAGCTCGAAGGGTCCACAAATGTATGGATTTTTCGTATAAGGTATTCGCTGCCTCGTACCGAGACTAGTTCTCCATACCTTGCCACTGCGACATTAAAACTTCGCGGTTGAGATAATCCTGCAAGTGTGAATAATGATTTCACTTCAGGAAATGGCAGCATGTGCAGTAACTTTTCTGGCGGTAAGGTTGGAGCCCAACGCACTAAGTCGATGGTCATAAGCTCCTCAATAATGTCATGTGTGAAATCGCTAAAGCTTTCAATGTGGCAGAGGCGAGGCATTGGTTGTGCTGATAGATACCATCGCCCAGCCTCCGCCGATATTTGCGCCATAATATGAGCTAGCTCGTCACGGCGCTCTAAACTTCCTCGAAGGCCAAATGTTTCATTAACGAAAAATCTAGGAAGCCAAGGCTTTTCACACTCTGCTAAATATAAATCTAATTTTGGCCAGCGTATGCCACATCGGATCGCTTCGGTAATTGCGGCCCATCGTGAAGAGACTGCGCCCTTGATATAGTTTTCGAGTGCTAGTGTGAAGTAATTTACGCCATCATCGTAAACTGTCTGGAGTTCTATCTCGTGGCCTGCGATGTTCAAGGTAAATAACCCAGGTGAGGATTCTCTTGGTGCGGACAAAATTCGGTTCGCGTTAAAAGAATACGCAGCTACCTTCTCTTGGTGTAGCTCTTCTGGCCTCGGCCGGGGCGGCCAGTTACTCGGCCAAGGATTTTTCTTTAAAATTTTTGGTGGAATTGGCCATGGTTCGGTAGCCTTAGAAAATGAGATAGATTTGGTTAATTCAAGAATTTCTGTGACCACTAAATCAATTTCCTGAAGGGCGATGGCGTAGCTGGTAAGGCGGTCTGGTAGCTCGATTTTGTATTGTTCCAATTTTTCGAATTCTCGTTGCATGCGAATTTGAACTGGATATGATGCAGCGTCATGGTTAGGGTAGTGCGTGGCAATCATGGCGGGCAGGTTATCTTTCCATTGCCTAACTAGAATTTCTTGACGTGTTAAGCTCTCTAGACGATGTTCAATTGCTTCGTAAGCTTTTGTTGCGTGAATATAAGCGTTGTTGATCACTGCTGCTAGGGGCTTTGTAATATTTGGTCGTGGTTCCATATTGCTTAATCTCGAAGTGTGGTGGTTAAGCGGTTATTTTTCTTGGCTAAGATAATCTGAAACCATTGATTCCGCAGACTTGTAATGATTCATGAATCCGAATCATTTCGTTGACGATCGGAGCCATCTCGTAGTGCTTTCCGAGCAGTACAAACATTAGTGGCTGGGTATAAAATCCCTTTACAATGTGAGACGGAGTCTCGAATGAGGGGGCTAGTTCGCCTACGTCTTCAGGTATGAATACACCAACTGGAAGGGCGGATTCAACTAGTAAGTGCAACGGCAATGCGGGTCACTAAATGGGTGAAATGAAGTACATTTCTCTGTCATTTGACCGGCAAGTCAGGAGCACAAAGAAATGGATTACCAACATCTCACCCAAAACCAACGTTATGAG
>CAUOZE010000020.1:0-46162 GCA_963508915.1 uncultured Deefgea sp.
GCTTGCGCTGACTGAGATCAGGAAATCGTTGATCAATTTTAATCCCAGAGCGAGGAAAGAACGCACCAATCACCCCAAACCTCACGATTACATTGCTTACAAAGCAACGGTCTGAAGGCTTAAGTTGATAGGATTGCCTCCTAGAGGGCATCGTGCTGCGGACAGGAGATAACTCAAATCAATTTTCCAATCTAGCTCCTGCTGCGGATAAAAGCGCAAAAATCATCTACCATCACGAGCAAAATTAAACACTTGCCGGTAATTCTCCCAATCAAATCAGAAAATCCACGCAAGCACTGTTTGATCCATCGCATTGATTGGCCTAGCAAATCTAGCAACTTGTCAGACTACACAATCATGTGTAGTTTGTCGCGCCTACACAAGTCCACATATTTACCTTGCCGCATTGAATATGCCTATTGAATACTGTAGGTATTCGCTCTTCATTCGGCCATTAGGTCTGCACATGATTCAACTCAAAAATTTAAGTAAATCTTATCGCGTCGATGGCCGAGAAATCCCTGCACTCAAGCGGATTGACCTCACCATCAATGCAGGTGAAATCTTCGGTGTCATCGGCCATTCTGGCGCAGGCAAGTCAACCTTAATTCGCTTAATCAATTTACTAGAACGCCCAACAGGTGGCTCGGTTTTAGTTGATGGCACCGACATCACCACGCTTTCAAGCAGTGATTTGCGCCTGGAACGACAAAAAATTGGCATGATTTTTCAGCACTTTAATTTGCTATCCGCCAAAACCGTAGCCAAGAATGTCGCTTTTCCATTGCAAGTCGCGGGAGTACTCGATAAAGCCGCCATCAAAAAGCGCGTGGCCGATCTACTCGAACTCGTCGGCCTATCCGATCATGCCGATAAATATCCAGCGCAACTCTCAGGCGGGCAAAAACAGCGCGTCGGCATTGCTCGAGCACTCGCAAATAATCCCAAATTACTGCTTTGCGACGAAGCCACCAGCGCGCTCGACCCGCAAACCACGCAATCGGTATTGCAACTACTGCTGGAAATCAATCAAAAGCTCAATCTCACCATCGTGCTGATTACGCATGAAATGGACGTGATTCGCACCGTGTGTGATCGAGTTGCCGTCATTGATGGCGGTGAAATCGTCGAAATGGGGCCGGTAACGCAAGTCTTTTTGCATCCAAAGCACCCTACTTCGCGGCGCTTTGTATTTGAAAGCGAACACATTGATGAAAATCGTCAGTTTGAAGACTTTGCCCATGTGCCGGGAAAAATCGTCCGACTCACCTTCATGGGCGAATCGACCTACAAATCGCTGCTCGGCGATATGGCGCGTGATTTTGGTATTGATTTTTCGATTCTGGCAGGACGAATTGAACGGATCAAAGGCACGGCCTGCGGCCAGCTCACCTTGGCATTCACCGGTGATGAAGCCAGTATTAAGGCGTCTTTAGCGCGATTTACTGCGGAAGGCATTGATTTTGAGGAGTTACGCACATGCTAAACGAACTTTTTAGCAATATTGATTGGGCAGAAATCGGGCTTGCTACGCTCGATACACTGACAATGCTCGGCGGCTCGCTGCTGTTTACATTAATACTGGGACTGCCACTTGGCATTTTGCTGTTTCTGACTAGCAAACGGCAATTGCTGGAACAGCCCTATGTTTACGGTATTTTGTCATTTATCGTGAATATTCTGCGCTCGGTGCCTTTCGTGATTTTGCTGATTATCATGATTCCATTCACCGTTTTGCTCACAGGCACATCACTGGGCGTTGCCGGAGCGATTCCACCACTGGTCGTCGGTGCTACACCATTTTTTGCTCGCCTCGTCGAAACGGCTTTACGCGAAGTCGATCGCGGCATTATTGAAGCCACGCAAGCGATGGGCGCCAGCACTAGCCAAATCGTTTTCAAAGCGCTGCTTCCTGAAGCGATGCCGGGAATGATGGCAGCGATTACCGTCACCGCGATTACGCTGGTGTCCTATGCGGCGATGTCGGGCGTGATTGGTGGCGGCGGTTTGGGCGATTTGGCAATTCGCTTTGGTTATCAGCGTTTTCAGACCGACGTGATGGTCGTTACCGTGGTGTTATTGTTAGTTTTGGTGCAAGTATTACAAATGGTCGGTGATCGTTTAGTTATTCATTTCAGTCGCAAATAAGCTCAATTGAATTTAATTAGCATTATTTGATCTATAAAAAAGCAACTAAATAACCGTAATATACATTCCTAGATGCGCAGCGGCGGAAAACCCTGATCCCGCTGCGCTATAAAAATCAGGACAATCCAAACTGAACTATTCAATTCATCCCACAAGGACGCCATGATGAAAAAAACACTCACTGCTATCGCCCTCGCTGCATTGGCTTTCTCTGCCCACGCGGCAGAAAAACTGACCATCGGTGCTACCGCAGTACCGCATGCAGAGATTTTAGAGTTTGTGAAACCGACACTGACTAAACAAGGTGTGGATCTGCAAATTAAAGTGTTTACTGATTATGTTCAACCCAATGTGCAAGTCGCAGAGAAAAAACTCGCCGGTAATTTCTTCCAGCACCAGCCTTACCTTGGTGAGTTCAATAAAGGCAAAGGCACGAATTTAGTGAGTGTGGCTGGCGTGCATATCGAGCCCTTTGGCGCGTACTCAACCAAAGTAAAAAAATTAGCTGACTTAAAAGAAGGCGCAACGGTTGCGATCCCGAATGATGCAACTAACGGCGGCCGTGCCTTGCTCTTGCTCGATAAAGCCGGTGTGATCAAACTGAAAGACAATAAAAACATCTTAGCGACGAGCAAAGACATCGTCGCTAATCCGAAAAAACTCAAAATTCGCGAGCTCGAAGCGGCGACTTTGCCGCGTATCTTGGGTCAAGTGGATGTGGCATTAATCAATACCAATTACGCACTCGAAGCTAAACTCAATCCAAGCAAAGATGCCTTGATCATCGAAGGTAACGACTCACCATACGTCAACATCTTGGTAGCGCGCCCTGACAACAAAGACAGCGCTGCGATGAAAAAACTGAGTGCTGCTTTGCAAAGCCCAGAAACTAAGAAATTTATCTTAGAAAAATACAAAGGCGCAGTTATTACTGCGTTTTAATCGCTAGGGTTTCAAAGCACGAAATAACGGGTAGGCAATAAAAAGAGGTAAAGCTTGGCTTTACCTCTTTTTTCATTTGGATCTTCGCGCTATAAAGAAACCTCACTCTACGCGGTCGGCTTATGCTTCGAAAATTATCGTATTCCACTTTATTCCTTGTCATCGCGGCCTTGATTTTGCTCGATTTTGGCTGGCTACACTATGGAACCATTGTCGATCAACGTTTTGGCGATGTCTTGCAACGCCAACTCGCGCAATCACGCCCAGCCAGCAAAGACATCGTCATCATCGATATTGACCAAAAAAGCTTAGAAGAGATGAACGAGAAAGCCGAAAGCGGCAGCTGGCCTTGGCCACGCTCGATTCACGGCGAAATGGTGCAGTACATCGCAGTGCAAAATCCACAAGCGATTGTGTTTGATATTTTATTTAATGAGCCCGACACCTTTCGACCTGAACACGATCAAATTCTACAAGAATCAATTGCCGACTTAAAAAATGTCTATTTCCCCTATCAAAAATTACCCGATGGGGATGGCAAGAAACTAGCCGAACTTCCAAAATCACTATGTATATCTCCAAAAGCATCTGCTAGCAAGGATGCCAGAGCAACACTCCTCTTGCCCAATGTCATTCAGCAAGAAAAATGGCAAGGCGGGCTGATTAATTTTAATGCCGACAGCGATGGTATCGGCCGCTACTATCTGGCCAATGTAAATGTCGATGAGTGGCTCATTCCATCGTTACCAGAAAGACTCGCCCGCGATTTTAACTGGCCAAAACATGATGCTGAGCGAACTCGCCTTAACTGGCAAACGGGCAGGCAGCATATTCCATTTTCCGATATTTACCTCGCGGCCAATAGCGAACAATCAAACCGCCCCAGTAATGAATTTACCAACAAGATTGTGCTGATTGGTACCGCCGCCCCCGGTTTGCAAGATCTACGCCCAACGTCGATGGGCCAGCTTTATCCCGGCGTCGAAATCCTTGCCACCGCAATTGATAACCGCAAACACGGTGATTGGCTGCGTGAAATACCACGCATTTATTTCATGCTGCTAGCACTGACACTTTGCGGTTTATTAGCATGGGGCTATACGGTCAATCTCAACACGATGACGCTGGCAGCCAGCATGCTCGGCATCACAGTGCTCGCGGCACTTAGCATGTGGCTTGGTCTGAAACAAACGTATTTCTTGCCGCTGGCCTCGGCCCTGGCTTGGGCTTGGGCGTATTTTTGGGTGGCGGCGCTGGTATCGTATTTGGCCGAAAAAGCCACGCGCGAGCATGCAATTGCTCTGTTTTCCCGCTTTTTGGATTCTCGCGTCGTTGGAGAGCTGATTGCGAGTGGCGAGATTGATCTGAATAAACCCGCCGAAGCACGCGAAATCACCGTGCTATTCTCGGACATTCGTGGTTTTACTACCCTTTCCGAAAGCCATGACGCTGCGTATATTGTCCAGCTACTCAATCGCTATTTCACCTTGCAGGTGGAAATTATTTTTAAACACGGCGGCACCTTGGACAAATTTATTGGCGACGCCATCATGGCCTTTTGGGGCGCGCCCGCCAATGATCCAGAGCATGCTAGGCATGCCATTGAAGCGGCTCTCGAAATGTCACAAGCTTTAGAAAAATTCAAATTAGAACTCAAAGAGTTGAATGCCAATTTTGATGTGGGGATTGGCATTCACACGGGGTCGGCCGTGGTGGGCTTTATTGGCTCAGCGTCGCGACTTGACTACACCGTGATTGGCGACACGGTGAATTTATCCTCACGCATTGAGGGTCTGACCAAAGACAAGGCGCGAATTTTAGTTTCCGACAGCACTCGCGCCGCCTGCGCGGAACATTTTAATTTTATTGAGCACGGCAGCCATCAAGTTAAAGGCCGTGAGCAAGCGGTACACCTTTTTGAACCTCAGGAGAAAACCCAATGAGGCAGCTCATTCCCCTCGTTTGTATCTTATTCAGCGGCAGTGTTTTAGCCCAATCGGGCACTGTGGTGCGTAAAACTGATTTACGCGACAAGCCATTTCTTGATGCGGCGGTCATTGCCCCCATTGCGGCCAATACACCGATTCAAATCCAAGCCAATAAAGGCGCGTGGATGCAAGTCAAAGCGGCGAATGGGCAAGTAGGCTGGATTAAGCTACTTAATGTGCGTACCAGTGGCGGTGGCACCAATAGCAGCAGCCTCGCGCTCGGCAATGTCATCAAAACCGGCTCATCTGGCCAAACGGTGACCACAGGGGTGAAAGGACTGTCGGCCGAGCAAATCAAACAAGCCGAGCCCAATCCCGCCGAAGTGGAGAAAATGGATAGCTACGCCAGCACCCAAAGCGAAGCCACGCGCGCCGCCCAGCAAGCTAAATTGACGCCACAAAATGTCGCTGCGCTCACCACAACGAGCAGCACCAGCTCAAGCACCAGCGCGCCAAGCAACGGGAGACGCCCATGATTCGCCAATCACTTAGCCTCTTGATGGTCAGTTGCCTAATGAGTTTGCCAGCGCATGCATTCGACCTGGGTAAATTACTTACCCAAGAAAACATCGATTCGGTCGGAAAAATTATCAACAACACCGTCGAAGCCAATAAAGCGATTACCCCACAGCAAGAATTCCTTATGGGGCAAAGCGTGATGGCGACCTTGCTCGGTGCTGCACCGCTAGTCAAAGACCCTGCGCTACAAAAATACGTGAACCAAGTTGGCATGTGGGTTGCAGCCCAATCCGAGCAGCCTAATTTGGGCTGGCGCTTTGGCGTAATGGATAGCCCGAATATCAACGCTTTTGCCGCACCCGGTGGCTATATTTTGATTACGCGTGGGCTTTGGGATCATATTCGCAGCGAAGCCGAGCTCGCCGCAATTTTGGGGCATGAAATTACGCATGTTCTGAACAAAGACCAAATCGAAGCGATGAAAAGTAGCAATAAAGGTGCTATTTACGAAGAACTTCTTGTTTTAGGCGTCAATAACAAAGTCAAAGGCGGCGGGAAAGAGCTGGGTCGAAAAGCAGCCAAAGCCACTACCGAAGGCTTTTACATCAAAGGACTCTCGAAAGACGCCGAGTACCAAGCCGATATTGGCGGCATGGTGCTCGCAGCGCGCGCTGGCTACAACCCATACGCGATGGCGAGTGTGCTGCAAACGCTGGGGAACGTCAACCCGAGCGACACCGCTGTCGCTTTGTTTTTCAGTACGCACCCCAGCCCACAAGATCGGCTTGACCAGATTGATGCCAAAGTGGGTGATCAGTTAGAACAATACGCCGAAGGGGTAGAAAACACCGCGCGCTTTAGCAAACTGAAAAAATAAAATCCACAGCAGTCGACTCGATTTTTTGGCAATTACCCCAATCTAATCGAAATAAGAGGCTAAACATAACGGCCGCCCCAATCTCGGGCGGCCTTAGTGTTAGCTATTCAAGATAGTTAGACACATTCGCGGTGAGTTGCCCCGCCTAAACAATTCGGAGTCTTTATGTCAGAACTCACCACATCTGAATTAATCACCGCTTGTACAGCCCGCCGCGCCGCCCTCGCCGCCCGTTTAGAGCCTGGCATTGTCATCGTGCCGACCACACAAGAAATCATCCGTAACGCCGACAGCACCTATCCATTTCGCTTTGACTCAGGCTTTTACTATTTAACGGGCTTTACCGAACCCGATGCAGTTTTTGTCC
The DNA here is from genome assembly GCA_963508915.1 of uncultured Deefgea sp. GTDB lineage: Bacteria > Pseudomonadota > Gammaproteobacteria > Burkholderiales > Chitinibacteraceae > Deefgea. Next base: position 6,782 of record CAUOZE010000020.1, read on the forward strand.
AAGTCATCGGCAAAGATAAAGTTGAAAATATCCTGTTCTGCCGCGACAAAGACATCGAGCGCGAAATCTGGGATGGCTACCGCTTTGGCCCGGCGGCCGCTGCTGAACAATTTGGCTTTGATGCCGCGTATCCAATTGAAGAACTCGATAAGCGCATCGTTGAAATGATGAAAAACCAGCCGCGCATCTATTATCCACTCGCCAAAGAAATGCGTTGGGATCGCCGTGTAAATCGCTGGTTGAGCGATGTGCGCGCCCTCGCCCGCACTGGCGTTGCTGCGCCAACAGCGATGCTGGACGTACGCAGCGCGTTGGATGAAATGCGCCTAATCAAAGATGATTATGAAATAGGTATCTTGCGCCAAGCAGCAAAAATAAATGCGCAGGCGCATATACGTGCGATGCAGTTTGCCCAAGCGGGGCAATTCGAATATCAAGTTGAAGCAGAAATGCTGCACGACTATTACCGCCAAGGTAGCCGCTCCCCCGCCTACAACAGCATCGTCGCCAGCGGCGCTAATAGCTGTGTGCTGCATTATGGCGAAAACAATGCCCGTATGAACGATGGTGATTTATTACTGATTGATGCGGGTTGTGAAATCGCTGGTTACGCCAGCGACATCACGCGCACCTTCCCGGTCAATGGCAAATTTACGCCAGCACAACGCGCGGTGTACGACATCACCCTCGCCGCCCAAGAAGCTGCATTCGCAACTATTTTCCCCGGCAGCACTTGGAATGCGCCACACGACGCCGCCACTCGCGTGCTCGCACAAGGCATGATTGATTTAAAATTGCTAACTGGCTCGCTGCAAGAAGTGCTGGAAAAAGAAACCTACAAACAGTTCTATATGCACCGCACTGGCCACTGGATGGGCTTGGATGTGCATGATTGTGGCGCGTACAAAGTCGATGGTGAATGGCGCAAGCTGCAAGCCGGCATGGTGATGACGGTTGAGCCCGGCTTTTACATCCGCCCCGCTGCCAATGTACCGAAAGAATTCGAAAACATCGGTATCCGCATCGAAGACGACGTACTGGTGACTGCAACTGGCTACGAAAATCTAACGATAGCCTGCCCGAAAACGGTCGCAGACATCGAAGCGTTGATGGCGAAGTAAGCGAAGAAAATAAAACCCTCACCACAGAGACACAGAGGCACGGAGAAAAGCGGTAAAATATCGCACCCTGTATATCATAGGCGACATCAGTGCTCCCCTTGCTTTCCTCTATGTCTCCGTGCCTCTGTGGTAAAAGATTTTTACTTCGGCTGAACCTTTCTATCTAGGATTCCCATGCACATCAATACACTCCCGCAGCACGTTGATATTGTGATCGTTGGTGGTGGCCCAGTGGGGGCGCTGTTGGCGCAGCGCTTGGTCACTAGTGGCCATGATGCGCTCTTAGTCGAAGCCAAACACCGCGTGGGCAAAGACCCGCGCGCGCTGGCCATTGCCTATGCCAGTTCACAAACCTTGGCAGCCAATGATTTGTGGGATGAGTCCCTAGGGGCAACGCCGATTACGCAAGTGCATGTCTCGCAAGCGGGCACCTTGGGTCGCACCGAACTCAATGCCACCGAGCTTGATTTACCGATGCTCGGCTCGGTCGTGAAGTACGAAAAATTAGCGCAATACGCCTTTGATCAACTGAGCGATAGTTCGGTACGCTTGGCACTTGGCGCGAAAGTGACGCAAATTCAGCGATTGGCGCGCTTTGCCCAGCTCACATTAGAAACAGATTTAGGTGAGCAGAAAATTTCCTGTCGTTTAGTGATTCTGGCTGATGGCGGGCATTTGCTGGCACAACTCAAGGACATCCAGCAAACCGTGAAGTCCTACGAGCAGCACGCGGTGTTGGCGACGCTGACACCCAAACACCCACATCAGGGTATTGCCTTTGAGCGCTTTGCTGATGATGGCCCGCTAGCATTACTCCCTACGGGTACTGATTACACCTTGGTCTGGACACAAACACCAGAGCAAGCTGCAGCGCGCTTAAGGCTGCTCGATGCTGATTTTATTGCAGAAGTTGAGCAGCGCTTTGCCGACCGCGTGAGCGGGTTTACCGCCGTGTCGGGTCGTGCAAGTTGGCCGCTGGCCTTAAAAACCGTCAACTCAGTGGTCGGGCAACGCGTGGTGTTAATTGGCAATGCGGCGCAAACTTTACACCCCGTCGCAGGGCAAGGTTTGAATTTGGGTTTACGCGATGCGGCAACACTGGCCGATGTCTTAACCGCAACGCCAGCACGTGAATTGGGCGAAGCGGCGAGCTTGGCCCGCTACGCAAAATTGCGGGCGCGAGATGCGGGACTGGTTACCGCCGTCACCGACAGCCTCATTTCACTCTTTGATTCGCCGTCGCTACCACTCAAGCACGCGCGTAGCTTAGGGCTATTGGCAATGGATCAGTGCGGCTGGCTACGGCGTGGGTTTGCCGAACGCATGGTCTATGGCGCCAGATAATTAGCGTCAATTTAAAATAAAAACCGCAGCGCTCAATGCTGCGGTTTTTTTATATTGCATTCCTACTTAGCCATTTAAAATCTCGGGCATTTTCTCGATTTCACAAACCACGACCTTGGCCATATCCGCCAACATCTCGATTTCCTCCGCCGACATTTGACGTGGATTTCGGTCGATTAAACACAATGTGCCTATATTCACGCCATTATTCACCGTGAGTGGCGCGCCTGCGTAGAAACGAATTTTTGGCTCACCTGTGACTAAAGGATTATCCGCAAAACGCTCATCTTTCAGCGCATCCGGAATCACCATCACTTCATTATGCAAAATGGCATGGCCGCAAAACGAAATATCGCGCGGCGTTTCAGTCGCATCCAGCCCACAAATCGATTTAAACCATTGGCGATTAACATCAACCAAGCTCACCACCGCGATTTGCACGCGGAAGAAACTCGCAGCAGCTTTAGTCAAATTATCGAAACGCGTCTCAGGGGGCGTATCCAAAATTAAAAATTGCCGCAACGTCTCAATGCGAAGAGCTTCGTTATCGGGCTGCGCAGGTGCGTGCATCTTTAATCCAATGGGTAAGTGGCACATCAATTATAGCCGCAAGCACCGATTCAGCAAATCACAAGTTAATGGCAAGCACATCCAGTAGTAGGTGCGGGTGCCGTGGCCTGTTTCGCGGCAACCACCAGCTTCTTTCCTTCTTGCAAAGCGGTGCGTGCCGTTTGCGTAGCAGCCAACATATTAACTAAAGCGGCCTCAGTTTCTGGCCACGCGCGGGTTTTTAAGCCGCAATCCGGATTAATCCATAAGCGATTCGCTGGCACGACATCCAATGCTTTGGCGATTAAACGCAGCATTTCATTCACAGGCGGTACGCGTGGGCTGTGAATATCGTAAACACCTGGGCCGATCTCATTCGGATATTTAAATTCGCCGAACGCTTCTAGCAGTTCCATATCCGAACGACTGGTTTCAATCGTGATCACATCAGCGTCCATCGCCGCGATTTCCGGCAAAATGTCGTTGAACTCTGAATAGCACATATGCGTGTGGATTTGCGTGTCGTTGGCCACGCCCGACGCAGAAATCCGGAACGACTCACCTGCCCAAGCCAAATATGCAGCCCATTGCGATTGCTTCAATGGCAAGCCTTCACGGAATGCGGGTTCGTCGATTTGGATAATGCCGATGCCAGTGTTTTCCAAATCCACCACTTCATCGCGAATCGCCAAGGCGATTTGTTGGCAAGTGAGCGAACGCGGCTGATCGTCGCGCACGAACGACCATTGCAAAATCGTCACCGGCCCCGTCAACATGCCTTTCATCGGCTTGGTCGTCAGACTTTGCGCGTAACTGCTCCACGCCACTGTCATCGGCTGCGGGCGGCTCACATCACCAAATAGCACAGGCGGTTTCACGCAGCGACTGCCATAGCTTTGCACCCAACCGAATTGCGTAAAGGCAAAACCAGCCAATTGCTCGCCAAAATACTCGACCATATCATTGCGCTCGGCTTCACCGTGCACGGGAACATCGATACCGAGTTCATCTTGTTTCTTCACCACTAAGGCGATTTCGGCTTTCATCGCCGCATCGTAATCAGCAGCGCTCAATTTACCTTGTTTAAACGCGGCTCGTGCAGCGCGAATTTCGCTGGTTTGTGGAAACGAGCCAATCGTCGTCGTCGGCAACAGTGGTAAATTGAAACGCGCACGCTGCGCCGCTTGGCGGGTTGCAAATGGTGAAACTCGTTGATCTGCATCGCTCGGCAAAGCGGCTAAGCGGGCTGCGACGGCCGGATTGTGAATCCGCAATGAAGTCTGGCGATTTTCTTGCGCGGCGGCACTATCGGCCAGCTCAGCCGCAACGTCGTCACCATTCAGAGCGCGTTTTAAAACACTAATTTCAGCCAATTTTTGTTTTGCAAAAGCAAGCCAAGATTTCAACTCGACATCAAGTTGAGTCTCTTGCGACAAATCAACCGGCGTATGCAGCAATGAACACGAAGGTGCAATCCATAGGGATTGCCCTAGCAATGAGTGTGCTTTTTGGATAGACGCCAATACCTTGTTTAAATCTGCTGACCAAATATTCCGACCGTCGACTACACCGAGCGATAACACTTTATTTTTTGACCAAATCGCGATAAAGGCTGGCAACTGCTCAGGCGCGCGAATCAAATCTAAATGCACACCTGCGACAGGCAAATCTGCGAGTAATTGCGCATGCGCCTCAACAGATTCAAAGTAGCTTGCCAGCAGTACTTTTGGCCCTTTGCCCGCAAGAACTTGATAAGTCGGTGCGAAGGCCGCAATCCACTCGCTCGGTAATTCCAAGCCTAGAATTGGCTCATCCAGCTGAATATGGCTGACGCCTTTGGCTGCGAGTTTTTCTAATATATGGGTATAGCGCGCTAGCAATTTTGGTAAAAGGGCTAGCTTGTTATACCCATGCTGTTTGGTTTTTGCCAGCCACAAGAAAGTCAAAGGGCCAGGCAGCACCGCTTTAACAGCGTGACCTTGGGTTTGTGCGTCTTCAATCTCATGGAAAAACCATTCTACGCCGCCATCAAAAGTGGTCTCTGACGACAATTCAGGCACCATGTAGTGATAGTTGGTATCAAAATACTTGGTCATTTCTTGGGCTGGCTGCGCGGTGTTGCCGCGACCCAGCTCAAAATATTGCGCCAAGGTGAGGCGTTTAGCGTCAAAACCAAAGCGCGCTGGCAAGCAGCCCAATAAGGCGGTCGCACTCAAAATCTGGTCGTACCAAGCAAAATCGCCAACGGCGACAAAATCCAGACCCGCCTCAGCTTGCCACGCCCAATGGCGACGACGCAAAGTCTGGCCAACATTCACCAGCTCCGCTTCGCTTATTTCACCTCGCCAAAATTTTTCCGTCGCAAATTTTAATTCGCGCTGCGCGCCGATACGCGGAAAACCTAGAATATGCGCTTTTACATCATGAGTAGCAGTCATCTTAAACACCCTTGTCTATGAATTATGTTTGCATCATACGGCGCACATAGATATGATTACAGCTCATTATTTTCACAAAGAAGATGAGAAATACTAATGCAATCGCTTTTAGAGCTGCGCCACCTCAAAACCATCCTCGCGATTCAAGACAGCGGTAGCTTGACTCGCGCGGCAGAGCGTTTGCATTTAACGCAATCGGCCTTATCGCATCAAATCAGGCTGTTAGAAGATCATTACGGCTTGCCGCTGTTTGCGCGTAAATCCACACCACTCAAACTCACCGCCGCCGGTGAGAAACTCGCGCTACTGGCGCAAGACGTATTACCTGCGATTGCCAGTACCGAGCGCGATATTGCGCGGCTCAGAGAAGGCCAAGCGGGGCAATTGCGCATCGCCGTTGAATGCCATACGTGTTTTGATTGGCTGATGCCGGCGATGGATCAATTTCGTAGTCATTGGCCAGAAGTCGAGCTGGATATTGTGTCGGGCTTTCATGCCGACCCCGTACAATTGCTGTTTGAAGATCGTGCTGATTTGGCGATTGTGTCTGAAGTAGAAACCTTGGTGGGCCTGAGCCATAAACCGCTGTTTAGCTACGATATGGTCGCACTGCTGGCTGCAGATCATGCACTCGCTAATAAGCCGTATTTAGAGGCCGCTGATTTTGCCGAGGAAACGCTAATTACCTACCCTGTACCCGATGAAATGCTCGATCTGCTGCGCAAGGTGCTTAAACCTGCTGGCGTAAACCCAAAACGTCGGCCAACGGAACTGACGGTCGCGATGCTGCAATTGGTAGCCAGCCGCCGTGGCATCGCCGCGCTGCCGCGCTGGAGCGTGCAGCATTATCTGGAACGCGGTTACGTTGTGGCCAAACCGATCACCGCAGCAGGATTAACCTCTGAGTTGCATGCCGCGCTGCCCACGGAACGGCAAAACACCGCGTATATGGCTGACTTTGTAGAGATTATGCGCAATGTGAGTGTGCAAACCTTACCCGGCGTGGTGCTGCTTTAATCAAGTGCAGCAAAGCGGGCTTCGTATTGAGCGCTGATTTTTTGCAGCGTTTTATCAGCCCGCATACTGTCTAATGCGCTATTAAGTTTAGCCATCGTGGTGGCTGGGGTTTGTAAATTACAGGCCAAATACAAGTCCACTTGATTGAATACGTACAAGGCTTGAATTTTGTTCGGATCCAGATTCAAACGTCGCACAATTTCACGGGCGCTGAATGAAGTGCCGGGATAAAGATCGATATGGCCAGCCAGTAATTTGCGTAGGTTTTGATCTTCAGTATTGGCGTAATCTAAGGTAAAGCCTCTGCTCTCCAAAAAAATCGCATTCGCACCTTGGCGTAAATCGCCGATACGGTATTTTTTCGCGTCTTCTAAACTCTTGATTTGCAAATTACGCTCACGCAGACCAAACAAAGTCCCTTTGACTGTGGCAATCGGACCAAGCCATTGAAACTTGGCTTCACGCTCAGGAATACGCCCCACCGTGTACGCGCAGTGATTGGGGCTGATTTGAACCGTTCCGAGGGCGCGAGCCCAAGGAAAATCTTTATGCTCTGCGCTGAGTTGACTTCGTTTGAGCACTTCGTTCATCACATCAACCGCCATACCTTCTGGTCGGTTGGCGACAAACGAATTAAAGGGTGGATTGTCGCCTAAATAGAGTGTCAAATCTGCAGCTTGTGCTGTCCCTTTCCAATAAGCAGCACAGAGAATCGACATAAAACAAAGACGAAAACGATTCACAAACCCACTCCACACAGCTCTAATCTTACAAAAAACATAGGGATTGGCTAAAAACAAGCCAAAACCATCGACAAGAGCTCTAGCATGTAAGGAAGAAGGGAAAAGCAAGGGTTTTCATCGAAAACTCAAATCACATGATGCATTTTTGTAAGCTCATGTGTAGCAGGTAAGCCAATCGCAGCGCCAGCAGAGACTATATCGGTGAATTAAACCTTTAAAATGAGCTGCCATGGCTGCTGCTCACCATGGCAAATCCACTCTTGTTTGACATCACTAGCGAGCGCTAGCAACACATTGGGGCTAACTTCCCAAATACTTAACGACCAATCAAAGTCTTCAGGGCTATCACAGCACCAGCCTGCGTCGGTTTGGCGCAACACAAAACGCTGCAAACCACCAACCAGTCCAGTGCCGAAGGCTTTTAGTAATGCTTCTTTCGCAACCCAGAGCATAAAAAACGCGCGAAGTTGCGCCTCCCCCGCCAAACTCGCGAGCCATGCCGATTCACGCGAGTCAAAATAACTTTCCGCAATGGCCATCAGTTGCTTGCGTGGCCGAATCGTTTCGATGTCGATACCCACCCGCCCGTGTCCTAATGCCGCGGCACAGAACTGCGCACCATGGCTCCAGGATAAGCCAGCCGGATGCGACCAAGCTGGCGCCCATGGTCGACCATTATCGTGCTGCGATAGCGTGGATTCAGTCTGACTCGTTTTTAATAGTTGCTGAGCGAGCTGGCGCGCCGATAAAAACTGGGCACGGCGCTGTGGATTTTGAATCGCGTCAAGACGTTGCTGTTGGAAGGGATCCAAACAAGCTAAGGTTGCCGAGAAGTCTGCAGATGGAGAAATCTGAGCAAGCCCAAAGTACGAAGCTAGCATACCGCCCTCATGAGAGGCGATGTTCAGACTTGGTTTTGATATGTTTGAAAATAAGCTAAATTCGCCCCTCTCCCGTCAAGGGAGAGGGAAAAAAAGCGACTCTACAACTCAAAAAACCATCAATACCAAATCTGAACACCTCCAACAAATAATGGGTATTGCTTCACAGGCATTATTTATTAATAGCCATAAGCAAATACCCACTATTTTAATTTAAAGTTAACCCGAGAAACGCTGCCTTTATCCTCTTTTGAATCAGCGGCAACCGCATCGATTTTGGCTTTAGTAATAAAAATGCGTGCATCATCCACGCCTGCGTCTTTGAGCGCATTCTTCACGCGCTGCGCTCGTGTCATTGCCAAGGCTTGTAATTGCTCTTCACCAATCACGGTATTGGCCAATAACAGTTTTTCCATCTCTTCAACAGGCAGTGATTTATTCAAACCCAGTGCATTTTTAGGTTTAGGGAATTTGTCTTTCTTATACACTTGCGTTAATAAATCAGGCTTTTCCGCTGCACTAATTTGCACCTCAGACTCGGAATTGACCGATTCTGCTTTTTCACCCAACTCAGTCGCCTTCAATTGTTGCATTTTATTTTGCAGCAACTGTACACGCAAACCTTCGGCATCCGCTTCTAGCCCAGCCCAACCGGTAATTTCAAGTTGCAACTCAGGTCTATCATTTAAGGCTTGAGCCAAATTGCCGATGGCCACTTTAACCTCATCATCCAAACGTGCTTTGCCAGAGGCAAATTGCACATACGATAAACTCGGGCCATCGCCAAACGCACTACCCAAAGCATCAAACGGTGATGTGACGATTTTTTCCAGTACATTACCAATCACCTGCCAAATAATGCCGCCCAAACTAAATTCTGGATCATCGAGCGAGCCTTCAATCGGGAAATTAAGCTTGATTTGCCCCTTACGATCAGTGAGCAAAGACAAGGCAAATTTGACCGGCAATTTGGTCGCCGTTGGGCTTTCAACTGCATCGCCCAAAGTGAGTTGGTCGAGGAATAATTTATTGCTGGCCTTGAGCTTTTTATTCTCAACCAAATACGCCACATCCATCGACATTTTGCCTTTTTCGATGCCATAGCCCGCATATTTAATCGCGTAGGCTGACGCATTAGTCAACTCATAGCCCTTGACGCCACCTTGGATATCAATAAAGAAATCCTTAGCCAGGGGATTAAGACTACCTCTGATTTGAACAGGGGCGATTTTATCAACGCTGCCACGCAAATCTAAGGTCGCACGACTGTCATTTTGGCTCGAAACACCACCAATCACACCGCCCATCTCGGTCAGATTGGCAGAGAAATTCGGTTTAATGAATAAGTCACTGTATTGAATTTGGCCGTTGCTTAAAGTGATTTTATCAACTTTGATCGGCACACTCACTCCGCCGCTATCAGCCAAAGTCGGGGGCGTAGCGACCGGTGCACTCGCGATATCTTTAGCGGCACGCTCAGTTGTCACGGAAACTTGCTCACCGTCTTTGACCATCACATCTTGCAAATTAAGCCGACCATCTGCCGACAAAATCAAACGCGAATAAAAATCGCTGAGCGCGACTTCACCGATATCAATACTCAAAGGCACAAATTGAGCGTTGATACCGCCCACATAGAGGCTCTTCCATTTCAAAAAGTCACTGCCGGTGGCTTTATCAAGGGCATATAAGTTGGTCGAACGCAGATTACCTTTATAAAAGCCAGAGAAACTCGGCTGAGTTGCAATGCTGAGTTGGCCTTTCGCATGGACAAAGCCACTGGCCAAAGTGATATTCACAAAACGACTAAAATACGGCTGCCCAAATGCAGTATCGAGATTGCTGATGTCGACATTAAATACACCTGAAAACGGTTGCGGCACCCATGGCCCAGCCACGCTAATTTTTGCACCACGGGCACCGGTTGCTTGAAATTTGAGTTCGGCCTTGGCATTAGGACGTGAATCTACGTTTTTGACCAATAATGAAATATTCTTCCACTGTAATGGTTTGGCGTTTTCCACATGCTGATCTTGAATATCCACGCGCCAATCCTGCAGCGCCCCTTCTAGCAACTGCACCGACCATGGTTTGTTTGCTGCAGGTTTACTGACTTCTTTTGCTAGAACACCAGGAAATGCATGTAATAAATTAATGCTGCCGTCGTTCAGTAGCAGTAAGTCCACAGCGCCTTTATCTGCATTCAATTTCGCAATTTGTACGTGTTGCGAGGTCGAGTCCAGCGCAACATCAGCCAAGGAAAACTGAGCCATTGTTAAGGCGGGTTTCTTATCTTTCGGTAAGCGCAGGCTCAAATCGGCAATTTGTAGCTGAGCGTTTTTGAGCGCGTAGCGCAAATTATCCAGAGCAAAATCAACGTCAGTGCTAGCACTGATTTTTGCATTGAGTTGCCCAGCCAGAAACGCCTGCGTATACGCCGAGAAATCAGCGACTTGAATAGCAGAAGCGCTTAGCTTGCCCGATACGGCCAGTGGCTGCGGCAAAATATTCAGCTCTGCGGCTAGGCTAGCAGCCTTATCGGTACTTGCAGTGAGTTGCAGCGGGAACGGGGTTTTGGCCTGATTGGATAGTTGCTTCACATTCAGTGCAATTGACTGTATCGCCGTCGAATGTGCAGGCTTCACCGCCTCATCTAGCCAGCGAACCTGACTATTTTGCACATTGACTTCGGCTACCTCCACCAGCAATTGATCAGCAGTCGATGTGGCAGCCTCAGCGTTAAGCACAGCAGAGGCCTTCACCGCCGATGCGGTGACTGCGGGTTTGCCTTCCGCGTGATTCAATAGTTTTTGCCAATTCAATTGCTGCGCGACATCACGCGCAACGGTGACATCCAAACCATTGAGCGCAATTTTGCCAAAGCGAAACTGCTGCAGCAAAGGCTGCATGTTTTTGAGTTCAATGTCTAATTGCTTAAAAGCCAACAGTGGTTTTGATTGCTGCGTTGCAAGCACATCATCCAAAATCACATGCCCATTCAATACCAACTCAGCACGATTTTTTTGTTGGCGGAATGTTAAATCCAATTGACTGCTGAGCTTCGCACTACTCAGCTGCAAATCTGGTGGCAAAGGCGCATACGCCAGCAATGGCATTAAATCCTGCTGGTCAATTTTCAACTTTAAGGTCGTATCCAGACTATCTTTAAAAGGTTTACTTTCGCCTTGCAAAGCAAACGGTCGGCCATTAAAACGGCCAGAAAAATGCGGCTGGATGTACTCGTCGATGCGATTGGGTAAAGTGGATAAAAAAGGTAAACCAAAGTTGAGTTGATCGAGTTGTTGCTTTTGCCCGATAAAGCGATCATCAAGCTGAACGCTTGAGTTAATCAATTGAATATTATTGAGTGAGAAACGCGGCAAGGCTTTCGGCTCAGATGGTTCTTTTGAAACCAGTAAATCAGAAAAATTATATTGATTAGCAGTCAGTCGAATCACATTGACTTTGGCCTGCTCTAAAGTGATAGTGCGCAGTATCGGCGCTAAGCGAAAAATCGATGACAACTCAACATCAAGCAATAAAGACTTGCAACTGACAAATTCGCCGTAATGATCTTTTACCGCAACATCACGCAGTGTCACTTGTAGCAGGTATGGATTGATATCAATCGCCCCAATCTGAACCGAGCGATTTAGCGCAACGCTGGCTTTTTCCGCCAACCATGGCCGCAAAATCGCCGGCACAGCCCAAGCCCCCAATGCGCCAAACAGTGCCGCAAGGGCAATAAAATAAACCACAAAGCGCGACCAGCGAGGGTACTGGAAGAATCTTTTGAGTATTGTCATGAGTACACTGGCTAATGAGTAATAATATTGGTTGGCGTAATACAAAAGGCTTAGGTGATATGATCGAGCTAAACCTATACTAATTAAAATGACTATCGTCTCTGCGGTATATTAGCAGTAAAATCCTAATAATTCGGGTGAATTCCCCCCAAACCTAGGACATAAGCAGTGTTTTCGTTTTTTCGCAAAAAAGACCAAGATGGCAACGACCCTCAAACGCAAAGTGGGCCGGCCACGGTCGCTGCGCGCGCTCAGGGCGTAGCAACACAGTCAAAGCCTGGCCCTGAAACCGTGACGCCAATCGCGAGTGACGCTACTGGCTGCGCGATCGAAACCCACAACGATACGCAGCAGTATGATTTATCAACACTCACCATAGAAGTGGAATCGAGCAGCGATGTACTGTCTCCGGCTGAAGAGCAGGCGGCGATGCTACATGCGAATAATCAACTTCTCGCTGCCATTGGTATTTTGGAAGCGGAAAAGCCTGAATTTATCGGCAAACGCAAACTTGAACCTTGGTTGATGCTGTTTGAACTGTATCAACAGCAACAAAATCGCCAAGCCTACGACGCACTCGGGCTCGATTTTGTCGTTGCTTTTGAAAAAACACCGCCAGTCTGGCGACAACAAACCAATAAGCCGCAAGTGGCAACGAGTGCCAGCGCCTATCATGCTTTTCCAGCTGAGTTAAGCATTGGCAATATCGAAAAAGAAGCGCAACAATTTTTAGCGATTCGACAAAAAACGCCAGATATCCGCGTTGACTTTAGTAAATTAAAAAAAATCGACGCGATGGGCGCTGCCGAATTGGTCGCCGTATTACCGCGTCGCCATAAGCAACAAGGTCAATTGCAAATACTGGGCTCTCAATCGCTGATCGACTTAATCAAACCCAAAATTGAGGTGGGTAGACGTATTCCCGCAGAGGCGCCATTTTGGCTGCTGTTGATTGAGATACATCAGATATTGGGTCTACAAGAAGAATTTGAAAATTTGGCAGTCGACTACGCGATTACTTTTGAAGTCTCGCCCCCCTCTTGGGACCCACTGCAAGCACCAAAAACAGGCGCGCAAATTGCCAAAAACGAAGCGAGTGCAAGAGCGGAAGTCGAACAAGCCGCTGATCAGCAAAACCAACTCATTGGCATCATTACCGCCGACCAGCCTCAGCTACTCGAGAAAATCAACGATCTCATCAGCAACAACAGCAATGTCACACTCGATTTTGCACGTGTTGACCGAATTGATTTTGAATCGGCGGGGCAACTTCTTAATCGGGCGATGGGGTGGCAGCAGCAGGGTAAAAAAATTCAAATTGTGAATGTCAATGAATTGGTGCTGGGCCTACTGCGCGTGATGGGCATCACCGAAATGCTACAAGTCGAACGACGCAAATAATCCCACCATAACTTGCTTTTCCGCCATTTGGCTTCATCTAAACTGCACATTCAATTGAGGAGTTCAGCATGGAGCAATTTGACGGAACCACGATCGTCTCAGTTCGCCGCGGCAATCATGTCGCTGTCGGTGGCGATGGCCAAGTCACTTTAGGCAATGTCGTCATCAAAGGCACGGCGCGTAAAGTACGCAAGCTCTACCACGATAAAGTGATTGTTGGTTTTGCTGGTGGTACCGCCGATGCGTTTACATTGTTCGAGCGCTTTGAAGCCAAGCTCGAAAAACACCAAGGGCATCTCACCCGCGCTGCCGTTGAGCTTGCTAAAGACTGGCGCACCGATCGCATGTTGCGCCGGCTTGAAGCGATGCTGATTGTCGCTGATCCGACCGCAACCTTAGTGATTACCGGTAATGGCGACGTATTAGAGCCAGAAGAAGGCATCGCAGCAATTGGTTCGGGCGGTGCATTCGCACAAGCCGCTGCTACGGCTTTGCTCCAAAACACCGATTTGCCACCCGAAGTCGTCGTCAAAAAAGCACTAGAGATCGCTGGCAGCATTTGTATCTACACCAATCAGAATCATACGATTGAAAGCATGGGCGCTGAAAGCTAAACCTTAGCCCCTTCAATACAGAGCACTACTTGATGTATTGCTCTGTAGCAATTTATTTTAAAAGCCTCCAATCAAATACCTAAGCATAAAATCAGAACTTGATCATCGTAGCCATTCAGCCTTTAGATTCACCAACACACCCCGCCGTCCTACAGTAAAATACCGCCATGCACGATACCCTCAGCCTGTTGCGCGAACTGAATGCGCACGAATTCACCTCCGGTGCGCAAATTGCGCACAACCTTGGGATCTCCCGCGCCAGCGTTTCATTGGGACTGGCCAAGGCGGAAGACTATGGTATTCATTTAGAACGTCGGCACGGCGTTGGCTATCGCCTCAGCAGCCCAATTGAATGGCTATCCCCGGCGTTGATCCAAGGGTATTTACCTGTAGCCAGCATTAGCAAAATCACAGTAAGCAATACCCTCGCCTCTACTAATCGACAACTACTACTCAACCCTTTGCACGGTCAGCTTTTGGCCGCCGAATGGCAAGAAAGTGGCCGCGGCCGATTAGGGCGAACTTGGTTTGGCTCCTTAGGAGGCAGCCTACTGTTTTCCTACGCGTGGCGCTTTGAAAGTGGCTCTGCTCAACTGGCGGGCTTGCCCTTAGCGGTCGGCGTCGCCATCGCGACAGCCTTAAAAGCCGCAGGTGTAGCGAAAATCGGTCTGAAGTGGCCCAACGATTTATTACTGCAAGATGCTGCAGGCGAATGGGCCAAAGTCGGTGGGATTTTAATTGAAATGCAAGGCGATGCCTTGGGACCATCGCACGTTGTAATTGGTATCGGTCTGAATATTGACCTGCCTTCTGCATGGCAAGGCCAGCTTGATCAAGCAGTGGCTAGCCTCAACAACGGCGGCCTTGCTTGTGGTCGTAATGAATTATTAGCCAAAATAATTCAACAACTAGAAATAACGCTGACTCAATTTGCAGAAACTGGATTTGCCCCGCTGCGCCCGCAGTGGGAAGCACTGCATGCTTGGTCAAATGCCACACTCAATGTCATTGCCGCCAATGGCCATATACAAACCGGCCAGTTTGCAGGATTAGCTGCGGATGGCTCATTAAAACTCGCATCACCCCAAGGTGAAATCTTAGTGCATTCTGGCGACGTGAGCCTGAGGCGAGCACCATGAACGCAGCGCGTCTACTCATTGATATTGGCAATAGCCGAATCAAATGGCGGTACGCCGAGCAGCAAGGTGTTGCCCTAACGATCAGCGAGCTCAGGGAGCAATGCGCGCATTTACCAAATACTCAACACATCATCGGCTGCGCGGTAGCGAGTGCCGATTTGCAAGCGCAAATCAGCCAATTATTTGCTCATCACTGGCAAGCCAGTACGCAGTGGCTTAAAGTCAGCCGCAGTGCATTGGGCATCCAAAACCATTACCTGAATTTAAATGAGCAAGGCCCAGATCGCTGGGCTGCCGTTTTAGGCGCGAGCCAACGTTTCCCAAAGCAAAATTTACTGATCATTTCAGCGGGTACGGCGCTAGTGATCGATAGCCTCAGCGCTGAGGGTGATTTTTTAGGCGGCACCATTGCCCCTGGCCTTGGCTTAATGAAAGCCACGCTGCACCAAGCTACGGCGCGCCTACCTTTGGCACAAGGGCAAAACAAAGATTTTCCGCAATCAACGATTGATGCCATTGAAACCGGTTGCCTAAGAGCTATTCTCGGCGCGATAAACATCGCAAAAATCGAATTGGCCAAACAAAACCAAGCTGAAGTTAAAATCGTGTTGTTTGGTGGCGATACTGCAACTTTACAAGCATTGCTTAACGGCAACGCGATTGCAGTGGATAATCTAGTCTTAGATGGTCTAGCGGCATTGCTGGCCGCAGGCGATGGAGAATTTTGCTGATGAAATGGTTGTTTGTATTACTCGTCTTAGTCAACCTCGGCCTGTATGGATTTTCCAAACTAGACGCGCCACCCGTCAATATCAACATCACCCAACGCGAAGTCAACGCCAGCCAAGTGCGCGTAGTGACTGGGCAACTTGGCAATACGCCTGATCCGGCCGAAAGTGAAACCATAATTCCAGCCAGTGCAATAGCAGTAGCTAGCACCACGCCAAAACCGGTGGCGACACCATTGCCCACGCCCCAACCCACGGTTCAAGCCACTGCAGGACGCTGCTGGCGCTGGGCTGGCGTGACGGGCGAGCAAATTGAAAATGCTCGCAGCAAAATTAAAAGCCTAGGTTTAAGTGCCAGCGAAACCTCGAGCGGTGAATCGACCAAAGTTTGGGTTTATATGCCGCCGCTAGACAGCCTAGATATTGCCAAGCAAAAAGCCGCACAACTCGCCGAAATGGGAGTTACGGATTATTTTGTCGTTAACAATGGTGGTCGCTGGCAAAACGCGATTTCACTCGGTATCTTTAGCACGCGTGAAGCGGGTGAGCGTCATTTGGCCGAACTTAAAGCTCTTGGCGTCAAATCCGCCGTCGTGCGTGATCGTGATGACACGCTCAAACAAGCGAGTTTTAACTTTAAAAATCTCAATGACGCGCAAGCCGATAAAATCAGCAAACTCTCAGCACAGTTTACTGGCTCGGTAGTCCGCGAGATGAAGTGTAAATAAGCCAACTTAGATTGATCATCTACGGTCACAGCAAAGCACAAACAGCCAGCTTGCTGTGACACACTTCAATGGCCTTTACTCAGCATAAACACCAGTAAAATACCAAGCTCAATACCACTCTCAAGCCACTAATCTGGCAAAAAATGTCCCTCCCTCACTCCTGCGCATTCCCAAAGATATTGGCAAACAATGTCAACTTGAAACATTTGAATATCATAACTCGCTAATTCGTAACATTATTTTACAAAATAACAAAACAGAAACTTTGTAAGAAAAAAGTTCAACAATTACCGAGAACGGTAGTTCATATCAGAAAACCCTGTTTGTGATTAAAACCACTTCTCTCTAGAATGCGTGCTGTAAACCGAATGCTCAATGCCTATGTATGGAGTAAGCTGGTAAAAACTTAACTTTATTCAAATTCACCACATTGAGAGATACAAAATGAAGATGATCAAATCTTTAGTTGCAACTGCTTTGTTGTCTGCTTCTTTTATTGCAAACGCAGCCGTTGTTACAACAACTTCAGAGGGCTTTAATGCTCTTGGTAACGTTTCTAAAGCTGGCAATTTCACTGATAGTTTTGACTACACATTCACGCAAAAGAGCGACGTTAATTCTGTAGCACAACTATTTAGATTTTTTACTAAAAATAATATTCAGTCAGCTACATTGACTATCAGTGGATTAAATGCTCCTTCGAACTCATTTAACTTCTCTGCTGCTGGCGAAGAACATTTTTTAGGTACATTCGCTGCTAATCAAAAATATACTTTCACGATTGCTGGATTTAAGCAGGGCGATAAATTAGCGCAATGGAATCTTTCTAGCGCTGTTGCCCCAGTTCCAGAGCCAGAAACTTATGCTTTGATGGGCATGGGCTTGGTGGGTTTGTTGGCTGCACGTCGTCGTAAAGCGAAACAAGCTTAATCGCTGTTTCTGCTCATAAAAAAACCCACTGCTTGCAGTGGGTTTTTGCTTTTCTAAAGAATTACTTTCGCGGAATCAACATTTAAAGAGCCCGCATCAAGGATAACTGTAATACTGCCAGCGCAGTTCTGAATTGGTCTCTGAATAATATTTAGGAGATGCGATTTTACGGCCAACAACTGGCACGGCAACTACATCGGCGATTGACTTAGCCACTTCTGGTGCTGTCTTCTGCGCCTCAGACTCAATTACACCCCAAGCAATATTCGCTTTTGTATTAGGCATCGCATTATTGCTTGGTGCACTCCATTGAATTTGTCTGGATGGCGGCACAATCGCATTACTTGGTATTTGCGACGCGGGCAAAACACGAACTAACCCGGGTTTGATCGCATAGGAAGTCTTGGTGCTTGATGATCGCTTACTCGCTGTAGGTGCTTTTGAGCGAACCACAGGGCGATGCGATTCAGCCTTGGCCGTTGAAAATTGTGGCGATACATAGCGACTTACAGCGTCGCCTGTTGGTTTTAGTACCTCGGACGCAGTGGATTGCACTTCAGCTGTCATAGCAGGAACAGGTGAGCGCGCCGTGGAGGGTTTGACTAATTTAATCGGCTCAGCCATTTGCTGAGGGGCTGCATGCTTTGAGACTGGCTTGGCACTTGCATCAGAAGCGACGCTAGCTACTACAGGTTTAATCGGCTTAACCGTAGGCGCAGCAGCCGATGCCGCAGCCTTAATCGGCTGAGCTTTGGGCGGCGGCAATTCATTGGCGAACGCCATCATCGGTACAAATAATAACCACGCAGCATGCTGATTCATTTTATCGCTCCTGCCCAACATAACGCACATAATCACCGGGCTCAACCCGCACACCTTGAACAGTACCCTGTGCAAACAAAGGCTGAACTTGGCTTACTGTGTACACACCGACCTTTTCTTCCGGCATTCCCAAGCGCATGCTCGGTAAATAACTTGCTGAATCAATCGGCATTGCGATCGGTGAAATCCGAAATACTTGAAAGGTATCTCCTGGCCGAACATTAGATGTATAGCCCGCATCGATATACACCGCGTTTTTCTCAACACGGATAATCTTTGCTGAGAATGGAATACAGTTTAAATCTTTACCAACCAAAACCGTTGCTTCTTGCAGCTTGCTATCGACCAACTGACCATAAGCTGTTTCTGAGAATCCCTCTGTACCCAGTCCAGAACTCAAGGACTGCACGACTTCACCACTGGCTTTACCGGCTAAACGATGCCGATTCACCAAGGCACCAGATACGCCATCAAAAACAAACAAATCCATATCAAAACGGCGAGCGGCAGGTACCGCCTTCACGCCAACTTGTGCAAAATTCAAAATAGGCAGACTAGAAACTGTTTTACGCTCGCCATTCCGAATTTCATTGCCATAGGCGACGGTATAGCGCTCCCCACTAAATGAGGTATCGCGCACAATGCCAGCCACAATAAACTGTGTGGAGTACAAGCGCGCCATTTCTCGAACCCGTTCTGGCTGAATCAGCGGATCAAACACTTGCGGCTGCAAATCAAAGACCGCGACACCTGGTGAACGAACGGGCAAAAATTGATCGCTATCGTTCAAGCGCCGCACCAATTCGATTTGAATCCCTTCGGGAAAGCGATCCAAATCTTGTGTTTGTGCAGGGTGCTCAATCCAAAAATACGAAATTAAAACTTTTCGCCGATACCCACCATTGTCGCAATTCAATGCTGCTGTACGACCCGCTGTCTTGGTAACAACAGTAGGCTCTATTTTCGGTGCAGGTGGTGCAACATCAACCACCACATGCAAAAACCCATTACTTTGCCATTCACGTAATAATTTATAGTCGCCTTGCGGGGTTCCGGTGAGTTGCGTGGTTTCACCCCATTGCGTGCCTTTTTTGACCGCCTGCGATTGCACTTTGGCGCCATTAAACAGCGCAGCATTCTCTAAAGCATCTTGAATCGCCAGCGGGCGTGCAACAGCGAGTCCATCTAATCCGACTGGTGCAACGCCTTCAAACTCGGCGGCAAACACCGTTTGCCACAACATGCACAGAACAATTAGTTTTTTCACAATGATAGATAGAAGTTTTGATTTGCATCCATTTTAGCGGCTACAGGTTGCGGCACAACATTTATAGGCGCTGGTGCCGTTTTTGGTGTGGTAGTCAGTGGCATTTCACTGTTTACGGCGGCAGGTGGTGGCATAGCACGATAAAAATCACCGCCCAAAGTGAGCTCTAAAATCGTTTCAAACGCGCCATCAGGCAACGGCGTAATGCTCACTACGCGAGCGCCCCGCATATACGCTTCGATGTAGGCTTTGTAGCTATCGCTAGTCAGCGCCATCGCAGAGACCGTACTTGTACCAGTGATTTTAATACCTGCAACAGTTTCAGCAAGTGCGCGATAAGCATCTAACTTTGCCGCTCGCATAGCCAGCAAATGACGCTGCGCTGGCGTTAAGCCATCCCCCACAGGCATCGCACCAAAACCAACGGCAGTCACTTTGGTTGGCAATACCACCGGCGGCATATCATGGGCCGAAGTGTTATTAGAGCGTGTAGAACTGGCACAACCTGACAAAGTAACAAGGCAGGTCAGTAAAAGGGTGATCAATTTATATGAGGATGTTTGCATCGTGCACTCCTTGCCGTTCCGATTATTTTTCACTCTAGCAAGACTTGTGATCGACGCTAGTAATTTTATATCGGCGGTAAATCGGTTTTCTACAGTGTGGTTCACGCTGGTTTATGCAAATAAGATATCCAAACAAAAAAAGCCGCCCCGATTCAAGTCAGGGCGGCTGATTTTCAGGCGATTATTTCTTTTTAAACACCAAATCCCAAACACCATGGCCAAGCTTAATGCCACGGTTTTCAAACTTGGTCAGCGGGCGATAATCTGGGCGCTCCGCATAAGCCTCGGCGGTATTGACCAAGCTAGATTCGGCACTGAGCACTGACAACATTTGCACCGCGTAGTCTTCCCAGTCCGTTGCCAAATGCAAATAGCCACCCGATTGAATGCGCGTTACCAATTGCTGAACAAACTCAGGCTTAATCAAACGACGTTTATTATGGCGCGATTTGTGCCATGGATCTGGGAAGAAAATATGCACACCCGCCAAGGATTCTGGCTGCAACATATTTTCTAAAACGTCCACCGCATCGTGCTGCACGATACGTAAATTGGTCAGAGATTGCTCACCGATCAACTTCAGTAAACTACCCACGCCCGGCGTATGCACTTCAACGCCCAAGAAATCCGTATCAGCGCGCTGCGCCGCGATCTCCGCCGTTGCCGTACCCATACCAAAACCAATTTCCAAAACACGCGGTGCTTTGCGACCAAATGTAGCATCTAAATCAAGCACATTCGGGCTGTAATCAATGCAAAACTGCGGTCCGAACTCTTCAAGAGCACGCGCTTGGCCGGTCGATAAATGACCTTGGCGCAACACAAAACTACGAATTTTACGTTGCTTGAATTCTTCTATTTCTGCCGCATTGGCTGCCGGAACTTGCTCGTTTTCCATCTTGATTCCTTAAAACTGGTACTAGATAAAAAACGCCGCTGCATCCAAGATACAGCGGCATTTTTATTGAATAGGCGTATGGTAAAACGACAAGCCCAATTCACCAAGCCCGATTACACAATACTCAGGCTGTAATAACGATAAACGGTGTCTATTTGGTAGCCAAGCGATTCGTACAGAGCCTGCGCAGTGGTATTTTGATGTGCAGTCGACAAATCAATCCGCACCGCACACGTTTGCTGCCCATGCTGCTTCGCTTTGTCCATCAACAGACGGGAAACGCCCTGCCCGCGAGCCGATTCAGTCACAAACAAATCGTACAAAACCCACACGCGCGCCGCCGCAATCGAGCAAAATGAAGGATAAAGCTGAATAAACCCCACCGCTTCACCCTCCAACTCGGCTAATAAAATCACCGACTCTTGTAATGCCAATCGTTGGCGGAGAAATTGATGCGCCAATGGCAAATCATTGTTTTGCTGATAAAATGCCCGATAGGCATCAAACAACGGCGCAACACGCTCAACATCATCGAGCGTGGCATAACGAATCTGAACATCGGTCATTTCAATCCAAATAGAATAAAGGGTATTGGCAGCTAGAATATGATAAACATAAGCCAGCCAGCAATACCCTAACATTGAATTTCAAGAACAGTGTGTTCTTGCTACTGAATTTACTTCGCTGCGATCAAACCCGTCGTTGGACTAGAAGGATCGGCGCTGTACAATTTGCGTGGAACACGACCAGCAAGGAAGGCATCACGCCCCGCTTGCACCGCCAACTTCATTGCACGTGCCATCCGTATCGGGTCGCGAGCACCGGCGATCGCCGTGTTCATCAAGATACCATCGCAACCCAATTCCATAGCAATCGCCGCATCCGATGCCGTACCGACACCCGCATCAATCAGCACTGGCACATTGGCCGAATCAATAATCAAGCGCAGATTCCATGGATTGATAATCCCCATGCCCGAACCAATTAACGACGCCAAAGGCATGATTGCGCAGCAGCCGATTTGCTCCAACTCTTTGGCAATAATCGGATCATCCGACGTATACACCATTACGTCAAAACCATCGGCGACCAGAATTTCCGCGGCTTTCAAGGTTTCGCGAACATTCGGGTAGAGCGTATTTGGATCGCCCAAGACTTCAAGCTTCACCAATTTGTGACCATCGAGTAATTCACGCGCGAGGCGCAAAGTGCGCACCGCATCGTCGCAGTTATAGCAACCTGCCGTGTTCGGCAAATAAGTGTATTGCGATGGCGGCAGGTATTCGAGCAAGGAAGGTTGCGATGCATCTTGGCCCAAGTTCACACGGCGAATCGCCACAGTGACGATTTCTGCTCCCGACTCATCAACCGCTGCGCGGGTTTCAGTGAAATCTTTATATTTACCCGTGCCCACAATGAGGCGTGATTGATACGTTTTGCCGGCAATTTGAAATTGTTCTGACATCATAAGCCCCTGCAATCATTAAAATATCTTATGTATTACCATCCAGCCATTGATTAATAATGGCTACAACTCAATACATCAACCACCACCAACAGCCACGACCATTTCCAACACATCACCATCTTGCAGCATGGTTTGTGGATATTGGCTTTTCGGCACGATCTCGCCATTTTTCTCAATCGCAATTCGTTTCCCAGTTAATTCCAATGCAACAACCAGCTCGGTCACATTCAACGCGGCTGGAAATTCACGCGCGTCACCATTAATTGAAATTTTGATCATTGTTTTACCCTCACATCGCAATATGCCAACAGTTTATCACGCCACCGTTCGCTTTTTTTGACACGGCGCAGGAGTCCGCTTGGAGAGCCGTAATTTATACCAATCTATTGCGCAAGTTTGACCAAGCAACGTCACGAGCGTTAAGCTCAATCCACTGAGTGCCCAATGCTGGGCGTTACCCACCACTGCCACCGAGCCCCCAAAGGACGACATCATGAATGAACTTGAAGCTCAAAACCGCCCCAGCAATGAGACTAATAATATTGTGCTGCTCATTTGGTTAGGCACTTTATTCTTTGGCTTTATTCCGTCGCTGATTATTTACTTGGTCAAAAAAGACGATGCGCTGGTGACCGATCAAGCCAAAGAAGCCTTAAATTGGTCAATTACCACCATGGTCGGCTATGCCGCGAGCTGGGTACTGATGTTTGTATTGATTGGGTTTTTATTGTTTCCATTGGTTGGCCTATTGCATGTCGTATTTTGCATACTCGGCGCAGTGAACGCAGGCAAAGGTTTACCGTACCGCCTGCCATTCAATATTCGATTACTCAAATAACACACCTCAGCCACGACAAAAAAGCCTAGCAAATTTGCTAGGCTTTTTTGTTTAAGTGCTCAGTCTTTAGGCGCGAACACGCTGTAATCGATACACGGCAGGGAGTCTGCGCAGGTTTTTCAGTACCTTGGCTAAATGCTGGCGATTATTCACTTGCAGCGTAAATTGCACGCTAAGGTAGCGTTCATGCGACTCAGCGGTATCGCCCATCGTCACCGCCGAAATATCAGCTTCCGCTTCAGCAATTGCCGCCGCCAGTGCGGCCAAAGTACCGCGCTCGTTCTCTGCCAATACTTTCACCGGCACATCAAACAACCGTGCGACTTCTGGATCCCAATCGACATCGATGAGTTTCTCCGCATCAATACGGCCTTTTGATACTTGTGGACAATCGTGGGTATGTACCACTAAGCCTTGATCTTTCTTTACGAAGCCAAGGATAGGATCCCCCGGTATCGGATTACAGCAACGCGCAAACTGAATTGCCATCCCCTCAGTACCACGAATCGACACCGACATAGGCTTTTTGCCTTGGCGGCCATCTTCCGACCATGTTCCAGCGAGCTGCAATAAGCGCTTGGCAATTACGACGCCGAGTTTTTGCCCCAAACCAATATCGGCCAAGATCGAATCTCGATATTTTTCACCGCTTTCACGCAGGAATTTCTCCCAAATATCATCATTCACGTGCAATGGCTGATGAAGTGCCGAGAAGGCTTGATTCAGCAATCGCTCGCCCAAGTGCACTGATTCATCAAAGCGCATCGTGCGCAAGAAATGCCGAATTTGCGAACGCGCTTTGCCTGTCGTTACAAATGCCAGCCAACTTGGATTCGGGCGCGCGTGGGCTGCCATAACGATTTCTATATGGTCGCCATTTTTGAGCTTATTACGCAGCGGCACTAATTCATGATTGACCTTCGCCGCAATACAGCGATTACCAATATCGGTATGCACCGCGTAGGCAAAATCAACACAAGTTGAGCCATTCGGTAAGCTCAGAATCGTGCCTTTCGGCGTGAACACATAGACTTGGTCAGGGAATAAATCGACTTTAATGTGCTCTAAAAACTCAACCGCATCGCCCGATTCGGACTGCAACTCCAGCAAAGACTGTAGCCACTGATGGGTTTTTTGCTGCACATCTGAAAAACCTTCATCACCACTTTTATACATCCAGTGACTAGCCACACCCGCATCGGCAATCCGATGCATTTCGCTGGTGCGAATTTGCACTTCAATCGGCGTGCCATACGGACCAAACAAAGTGGTATGCAAGCTTTGATAGCCAT
Source organism: uncultured Deefgea sp. (assembly GCA_963508915.1). GTDB lineage: Bacteria > Pseudomonadota > Gammaproteobacteria > Burkholderiales > Chitinibacteraceae > Deefgea. The sequence goes on from CAUOZE010000020.1 coordinate 31,372, forward strand.
TGGTTTTTGCAATCGCGATGTAGTCTTTAAACTTACCCGGAATTGGCTTAAATAGCGCGTGCAAAGCGCCAAGCGTTAAATAGCAATGCGAGTTATCTTTTACAATCACGCGAAATGCATAAATATCCAGCACTTCAGAAAAACTAAGGTGCTTTTCCAGCATCTTGCGATAAATCGAGTAGAGATTTTTCTCGCGCCCTGTCACCACCGCATCGATATTTTGCGCTTGTAGTTTGGCTTGAATGGCATCGAGAATTTTTTGCACCACTTCACGGCGATTACCGCGAGCGGCTTTCAGTGCTTTGGATAAAACATGGTGGCGGCGTGGATGAATGTATTTAAACGCCAAATCGTCCAGCTCTTGATACACCGCATTAAGGCCAATCCGATTGGCAATGGGCGCATAAATTTCCATCGTTTCACGTGCGATGCGTTTTTGCTTGTCCGCCCGCATTGAATCCATCGTCCGCATATTATGCAAACGATCAGCAAGCTTAATCAGCATCACGCGTAAATCACGCGCCATCGCCAGCAGCATTTTGCGGAAGTTTTCCGCCTGCGCTTCTTCTTTACTTTGGAATTCAAGCTTGTCGATCTTACTCATACCATCGACCAGCTCAGCAACCGCTTTACCATATTTCTCGGTCAGTTCGAGCTTGGTCACACCGCTGTCTTCCATCACATCATGCATCAGGGCTGCAGCAAGAGCCTGTGCATCCAGCTTCCATTGCGTCAAAATGCCTGCAACAGCCAGCGGATGTGAGATATACGGTTCACCTGAACGACGCATCTGACCACGATGCGCGTTTTCCGCAAACAAAAAAGCCGAGAACAACATCTCTCGGTCTTCACGCTTTAAATAAGCGGTTTGTTCATTCAAAAACCGATTTGCTTCCTCAATGACCTCGGGTGCATCAGTCAGCGCCGGCACATCGTTCGAAGTCACTGAGATAGGCATAGTTTCTCGATATTAAGAACGGGTACGCGTTAAAATTTCCACACCAACCAAACCGGCCGACATTTCACGCAATGCCAAAACAGTTGGTTTTTCACGACCATTATTTTCTACTTGTGGCGTTGAGCCATTTTCGATTTGACGCGCACGAAATGCAGCAGCCAAAGTCAGGTCAAAACGATTAGGAATACGATCGAGGCAATCTTCAATAGTTACACGTGCCATGGGGTTTATCTCCGAGTGCGGCTAGCCCGGCAAGGGGCGAAACCGTCTATTATATCACTTGCAGCGCAAATTAGCCTTTTAAGCTTGAAATCAAGGCGGTATGACGGCTTGATTGACGTACCAAAGTCAAACGCTGAGCGCGAACTACAGCAACAATGTCGCGTACCGCATCGTCAATGTGCTCATTGACAATCACAAAATCAAACTCATCAACGTGGTTAACTTCTTCTTTGGCCACCGCCATCCGGCGCCCAATCACTTCTTCACTGTCTTTACCGCGACCACGCAAACGGTTTTCTAAAGTATCCATGTAAGGTGGAAGTATAAAAATACCAATTGCAGAAGGGAAAATACGCCGCACCTGCTGCGCGCCTTGCCAATCAATTTCTAGCAAAATGTCGCGGCCGTTTTCCATCACCTCATTAATCCACACTTGCGATGTGCCGTAATAATTGCCATACACCTCAGCAAATTCTAGCAACTCACCCGCAGCAATCATGCGCTCGAACTCAGCACGATCAACAAAATGATAATCTTTGCCATCCACCTCACCTGCACGCGGCGGGCGCGTGGTGAATGAAACCGACAACTGCACTTGCGAATCAGCAGCAAGCAAAGCCGCTACCAAAGTGGTTTTCCCTGCGCCCGATGGCGCAGTCACCACAAACAAATTACCTTTGGCCATGACGTATTTTTCCTCTACACAATTACGGGTAGTTTATTCGATATTTTGCACTTGTTCGCGCATTTGTTCGATTAAGACCTTTAATTCCATCGAAACTTTCGATGTTTCGACCGAAACCGATTTAGAACCCAAGGTATTGGCTTCACGATTCAATTCTTGCATCAAAAAGTCCAAACGTTTACCTGCATTGCCGCCTTTTTGTACAATCCGGCGTAATTCAGCCAAATGCGTCTGCAGGCGGTCGATTTCTTCGAGCACATCCACTTTTTGCGCAAACATCACCATTTCTTGGCGAATGCGATCATCCTCTGCACTTCCTAGTGCTTCAACAAATCGCTGCGTCAACTTAGCATCATAATCGCTCACAATTTGTGGCACTAGTGGCTTAACGCCAGCGATCAATGCATCCATCGCGGTAACACGCTCAAGTAAAATCTCAGCGAGTTTGCTACCTTCACGAGCACGGCTAGCTAAAAAGTCATCTAGCGCGACATCCAAAACCTCTAATGCAGTTGCTTGTAATAACTCAGTTGGCAGCGCATCAGACTCAATCACGCCAGGCCAGCGCAAAATATCTGCCATGCGTAAATCACCGGCACTGGCTTGATGCCCCTTGACTTGATCAGCAAGGCGTAGCAATTCAGCCACTAAAGCGTTGTTTAGGCGCAACTGGGTATTGGCGGTGTCGCGGGAATTAAAATTGAGGCGGCACTCTAACTTGCCGCGATTGAGGCGGCCACTGAGTTTTTCACGAATCGCGCCCTCTAAAGCCCTAAATTCCTCTGGCAATCTGAGAGTTAGATCTAAAAAGCGATGGTTGACGGCACGCAACTCGACCGATAAAACACCATGGGATAATTCTCTTTGCGCACTTGCGTAGCCAGTCATGCTATAAATCATATAATTTCCTTTGAACGTGCCGCTTTACAGTTAGGGCGGCAGGGCTGACACTAGATATTCTCACAGAGTATAACCAAAATAAGCATGGCCACCCCAAGCAATCAACCGCTAGCACGCGGATATCAACTGCAGAATTACACCGTCGCCAAGCTGCTTTCAGCGGGCGGCTTTAGTATTGTCTATTTAGCGCACGATGAGCACGACTATCCAGTTGCCATCAAAGAATACCTACCCAACTCACTTGCGCTTAGAAAAGAAGGCGTGGCAGTACAAGCGGTCAGCGAAGAACACATTGCGCTATTTCGCCATGGGCTGAAATGCTTTTTTGAAGAAGGTAAAACGCTAGCGCGGATTCAACATCCCAATATTGTGCGAGTACTAAATTTTTTCCGTGCCAATGGCACTGTATATATGGTGATGGAATACGAGCGTGGTCGTACTTTGCAAAAAGAGATTCAAATTAACCACGAACGTGAAGGCGTAGACGAAAAACTTATTCGCAGCGTATTTTACAATTTACTCAATGGCTTACGTGAAGTTCATCTCAATAAATTACTGCATCTCGATATCAAACCGGCAAACATTTACATTCGTAAAGACGGCTCGCCTGTATTGCTCGATTTTGGTTCTGCACGCCAATCACTGACCACTGAACATTCCCGCCTCACCCCAATGTATACGCCTGGCTTTGCTGCGCCGGAGCAATATCGCAAAAAAGAACAGCTCGGCCCATGGACTGATATTTACGGTATTGGTGCATCGATGTTTACTTGCATTGCGGGCACCGCACCACAAGCAGCGGATGGTCGAGAAAAAGAAGATAAAGTACAGCGGCTTGAAATAGCCTATGGCGACCGCTACTCGCCAGAACTCCTTAGTTTGATTCATCAATGCATCGAGATCGACCACGAGAAACGACCGCAAAGTGTGCTACAAATTCAGAAAATGCTACTCGAACCCGGTTCAGCGCCAAGTAAAAAATCAAATTTGATCAGTACGCTGAAACGAAAGTGGATTGAACTCAGCCGCCCCAAGAACAGGGATAATTCATGAAATTCTCCGTATTCCAAGAAACGCGCAAAGGTGGACGCCAATACAACCAAGATCGATTTGGGTATTCATATAGCCGCGACGCGCTCCTACTCGTCGTTGCTGATGGTATGGGTGGTCATTTACACGGCGAAGTAGCCGCACAAATCACGGTTGAATTACTGAGTGATCAGTTTCAGCAAAAAGCCAATCCGATCATTTTAAATCCGGCTGAGTTTTTGCAAGATGCACTCATGCGCTGTCATGATGCCATTTACAACTATGCGATCGCCCATCACCTGATCGAAGTACCGCGCACGACTGTCGTTGCTTGTATTTTGCAAGACGGCATTGCGTATTGGGCTCATGTCGGTGACTCTCGTTTCTACTTGATTCGTGAAAGCCAAGTGGTCGCACAAACGCGCGATCATTCAAAAGTCAGGAAAATGGTCGATGCAGGCCTGATTACTGAAAAAGAAGCACTTAGCCACGCGGAAAAAAACAAAATCTATAATTGCCTTGGTGGTAGCTTAATTCCCGACATTGAAATTGGCGGCAAAGTAGTACTCAATGATCGCGATGCGCTGTTATTGTGCACCGATGGATTCTGGGGCTCTTTAGCCGAGTCAGAAATCACTCACTTTTTATCCTCGTTCCCGGTTATGCTTTCAGTTCCACAATTAATGGACAGGGCTGAAATTCGCGGTGGTGCTTATGGCGACAATCTAACTGCGCTGGCGATCAATTGGCATGACAGCAATGACTTCCCAGATACCGAAGCCTTTGTTTCAACGCAAAAGCTCGATGCAAATACCATTAGCACCCATATCGATGCGATGACGCTGGCCGCTACACCTGAAATTAGCGACGATGATATCGAAAAAGCCATCGCCGAAATTCAAGCGGCAATCAATAAATATTCACGTTAAATATCGCTACTGAGTGTGAATCATTAACACACACGGTGGCTAAATTTGCTTTACTCTGGCTAAAGTTGAATTGTTTCACTCCGATTATTCGAACAAGGATCAAGCCTCATGAAAAAAACTGCAGCCCTTATTTCGCTGAGCGCACTTTTGGCAGGTAGCGCCTTTGCCGCCAATCAAGACCCAATGAAACCATTCCCTGCCGCTGAAGCGGGTATGGTGCGTAAAGTGATTCATCTGCCTGAAGTGAAAAACCCTGATCTCTACCGCGTGCAATTATTGCCTGGCAAAGTGATGGAAATGGATTGCAATCGTGCGCGCTTAAGCGGCACGATGACAGAGAAAACAGCAGAAGGCTGGGGATTTAATTATTGGGTGGTGAGCCAAGTCGGTCCTGGCCCAAGCACGATGATGGCCTGCGATCCAAAAATGAAAAAGACTAAAGACTTCGTCGCGATTCATTCTGATCAACTGCATCGATACAATTCGAAATTGCCGCTGGTCGTCTATGTGCCCGAAGGTATTGAACTACGCTACCGCATTTTTTCTGCCAAAGAGAAAATGAGCATCGCAGTCAACGAATAATTGCCAGTGAGACTCAGCACATTGCTTTGAAGACCCCCTAAAATTAGGCGACTGCAAACAAAAACTGGGCTACGTTGATCCCCCATTTCGCGGGATCTTCATGGCCCATAATTTTGTCGGCACCGCCCATGCCCATCGGGCGAGCCAAATCAACGATGGTTGGCGTGATATAGGTATTCGATTTTGTACTAAACACCACCTTCAATTTCGGTTGCAACAAGCTGCCTTCATTTTGCTCCAGCACCACACCCAAGCGTCTAGACTCCAAGCGCACCAAGGTCCCCACTGGATAAATCCCGACGGTACGCATAAACGCCTGTACCAGCTCGGGATTAAAGTGAAATTTACTCCACTCCCACAATTTTCGTAGACCTTCGGTGGCGGGCATACCAACGTGATAGCAGCGATCGGACGTAATCGCGTCATAGACATCCACCACCGCGGCCATTTGCGCCATGCGACTAATCTCACTACCCGGTAATTTATGCGGATAGCCCGTACCATCCATTCGCTCGTGATGATGCAAAGTAATGTCGAGTGGAATCGACTCCATTCCCTCGATTTCTTTAAGAATTTTCCACCCTTCTTCGGGATGAGTTCGAACCTTGGCAAACTCGTCTTCGGTTAAGCGACCGGGTTTATTGAGAATTTCATTAGGCACTTTCATTTTGCCAGTATCGTGCAACAAACCACCGATACCCGCCAATCGAATCATTTCACGATCGAGGCCAAGGGATTGAGCAAAAGTCACCATCAAAGTACAGACGCTGACCGAATGTAAAAAAGTATATTCGTCTTTATCCTTAATCGCCGACAATCCCACCAAAGCACCACTATTACGCAGCACCGATTCGGTAATGTCTTCAACGACATTGGCAACATTTTCCATCTGAATCGCCTGCCCCATTCGAACGTCACGCATCACGCTTTTGACTGCATTGGTCGCTTGTAAATGGATTTTTTGTGCGCGGGTGATTTCTTCAGCGTATGAGATTTTGATAATCGGTGACGGCGCATCTGCGATGCGAAGCAAATCCGCATCGAGCTCAGCATTGACTTCTTCTAGTGTCGGTGCATAGGCCAAACCCAGACCGCGCTCCGTATCGATATACACCTCACGCACACCGGTCGCGGTGATCTTGGCGATTTCTTCATCATTTTGAATGACAAATTTATTGCGCACAAATGGGTGATCCATCCAATCCACATTCAAATCGTGGATGAACATGCCTGGCTTCACATATTCGGTGGGGATTTTTTTTATCATGGTCGCAAGCTTGCTGTCGGTGTTTCATCGTAGTACACAGTAGCGCAAGTGCCAGCTAAAACTCAATTGGAATTAACCAGCAACGCAATCCACCCTCGCCTGCCAATACATCGGTAAATACACTCGGCTCCATGCCAACAATGCAATCAACGCTAAGACTGCCGCCAAGGCATACGCCATCGATTGAATGCTCGGGAAAATCTCACCGACCACCCGCGCCAAGGCGACGCAGTGCATCGCCCAATAACACGTCCAAGCCAATCCACCCGTGATCAATGGCCGCCCTGAATGCCCCAAGGTCACCCGCGTTACGAACGCCAACAGCATGCAGCAAAAAAAGCCCAAGGTCAGCGCATGCAAAGGGGCGAATCCTAAACCGACATGGCCGCTCAATCGTAAAGCCTCACTGATCGCAGATAACGACATCGCAATTCCCGCCCAAGCGAAAGCAACATGCAACATCGCCAGCAATTTCACTTTGAACGATTTACGTAAATCCCAACGCCAAGTGGTGTACAGCAAAATACTCGCCATCACGGCATCAACAACAAAGGTATTTATCTCTAAGCCATTTAATGCAATTCGTAGCATGGAACACCCTACCAACGTATACAGCCACCAAGTCGGTCTCCACGGCGTATAGGGTTGCAATGCTGTGCTAGAAAAAAACGGAATCATTCGATGACTCACCGTCAAAAACACTGGTAGCAGCAAACCCCACACGCCAATCTGAACCGACCACAACCACGCAGCGGGACTTCCTGTAGCCGCCCAAAATGCCGCGATGGTCATGCCAAGCAAGCCCAGTGTGAACGCCAGCGCAATCACTCGCGCATGCAGCTGATCTTTCACTTGACTGCGTTTGATCGCACTCAGCCAAATCCATAATGCGGCCGACCATGCTAAGGCTTGCAGGCCAATGCCCAGCACCAGCAATGATGTATTAACTGCTGAAGCAAGCACTAAAATGCCACCAATTAAATACCCCAGCATGACTGGCGCATAACGCGACAAACTCGGACTACTCACACTCAACCAACGCGGCCCAGCGGTATAAATAAATCCCAGCATGAACAGTGGGAAAAAACAGTAGGTCATACTGTAGCCATGCAAAAACATCGGCACCACTTCGCTAGGCACAGCCACGCCTTGCCAGCGCCCGAGCATGTGAGCGCCCCACCAGATAAAACTCAGCAAGAGCAGCACGCCACCAGCCAGAAAACCCAGTCGATGCGGCGCTGCGATAGTTTGTTTGAATAAGGTATTCATCTAGCGCCCCTAAGAGTTAACCGTTGCAATGGCCGCAACACGGCGCACCCGTGCTTGCATCGCTTATTTTTTCAATTTTGACTTGCCATAACTCAGGCCCATCTTGCAGGTATTGCCACGTAAACGCGCCAGCAAAACGCTCGGCAAACTGTGCCTGCAATGGGCTTGGACGGTGGTCGTTCACCAATTCCATCGCCTCACCAGCCTTTAATGCTTCAAAGGTTTTAAATATCAAAGCATGCCGATCAATCGGTGCGATGGTACGTACGTCGATGTACTGAACACGGTTTGTTGGGTGCATTTTGAATCCTCACTCTTTAACATGTAAATTATATACACATTAAAATAACATGAAGATCCTAGTCGAATCAAGCGCAGCAAACCCTATCTAGCGGTCAACTGCGCTAAATCAAACGTCAGTAACGTTTAAAGATCCTTCTGCTCAATTTGTCTCATCGACGCTGAACAAATATGGCATTAAGCTCAGTTGGATTAGTAATTAAATCCGCCAAGCTATAGCCATCGAGTACGGCATACAAAGCTTGCATCGCCTCATGCAAAATGCCCTTCAAACGACAAACCCCGCCGATGCTACAGGTAGAGTGTTCACGATCAAAGCACTCCACCATCGGGCTATCGGCCTCGCTCAAGCGCACCAAAGCCCCCACGCTAATCTCGCTCGCAGGCCGCGCCAACCGCATACCACCGCCCTTACCTCGCGCTGTTTCAATAAAGCCATTGCGCGACAAAAAATTCACTACTTTCATCAAGTGATTGTCAGAAATATCGTATGCGCTGGCAATTTCACTACGCGTGACGATGCCGCCGTCTTGCACACCAACATAAATCAGGGTGCGTAAACAGTAATCGGTAAAAACATTGAGTCGCATCGCAAGCCCCTTTTGTATTTGCATTTATTATACATCTTCGACCGACTTCGCATTGCAATGCCTGGAAAAAGCTGAGTAAGCCATACGCCTTGAGAGTCATTGAGTTCGCAAAATAAATGCGATTTACTCAATGCATAAAAAAAGCCCTGAAAACCTCAGGGCTTTAATTTCAAGCTGATTTGCAAAATGATGGGCGCAGCGGAATTAGCCCAATACTGTGTTTATGAGCAGACCGAGTAATGCACTGCCCACAATCACCTCAATCACGTTGCGTTTCAACTTAAACAAAGCAAACGCCGCCAGCGCAGCCAAAATGATTGCGTACACATCAAAGTCGCCTGCAAAACCTTGTGGCCAAAACACATGATAGGCAAAAAACAAAGCCAAATTGACGATCACGCCCACCACCGCAGCAGTAATCGCAGTCAGCGGAGCAGTGAGTTTCAAGTTTTGGTGAGTCGATTCAACAAAAGGCCCACCCGCCAAAATAAAGATAAACGACGGCAAAAAGGTAAACCAAGTCACCACACATGCGGCAATCGCACCAGCTAAAAACACATGTTCAGGGCCAAGAAACGCATTGAGATAAGCACCAACAAAACCAACAAACGCCACCACCATAATCAAAGGACCGGGCGTGGTTTCACCAAGCGCCAATCCTGCCATCATTTGCGTGGCACTCAGCCAGCCATACTGCGTTACCGCCCCCTGAAATACATAAGGCAAGACGGCATAAGCACCGCCAAAAGTGAGTAATGCCGCTTTACTAAAGAACACACTCATTTTTAGTAGGATATGATCCCAACCGTATAACGCCACAAGCGCCATAATAGGTAGCGCCCAAAGCAATACACCGACTGCCACCACCAGCGCTAAACGTCGAATACGAAACACGGCATGCTCGGGTGTTGGCGTATGATCACCAATCAAAGCCGCGCCATACGATTTTTGGCTCGCAGCATGACCGCCGCTACTCAAATATGCAGGCCAAAAGTGTCCCCCTGCCCAACCCAATAGACCCGCACCCAGCACGATGAGGGGAAAAGGCACATTCAATACAAAAATAGCTACAAATGAAGCGGCGGCAATGCCCCATAAAAACTGATTTTTTAAGGTTCGAGAGCCAATCCGAAACGCAGCTTGCAACACAATCGCAACCACTGCGGGCTTGATACCATAAAACAAACCAGCCACCAGCGGTAAATGCCCGTAGGCAATATAAACCCACGACAATCCAATGAGTATAAATAGCGAAGGCAATACAAATAGAACACCAGCAACAATACCTCCCCATGTTTTATGCATTAGCCAGCCAATATAGGTCGCTAATTGCTGCGCTTCGGGACCCGGCAGCACCATGCAAAAATTCAGTGCGTGCAAAAATCTTTTTTCCGAAATCCAGCGCCGGTTTTCGACCAATTCTTGATGCATCAAAGCAATTTGCCCAGCTGGGCCACCAAAGCTAATCAAGCCGAGCTTGAGCCAAAATACAAATGCCTGCCAAAAACTGACTTTAGCAGGCGGGATGGTTGAATCGATCTTCATTTCATTTTTTGCATAAACAAACAACCTGTACACACTCAGCATGAGCCGAGACTAGACAATAAAAAGCCCCCGCTTTGCAAGCGGACTTTGACTACTTAATAAGCGAGAGACAATCTTGATTGGAATAAAAAACCAGAACAATCAACGCAGTAGTTCACTCTTCACTCATTTTTAATAGCGGAATTCGTTTTCTTTGCTCCATACAGTCACTATCCCCCGCTTCGTACTCGCGGCATATCCAAGGGCGTTGCGAATAAATGGTACAAAGCATAGTGTGGCGATTCAGCGCAGCACACCAACCATCGGCGAGCCGATGCATGATTTCACCGCCCCACGCATCTTGCTCAACAAATTGGGTCGGTACCTCATCATCACCAGCAATCAACATCACCTCTAACTGGCAACAACACGCTTTACAGCTACTACAATTAATTTCAGTGGACATCCAACCCCTAGATGGCGATGTATATAAATAGAAGCATTATTTAATAATACCTAGAGCAACATACATCATGCATATTTCATAATTAACTAGCGAATATAAGGCAGCGCGATTTCATCACTCCGCTGCACGCCCGCTGTAACTTTCTTGCACAATTCTAAAAAGGCGGTAATCCCCGCCGTGCGGTATTTTTGCTTGTGCAGCACAAAATGAAATTGCCGCGCCAAATCCATCCCCGCCACAGGCAATTCGACCAAGCTGCCACGGCGAAACGCCTCTTTTAGTGCCAAACGAGAAATACAACCAATGCCCAAGCCCGACTCAACCGCGCGTTTAATCGCCTCGGTGTGCTCCAGTTCAAGCCGAATATCAAGCTGGGATTGCACATGACGCATGGCATAGTCAAAAGTCTGCCGAGTTCCCGAGCCCGGTTCGCGCACAATCCACGATGCCGCTATCAAATCATCAACGGTAATCGCCTGCTGCTGTGCTACTTTGCTGGCCAAAGGATGTTCAGGCGCGGCGAATACCGCCAACTCATCAGCAATCCAAGGAATAACCTCTAGATCAGGATGCTGGCAATCCCCCTCAATCAAGCCTAAATCCAGTTCAAAATGCGCCACTTGCCGCACAATATGTGCAGTATTGTGCACGCCCAACGAAATCCGACACCCCGGATGCTGGCGCATAAAATCACCGATCAACAAAGTCGCCAGATAATTACCGATGGTTAATGTCGCCCCCACCCGCATTGGGCCAAAGCCAGAGCGCCCCGCCAAGAGCGCATCAATTTCAGCAGCGTGATCAAGTAGCTGCATAGCCTGCGGTAGCAATAAGCCGCCTAACTCATTGAGCTGCAATCGTTTACCAATTCGATCAAACAAGCGCCGCTCATACACCCGCTCGAGTTCCGCCAATGCGGTACTCGTCGCCGATTGGGATAAGCCCAGTTGCTCAGCGGCCCGAGAAACACTCTCGCCACGCCCGACTGCGACAAAGACTTCAAGCTGACGTAAAGTAAATCGCATATCAACACCTTGAATATTTATTAAACATATTATCGGAATGATAAATATAGCAGCACAACTCAGCAAGCATTAAAACCCGCCAAAATCTTGCTAATTTGCGTACTATAATAAAATCATGTTTTTTTGTGACTTTTGATTGATTTTTCAAAGCCTAGGTCACTAAATAAGCCTATATTTGTATCCTTAAACTCTGCGCTCTCAGCCAATGCCAGATTCAAGCACTGCCATCACACAACTCGATCAATGGATTAAAGAAGCCCGCAGCTGGTTTGTGCCCGATTGCGCCAAAACCATTGAAATCCTGCAACCGGCCTGCCAACTTGCTCACGACATCGGCGATTCTGCGCGCGAAGCGCAAGCACTGTTGCTGATTTCAAAAAGCCAATGGGCGCTAGGGCAATTAATTGCAGGCAATCAAACGATTGAGCGAGCCGAGCCCTTGGTACGCGAATTAAAAGACCCACGACTCCAAGCTGAGTTTGAAAATGCACGAGCAGATTTATTACTAGCCAATAGTCAGTATTCACAAGCACTCAAAGCTTGGAGCATATGCCTCAAACAGGCCTTAAGCATTCACGCTTACCATCTCTACGTGGAAGCCTGCCTTGGCATTGGTAATATTTTCACCGCACAAAATAAACACGGTGATGCACTGCAGTGGCATGAAACGGCACTTGAATTTGCAAAAAAGACCACCGACCATGAATTGCTGGCCGAAAGTTTTTTACATGTCGCCGCCGATCTCATCCACCTGAAAGAATACGAACTCACGCTAGAGCTCTCCAAAATGGGTGAGCCTGTCTTTCTAACCAGCCAGCACAAAGCTTGGTTAGCTGACTGGTATAGCTACCGGGGCGAAGCCTACTTTGAGCTTGGTAAACATACCGAGGCGCAAGCCTGGCTGCATGCCGCTTGGGACTTAAACCAGAATCTTGATTATTTGTGGAGCCAATCAATTAACTTAATGGTGCTCGGACGAGTTTATATCGCGCAACGACGTATGGATGAGGCCAAAGACTATTTATTACGCGCTCTCCAAACCATACAGTCTTTTGGCGCTCACACACTGCTATTGCGTGTTTATGCCCTATTGGCTGATTTAGGTGAAGCCAAACAAGATTACAAAATGGCGTGGGAGTTTCGCCGCCAGTACCATGAGCTGGCGATTGAAGACGCGCAGCAACTGGCCAAAGAAAAACTCACCAATGCGCTTGAACGCCGCATCAAAGATCTCGACTCACAATTATTTGTATTGCAAACGCGGCAAGAAAACATTCTGCTTCGGCAACAAAACTCGGCCGATACAGAACTCCTCCAGACACTGCGCAATGCCACATTACAAGACCCACTCACGGGAGCGAGTAATCGCCGACATCTCGATCAAGAGATGCCACTGATGTATCAGCGCTGCAATGAAGAAAACCGGCCCTTGACGATACTGATGGTGGATTTGGATCATTTTAAACGAGTCAATGATCGTTTCGGGCATCCGATTGGGGATGATGTAATTCGCAGCACTGCAGCAATTTTGCTGCAATCTTGCCGTGGCGGCGATTTAGTCGCCCGTTTTGGTGGCGAAGAATTCGCCCTACTACTGCCAGGCGCAGCGGGGACTACCGCGGTTGAAATCGCGGAACGGATTCGAAAACGGATTGAAACCTTCGATTGGCAACAATTTCATCCTGATTTAAAAGTGACTAGCAGTATTGGTGTGGCAGAAATGAATCAAGAAGCCAATGCGGCAGAACTACTCAATTGCGCCGATCAAGCACTATACCAAGCAAAAGATAAAGGCCGAAATCGAGTGGAGTTTTTTAATGACAACAGATGAATTCGACCAGCATTTGAGTCGTACTCGGCAAGCCATGTTCTTTGAAAAACGCCCAGAATTAATGAGCGCCGCCATCTCTCTGGCGCAAGAAATAGGTTACCCCCAAGGGCAAGCCAATGCTTTGATGGCGCGCGGCGAATATCTGATTGATATTGGCGAGCAACCCAGCGCCGCCTGCAAAGACTTTCGCGATGCGGGATTTATCGCACGCCAACTAAACAACTGGTCTTTACTCGCCCAGACACTACACTGGCAAGCACAAAGTCAGCTCCATCTGGGCGAATACATGCGTGCCCTAGACATCTGGCTACAAGCACTCCAAACCGCTGTGGAGGCTGAAGACAGTCGCGCTTTTATTCGCGGCTACTCGGGTATAGCGCAAGTCTGTTTAGTATTTGGGCAACTTGAAATTTCACTCGACTATCAGCGACGCGCCTTAAGTCTGGCAGAGAATGTCAATGATCCAGCCCTCGTGATGGAGTGCACTTTAGCGCTGGTAGCAACCAGTCTTCGTCTACAGCAGTTTGATGAAATGCGGGTATTGCTATCCCGTTTAAATATACAGCTGCCAATCACACCGCATTTAGAAAATCAGGCCGAGTATCACATCTATAGCGGATTGATTTTTCTGCATCAAGATCAAGTGGATGAAGCCAATGATCATCTGCAATTAGCCCGTGTATTAGCCCAGCAAATTGGCGGGCTGTGGTGCAGATCTTATGCCGCATTGATTCTTGGTCAAATTTATATTCGCCAAAATAAAATACTGGATGCGCAATTATCACTGGAATTGTGTTTAAAGCTAGGATCCCAAATCAAAGGATTTTCAATGGGGCAAGAAGCCCATTTACTGCTTGAAACCCTATGTGCGCAAGCGGGTGATTACCAAGGAGCACTGGTTCATTTAGAAGCAGCTCACTTAAAGCAATTACAACTATTACAAAAGCAGGCAGAGCAAAAACTATTCCGCATTTCAAAAAAACTACTCAACCAGCTTGAATTAGATTTACGACTCGAGTTGAGCCGAATTCGCTACTCCAGCAACCTATAGCCCTCATTAGCGAAGTACGACTATACCCAATCCTATCAACTTAAGCCTTCAGACCGTTGCTTTGTAAGCAATGTAATCGTGAGGTTTGGGGTGATTGGTGCGTTCTTTCCTCGCTCTGGGATTAAAATTGATCAACGATTTCCTGATCTCAGTCAGCGCAAGC
>CAUOZE010000021.1:0-43786 GCA_963508915.1 uncultured Deefgea sp.
ACAACATGGAGGCTGTAGGCATTTGGTTTAGTTATGCATTGGTGGTAATGCACCTATGGATAACTCCGTAAGTAAAAAGTTCTATTTCAAGTAAAAATATTTTTGCAACATTAGCTATTTGATTGTCGGGATTGGGTCGATAGCGGCAACTCAAAAATCAGCACAGACCATTGCCGCTTTTAGCGATCGACTTTAAGCCTGCCGCTGAATCAACCAAGAATGCACACCCGCCGCAATAATCAACACCGCCGCCACGCCGCCGGTAATCACTTCTGGGATATGAAATCGTGCGGCGAGGAGCATGACGGCGGCGAGTGCGCCGATGGCCCAAAATGCGCCGTGCTCTAGGTATTTGAATGCGTTCAGCATGCCTTTTTCGACCAACAAAATCGTAAAGCTACGCACAAACATCGCGCCGATGCCCAGCCCTATCGCAATCAAAAAGATGTTTTTGGTCAGCGCGAATGCGCCCAGCACACCGTCGAATGAGAACGATGCATCTAAAATTTCGAGATAAATAAATCCTGCCCATCCAGTTTTCGCCGCAGCGCCTTCGTCGCCAATCAAGTCGCCCAAGCCATCGACCAACACAAACACAATCACGCCCCACACGCCCGCAACGAGGAATCGATAGCCTTCTGCGTCTGGGAGTGATGCTGCCATCAGCGCCAGTAGTATTAAACTGAGCAAAATCGCTGCCATATCGAGCTTGCCCAACTTGGCCAACACATGCTCCACGGGTAAAAACCAATGCGTTTTTTTCTCTGAATCAATAAAGAAATTCAAAAACACCAATAGCAAAAAGGCACCGCCAAAAGCCGATACCTCGATATGTGCCGACGTCAAAATGCTGGCATAGCGATTTTGATCGACAATCGCCATCGACAGCACATCATTCGCTGGCCACACGCCACTACTGAAATAATCAATCAGCGCCATCGGCCCCGGCATCGGTGCCATGCCGGCAATCACCGCCACAATCAGCAGCGGAAAAATCACGCGCATCCCAAAAACGGCAATCAACATGCCCCACAGCAAAAAGCGTTTTCGCCATTTTTCATCCCAGTGCTTGAGCACCGAGGCATTGACCACCGCATTATCAAAACTCAGACTGGTTTCGAGTAAGGCCAAATTAAATGCGATCCACAAGCCGCCCCAACCCGCGATCAACCATGCGCCGATGAATCCAATCAGCGTCACAATCAATGAACTATGAAAATAATGAAACATGCCAACCTCAGTCGAATTTCAAACATTATGCCGCACTTTGCCCACCAGCCTTCAGCGCTGATTGCCGAACTACGTCATTGAGCACGCATTTTCTTACGTAAATACTGTGAAAAATCAACTCAAATCGCAGTAGTTCACGACAGACTCTTGGTGACGCGTGTTTGAACGCCTATACTCTTGATAATCTTTTTCCTGCCCCGCAATACGCACCGGAGTTTAACCAATGAGCAATCCCTATATCGCGCTG
This sequence comes from uncultured Deefgea sp., assembly GCA_963508915.1. Classification (GTDB taxonomy): domain Bacteria; phylum Pseudomonadota; class Gammaproteobacteria; order Burkholderiales; family Chitinibacteraceae; genus Deefgea. Next base: position 1,478 of record CAUOZE010000021.1, read on the forward strand.
GTTGAGGCGCACAACGCCCTATTACAAAAAACCGACGCGCCTTTGTTTTCAAATTTAGATGAGCTGGGTCACGCACCAAAAGCTGAACTCGCCGCCGATGCCCCCATCGCGATGATTTTCGCGCCGCACCCCGACGACGAATGCATTATTGGTGGCTTGCCACTGCGTTTAGGCCGCGAAGCGGGTTTCAACGTCATTAACGTTGCCGTTTCACAAGGCTCAAACTTGAAACGCCAGCCAGAGCGCTGGGTTGAAGTAAAAAATGCCTGCGATTACCTCGGCTGGGGCTTGCTCGAAACCATTCCTGGCGGCCTGATGGATGTGAATTGCAAAACACGCGATGGCAACCCAGCAGCATGGGCTGAAAAAGTCGAAGTCATCGCCAATATCCTGCGCCAATACAAACCGCAAGTTGTCGTGTGCCCACACAATAACGACTACCACTCAGCACACATCGGTACTTACTACCTGCTCGTTGATGCGCTCAAAGCGGCGAATCACAGCTGTGTCTTGGTACAAAGCGAGTTCTGGCGTCAAATGGAAGCGCCGAATGCCTTGATCGCCACTAGCTTGACTGACACGGCCGATTTGATCGCCGCCTTGGCATGCCACGTCGAAGAAGTTCGCCGCAATCCATACCACTTGCGTCTGCCAGGCTATATGGCCGACAACGTGCGCCGTGGCGCAGAAGTGTGCGGCGGCCAAGGTGCCGCAGCGCCAACGTTCTCGTTTGGTTCGATTTACCATGTGGGCCGTTTTGATGGCAGCGACTTGGTGCCAACCGACAAGAAATTCACAATTAGCGAAAGCGACGATATTAAAGCGATTTTGGCTTAATCGTTTTCAAAGCAAAGAAAAACCGCATGTAGATCGTGCGGTTTTTCTTTGGGCAATGTTCAGATTTGGTGTTGATGTTGAATTTGTGCTTTTATCCCCTCTCCCTTGACGGGAGAGGGCTAGGGTGAGGGTGAAATGTTGAATTTATCGTCAAAGCAGCCATTGCCACCCCCATCCCAACCTTCCCCCGTCAAGGGGGAAGGAGCTACTTCAGCTCATTCCCAAGCATATCAACACCAAGCCTGAACATCACCTTTCTTTGGCATGTATTACCTGTAAAGCAATGCTCAACAATGGCTAGATAGCAATACATCACGAGGGGAGTCTAAAAATGGAGATCACACTACACAGCGTTGCTATGGCGGTTGAATACCTCGGCATTGGGGTTTTGCTGCTCTCCACCCTCATCGGTTTAGGGCTCTTTGCCCGCGACTTGCTACAAACACGCCAACTCGAACCCGCCTATCACGCACTACGGCAACAACTCGGGCGGGGGATTTTGTTAAGCCTTGAGTTTCTCATCATCAGCGACATCATTTACACCATCGCGATTGAGCTCACGCTTGATAATCTCATTAAACTCGGCCTCGTTGTGCTGATTCGTACCTTCCTCAGCTTTACGATGGAACTAGAGCTTTCTGGGCACTGGCCGTGGCAAAAAGGCAATCAAACTAGGAGTATTGAGCCAGATAGCAAAAACAACAAAGCCTAGCAGACAATACCCAACAGCTTCTATTTATATTGGCTCAGGCAGTTTTTGGGATTAGCCACCACGCTACGCTGCAAAGCGTGTAATGGCGCATAAGTCAGTGGTTTAAATCCCAATGATTGAATGTGCTGCTGCAAAACCGGATCTTGCCACGCGGAAAAATCAGTCAGCCGCAAAGTCAGATCGGCAATCGCTGCCTTTGCCGATGCGCTATCTTCAGCGGGGTGAATGCCGATGGTATGCACACCTGCGGGCAGCTCACTGATTAAATTAAAATAACCGCGATAAGCCACGCCGCGCTCGCGCTGACTGGGGTTGTAATGCATCGAAAACGTATCCGGTGTCACGACACCATATTGAGTTTGAAATTGCTGCGTTAATTTCATTTGCTCGGCATTCGAGAGGCGAAAACCCTGCAATACAACCGGAATCCCCGTTTCTCTGGCCAGAGAAAAATAAAGCTCGCTCAACGCTTCACTAGCCGTCCAAAACAACATATGCGCATCCAGATGCGTGACCGCTAGCCCTGCCGCTTGTACTTTGGCGATTTGTGCCAGCAATTCTTTTTTTACCTCGGGTAATTTGGCATGCTGGGCGACTTCTTCCGTGGTGGCCCATAAACGGCCTTGCCGATTATAGAGCGATGGCACCTCATTTTTGGGCAAAACGCTGCCCCAAGCTTGTTTTTCATGCCATTCATTGGTGAGGGTGAGATGAACCCCTACGCCCATATTGCGTTTTTTCGCCATTGCAGCGGCAACAGCAAAGTTAGGCGTTGGCGGCATCATCGAGATGGTTTGAATCTGCCCAGCATCAATCAGCTTGAATGCCGCCGAATCCAAATCAGGATGCATACCGACATCATCAGCATTGACGATCAGTACTTTATCAGCCGAAGTAAAACCAAGACATTGCGCCAATGGCGTCGCCTGCGCAAAGCTCGCCAGCAAGGCCAAAGTCATCGTCACGCAGTAGCAAATCCATTTCATCACAATGAGCTCCAAGTAAAAATTGAGTTTATAGCGCCAAAATCTTTCCAGCCAGCTTCTTGATTTCACTGCGAATCAACTTCGCCATATCGACGTCATAGCTAGGTTTGCTGTTGGTGAGTAATTCCGGCAATTCGCTCACATCGTTGATTTGCCCAAGATAGCACCAGTTATCAATGACATGCAGCACGGGCGCCCATTCTGCCCCTTCAGCAATCGCAATCGCTCCAGCATACGGCCACGGTGCGAGTTTGTGTTTGGCGAGTGCTGCGAGTAAACGGCCATTGTGCAAGCCCATAGCTTCGCGACCAATACACGCACCACGACAATCGCCTTGCAAATGCGCCGTGCACGGGCCGCCGTCTTTGCGCGGCGCTTCTAAGCCCAGCGCTTGACGACACAAGCCCTGCCCCTTGATGACACGATTCATGATGTTTTGCGCTTCGCGTGCGCCACGGAAAGGGCCAAACAATTCGCCACGCGCATTGGCAAGCTGACTCAAGGGCAATAATTTGGGCTGCAAAGCAGCAATCTCTTCGCCACGGATGGCCGTCGGTAGGCGAATTTCCCAGACCGATTGCGTTTGATCGACTTTTTGCCGCACCACCGGATTCATTCGTGGGCACAGCTCTTGAATCAACTTTCGCTCTAGCAAGGCACTGCCCAAGTCGCCCGACGTTTCAATCCAATCAATGCGCCGCAAATCGCGCGCCAAGTAAGCGGCAGGGCCTTCATTGGCTTTTTTCCCAAAATGCTGCAACACGCGGCGGCGAATATTCTGGCTACTGCCAATCCACAGCGCCTCGTCGTTCTCACCATAAAACACATACACGCCAGCAGTATCGGGCAAATCATCGATCACCGACTCGTCGATTTGTGTGGGCAAAGCGGGCGGGCGAATCAATTCATCAATTGCTTGCTGTACGCGCTCTGCGCCCAAGTCTTTTACAGCTGCTTGCAAAAACTGATAAATCAACTCGGCATCGGTCAAAGCGCGGTGGCGCTCACCGTGATATTCCAAACCATGCCGTGCGATCAACGCATCGAGGCTGTGCTTGAATTCATCGGGATAGAGTTTGCGCGAGAGCTGCACGGTACAGAGTACTTTGGCGCGAAACGTCAGGCCAAGACGCTTAAATTCATTGCGCAAAAAGGTGTAATCAAAGCGCGCATTGTGGGCGACAAAGATGCGATTTCTGAGTTTTTCTTGTAATTGAGCGGCAAGGTCGGCCAATAGCGGCGCATCCGCCACCATCGCATCATCGATGCCCGTTAATCGTTGAATAAATGGAGGTATAGACTGGCAAGGATTAACTAATGATGACCACGAGGCAATACCCTCTGCATCAACTTGAAGCAGACCCACTTCAGTGATTCGATCCGTCGTGGGATTCGCGCCCGTGGTTTCCAGATCAAGCAGCACCAGCGGTGCAGGATAAAACGGCTGCGGCATACGTCAACTCAAAGGGAATTCAAAAGAAAATACCAGCTAGATAGTCCACGAAAGACACGAAAAGCACGAACAAAAAAACCATCTCAATTTCGCCGTAGCATCAACTGCATTTGCTTTCACTTTCGTGTTTTTCGTGCCTTTCGTGGACTAATGTTTTTAGCCTTATTTTTTCACAAAGCGGAAGCACTGATGAATCCGCTTATTGCGGAAGTCTTCCGGAATTGACGAAGCGGTGAGATTTTCTGACATCCCAACAAACATCGGGTCGAGCTCAAAGCTGCGCAAATTGTTTGAGAAATACAGCACGCCACCGGGCGCCAGCAAAGACAGGCAGGATTCAATCAAATACGCATGGTCGCGCTGCACGTCGAGTACGCCGAGCATTTTTTTCGAATTGGAAAAACTCGGCGGATCCATCACGATCAAATCATATTTTTGCGTGCTGCATGTTGCTTCACGCAAGAACTCAAACACATCGGCGCGCACCCATTGATGATTGCCAGCGTCCATGCCGTTTAAGGCAAAGTTACGTCCCGCCCAATCGAGATAAGTATTCGACAAATCAACCGTCATCGTCGATACCGCGCCGCCCGCTGCGGCGTACACACTGAACGCACCGGTGTAGCTAAATAGATTGAGGAAGCGTTTGCCTTTGGCTTCCATCATCACGCGTTTGCGCGTGTTACGGTGATCAAGGAACAGGCCCGTATCGAGGTAGGCTTCGAGATTGACTTCGAATTTCAGGCCGTTTTCTTCAACGACAAAAAACTCGCCCGCACCCTCAACTTTTTCGTATTGGGTCAGGCCTTTCATGCGCTTGCGGATTTTGAGCGAAACGTGTTCGAGCGGAATACCAAACACTTCGGCAGTGGCGGCATGGACTTCATCCACCCACGTCGAATACGCTTCGTCGGTTTCCATCCAGCCCGTGTCGTACTCTTGCAAATGTACGCGATCGCCATACACATCGACAATCATCGGAAACTCAGGCACATCGCGGTCGTAAATGCGATAGCAAGTCAGCCCCTGCCGACGCGCCCATTTACCCCAATGGCGCATATTTTTAGTGAGACGATTTTTATAACTGGAGAGATCTGACATGGCAGCAACTGAAAAGCAAAAGCGTAGTTTACCAGTTTGCAGGCGCTCGTTCGCAGGTATTATGCTTTTGAATTCCTGATGTTACATTGCATCAAGCCGCTGCAATCGACCTAGGGCAACAAATAACGACTCACAATTTTGGCATAACTGCCGTCGCGCTTCATTTCTCGTAAAGTCGCATCAAACTGATCACGAGTTACTTGTAGATTATTTTTTTTGGCAAAACCGATATAGCTAGGAATCTGCTCTATTTCAGGCGAGAGCATACTGACTTTTTCTGCTTGCCCCATTTGCTGCAAAATATGCAAAGCGCCTAATTTATTACTCACCAAAATATCAAAGCGCCCCTGCAATAACTTCATCACATTTTGTTCACCGGTATCGGTAATATCAGGAGGGGAAATCTGGTGACTGCTCACGGCTAGATCAAAAATCTCACCATAACTGACTTTGCGAACCACACCAAAGCGATACTGCGCCAAGGCGCTTAATTGGCCATCAAACTTAATCGGTGAATCCTTGCGCGTAAACAATGCCATACTTTGATGGATTAAGATTTCATTTGAATAATCAGTGAAAACGGCACGTTCTTTCGTTTTATAGATGGTAAAAATCGCATCACTCTGCCCCTGCTCAATACGATAAATCGCTCTAGCCCAAGGTAAAATACTGATCTTGATCGGTTGCTTCATCCGGCGAAAAGCCTCTTGGATCAGTTCAACCGCCATCCCCTTTACTTCGCCTTGTGCTTGATATGCATAAGGTGGATATTGCAGCGTGACCAACTCCAATACTTTTGCGCTGGCCGTCGGTGTGATCATCAGAGCAAAAAAATAAAGAGCCACCAAAGCAAGCCTAGCCATGAGAAGCTCCTTGCAACAAATCAAAATTCACGTTTTAACGCCCTGCCAATAAACGTAAAAAGACTGGATCAGGCACATATTGCTTCACGACATTTTCCCAGCCCGTTGGACCAACAAGGCCTTTGACCATCGTCGAGCTAATTTCAGCAATTTCTCGTGGCGGCATCAAGAAAATGGTATCGATATGCGGAGCCAAATCGGCATTCACATAACGCATTTTGCGTTCAAACTCATAATCTGCCGCTTCGCGAATCCCGCGCAGAATAAACTGCGCGCCTTGTTCACGGGCATAATCGACTAAAAAGCGGTTTTCGAAGATTTCAACGCGCAAATTAGGCCAATGTGAAGTGGTCTCACGTAACATCGCTACCCGATCAGCAACGCTAAAGGTGTAACGTTTGTCGGGATTCTCACCGATGGCGACAATCATTTCATCAAACAAATTGACGCCATGCTCAATCATCCATAAGTGCCCCTTGGTAACCGGATCAAAGCTCCCTGCGTATACAGCACGCCGCATATACCCAACTCCAAATGAATCACTGAAAAACAAACAAGACTACAGAAACTGACACCCAGACAGCATATAATAGTCAGCTTAGTACTGCATGATGCGGCATTTTAGGCTCGCTTGCCAATGCCTAGGCATGAAAAAGTGCGCAATCTCCAGCGTATTACTATGTTGCAGCGGGCGAATACTATACCATCAGCAAACAATAATTTAAGATGCTTGGCAGAGAATGACACTCGGAGGGGATTGGAACGTGTTAAAAAAAATCATCATTGGCGTTAGTCTAACGATTTCTACATTAGCTCAAGCTGAAATTATTATTGGGCAGTCCGTTCCGACCACGGGCATTGGCGCAGAAACGGGCAAAGCCATTGCCTTGGGCGCATCGCTTTATTTCAATAGCATCAATGGACGCGGCGGTATCAATGGCGAATTGATTACGCATATTGTTCGCGACGATGGTTATGATGCAAAACGTACAGTCAAAAACACCATCGATTTCATCGAAAAGAAAAATGCCGTCGCCCTCATTTCCTACTTTGGTACCGAAGGCGTTGCTGAGCTCATCAAAACGAAAACTCTAGATAACGCTGGTATTCCATTAGTTTCAGTGCATAGCGGCGCCGAGTCTTTGCGCAGCAATGGCAGCTTATTCGTTTTTCATACCCGCGCTAGCTTCAGCCAAGAAACTGATCGCTTGGTTAAACTACTCGCCGGCAATCTTGGCGTAAAAAAAATTGCCGTTATGGCAGAAAAAGGCGCACTAGGCCAAGCAGGGGTTGCATCACTAAAAACATCTCTCGCCAAAAAGCAATTAACGCTAATGGGCGAAGCTTCGTTTGATGGCAAAACCGGCGATACCAGCAAGGCCGCGCAAGAGTTGGCTAAGCTCAATCCCGAAGCAATTATCATTGTTGCTCTATCTAAACCTGCCGCAAGCTTTGTTCAAAAATACAAGGAAAAAGGCGGCACTTCACAGATTTACGCACTATCTCAGGTTCAATTTGAAGAAGTTGCAAAAACCATCGGAAAGAAAGGTGGGCATGGCCTAGGTATTAGCCAAGTCTTCCCCTACCCCTACAATCCTCGTGAGCGCCTCATTCAAGAATTTCAAACTGCCGTATTTAATGAGATGGGTACAGGATCAGGCACAGAAGACTCCCTGGCTGCCATTGCAAAGTACCCAAGCTACGCGATGCTGGAAGGCTATATTTCTGCACGAATTATCGTAGAAGCCATCAAACGAGCCGGCAAAAGTCCAACTCGCTCATCCATCTATAATGCACTGACGACCTTGAAAAAGTATGAGATGGATGGTTTTATGATTGATTTTTCGGATAAAAAACGCGATGGTTCAAACTTCGGTGAAATCACGATGATGTCGCCAACAGGGGCCTTAACTCGTTAAACCCAGCATTTATAATACATACAAAAAAGCGGCCACCAACAGGGGCCGCTTTTTTTAGCTTCTCTACGATGGGCAACTTCAACGCCACGTCTCACAAAATAAATACTTAATGACTTGCTGATGGAGCGGCGGTCTTCTTACCTTTCTTTAAACACTCCTGCCAATTAGCAGCGGTACTACCACTACCCTGAATCAAGCAGTCACCCGCTTTCAAGCGCAAATAAGCCTCGCCCGGATCAGAACTAGTACCTGCAGATCCACCTGAATCAGTAACTTTGGAATGCGCCTCATCCGTCTTTTCTGCTTTGCTACTGGCATGCTTCAAATCTGCGATTTTATCTTCAAGATCCCGTACATGATCTTTTTTTGCTTTTAGCTCGCCCCGTAGCTCTACCATTTCTTTATCTAATTCGGTACGTTTATCTAAAGAATCGGTCAGCGCACCTTTTAATTTTTCAATTTGAGTCAGATAAAACTTCTTCTCGAAATTTTTTTTCGCCACGCCAATAGCGATGCCAATCAAGAGAAACAAAATTACGAGAATAAATACACCAGCGCCGATAATTGCAAGCCGATGCTGGGCAAAGAACCCTTGAGGGGGAGTATGTGTCGACTCAATAGCCGGAACATCTTCAGACATTTGAACATCCTTCGTGACAAATATACAACAAGCATAAACGGGTCAACGGCGAAGTTCAAAAAATTCAGATTGAAAAAAATAAAAAAGGGCTAACTTTTCAGTTAGCCCTTCGTATTTGGCTCCTCGACCTGGGCTCGAACCAGGGACACACGGATTAACAGTCCGTTGCTCTACCAACTGAGCTATCGAGGAATTGATTTTTATTGCTGATTAAATCAGCTTTTTGCCATTAATAATTTTAATGGCTGTGTATTGGCTCCTCGACCTGGGCTCGAACCAGGGACACACGGATTAACAGTCCGTTGCTCTACCAACTGAGCTATCGAGGAATTGATCTATGCTGACGATCAAATTAGTTTGATGTTGCTATTACTCTAACAACTTCGGTATTCTTGGCTCCTCGACCTGGGCTCGAACCAGGGACACACGGATTAACAGTCCGTTGCTCTACCAACTGAGCTATCGAGGAATCGCTTAGGAGGCGTATAATAGCGATCCATCGCTGAGCAGTCAAGAATAACCTAACAATTTTATCGACTAAAGATGCCTAATCCAAAAAATCTACTTATTGGCAGTGCTGTAATTATTGGCCTTGCCGCGGCCTTACCGTTGGTATTTCCTTATGGTGCCTTCAAAAACGAACTAGAAAACAAACTAACAAAAATCAATGGTGGCAAAACCACCATCGCTAAAATTGAATTTAGTTATCAACCGGCGCCTGTGTTTACTTTACAAAATGTGGTGATCGACTCTCCCGAAGCTGCTCAAATTGCAGAAGTGGCCATTCCTGTCACCAGCTATAACCTGCTGAACTATGGCAAATCCATTCGTGACGTCACCGTACGCAACGCGACATTCTCACGCGCTTTTGCTCTGGGTTTGCCTAACCGTGTTAAATCAGGCACCAGCGGCGTCAAAATTGATCGACTCAATCTGGAGCAAGCTTCAGTCAAGCTGGAATCGAACACCGTAGGCCCCATCGATGGTGAGTTGCTTTTCAACCCTGATGGCAGCATTGGCGACTTAGTGATTCGCGCCGACCAAGGCCGCGCAGAAATTCAAGTGCAACCCGCTTCAGCGGGTCAATTCAAAGTGCAATTCAACGCCAGAGGTTGGGAATTGCCATTTGGTCATCCGGTTAAGTTTGATTTTCTTAAACTGATGGGCACAGCCAACGCCGACGGCTTGCTTATTTCGGACATTCGCGGCGACATTTATGGCGGCATCGTGACAGGTAGCGCACAACTAGCTTGGGGGCAAGAATGGATACTTACCGGACAAATATTCAGCAAGACCATCAATGTAGAGCCGCTGATTACTGTGTTTAGCCCCATCACTCGCAGCACAGGCCGTATGAATAGTGATGTTACGTTTAAATATCAAAGCCCAACTTACAATCAACTTTTTAAACAACCACAAATTCAAGGTCGCTTTATTATCCAAGACGGCACCCTACATAACTTTGATTTAATCACTCCACTTAAATCGCAAAGCCCAACAGTACTTCGTCGCGGAGGTCAAACCAACTTCAGTACGCTGGCTGGGGGTGCAACCATCAACACTAATTCAATCAAGCTACACAGCTTGATACTCGAATCTGGAAAACTTCGCACCCGAGCAAACGTTGTCATTCAAGACGGCAAAATCTCAGGCTCCGCCGCTTCACAACTGGCTGCGGGCGCAGTCATCGTTAGCAACAACCTGAACATCACGGGTTTATTATCGGCACCCGAGTTGCGTAGCGAAGGCTCAAATCGCCCGCAAAGTGAAGTCATCAACAATACAGCGCAAACCAAAGACGAAATCATCGAATAATCCGTTAAACTTCGGACATGCCTTTGCGCCCCGTTTACGGGGCGTACTTACTTTTTGCCAAATGAGGATTAATTGCAATGAACTGGAACGAATTTCTACTTCAAGCAGGTGCAGCCATCGAAGGCGAGAATATGAATGTAATTAGTTTTGGCGCAGCCAAGCAAGAACTCGAAGCGTTTGAAACCAGCGCGGTGTGCTGCCCATTACTGCAGTATGGTTTGATTCGTTTTCAAGGCGAAGAAAGCCAAGCTTTTCTGCAAGGGCAACTCTCAAGCGACATTCGTGCACTCACTCAGGGCGCAGTGCAGTACTCAAGCTATTCAACCCCCAAGGGTCGAATGCAAGCGAGCTTTCTAATTTCCCGCCAAGGCGACGACTATTTATTGCAAGTGGCCACCGAACTTCAAGCCGCCATTCAAAAACGCCTTTCGATGTTTATCATGCGGAGCAAAACCAAAGCCAGTGATATCAACGCGGAATGGGTTCAAGTCGGCGTTGCAGGGCCAAATGCCACTACGATCATCACTACAATATTTAGTTCGGCACCAGCTGCGCTTGAAGCACAGCACCATAACAACGCAACCGTGATTGGCCTTGAAGGCGCACGCTATCAGATCATTGCCAGCCCAGAGCAGATGCAATCGATTTGGGCGCAGCTGATCGCCAATGGCGCAACAGCATCGAGTTCGGCGGTTTGGCAACTCACCGAAATCCGTGCTGGCGCACCGTGGATTACCGGCGCCACGCACGAAGAATTCGTCGCACAAATGGCCAATATGGAATTGATTGGCTGCGTTAGTTTTACGAAAGGCTGCTACCCTGGCCAAGAAATTGTGGCGCGCACTCAATATTTAGGCAAACTGAAGCGCCGCACTTATCGTATGCATGTCGACAGTCTTGATGTTGTTGCTGGGCAAGACGTGTATAGCCCTGAAATGAATGGCCAAGCCAGCGGCAAAATCATGCTCGCCGCGCCAGCACCGCAAGGTGGCTCTGAAGTTTTAGTCGTAGCGCAAATCGCCAGCCTTGAACAAGGCCTGCACTTGCAAGATGCAAACGGCCCAAAACTGACGCAATTAAGTCTGCCATACGCATTGAACTAAACCCAAAAAAGTCTTTTCATCATATAATCGCGAAATTCGCACAAGCAAGGATGTCGCCCCATGGGGTTTCTCGCTAATAAAAAAATCTTAATTTGCGGTCTATTGTCAGATCGCTCCATCGCCTATGGCATTGCCGAGGCCTGTCGCCGTGAAGGTGCTGAGTTGGCTTTTACCTATGTGGGTGAAGAGCTCAAAGAACGCGTTGCCCGTTTGGCCGCTGATTTTGACTCAAGCATCGTCCTACCTTGTGATGTGGGTAGTGACGAACAAATTGAAGCGCTATTCCCTGCCTTGGCTGAGTTTTGGCCGACGTTTGATGGTTTGGTTCATTCGATTGGTTTCGCGCCACGCGACGCGCTTAAAGGCGATTACCTTGACGCAGTCACGCGTGAAAACTTCAAAATTGCTCATGACATCAGTTCATACAGTTTTGCAGCGCTCGCCAAAGCAGCGCGTCCGATGTTGAATGAAAAATCATCATTGGTAACGATGTCTTACTTGGGCGCAGAACGTGCCATTCCGAACTACAACGTGATGGGTTTGGCCAAAGCCAGTCTTGAAGCAAATGTTCGTTATATGGCCGCGGCATTGGGCTCGAGTAAAGAAATCCGCGTTAATGGTGTTTCAGCAGGCCCAATCAAAACTTTGGCTGCTGCTGGCATTTCTGACTTTGGTAAATTGCTCAAAGGTGCTGCAGAAGCGACACCTTCCAAACGCAATGTGACCAAAGAAGAAGTCGGCAATGTAACGGCGTTCTTGCTCTCTGATTTGTGCTCAGGCATGACCGGTGAAATCTTGCACGTCGATATGGGCTTTAGTATTGGCGCAGGTGCGCTAGCAGGTTAATCCGCATCGCTCAAAAAAAGCCCACTTTTTAGTGGGCTTTTTTCCTTACTGATACTGCGCAATCGCAATATACTGCATCACACCTGCCATGACCCGTGAGTTGAGTGGCTGCTGACTCAGGTTTTCCCTAGATGATGTTGAAGGCAATAGACTTGATACGGCTTGATTAGTTGCCGAGCCTGCTGCCGCCCGTAAACCGCGCCACACATTAGCAAAACTATTCTGTGTATTCATAGCAGCATTCACTTGAGTCTCTAATTTTTCAGACATCAGATTCAATAATTCATTCACTGATTCGGGTTGCGCCAGTGCTTGCTGGCTCAATTGTGTTTCATTTAAGTACAACTTACCCGAAGCATCTCGACTCAGACCGATATCGGCAATTTCTAACCGTGCCAAGCCCTTGCCCACACTGAGATTGGCCACACTATCGCTCAACTGACTACGCACCCTACTCGCCGCGGCATCTGCACTCCCCAGCAAGGACTCTCGAACTTGATTGTAACGCTCTACCACACCAGAAAAATTCTTCGCCACGGTGTTGGCGTCACGGGAGAAGCTCAGCGCCACACTTCCCTGCCCCAGCAGTTGAACTTGAATATTGCTAATTTTGTCTTCAAATTGATTATCCGCACTCGTCACATCGCGCTCATCAATCTTCAATTTTGCATCTTGCGCCACTCTCGTTGCGACTTGCCCCTTTCTCAGGTCAAAATTTAAAGCTGATAAACCAGCGTCATCGCTATCGTTGCCATCATTGTCTAGCGCTTGAATGACAAACCCCTGCTCTTGCCCCGTGGCCTTGCCGGTCAACTCCACGCGGCTTCCCGCGCGATCCCGCACAACTTCGGCGCGAATGCTTGCGCCACTCCCGTTAATCGCTTGGGCGATACCCGCTAAAGTATTATTTTGATCGGTGATATTGATGGTGACGGGCTCACCAATGGGCGCAGTGCCAGCACTTGCACGCTGAATTAGGAGTTTCCCAGTACCAATTTGCGCTTCAGAAGGTGAAAAATTCCGAGTTTGAATTTGCTGACTTTGCGCCAATTGCTTGATCTCCAGCGAAAGCGCGGGCCGCAATGAACCGCCCTGAGTCGGTTTGGCCGTAATCAGTTCCGGCTGTGAGCTTTGCACTTTGAGCGGGTTGCGGCTTAGGGTTTGCTCTTGCAACTTAGATTTAAACTCAGCCAAGCTCGCTTGCGTACGCGCGGCAGCTGAAATTTTCACCTCTGAACTACTACCAAAGCGCTTTGATAATTGCTGAGCAGCAATATCACTCGATGCTGAGTTCAAACCTAGCGCACTTAACTTGCGCACGGCATTAAGCTGATTTATTTGATAGGTTTCTGCCGCAGACAAGCCACTACCGCCGCCACGGACGGGTGTAGAACGGGCATAATTAGCAATCGATGACAAATCGCTGCTTCGCTGAATACGGCCTAGCATGATGACCTCCTTTGTGCGCTCACCGACTTCATATTAAGAACGGTTCACACAAGAGATACACTTTCACTTTACGCTTTTTCTACACAAAAACAAGAGGTTGCCGACGATGTGCCAACTACTCGGAATGAATTGCAATACCCCAACCGATATCGTATTTTCATTTGAGGGTTTTCGTTGCCGTGGCGGTCTCACCGATGAACACGGCGATGGCTGGGGAATTGCTTTTTTTGAAGGGGATGGCTGTCGCCTTTTTCTTGATTATCTGCCGTCTATCAGCAGCCCCGTCGCAGACCTTGTCCGTAGCTATCCGATCAAAAGCAAAAATGTGATTGCGCACATTCGTAAAGCAACGCAGGGCCAAATCAACCTCGCCAATACCCATCCATTTCAACGTGAACTGTGGGGGCGGTATTGGATATTTGCGCATAATGGCAATCTGACCGAACTACCGAGCCTGGCCGAGTCTCGCTTTCACACCGTTGGCTGCACCGATAGCGAACACGCCTTTTGCTGGATACTCGATCAGCTTGCTCGGCAATTTGAGGAAATGCCGAGCCGTACCCAGTTGCACCTTGCGATGCAAAGCTTAGCGCAACAATTGGCGCAGCATGGCACCTGTAATTTTTTACTGTCGGATGGCGATACGATGTTTGCTCATTGCAGCACAGTGCTGCATTACATCGTGCGGCAAGCCCCCTTTACCGTAGCGCATTTATCCGATATGGATATGGCGGTTGATTTCTCAGCAGAAACCACGCCCAACGATCGCGTTGCGATGATTGCCACGCAACCGTTGACGGATAATGAGACATGGACGCCGATGCAAGCAGGACAACTCTTGATGTTTGTCGATGGATCAATTCAGTAATACTAGGTATATCTTGCTAGGCTTTATTTTTTATTGGCTAGAAATAGATACTATGCTTCATGCTGATGCAAGCCCAATAAAGCAAACACGGTATCGTCGAAATACTCGCCCTTCTCATCGAGCTGGCGCAACTGAAATGAAAGACGCTCCAAGGTAATTTGATTTTGTGCAAAACGATCACGCGTGGTTTTCATACTGGCCGCTCTTGCCGCCAATTGAGAACGGCGCGCTTCGATTTCTTTGCGTTCGCGTTGGTGTCCACCCACCGATAAATACAGCCAAAAAATCAAAATCCCTGCGTACCACCAAAACTCAAAAAACAAACAGGCAATTGCTATCAAAGTCAGCACTAGATACCAAATCTGATCGGCTTGATCAAATCCAGGCGTAATGACCGAAAGCGCAGGCCAGCGCCGTTTCATCATCGAGGCGATTCGAGTGTCGTCAGTGGCATCGCGTTTTTTTCTCGCTAATGCGCCATCCAAAGCCAAACTGATATACCAATGCGTAACCACTCGCGAATGCAGCCATTTCGCTTCTAAATACTCGGCCATTTTGCCGTGCAATAAATCGCGAAACTGGCTACTCGAAAGCGGTGGCACGCTATCGTTATACGGGTCTTTTAATGCATTCTGTACTTGCAGTGGGTATCCGGCCACATCGATTAACATTCGGCGTCTAGCGGCTAATACATCAGGATCAATCATAATCATCGGATGATCAAGATGTAGGTAGTGCTGCAGCAATGAATCCAGTTCATCAAATTGAGGATGCGTGCCCGGCTGATCACGCATTAACCCCCTCACTCGCTTTAGCTCTTGACGCACCAAATCAGCAATCGGCCCCGCCTCGGGCACCCAAGGGCAACGCAGTAGCGTTTCAACTTTATCCAGCGGATCGTCATAGTGGCGAAAATAAGCGTCGTTATAACGCCCTAACTCCTCTTCATCACGTGCTTTATCCCCCGACAATAAAGGGCGTGTGGGTGGGCTGCGGCGCAAATCCAATGCGATGCGATTAGCTTGACTATCTAGCTCGGGAGCAACTCCCGCGTAGGCGAAAATAGGATCTAGTTCGTGGCGTTTATTGCGCCAGTCTTCGAGGGCCTGCCAAATACTCCAATCCGCCATGCTTTATTTTATTCCCTGAGAAATCAAACGCTGTAAAGCCAATCAATTCAAGTTTGAAGTTTGAAGTTTGAATTGAAATTTTAAATCCGAATGTAAATTGTTTTAGAAACTGACGAAACCTTGATACTTCGCATTCGCCCCGTCCTAAGCCGCTATTCTATCCGGCATACCTCAGCAAAGGGTAATCGTGGATCACGCGCCGGCAGTTGCTGTGCATCACCATAACCCAAATTAATCAGCAAATTACTTTTCCAGCGACTGCCTGTAAAAAATTCAGCATCGACCAAAGCTGGGGTAAATCCGCCCATTGGACCACAATCCAAACCCAGACTCCGTGCAGCAATGATCAAATACGCGGCCTGCAAAGTCGCGCTTTGCAAGGCCGTACGGCTGATTTTTTCGGCACTACCATTGATAAACCAACTGCGCGCATCAGCACGCGGATACAAGTCAGGCAGATAATCAAAAAACGCCAAATCGTGCGCCACAATCACCGTCACCGGTGCCGACATCGTTTGCTCAATATTTGATTCGGACAGGCAAGGCTTTAACTTCGCCTTGGCCTCTGCCGATTTGATAAAGACAAAACGCGCAGGACACGAATTAGCCGAAGTCGGTCCAAATTTGACTAAGTCATACAAACGGACCAATAAATCGTCTGGCACGGACTTTGGCAACCAATGACTGTGCGTTCGCGCTTCGGTGAACAACTGCGCTAAAACGGCATCAGATAAAACCTGCGACATTATTTATTACCTTTTGCGTTGACGGCGGCTTCGATCTGCTCACATAAATGGCGCAACACTTCGAGTCGGGCGTGGTATTTATTATTCGCACCAATCAAATGCCAAGGCGCTGCTGGGGTGCTAGTGCGCTCAATCAAATCGCTTGCTGCGGTCACGTAATCATCCCACTTCTCGCGATTACGCCAATCTTCTTCGGTGATTTTGAAACGCTTGTATTCAATTGCTTCGCGACCATTAAAGCGATTGAGCTGCTCTTCTTTGCTAATCGCCAACCAAAACTTCACAACAATCACATTGGCTGAGCCAATTTGCGCTTCAAAGTCATTGATCTCACCATATGCTCGCATCCAGTCAGCGCGGCTAGCAAATCCTTCAACACGTTCGACCAGTACCCGACCATACCATGAGCGATCGAACAAAGTAATCTGACCATGCGGCGGTAAATGCCGCCAGAAACGCCACAAATAGGGCTGAGCGCGCTCTTCTTCAGTTGGAGCGGCAATCGGTATAGTTCGATATTGCCGCGCATCCAGCGCCGCAGTAATGCGACGAATCGCGCCCCCCTTGCCTGCCGCATCCATCCCTTCGAACACACACACCACGGAGAAATTTTTAAACTTCGGATGGCGAGTCAAACCATTCAGCCGACCTTGCAATTCTTCCAACTGAATTTTATAGGCTTCTTTGCTGAGATCATTATCGAGAGGCAATTTATCGAGCAAACGCACACCATCAATTGATGCCATCAGAGGCGCGGCATCCACCCGATTTTGTTTGACCGACGTACGTTGCAAATGATGCCGAATCGATTCCTCAATTTGCCGCCCCACCGAAATACTCCGGTAATTCGCATCAGTACCTTCTACGACTCGCCACGGTGCGTCCGCCAAATTAGTGCGTAGCAATAGATCACGGTAACGCTCAATCATTTCATCGTAATGTTTTAAAAACCACTCGTCAGACTTTTCAACTCGCCATGCGGTACGTGGATCTGAACTTAATTTTTTTAACTGCTTTTTGAGCTGCTCTTTGGGCAAGTGCAACCAAAACTTCAAGACCAGCACGCCCTCATCGGCCAGCATTTTTTCCAAACGAACTATTTTGGCCAACTCCCGCTCATATGCACCAGGATCGGCTTGGTCTTGCATTTGATCCCACATTGGTCCGCTGTACCAGCCACCAAACAGAATCGCCATTTTGCCTTTGGGCGGTAACACACGCCAATAACGCCAAAATGGTGGTCGCGCGGCTTCTTCATCGGTTGGCGCAGCAAATGCATGCGTGGCGATATGCCGAGGGTCGAGCCATTCCAGCAATAAATTAGCGGTTTCACCCTTGCCCGCCGTCGGCACGCCGCCCAATAAAATCACTACCGGAAACTCAGCCCGCTGCTTTAAATCATATTGAATCGACAATAAATTTTGCCGTAACTCTGCCTCAAAGGTCTGATAAGACGCTTTATCGAGCTTATGCCCCAACTCTGCCGATTCAAACATGATATGACTCCAAAAAGTGATCTTTCATTATTGTTCGAGTTACGCAATTACGAAATCAAAAAACCAATTTTGATACCGTATATGAACACAAACCAAGCTCAGCAAAATTCAAGCAGAGACACATCCACTATTATGGATTTTATTTGGTAGATTGAAGCGATGTGCTATGCGCTTTGAACAAAAAAAAGAGGCTTTCGCCTCTTTTTTTAAATACTTTCATCGATGAATTACACCGAGAATGATGATCCACAGCCGCAAGTTGACTGGGCGTTCGGATTTTTAATTGTAAATTGTGAGCCTTCAATGCTTTCCACGTAATCGATCTCAGCACCGACTAAATATTGGTAACTCATTGGATCAACCAACAGCGTTACACCATTTTTAGTAATCTGCGTGTCGTCGTCATTGATGATTTCATCAAACGTGAAGCCATATTGAAAACCTGAGCAGCCACCACCCGTCACAAAGACACGTAGTTTCAGATCAGGATTGCCTTCTTCTAAAATCAATTCATTGACTTTGCTGGCAGCATTATCAGAAAAGACAAATGGTAGTGGCATCTCAGTTTCAGTGCTCATAATAGCTCCGCAAATAATAGTTGACTAAATTGATAGGGTTTATTATCCACGTCTCATCCAACGGGGTCAATCACTGCGCCGACTTGGCTTCGACACGCGGCACGTCTGCCGCCGCGACTTCTTCGCGTTTGCCATTATGGACATGCACCAAATGCCCTTCGATGATTGCACCAGGGTGCATTTCTAAGGTTTTATACGCTAAATCGCCGACAATTTTCGACTTGGCCTGCAATTCAACATAATGACTGACTTCAATCGGCCCACGAATTTCACCATTTAAAATCAAATGCGAACATGTCACTTTACCTTCGATGCGGGCTTTTTCACTCACGACTAAAGTACCGGTTTTTTCATCCGCCATACTCACATTACCAATAATCACACCATCGACCCGCAAGCCACCGGCAAATTTCACGTCACCGGTCACAGTCGTGCCTTGGCCAATCAAACTATCAATTTTGGTACTGCCTTTTTTTTTGCTAAACACAGACGTCCCCTATTAGATTTTTTTCTGGCAACTGGCGAGTATTTTTTTACCTTCCGCCTCGACAAACCGTACATCCATCAGCATCGGACCAACAGCGTTCTCTGGCAATTTAAATTCACCTTCTGCGCGATGGTAATGCTTGACGTTCACAACAGGGGAGACTTCATCCCCTAGCACGATGCTTTGCTTCTTGCCGCCCACAAGGAATTGCAGATTTAATTGCAAGCGCCCCGACAATTCAGTGGTTTTATCTGTTCCTTGCACCAGCAGTAAACGATAACCTATTCGATCGGGCGCCAAAGTTTGCAACTCACACGCCACAAAGCTAGCGAGGCGGCTTCGGTCATTGCTTTGCAATAAGGACTCAAAGAAAGAAAGTGTTTCGCGCTTGGCCGCCGCATCTTGCTGCAAAGTCGACAGCTCGCGTTTAAGCGCATCGCGCTCAGCACCTGTCACGGTCAACTGTTGCGCCAGCAAGGCTTTTTCTTGCTCTAAGGTAGCGAGCCGCTGCTGGCTGCTTTGCATTTGACTTTGACTCAGCTGCGCATTTTTAGCCAACTGAATTTCTTGCTGGTATTGCCCATAACGCATTCCTGCATATGCCGCTAAAAGCAATACCCCACCAAATAGCACATAACGAAGTACCTTGGCCTTAAACCCTAGCTGGGGTTTTAAGGCCATGGGCATCGCGGTTACGCGCGCTCTTTGCAAACGATAAAGACGTTTGATTGGCATTGATTAAGGCAGTAACGGTACAACATCAAGACCGTGCTGCTCTGGCAAGCCAAACATTAAGTTCATGACTTGCACTGATTGGCCTGAAGCCCCCTTCACCAAATTATCTTCAACGACCAGTATCACCAGCAAATCACCGTTACCTGGGCGGTGTACAGCAATACGTGCAGTATTGCTTCCACGTACCGAGCGCGTTTCTGGGCAAGAACCCGCTGGCATCACATCGACAAACGGCTCGCCCGCAAATCGATCTTCAAAGAGTTTTTGTACATCAACCGCTTTACCCGCTTCAGTCAAGCGCGCATAAATCGTGGAATGAATACCACGAATCATCGGCGTTAAATGCGGAACAAAGGTCAGTTGCACCGGTGCACCATGAATTTCGGACAAGCCTTGCATGATTTCGGGTGAATGGCGATGGCCTTTTACACCGTAGGCTTTGAAATTGTCGGCGCTCTCTGCAAACAGCGTGCCGACTTCGGCTTTGCGACCTGCGCCAGATACACCGGATTTACAATCGGCGATAATGCCACTGGTTTCAACTAACTTCAGGCCGTTTTCAATCAGTGGCAACAAGCCCAATTGCACTGAAGTTGGATAACAGCCCGCCATACCGATTAAACGCGCTTTTTGTATTGCGGCACGATTCACCTCAGGCAAACCATACACCGCTTCCGCAAGCAAATCGGTACAGCTATGCTCCATCGCATACCATTTTTCAAATTCAACTGGATCTTTCAAACGGAAATCAGCGGCCAAATCAATGACCTTCACGCCAGCGTCGAGCAATTCACGTGCTTGCGCCATTGCCACGCCATGTGGCGTCGCAAAGAAAACCACATCGCACTCAGTCAGTTTGGCGTCTTCTGGCGTAGAAAAGGCAATCTCAACACGGCCACGCAGGCTAGGAAACATCTCGGCCACTTTCATACCGGCTTCTTTACGTGAAGTTACAGCTTTTAGCTCTACATCAGGATGGCGCGACAACAAGCGCAGCAATTCAACCCCAGTGTATCCAGTACCGCCAACAATCCCAACCTTGATCATGCTCTTTTCCCTGTTCAAATTATCACAGCGATAATAAAGCAAAAAAGGAGTGAGGTGTGAGGAGTAAGGGGTAAAAACACACCCCACATCCCACACCACACTCCTCGCGCGCAAACGTAAAAAAGCCACCTCGCAGGATGGCTTTTTTGGTCCAACAATCCAAAAACGAATTAACGTTTAGAGAATTGTTTACGACGACGTGCGCCGCGTAGACCGACTTTCTTACGTTCAACTTCACGAGCGTCACGAGTAACCAGACCCGCAGATTTCAACGTTGGTTTCAACGCTGCATCGTACTGGATCAATGCACGTGTGATACCGTGACGAACCGCGCCAGCTTGGCCAGATTCGCCGCCGCCAACCACGTTTACCATGATGTCGAAAGCTTCAAGATTGCTAGTCAACACGAGTGGTTGACGAACGATCATACGGCCAGTTTCACGAGCAAAGTAGTTATCAAGTGCTTTGCCGTTAACGATAATCTGACCAGTACCCTTAGCCAAGAACACACGAGCTACAGAGCTCTTGCGGCGGCCAGTACCATAATTGTATTTACCTACCATGATGCAATTCCTTTAAGTTTTGCGATCGCTTAGAGAGCAAGAGTTTTAGGTTCTTGCGCAGTGTGCGGATGTTCGCCACCGGCATAAACTTTCATTTTCTTGATCATTGCGTAGCCCAATGGGCCTTTTGGTAACATGCCTTTAACGGCAAATTCCAACGCACGGCCAGGAAATTTGTTTTGCATTTCAGTGAAGGTACGCTCGTAAATACCGCCTGGGTGACCAGTGTGACGGTAATAGATCTTTGCCGTTGCTTTATCGCCAGTAACGCGGATCTTGTCTGCGTTTACCACAACGATGTAGTCGCCGGTATCGACGTGCGGAGTGTATTCAGCTTTATGTTTGCCACGCAGGCGTTTGGCGATCTCGGCAGCGAGACGGCCCAGCACTAAGTCTGTGGCGTCCACAACGAACCACTCGCGCTTCACCTCGTGCGGCTTGGCAGAAAAGGTTTTCATGACTGCTAGTCCACGTTTTTGAATTTGAGAAAGTCGCGGATTGTAGCGGGTTAAATGCCACCCTGTCAAATGCATTTGCAAATAGATTCTAATCCGAGACAAAAAAAACGCAACCAAGGCATGCCGTGATTGCGCGAAATTCCACCAAATTAATGGAGGATGGAGGAGACGACACTGAGCAAGCCCAATGTCACTTTCGATTATCACAGACAAGCCGGTGTAAGGCAACCTACTTTGGTGCGGTGCGATTAGGGCTTCACGCTTTTGGCGCAGTGAGTTGATTCACAAATTCGCCAGCCTTTTTAGAATCCCGTTAAAATAGCCCTTACGTTTCCAATCAAACATTCCATCTACGAGAGCAGCAAAATGAAAGTACGGGTTAAATGGGTCGAAGAAGTGAGTTTTTTAGCGCAGTCTGAATCTGGCCATGCTGTCTTGATGGATGGCCCGCCCTCTGGTGGCGGTCGTAATCTGGGCCCACGCCCGATGGAAATGCTGCTGATGGGCATGACGGGCTGCTCGACCTATGATGTGATCCACATTCTTAAGAAGAGCCGTGCGGACGTTAGAGACTGCGTGGTAGAGGTAGATGCAGAGCGCGCCGAAGTTGACCCGAAAGTCTTCACCAAAATTCACCTGCACTTTATTGTGACGGGAAAAGGGCTGAAACCTGAAGTCGTCGAGCGCGCAATTAAATTGTCCACCGAAAAATATTGCTCAGCGTCAATCATGCTGGGCCAAGTCGTACCGATTACGCATGACTTTGAAGTATTAGAAGCTAATTAAGCTTTATCGAGGTGGTATGGTGGCCACAAGGCTTTTGCGAAAGAAGTAGGCCGCCACCACCACACCGAGCACGCCAAAGATCGTCAGCAACACAATCACCCATGTTTGCCGCCTACCCGTTTGCATCGACCGCTGCACCGCTTGCTCGACAAATTGCTCTTTAAAGTGAGCATGCTGCGCCAAAGCCGACGTTAGACTATCCCCGGCTGGCTTCCACTCGCTTTCTACGACGACCACAGCAGCTTCCCTCTGATTGGCATTCGAATGTGCCAGCACCTTGTCTAAAGCCGCCAAATACACATTAAACAAACGAATATCCTGCTCGATCAGTTCTTTATCACGCGCATTCACGACAAGGGAGTTTCGATACTCATCGAGCAAGGCCTGCGTTGCGGCAATATTGTGCCGAATAGTGGCCTCGTGGGGTTCTTTCTTGGATTGTTCGGCATAGGAGAGGTGATACAAAGCATTCACGCGAATCAATAAGAAATCGCGCTCAATACCCGATAAAATCGCAAGGCTGCGAATGATACTTTCATCGGTATATTCCAACTCATCGGCCATCTGCCGCGTACTTAAAACGCCGATCAGACCAATCAACAACAAAGCCGAGACTGCTCCCGCAATAATCGCCACAAAGCGTTGATTGACCGACTTCACCATAGTGCCGACTAGGCTCGCTCCTGCTCTAGCTGAATATACTGCGCATCAACCTGTGGCGCTGCAATCGCATCGACCACTTTCAAATCCCGCACAGATAAACGGTGCAGTGCGACTTGGCCAGCAAAATAATGCATTGCCGTAGCGTAAAGCCCATGAGCCAGAGCAATAAAAATAAAGCCCATCGCCACCAAACCGTGCAGCTGACGTATCAAACCCATCGCCATCGGATTCAAAGTCACTGGCACAGCGACACCAAACACAGACTGCCCCGCCAAGTAGGCAATGCTCAGCAAAATCCCACTGCATGCCAAAAAGCCAATCAAACCATACAGCAAGGCATGCATCACCTTGGCCACCAAAAGTTGCGCCTCATCGGCGGCACAAGGTTTGGGAGAGCCATAAAAATTCAGCACCAGCAAACGCAGCATACTCACGACAAAGGTCGCCTGCCCCAACACAGAGTGCGTCTGCATCCAAAAAGCAAACGATGCACTCCCCCGCCCCAGCCACTGCGCCAAACCCAGTGAAAGCAAAATCCCCAGCACCAGCACCACAGTGAGCCAGTGCATCAGAATAGAAAAGGGGTGGTAGCGGGCCGATTCAAGCTCGGCGCTAATGTCATCACTCATGGCAAATCAATGTCCGTTGGATTTACGACTTTGCCATCGGTTTCAGAATACAACCACGCATATGGCAAACCAATCAGTAAAGCGCCACCGACAATATTACCCAAGGTCGCTGGCAATAAATTGTGTACTGCAAAATCCATCAGCGTAATATCGGCTCCCGCCAATATAGCGGCCGGCACGAAGAATAAATTCGCGATGCTATGCTCCATCCCTAAGGCGACAAACGTCATTACCGGCGCCCAAATCCCCACCATACGCCCCAAGGTATCTTTGGCCGAATAACCCTGCCATGCTGCCACGCAAACCAGCATATTGGCCAACACCCCCTTCATAAAGACCACTTGAAACGGCTGATGCACTTTATGCTCGGCCAAATTAATGATGTAGGGTGTCCACGGCTGATTTACGGTGAGCAAACCCGTCATATAGGCAAACGCCCACGCGGCAAATAATGCACCGATTAAGTTGCCGAGATATGAAACACCCCACACGCGAACCACTTCCTGTAATTTCACTTTGCGGCGATACCAAGGCACCATTTGCGTAGCGCAATTCGAGGTAAACAAATCAGCACCAGTGAGCACCACGGCGATAAAGCCAATCGGAAATACCGCGCCAAACAATAACTTATCCAGCCCTGGATTTTCTGCGAGCAGTTGCGTTGCCCCGCCCGCGACCACCACCGCGAGCAAAGCGCCCAGCGAAATAAAAATCCCGCCCAAGAAAGCCATCACCAATAGCCGAGACGGACGCAAGGCAACTTTGACGACGGCAGAATCGTTGATGTAATTAACGAGATGATCAGGACTTAAAATATTTGAGGCGGCCATTGATTGAGTACCAATAAGACATGCGGAAATCATATTCTAGGCTCCATGCCATTAAAATAAATACCCAAAATTACCGATTTCCAACGAAAAAGAGCCGAAATATCGGCTCTTTTGTTCCATATCAAATTTCAATCATTACTGCGCAGTACCAAAAGCCACATCGCTAACACCCGACCGTTTTTTTGCCAATTCACGATCAACGAAGATCTTCATTGCAATCGATACCGCCAAGGCAAACAAGAAGATCCCTGAAAACACCACGGTCATCGCCGCGTAGCTGCCTGATGCTTCACGCAAGAACGAGGCAAATGATGAACCGACCAACCCAGCCATCGCCCAAGCAGTTAAAACATAGCCATGGATTGCGCTTACTTGTTTCGTACCAAACAAATCACCGATATAAGCAGGCAAAGTAGCAAAACCACCACCGTAGCAAGTCATAATCACATACAGCACAGACTGGAAGAGCACCGCGTCACGCATTGATGGCAGGAAGTAGAACGCCACCACTTGAATCACAAAAAACGTAATATAGGTCGTTGGACGTCCCAAGTAATCGGATAAGGTAGCCCAACCCAAACGACCCGCGCCATTAAACAGGCCAATCAACCCCACCACAGCACCCGCTGCCAGCGGACTCATCCCAGTCACCTCCTGCGTCATTGGCGATGCCACTGAAATCACTGCAATACCACAGGTGATGTTGATGAACATCATGATCCACAAGCCATAGAATGGTTTAGTTCTCACCACCTCATTGGCATTCATAGGTATTAGATCCATCGCCACTTTGGCTTTACCACTGGCCAAGCTATCTTCAAAGCCAGCGGGCTTCCAACCCACAGGGGGAGGCTCTAAATAACGCGCCGAAGACAACATCACCACCGCATAAATCACACCCAAGGTGTAGAAGGTATTCGCAATACCTACGGTTTGGATTAACTCCGCCATTAATGGCGCACCAAAGAAAGAGGCAAAACCAAAACCCATAATCGCCAGACCCGTCGCTAAACCACGACGATCGGGGAACCACTTCATCAAGGTCGACACTGGTGTCACATACCCCGTTCCCAAGCCGACACCACCCAACACGCCGTAGCAAAGGTAGAGCAGCCACAGATTACTGATCGAAATAGCAAATCCCGACCCTAGTAAACCCAAGGACCAGCACACCGCAGAGATCGTGCCAGCAAAGCGTGGGCCACGCTTTTCAACCACATGCCCCATCACCGCCGCCGACATCCCCAGCATGAAAATGGCCAAACCAAAGGTGAAGCCAACCTCTTTCAAACTCCAACCCATTTGCGCCATCAAAGGTTTTGAAAAAACACTCCATGCATACACAGAGCCAATCGAAATATGAATCCCGACCCCTGCTGCAGCCATCAACCACCGATTCTTAGCCATCACGACCTCCAGTCACTCAAAATGCGCAGGTCTTTATTGTTTTATAAAGATTTATTGCGTCAGGACTAGATTGCCACCTTGCTTACAAACACATATTGACAGTGATCAACAAGGTACTATTACACAGACAGAAGGTAAATAATCCTCACACACAAACCGTTTAGAGATCAACTTTTCAGGACCCAATGTCAAGACGAAAAAAAGGGGTATTGGCACCCAGGCATTATTAAAAAACGCCTAGATAGCAATACCCTTAATAACTCACTAATTTAATTTAGATTCGATACGACAAGCTCGTCATCACCTTCGATGTTGCAGTCATCAATTGCACCACAGGCAAGGGCAAGGGTGCAGCACCGAGCGCCACTGCTTGTTCAGCGTGACTGGTTTCATCAATCGCCATTTGCGTCACAATCGCACGACTTTTCGCATCTTGCTCGGGCAATTGGCTGAGGTGACTTTCTAAGTGAGCGGTCACTTGGCGCTCTGTTTCAGCCAAAAAGCCTAGATTCCATTTGTCACCAATCACCCCCGCCGTCACGCCCATTGCAAACGAGCCGGCATACCACAAAGGATTTAATACACTGCGATGGCTCCCCAATTCGCCCAAACGGCGCTCCGTCCACGCAAGATGCTCGACTTCTTCTTGTGCCGCTTGCTTGAGGGCATCGCGTGCAGCGGGATCGCGGGCGGTGAGTGCCTGTCCTTGATACAAAGCTTGGGCGCAGACTTCACCACAATGATTCACGCGCATTAAGCCAGCGGCATGCGATTTTTCCGCATCACTTAATTCAGCCTCTTCGAGCGCAGCATCTGGATGCTTGCGAGCACTCGTTGCTGGCGCAGCCAAGGTACGCAACACGGTATCAAACTCAGTAATCAACTGATCAAAAGAAGGTAATTTCAGCATAATGGGTTCTCCTTAAGGTGACAATTCTACACTGCAGCCATGATATGATTACTAGAGTGTATCTATTCCCATTTTTTTGCAGGACTCACCATGAAACGCCTCATTATTGCCGCAGCGCTTGCTCTCTCTAGTTTGACTGCGTTTGCAGCAAACCCACAAGTTGAACTCAACACCAGCAAAGGCAAGATTGTGGTTGAGCTCTATCCAGAAGCTGCGCCGCTGACGGTAGCGAATTTTCTGCAATACGTTGAAAGCAAACACTACGACGGCACGATTTTTCACCGCGTGATTCCAGGGTTTATGACACAAGGCGGTGGGTTTAATGCACAAATGGAACAAAAACCGACTAAAGCGTCAGTACAAAATGAAGCCAAGCAAGCGCTAGAAAAAGGCCAGGGTAATGACCGTGGCACCATCGCAATGGCGCGTACAGGTCAACCTCACTCAGCCACTAGCCAATTTTTTATTAACTATAAAGACAACAGCTTTTTGAATTACCCAGGGCAAGATGGCTTTGGCTATACCGTATTTGGTCGTGTCATCAGCGGTATGCCGGTTGCAGACCAAATGGCCAAAGTCACCATCCTACCCGGCGACACGCCTGCGGAACCGATTGTGCTGATTTCTGCCCGAACTATCCCAGCAAAAGCCGACAAGGCAGACAAAACCAAAACGAACAGCGCCAGCAAAGCCAGCGCGAAATAATTTTTTATAAAGGAAACCACATGACTAAAGTAAAACTCACGACCAGCATGGGCGACATCGTTTTAGAACTGAACGAAGAAAAAGCACCGATTACGGTCGCTAACTTCGTGCAATACGCAACGTCTGGCCATTACGACGGCACGATTTTTCACCGTGTAATCGATGGTTTCATGGTGCAAGGCGGTGGCTTTGAGCCTGGCATGAAAGAAAAGAAAGACAAACACCCAACGATTCAAAATGAAGCCGACAATGGCTTGAAGAACGACATTTACACCGTTGCAATGGCACGCACGCCAGAGCCGCATTCAGCCTCATCACAGTTCTTCATCAATGCTGCGGATAATGACTTCCTAAATCACCGCAACAAGACCTCGCAAGGCTGGGGTTATGCGGTATTTGGCGCGGTAATTGAAGGCCAAGATATCGTTGATAAAATCGAAAAAGTAAAAACCGGCAGCAATGGCTTTCACCAAGACGTGCCAAAAACGGACGTCGTGATTATCACTGCTGAAGTACTTGCTTAATTTAGAATCAACACAGTAAAGCGCAGCTCAGCCTGCGCTTTTTTTATGTCCAACTAGCCAGCAAATCCATGACGCAACCCAGCTACTTTATTTCCGACCTACATCTTTCGCCGAACGATAGCGCAACGGT
The DNA here is from genome assembly GCA_963508915.1 of uncultured Deefgea sp. Classification (GTDB taxonomy): domain Bacteria; phylum Pseudomonadota; class Gammaproteobacteria; order Burkholderiales; family Chitinibacteraceae; genus Deefgea. The sequence continues at coordinate 29,894 of CAUOZE010000021.1, forward strand.
CCTCGCCTATCAGCAGTTTATGAGCACGACAGCACGAGAAGCGGAGCGCCTCTATATCTTGGGTGATTTATTCGAGTACTGGTTTGGCGACGACCAGCTGGAGGACGCGTTTTACGCCGAGCAAGTAGCCCATATTGCAGCGGTAGCAAAAAGTGGCGTCGACGTCTACTTTATGGGCGGTAATCGTGACTTACTAATCAGCAAACGCTTTGCCCGTGCCGCGCAGCTCACGCTCTTGCCTGACCCCACCCTCATTGAGCTACAAGGTCAAAGCATCATGTTGGCTCATGGTGATTTATATTGCACCGATGATATTGCCTATCAACGTTATCGCCGACTCGCGCACAATCGAATTGTGCAATTTATTTGGCTCAATTTGCCCAAAAAAGTGCGTGATCAACAAATCAACAATTTAAGAAATAAATCCAAAAAAGCCAATCAAAATAAAGACAAAATGATTATGGATGTCAACGCGCAAGCGATTGAAAAGGCGCTCAAGCAAAGCACAGCCAAAATACTCATTCACGGCCATACTCATCGCCCAGCGCAACATCAACACGAAAATGGCATACGATGGGTGCTCCCCGACTGGCAAGACGGGCGCGGCGGCTACCTCAGCTGCATCGGTGGGCAGCTTAAACTACATAAATTGATTTAATTTTTGTAAAAATTAATAGAACAAAAACAGCAAGCATTTGATTTTATTGCATTTCCAGCTATACCTTCTCAATACTCCAATGAAAAGATCGCGTATGAAAGCATTGAATCGAGCCAGCACCCTCCTCTTGGTCATCGCTATGCTCACCCAAATCACTTGGGCAAGCGATGTACTCAGAATTTTAACTTGGCACGGCTATGCGGATGCCGATTGAGTGGCTGAATTTGAGCGAGACAATGATGTGCGCGTCGATGTTACATTTGTCGAAAGCGACGATGAACTATGGGAAAAACAGAGCAAAAATCATGGCGAAGATTTCGATGTCTTTGCCGCAAATACCGCTGAATTACAACGCTACATCGCCAATAACATCGCCACGCCAATTCAGATAAAAAATATTCCCAATAGCAGAAATCAAGCGCTTCGATTTCGGAACACAGAAAAGATCACCGGCCTCAATCACAACGGCAATCTATATGCAGTTCCGTTTACATATTCTGAAATGGGCTTAATTTACGATAAGAAACAATTCAAATCTGCCCCCACCTCAATGAGCGCACTTTGGCTACCGCAATATCAAGGCAAAATCATCCTTTATGACGGCAGCAATCATAATTTCAGCCTCACCGCGCTACTGCTTGACGCAAAAAACCCATTTCAGCTATCCCCTATTGAAATGAATAATACGGTCAAAAAGTTGCTTGAACTCCGCGCACAAAATCCCATTTTCTACACAGGGCCTGAAGAAAGTGTTCGACTCTTTCTGAAAAATAATGCGGCCCTCATGTTTGCCAACTATGGCAAACAACAAGTCAAACAATTGCAACAGGCCAATCCAGAGATCGGCTATATCATCCCCAAAGAAGGCGCACTCGCTTGGCTAGATTATTGGGCTATCACGGTCAGTGCAAAAAATAAACCTTTAGCAGAACAGTGGATTAATTTCACTTTAGAAAAAAATATCAGCACAGCCCTTACTCGACGCCTAGGACTGTCCAATACTTTGGTAGCCAATAATTTAAACGAAGATGACAAAATCATTTGGCTTGAACCATCAGAAAACTTTGCGCTACGCAGTCAGTACTGGGAACGAATTCGCGCTGGGAATGCTAGAAAAGCGCCGGAAAAAACCCAATAAGCACCAATCAGCGAACAACTCACTTAGGTAACTCAACCTTTACCCATACCGTATAGCTTTGTTCGCGAGAGCCACTTTGCGTTGATAACAAGCCTTGTTCGTTCGATGCCTGTTGCAGCCTAGTCTCACCGACGGGCAACCACTCACCAAGCTGGCCTTGTACCTCACTGAACACGGCGTGTCCTTCAGTGCTGCTTTTTCCAGTAAACCGTCGTTGATTTGGCATTAGTTGCAAAGTCACCGCTGTCGCCCCAATACGCCGTGGTGCGACGTAAAATCCAGTCCCTGCGCTTTGCCACTGACCACCAAAGTGAGCAATTGAGTAATTGGGTCGATAAACAAAACTTAACTGAGGAATAAAGCGCTGCTGCCCCAGTTGAATAAAGCCTTCTGCGCCATCTAAGATGCGCAGGGTTTGCACATTTGATCTCTGGGATTGTGATTGCTGATCCTGCACCGTCACACGGCCTGTCAAATCCACATCGCCATTTTTGAGCACCACCCCACCTTGGGTCGAGAGACCCGATTGCCCTTCACGACTCGTACTTCGCTGCTCGACGGTGACGATTAAATTTTGTAGTGGCGTATCAAGCTGCTGCAGTAAATTACTGATCTGCGCCAAACTCTGCGCGTCTGGCGCGGCAACAATCAACACCCCATTAAATGCTTGAATTCTCGCAAGTGGAAACGTCGCCTGTAATACCGGTAGTACTTGCTCAGCCAAGCGATAGCGCAAAGTGATCGTTTCAAGCACCTCAGCACGAGACGCCACCGAAAAAAACAGCAGCAGTATCACTATGGAAACCATATTTAAAATTGTCTTCAAGTGAATACCCCCACTAAATCTAAGTACAGTACCAAAATTATCATTGAGTTATAGCGCAAGGATTACTTATTTTCTGCACGATTCTAGGTAAAAAAAAAGCCTGCGCTCTTTCGCACAGGCTTTGTATTCAATCGTTGCGTCTCTCAAATATTACTGCCCCCAAACAACAGCCTTGATACGAGTCACAATCAACAATTGATCGCCGGCAGACGCTTTAGCCAGCAATTCTTTATTTGGCACAGAGATTGTAATAAATTCGCCAGGAACATTACGAACCACAGCCTCACTTTTCGCCATATTGATACTCACAATATCATTACGAACCGTACGCGTGATCACTGTACCAACACCATTGGCAGTCACATCACGACCCGATGTTTCCACAATACTGCGCACACCAGCACCACCCTTATGCAACACCAAAACGATAGCTTGCGAACCAGCTACGTTGACAATGTCGCCCGGTTTAACTTGATCAAGTGCGACTTTTTCATCGACATTATCAAATGCCAGCGCCCGGCCATTTTGCATTGCCAAAACCACGCTGCGGGTGGCCATATCCACAGAGACAACGACAGCCTGCTCTTTTTCAAACTCAGCAGCACTCATAATCACTTCATCAGCAGCGGCTTGCTCTGCGTGTGCGACTTGCCCCAACAATAAACCGGCTACCAAACACATTGAACCCAATAAGTTTTTACGCATTGCTCATCTCCCGTTGTATTGAAAACGACTATTGCTCAGTGCAATCGCTCTTGATTAAATGCTAACACACGACGTCAGTGCAATCCAGATTCAAAAAATTTACATCAATTTTAGTACAAAAAAACCCCACACTTTTTGTCAGCTAGATTCTGGGCAATAACAACACAATAGCTTGCGCCTCAACGGACTCACCATGCCCAACTGGACCAAGTTTTTCATAGGTCTTAGCTTTTACATTGACGCACGCCACATCGACACAAAGATCTTCGGCAATATTTTTGACCATCTCAGGAATGTGCGGTGCCATTTTTGGTTGCTGAATGAGGACAGTCGCATCCAAATTACCAACCAGCCAACCCGCCTCTGCAGCCCGGCGAACCGCTTCACGCAAGAGTTCACGACTATCGGCACCTTTAAACTCAGCCGCCGTATCCGGAAAATGTCGACCAATATCGCCCAAGCCAGCCCCACCTAAGACGGCATCAGTAATCGCATGCAATAAAGCATCGGCATCCGAATGGCCAAGCAAGCCTTTTTCATAGGGTATATGAACACCACCGATAATTAATGGGCGCTCCAAAACCATACGGTGCACATCCCATCCTTGACCTACGCGAAACGGCAATGCCATTAATGATCTTCCTTGAATAAAAAATAACTAATAAACTGAGTCGATTCACTCAGACAGATGCTACCAATTTTGCTCTTGCGCTGGCGCCGCCATGAAATACAGAAAAAACAACATGGCCCCCAAGGGCCAAACATCACCAATCGCATGCGACATGCCATTAAAATGCTGCAAATGACCATAATTCCATTTGAAAATCAGTAGCTGCGGACTTTCTGTGGGTGACAAAGGCCATAAGTAGCTAACCCAAGTCGCGGCAAACAGCGAAGCAAATCCAGCGAAAGAGCGCAAACGTCGGTTGAGCTGCCACAAAATCCACAAAACAAGGCCACCGACCAGTCCGCCCAATACAATATTCAAATTCAGCCATGCAAAAAATTGCTCTGGCTGCAATAGCATCCCAGCAAAACCCATTTTCATCAGCAAAGCACAAAATAAAACCCCGAACATCGCTCCCGGTATTTGTCGACTTTCCCGCACCAAAACTGAAACAAAGAGCCCGACGCCCAACAAATGCAGCATCATTCCTCCCCCTTCTAACAGCCTTAAAAACAGAGCAGGGTCATTCAACGGCGAAACAAAGGGTTGCGGCAAACCTTGAGGCAGCACCACGACCCCCAAAAAAGGCAGGCTAGGATCAAATTGCGTGGTGAACCAGAGTAATAACCAGATTGCCCCCCACTCCACCACTGCACCTGGGGCCAAATAATCATGCCGAAACAATTGCCAACGTCTCAATACCGATCGATGACTAAATAAAACGCCGATGACTGCGCCCAAAAAAGCGCCAAATCCATTACTTAATATATCCATATTCGAAGCAATTCGGCTTGGTAAAAACTGCTGCACAAACTCGACCCCCATCGAGATAAAAAGCCCGATCAGTGTCGCGTAGATAAGCGCCAAACGAGAATGCCTGAAGATTATGGCCGCACTTAAACCCAGCGGAATATAAGCCAAAATATTGATCGCATTATCAAACAGCGTGAAGTAATACGGCAGAGGGTAGCTAAAGAACGCCAATATCGGCTCGCCGGTAAATCGCCAACCAGAGAATGGGTACCAACTTAGAATTAAAATGACCAACAAAGAAACGGCAAAGAAAAAAGGCGAAACCACAGTGGGTTTCGCTTTTCGGGCGAGAAAGCTGATCGAAGAAGACTTCATTGAAAAGTTAAGCCTCTAAGCGGCTTGCCCGCCTAGAGGTCAAATTAAGCCTTATTTTGAGGTTTTCACTTTGGTCCACAATTTATTTAACTCTCGCAATTGCTTGCCTTCCAAAGCACTCAATTGTTGCAGTCGTTTCATTGTAGCTGCATCAGGGAATACCGATTGCAAAGCTTTGATTTCTGGCGTCACAAAGGCAACGGCAGCTAGATTTGGGTTGCCCGCACCAATCATATTGGTCAAGTCAGCCGCATTTTTGCCTTCCAACATGAAATTCATAAATTTATAGGCCAAGTCAGGACGTGGCGCGTTTTTCAGAATCATCATATTGTCGACAGACAGCGTATTGCCTTCTTTTTGCAGACCAAAATTCACAGCGAACTTACGTTTGGCTGCTTTTGCATCCGCGACGGCTTGAAACATATCGCTCGAATAACCATGCGCTACCCAAATATTGCCCACGGTCAGTTCTTTGATGTAACTTTGGCTGTTAAATGCAGCCCAAAATGGTTTGGCTTTCACAATTGTTTCTTGGGCTTTTTTCAACTCGGCAGGGTTGGTTGAATTGGCAGAAAAACCGTTGTACATCAAGGCTGCAGCAAATACTTCACGGCTATCGTCAAGGACGGTTACTTTGCCCTTCATTTTAGCCAAAATCACTGGATCAAAAATCACTGCCCATGAGTCAGGATTAACGCCCAGCTCTTTAAGCTTGGTTTCGTTGTAACCCAGAAGCGTTGTGGTAAATGAATAAGGTAATGAATGCTTATTGCCTGGATCAAACACGCTATTCATAAATGCCGGATTGATATTTTTCGCATTCGGCAATTTGCTCATGTCTAAAGGCTGAACCAGATTTTGCTTAATCAAAGGAGGAATCGCAAATCCTGTTGGCACGACCACATCGTAGCCTTTCGCGCCTGCAGATAATTTAGCAAGCATTTCTTCCATCGCACCGTAGTAATCTTGTACCACACGGCACTTGCAGCTTTGCTCGAAACGCTTCACGGTTTCTGGCGCGATGTAGTTATTCCAGTTGTAAACATGCAATACATCTTCAGCTTGAGCGAAACCCGCCGTCATCATCAAAGCAAGCAAAAGTTTTTTCATCGTAAATAACTCCAAATCGAGAAAATAAATCGTACTGAGTAGATTAGTTGATTGGCTAAATTATTGCACAAAATAGTCGGGCTCAACTTACGCTCTCGGCGTTTCAACATGAAGCCCGACTTAGCTCGCGCGGATCCCACTAGGCGCCACTTTACTGGCCAGCAAAATCAAGCCCAACGTCAGCAACATCAGTAGCGTTGAAATCGCATTGACTTCTGGCGTCACAGCAATTCGAATCATTGAGTAAATTTGCAAAGGCAGTGTAGAAGCGCCCGCCCCAGCGGTGAAGAAGGTAATCACAAAGTCATCAATCGACAAAGTAAACGCCATCAAAGCGCCAGCAATAATGCCAGGCATAATCAATGGCATCGTGATTGCGCGAAAAGCTTGCACAGGCGTAGCCCCCAAATCACGAGCGGCCTCCACCAAGGAATCATCCATCCCTTGCAAACGCGAACGAACCACAATCGCCACAAAGCCAATACAAAATGCAATATGCGACAACACAACCGACACCAGTCCCAATGTCATGTTCAGCATAACAAAGAAGATCAGCAGAGCAACGCCCATCAAGATTTCAGGAATGGCAATCGGTGTTAAAACCAAAATCGGCAGCAGGCGCAATTTATACTTATGCATTGCCAAACCCGCGAGCGTACCCAGCACCGTGGCAAAAAAGCTAGTCACCAGCGCAATCAGCAATGAATTTCGCGCTGCGACCAAGAGCTGCTCATTGTGCATCAACAAGGAATACCATTTAAAGGTAAAGCCCACCCATTCGGCATTGAGCTTAGAATCATTAAACGAATACGCCACCACGATAATCAACGGCACATACAAAAAGCCATACACAAAAATAGCCGCAGCCCATAGCCATTTGGATTGCTTAGAGCGCATTTCGTTTCCCTCCACGGCCAACCAGCATCGCCAAACCCGCCATCAGCAGAACGGCCAGCGTCAACATAATCGACAGCACCGAACCAAATGGCCAATCACGGCTATCCAAAAATTGTTGTTTAATCAAATTACCAATCATCATACCGTCCGTGCCGCCCAATAAATCCGGCACTGCAAACATCCCCAAAGCAGGAATAAACACCAAAGCAGCACCAGCCCATACCCCTGGGAGGGATAGCGGCCAAGTTATCTTCCAGAAACGCTGCCAGCCCGATGCCCCTAGGTCTTGTGCTGCATCAAGCAGTGCGGTGTCGTGCTTTTCTAAATTTGCATAGAGCGGCAAAACCATAAATGGTAGATGTACGTATACCAACACCACAATCACCGAAAAATGCGTGTACATCAATTGAATTGGCGCGATCCCCACCCAAGAGAGCGCTTGATTGATGGTCATCACAAAATAACCTTGCGGCCCAAGAATAATCATCCATGCGTAGACACGAATCAGAAAATTACTCCAGAACGGCAAGATAACCAGCAAAATCATCACATCGCGGTATTTCTTCGGGCTTCGCGCAATTAGCCAAGCCAATGGATAAGCCATCACCAAACAAGCTAGGGTCGTAATACCCGCATACCAAAACGACTTAATAAACAGCTCAAGATAAATGCTGTCTTCAAAGAAACGAGAGAAGTTCTCAAACGTCAGAAAATCCTGCCCGTTTTGCGCATTGAGCAGCAATTCATTGCGACCGGTTTCACGATTAATATCAATCAGCGGCAACAAGCCGCCATAATCACCCGGATAACGAAATGCAGCAGCCGCCATAATCAATGTCGGAATAGCAAAAAACACCAGCAAATACAACAAAGGAGGCCCAGACAATATCCAACGACCCAAGGACTTATTTTTAGCCATCACTCAACCCAAAATAAAGTGGCCAGCGTCAAAACGCCAAGCCAATTGCACTAAATCATTGTCATCAAAAAACTTCGCTCGACCCGGTGCCGAGTTCGGGAGCATTGTCTCAACCAAAATACCGTTTTCAAGCTCAACCACATATATGGTGACATCGCCCAAGTACAGGCAGTCGTGCACCTTGCCTTTAAAGTGCACTTCATCGACGGCATCTTGCGGCAACTGCGCTGCGAGCTTGATTTTTTCTGGCCGTAACGTCAGCGTGCCCTTTTGACCGACTTGCGCGCCTGAGACCAGTAAAGTCTCTGCCATGCCAACACCAGGAATTTCCAGCTGCATACGATCAGAGCCGATCGAAACAATCGTGGCATCCAATAAATTACATTGGCCAATAAAATCAGCAACAAAGCGGTTTTTCGGATGGCTGTAGATCACTTCAGGCACATCCAGTTGTGACACTTCACCTTTGTTCATAACCGCAATTCGATGCGACAAGGCCAGCGCTTCACCTTGATCATGCGTCACATACACAAAAGTAATTCCCACTTCTTTTTGCAGTTGAATCAGCTCAATTTGCATTTCTTCACGCAATTTTGCATCCAAGGCAGACAGCGGCTCGTCCAGTAATAACAACTTGGGGCGATTGACCAGCGCGCGCGCAATCGCGACCCGCTGCCGCTGCCCGCCCGACATCTCATGCGGATAACGCTGCGCAAATGCTGTCAGCTGCACGTCCTCTAGCACTTCTGCAACGCGGTGTTTTAGTTCATCCGGTGCGACTTTTGCCATTTTCAAAGGGAAGGCAATATTCTGCGCCACCGTAATATGCGGGAATAGCGCATAATTTTGGAACACCGTATGCACAGGTCGTTTTTCAGGCGGAACTGCTGCGACATTAATCCCGTCAAGGACGATTTGACCAGAGTCGGGCTGCTCAAATCCCGCCAACATCCTGAGCAAAGTCGTTTTACCGCAGCCAGAAGGCCCTAATAAGGTGAAAAATTCGCCGGCCTCAACCGATAAACTCACATGATTGACGGCCGTAAAATCACCAAAGCGTTTTACGACGTCACGGATTTCCAACAACGCCATGAATTAAACCCTTATCTACAATTTTTTGCGTATTTTAACAAGATAATGGCAATCAGTGCTTGTGGATAGCCCCGATTGCTCTTGAATTTGAACAAGGCGGATCGAAGCTTATTGATAAAAGCCAATCCTATTTCATTTAAATTAATGCCAAGCCTGTTTTTCAAAGCCGAATTTGATAAAACAAAGCCTATAATTATGAAAACTCAACACCATCGATACCTTTAGGATCTAGCTCTCCCGTGGAAATCCGCATTCCCGTTCTCAAGTTGCAACTGGGCCAGTTCATTAGTGAACTTGATCGTCCATGGCTTGATACGCCCTTCCTTATGCAAGGGTTTTTGCTGGAAAATCAACAACAAATTGAATTACTCATTGAGCACTGCGAACACGTTACGCTCGATTTGGCACGATCAAATGGCGGTATTGCACAGTGGACTTCTTTGCTTAGCGATGCTGATACAATCAAACTCACCAGCAAATCAAAACACAAACCTTTGTTCGAACAATCGCTCAGTCCAGAGCAAAAAGTAGAACGTTTAAACATTTTGCGTGAATTGCGTCGCTTATTTTCAACATGGCGGCAACAACATAGCTCCGATACATCAAGCGGCAAAAATGAAGCGAAAATCGTTCTCTACGATGATTCGGCAGCCGTTGAGCAAGAAATAAAAGTCGCCAGCCAAACCCACAAAACCGCGCAGCGTTTTGTGCTGAGCTTGATGGAGTCAGTGCGCCAAGACTTACAGCCCAAAGTAGAAGAAGTCAACGAAGTGGTATCTGACTTGGTCAGCTCGATTATCCGCAATCCGAATGCGCTGTTGTGGCTTACGCAGCTGAAAGACCGAGATCAATATACCTACGCACATTCGATCGATTCTGCCGTATATATGCTGGCGTTTGGTAGGCACTTGGGATATCCGCGTGAAGAGCTGCACAAACTCGGTATGGCCGGCCTGATGCTCGACGTGGGTAAAATGAAATTACCCAAAGAACTACTGAGTCGCACTGGTCGCTATACGCCGGGCGAATTTATGCTGATGAAAACGCACGTCAACCATAGCCTCGATATTATTGGGCAAATGGATAGTATCCATATTGACGTGTTTGATATGGTCGCTCGCCACCATGAGCGCTACGACGGCAGTGGCTATCCGCTGGGACTCAAAGCCGAGCGCATCGGCATGTTTGGCAGTATGGCGGGGATTGTGGACTGTTTTACCGCACTAACCAGTGATCGCTGCTATTCCAATGCCAAGTCCGCACATGAAGCGTTGCAGTTGATCTACAAATGGAGCGAACGTTATTTTCACCCGGCATTGATTGAACAGTTTTCGCAATGCGTTGGCATTTTCCATGTCGGCACTTTGGTTGAACTAACCACCGGTGAAGTGGGAATTGTTATTGGACAAAATCGGGTCCGCCGCCTCAAACCTAAATTATTGATTATTTTGGGCCCAGGCAAAGTGCCCTACGCCCGCCCGCACACGCTCGACTTGATTACCAATCCGAGTTTGCCAAGCGGTTTGCCGATCACAATCCGCTGCGAGCTACCGCGCGGCTCGCACAATATTGATCCACGAGAATTCTTTTTGGAGTGAATTTTTTGGAGCAATTTCTTTTGGAGCAAGCCCATGCCAAGCTTCCAATCTGCGCTTGATCTCGCTGCGATCGAATTTCAGCAGTCTCAGTATTTACAATCCGCGATTGCAGCCACTCAAGCACAACGACAATGCGGTGTTTTGCATATCGAACTACGCCATCGCCCGCATGCCAAGCAAGGTAAATCGGCGATTCAGCATATGGCGCAAGCCTTGCAGCCGATGCTGCGCGAGCATGACCAGCTCTTTCAAATCGATAACCAAACCGTGGTACTGCTGTTGCCCAATATTGCAGGTGTCAGCCATGCGATGCTGGCCGCTAATCGCGCGCAAACCTTACTCGAGGACAATCCAGAGTCCATCGTTCGACTCCACCCTCATATTGGGATTGCCATCTATCCTAATCACGGCGACAACCTTCCTGACCTGCTGCACGCCGCCAGCATTGCGGCGAGAGAGTTTGGCCAGGAAAATATCGGGGTCTACGAAACCGAGCGGGACTGGCTTGGCACACAAATCGCACGCCTTGAAAGCCCATTGCGGGAAGCCTTGGCGCAAAATCGTTTTCATCTGGCATTCCAGCCGAAGGTGAGTTGTACAGACCAAAGTGTTACGGGAGCAGAGATTTTATTGCGCTGGGACGATGAATTCTTAGGCAGTATCCCGCCTGATCAGATCGTGAATGTCGCTGAACATCTTGGCTTGATGGATACACTCACCCGCTGGGTCATTCAATCGGGCTTGCGGCAATTTGCACTGTTTCGAGCAGATGGATTCACCGGTAGCATGAGCTTGAATCTGTGCCCAAGCAATCTATCCGACCCAAGCTTAGCGGCGTATATCGCCAATGCGCTTGAAGTATGGAGCATACCAGCCAATACCCTTACTCTTGAGATTACTGAATCCGCACTCATCGACGATATCGAGATGGCGCTCAAACAACTCTATCAACTGAAAACGATGGGTTGCATGCTGGCACTCGATGATTTTGGCACAGGTTATTCCTCACTATCATACCTAAAACGTCTACCCATCGATGAGCTAAAAATCGACCGCAGCTTTATCAAAACCATCGAAGCCTCCAGCAAAGACGCCGCCATCGTGCAAAGCATCATTGAACTTGCGCATAGACTCGATTTAACCGTGACTGCCGAAGGCGTTGAAGACATTGTCGGCGTTGAGTTTTTACAGCAACATCACTGCGATACTATCCAAGGTTTTTTTTACAGCCGCCCACTCACTTTTGACGCCTTCAAAGTGTTTTACGCAAAATCGGAATCCACCCAATAATGATGAATTGGCAAAACCTATTATCGGCTAACCGCCTCGGTGTGCTGGCCGACAGCCCGCTCAATAGTGAAGCAGGACGCAGTAATTACCACAAAGACCATGACCGGATTGTATTTTGCTCACCGTTTCGCCGGATGGGGCGCAAAACCCAAGTTCATCCGATGACTGAAAACGATCATGTGCATACTCGCCTCACGCACAGCATCGAAGTCGCCTGCGTTGGGCGCAGTTTGGGGGTTTTGATCGGCGAGCGTCTGCAAGGCCGACTACCGCAACACATCAGCCCTTACGATTTAGGCGGCATTGTGCAAGCGGCTTGCCTCGCGCACGATATTGGTAACCCACCGTTTGGTCATGCCGGCGAGTACGCGATCCGCGACTGGTTTCGTCGCCCCGAGCAAGCGTATTTGATGCAAACACTCACCGCCGCCGAGCGGCGCGATTTAATGACTTATGAAGGCAATGCGCAAGGTTTTCGCATCATTACGCAACTAGAAAACCACCGCTTTGACGGCGGACTTCGCCTCACCTACGCGACACTCGGCACCACGCTAAAATACCCCTGGAGTAGTGAGTTTGCTGGCAGTAAAGGGAAGTTCAGTTGCTACGAATCCGAACTCGACATCCTTGAAAACGTCGCACTCGAACTCGGCTTACCCTTGATTGAGCCCAATAAATGGGCGCGGCATCCTTTGTCGTATTTAATGGAAGCGTCGGATGATATTTGCTACGCCATCTTGGATTTAGAAGACGGTATCGAAATTGGTACGCTGCCGTTTGAAACCGTCGAACCACTCTTAATGAAAATTTGTGGCGGCGAAACGAGTCTTTTACAGCTTGAAGTGGCCGCAGCCCCCAGCACCCGCCGTAAAATCTCGCTGTTACGTGGCAAGGCAATTGACCGCTGCATCCGCGACGTGGCAAACACCTTTATGACGCATTACGAGCGGATTATGGCCGGTACTTACCAAGGTGATTTACTCAATGACTGTCCCGCCAGTATGCGCACCGGATTGCAAGAAGCCAAACAACTCGCGCGTGACCGGATTTTTAATGAACGACGTAAAATTGAAATCGAAGTGGGTTCGTTCACCTGTTTAGAAATTCTGATGAGTGCCTTTTGCACTGCCGCCTACGAACAACACGTCAGCGCAGAAATGCCCTTCCGCATGCGGCGCGTACTCGACTTAATGGACTACAACGCGCCGAAAAAAGAATGGCCGCTCTACGAAACCTACCGCCGTGTACTCGATTTCATCGGTGGCATGACCGATAACTATGCGACGTATCTAGCGCAACAGGTTGGTGGAATGGGTAGATAAGAATATACCCATATAAAACTGGGGATATTCAGATTTGGTGTTGATGGTTTTAAGTGCCTGCTGCACGCTGTTTTACAGTCGCAATCCGCGACGAGGACTCACTTTTCATTTCGCTACGAAAAGTAAACAAAAGATGGCAACCCGGGCGCGCTTGGACAATGGGATGGACTCCTCTCTTCTGATACGGCATCGATGTGCCAGACTGGAAGTGTCAAAACACCAGTCACACAGCAAAAGGAGTCCACCATGAAGATTATCCGCATTGGCCTTGATCTTGCCAAACAAGTTTTTCAAATCCATGGCGTAGATGCACAGGAAAAGACGGTTTGCCGGAAGCAATTACGTCGCCATCAGGTGATTGATTTTTTTCGCAAGCTTGAACCTTGCTTGATCGGGATGGAGGGTAAGGGCTTAGCCGTACCACCTCAATTTCTACATTAACTCTGGCATGCTGCACTTTTTATCTTTGGAGCTGCAGCATGGGTATTCGTCGACTACATCTTGGCTTGGAAGCCGTGCAACTTTGGCAGGCCAGTGCCATGA
>CAUOZE010000022.1:0-43634 GCA_963508915.1 uncultured Deefgea sp.
ACCGCGTATGACTCAGACTTTGATACTCTTTCATTTGAAGCTCCTTCTCTTGGTCGAGATAGAAGCTTCACAATGACCGTCGTATAGGTCAAACCTTGGTGAGTCCCCCGGCAGAGCCGGGGGTTTACCTCAGATTAATTATATGGAAACGCTAGAACGCGGCGAACGCATGTCTCGACAAGAGTTCATCGAGCTAGAAAATCGCCGCCACCAAACCAGCCACAATGTGGTTGGCTATTTGCTGGGCCGAACTTGGTACTTGCCGGAAGACACACAGCTGGCGATCTTAAATCACCACGACTACAGCTTATTTGAACATGGTGAAGATGCAGAATGGCATCATATATGCACCTTGATTGCCATTGCCAGCTTGGCTGAACACATTTTAAAAATGAACGTAAAACAGTTTGAGCATATTGAATGGCGCGGCATTGAACCCGTGCTACTCAATCACCTTGCTTTTAAGCTCGAAGAGTTTGAAGACATGGTCGACAATATTGGCATAATGCTTTGAATTCAGGCGCGCAACTCATATTTACTCTTCAATAAAACCCACCGCTTGATTCAACTGTCTCCGCCATTTTTTAGTGGGTCGACCCTTAATATCAGGGTGATCGAAGTGCGGCTGCATTTTTTGCGCAAACAAATCACGCTCACGCCGCACCACACTCTCTGGCGTTTCTTGATACAAAGTGCGAGCCACCTCTGCCGAACTACGTTGACTTGCCAACAAAACCACCTGTACTTCAAAAACACCATGCGGCGCTTGGATTTTGAGCATGTCGCCCACTTTGGGTGCGGTGGCACACTTGGCGCGCTGACCTTGATGGTGCACGTGGCCTGCCTCAATGGCTTTGGCGGCACACGAGCGTGTTTTAAAAAAACGCGCCGCCCACAGCCATTTATCTAATCGCACTTTATCTTGCATGTCGCAAACGATTCCGCTGTTAAAATAGCATTCTACGACTCAGACAGCGCCAGCATGGATAAAAACACCACACAACAACTTAAAAAGCTACGCAAACAACTGCGTGAAGCGCAAGAAAATCAGCGCTACAAGCCTGTTATTCGCGAAAAGCCTGCAGAGCCTGACCATCACGCCCTGTTTTTAGCGGCAATGAAAGATGTGGCCCCACTCAAAAATCCAGCAAAAATCAGCCACACACCGCCCGCACCAAGCCCATGGCCGAAAGGTTTGCACGTCGAAAGTCCTGTATTGAACGATTCAATGAGCGATTTTTGGCCTTGGGATGAGTTGGAAGCAGGCGAACAATTGATGCACATGAAGCCAGGTCAAAAGCTCGATACACTACGTAAACTTAAGCGTGGCGACTGGCAAGCCGAAGCTGAGCTGGATTTGCATGGTGAAAACATCGATTCGGCTCGCACGCAAGTTGCGCAATTTTTGTATCACTGCCAACAAAGGCAATATCGTTGCGTACGCATCATTCACGGCAAGGGACTTAGCTCTGCATCCGGTATTCCCGTGTTAAAACTCAAGTTAAAAAACTGGCTGGCCCAAATGCCGGAAGTCTTAGCTTTTGCGCAAGCCAATCCCTTTCAAGGCTGCGCTGGCGCAGTCTTGGTTCTTGTTAAGTCGGCGAAATAATGAAATTCTCACTTTTAAATCCCAAGCTCGTCTTGCCTTGCCTATTTTGGTCTTGGACTGTAGCCATTTGGATTGGCTCATTGATGCCCATGAGTGGCCCCAGCATTGAAAATGGCGACAAGATCCAGCATTTTATTGGCTACGGTGTGCTGGCTTTATTGGCGCAATTGAACTGGCGCAAGCCAAGCATGGTCTGGCTTGGTGCGGCACTAATGGGGATTGCTGTCGAATTTGCGCAAGCGCTCACCCCATATCGCAGTTTTGATACGCACGACATGATCGCCAATGGAATTGGCGCACTGGGCGGGGTCGTTTTAGCAAGCGCATGGCTAAAACGAAAAAATATAAGCTCAAATAACTAGCAATGTATTTAACTCTAGAACACAACCATCAATGCATAGAAGACAATACCCATGATAGACAGCATCAACTTACCATTTTTATTTGATCGAGGCCTGTTGCGCGACCTTATATTAAGCGTCTTGCTGATCTTATTGATGCTGACTTTGCGCGCAGGTATGCGCAAAGCGATCCTGCATCATGATGATTTCAGCCTTGAGAGCAAGCGCCGCTGGCTGGTCACGCTGCGCAACGTCATATTGGGTTTGACCGTACTGGGTGCGGCACTCATCTGGGGCCAGGAAATTCAAACCTTTGCCGTTTCTCTGGTTGCTGTTGCCGCTGCTTTTGTGTTGGCCACCAAAGAAGTCATTCTCTGCATGCTCGGTTCGGTATACCGAACTAGCAGTCGACTTTATGAGCTAGGGGATCGGATTGAAATAGCCGGAATTAAAGGTCAAGTCATTGACGTGAATTTGATTTCAACCACATTGATTGAATCGAGCCGTGCCGAAAACCACAAAGGCACCGTGGGTCGTGGCATTAAAATCCCCAACTCCATGCTGTTTACCAATCCGGTATACAACGAGACCATGATGGGGCATTTTGCCATTCAAACCATACACATTCATATTGAGCGCAACGCAAATTGGCAACTCGCCGAAACCATTTTGCTTGAATGTGGGCGCACTACCATTGCCGAATACGCCAAAGATTTAGTTGAGCACGCCAAAGAAATCGCTAGCGATTACATTATTGATACGCCACTGCAAGAGCCGCGAGTACGGATCATCTTGGATGACATCGATACAATCGCCCTGCAGTTGCAACTGCCTGCACCATTGGGATTGCGCGCTAAAATTGAGCAGCGCATCTTGCGAGAGTTTTTGCGCGAATTCAATCGCACCGAGCCCGTCTAGCAGCAATCGAAGCACCATTCAAACTATCGTAATAAATATGTTGCATAATTGGCAATAGGTGGGCATAATTCGCCTCCTTCATCCGTGCCCCACTATTTAGCGCACGTTTATACGTAGCCCCATCATCGCCTCTAACCTTATTCCCGCGTGCTAATTGATAAAGCGGTTGTTCCTGGTTGGCGTCGATGCTGCGCTGGTTTTACCAGCCTGACACCTTACAAGGACAACTTACATGCCGCACACTACTGCGCCTGAATCAACTACGCCTAACGCTTTTGTAGAATTAGGTCTTGCATCACAATTAACAGACATTTTGGCCGCTCAAGGCTTCAATACACCAACGCCAATTCAAGCGGCTTCGATCCCAGAATTGTTGGCTGGTAACGACATCATGGCTTCCGCACAAACAGGCACTGGTAAAACAGCCGCCTTCTTGTTGCCTGCATTGCACCGCCTCACCAAAGAAGCAAAACACACCGCACGTGGCCCACGTATCCTCGTTTTGACTCCGACTCGCGAACTCGCTGAGCAAGTCTCAAAAGTAGCGACTGATTTGTGCCGCAACATCCCACGCTGCAAAGTAGTAACTGTAGTGGGTGGCGTGCCTTACCCAGTACAAAACAAACTTTTGTCACAACCGTACGAAGTTTTGGTGGCAACGCCAGGTCGCTTGACTGACTTGATGCGCAGTGGCCGTATTGACTTCAAACGCCTGGAAATGCTCGTTCTTGACGAAGCAGACCGTATGCTCGACATGGGCTTTATTGATGAAGTTGAAGCCATTGTTGATGCATTGCCAAAAGAGCGCCAAACCGCCCTTTTCTCTGCAACATTGACTGAGTCAGTTCAACGCTTCGCAGTCCCGATGCTGAAAGCACCAAAATTGGTAGAAATGGCCGCTCAAGCAACAATGCAAGCGCAAATCGACCAGTCAGTGCACTACGCCGATGGTTACGAGCACAAACAAAAATTGACCGCAACTTTCCTGAAGAAAAACGAAGGCAATCAAGCAATCGTCTTCACCGCAACTAAAATCAGCGCCGATGAGTTGGCTGAATGGTTGAAAATGGAAGGCTTTAAAGCTGCCGCAATGCACGGCGACTTGGCACAACGTGACCGTCGCCGTACCTTAGACCGTTTGCGTAAATGCGATATCGACGTTTTGGTTGCAACTGACGTTGCGGCTCGTGGTATTGACGTTGCCGGTATTACTTTAGTATTGAACTTTGACTTGCCACGTTTCTGCGAAGATTACATTCACCGTATCGGCCGTACTGGCCGTGCCGGTCGCACTGGTGAAGCTGTGTCACTGGTTACGAAAAACGATTTCACTTTGTTGACGCGTATTCGTCGTCAATACAATTTAGATTTCAGCACGCAAGTTATTGAAGGCTTGGAAGCTCGCTTCCAGCCAGGTCGCGCAGGTAGCGGTGGCGGTCATGATCGTGGCCGTCCTGCGGGCGGTCGTGGTCGTCCGGCGGGCGGCAATGGCGGCGGCCGTGGCTACCAAGGCAATCGTGAAGGCGGCAGCAGCTACCAAGGCAACCGTGATCGTGATGCAGGTCGTAGCGAAGGCTACAACGGCGGTCGCAGCGAAGGCGTTCACCCACGTGGCGAAGCGGGCTACCAAGGTCACCACCGCCCAAGCGAATCAGCACCACGCGATGGCGGCTACCAAGGTCAACCGCGTGAGCAACGCTCATTTGGTTCAGGCCAAACTCGTGACCGTGATGGCGGCCGTTCAGGTGGCTACCAAGGCAACCAAGACAATCGAGGCGGTTACGCTGGCAATCGTGAAGGCGGCGCACCACGTACTGGTGGTTACCAAGGTAACCGTGACGCAGCAGCGCCGCGCACCGGCGGCTTCGGTGGTGGCAGCCGTGACGGCGCAGGTAGTCGTGATGGCGGCGGCAATCGCGAAGGCGGCTACGCAGGTCGTGGCGGTGACGGTCAACGTCGCAGCACAGGCGGCGGCTACCAAGGCAAGCCTACTCGCACAGGCGGCGGCGGTCGTTTCGAGTAATCAACAACTCGTGATTAGATAAAATAAAGGCAGCCTAGGCTGCCTTTATTTATTGATACGGGTATGTGCCTGTAGGCCATTATTTAAAAAGACCAGGTGGTAATACCCTGCTATATAGGCAATGCAGGCAAACCGTGCCGAGCACGCGCTCGATTACAGGCATCGATAAAGACACCTACCGATGACATCGGCGCAAACTCTTGACACGGAGACGGTCGCTCCGCGTAAATCCCACAGGAAACCTGCTGACCAACCACCCCAACTAGCGCAACACAGCGCGGCTGGGCATAATCAGTACCGCGCAAGCGCATAGTCTGCTGAGTTTCATAATCAGCCAAGCCATCAGGCACCTTACCGCCCTCGCTACTCATTTCAGAGCAATCAAACGACACCCGAAAAGCAGCACAGCAAGCACCACAACTTAAACATTCATTCTTCATAACTATTTTTCTCTACATGAAATCAAGCACAATCCGCCACCAAACACCCAGTGACATTCAAGCCATACTCGACATTCAAGCGGCGTGCTACCCTGCTGATTTTATCGAATCCGCGGAAACCTTGCTCTGTAAACAAGCACTAGCACCCAATACCTCATGGCTGATTGAAATTCAAGGGGAAGTGATGGGCTATTTATTTTGCCACCCATGGCGGCACGACACACCACCGCAACTCGGACAAAAACTCACCAAGCTACCTGAGCAACCGGATCGTTTTTATATTCATGACCTGGCGATTCTGCCAGCCGGCAGAGGGAAACAGCTCGCCAAACAACTGATTGAACACGCGCTCAATTGGGCCCAACAAGCTGAGTTTGATCGTGCCATGCTGGTCGCCGTCCAAGGCGCGAAAAGCTTTTGGCAAAAACATCACTTTACTGTAAAGACACCCCAACAAGTTGAAGGCTATGGCGATGACGCCGCGTGCATGCATCGGGCACTTTAGCCAGCATCATCACCGCGCTTGCAATTTTGCCAAGCCCAACGCAGCCAAACCCGCCACCACCGCAACACCTCAGATGAAGCACTGTCAGGCCACAAAACCACAACGATCTTTTTTTGCTCATTCTTTAAGTGCAACACAATCAACACATCCGTCACAACGCTGCTTGACAGCAAGTTCATCAACTCGATTCGCCCCTGATGGTCATGCACCTCAACTTCGCCCGAATCTTGCACCCGCAAAACACAGACTCGCTCACCACTGCGCCAATACATAACAAACGAAATCGCCAGTATTGGCAGCAAAGCAAATCCAATCAAAGCCTGCATGACAATACATGCAAGTACTGCCAATAAAAAAACAAACAACAAAAAACCCCGACACCATAAAGACGCGGGGTTAATTGTTAATGACGGCGGCAACATCAATCAGCCAACTGAATACTGCCATTCACATTCACCTGCAGGCGACTTTCACCACCCTCAATCGGCGCCGGCGCCGAGGCCGAGGCCGAATCCATCATGACAGCATTTTTCATCATCATGGAGCGCATTTCCGGACGAAAAGATGATGTATTCACATTCATACTCATCATCTTCCAATCACTGGCCGACATACTCTTTTGAATCACAGCTGCCCGACGCTTAAACTGCGCAATTCCTTCTTCGATCAAACCTTCTTCAGCTTTGCTGCGTAGCTCGTCTGAAACAGCATATCTCACCTCAGCCAATTGCAGGGCCGCGCCAGACGCAGACGGTTTTTGCAGCTCACCAATCAGCTTAGAAATTGCAGCAAAGTCTTTTGATGAAACGCGCAACTCACCCCAGCTGCGCCAGCCCTCTTGCTTATTGCTTTTAGGTGCATACAAAGGGAAAGTAGAGAAACTCGTTCCACCCAACTGCACCGCTGGGTATTGCTTTAGTTGCTTAACCCCACCCGCCAAGGCCAAATTAATTTTTTCAGCTAAGCGCGCAGGGTCGTTATCGCTCAACTCAACAAATAAAGTCGCCAAAGCCAAGTCGTTCGCCACTTCGCGACTCGCTTGCGCCTCAAAATTAACCACGTTGCGAGGCGGTGCAACGTCTGCAGCCCACGCCGCGCTGGTCAACAAGGTCGCTAAAACTAAAAAATGACGCATTTCTGAAACCCCATTCCTGTTTGTCATTTGACAACATCATTAAAGGCGCAAATGTACGACGAAGCGAACACGCCAACCAGCGAACTATTTACCCTAGCCTAAAGGATAAAATTAATGGTAGCCGTGATCGGTCGGCGTGTTGTGAATTTCATCCGATACCGCGTCCATCACGCCAAGATGTATTTCAACATCAAACCAATCCCAGAACATTTTCAAATTGCGCTTTTGCGGCCACAAGGCATCGTCGGCCACCCAAGAAGCCAACTCCATCGAAAAAATCTTTTCAGAAATTTCATCGATGTATGCAATCGCATCTTCAGGCTCGGTCGCATCAGGCACCATCAGCACCGTACAATCAGCACGGATTTCATCCAAGGTGAGAATAACGTCATTACCAGGCAACTGATTAAGCCAATTTAAAAAATCAGCTTTTGGGCGAATAATTGCCGCAGAGCGATCAACACTAAACATAAAAACTCCAAAAATAAAACTCAAGCCAAACTATTTACCAACATCATATTTAAATTACCTTTAAAATAAAGCATTCAAATTACAGAAGTCGATATACCATCGGCATTAATAAAAACCATGTCGCAAGATTCATTCAATCACGACAAATCTAAGCGCAAATTCGTTCGTTGGCGTGCGGCAATTATACCAAAGCACCACATTGAAGCGATCGAAGGCAAAATCATTGAAGCCAATTCTGAAACGCTCATTATGTTATCAGCCACAGCACTAAAACCCGGTAGTGAAGCACGCTTTATGCTTGAAGTATTTGAATAC
This sequence comes from uncultured Deefgea sp., assembly GCA_963508915.1. Lineage (GTDB taxonomy): Bacteria > Pseudomonadota > Gammaproteobacteria > Burkholderiales > Chitinibacteraceae > Deefgea. The sequence goes on from CAUOZE010000022.1 coordinate 7,758, forward strand.
GACGGCGCAATCAGCAATAAAAATACCCTTGATTTACATGGGAAAATTATTGATAACGCACTAATTGGTCACATCAGTTTATTTCGCCATCAAATTCAATTACAAACACCCAATTACACGCAATTACAGCTTTTAAAAAGAATAACCGCATAATCAATATCGCGCATCTATATAGCGCGATATTGATCCCACTCTTAGCGGCGACGACGTCGACCTGACGGCTTACCCGCAGGCTTGCTTGCTTCAACGGTCGTCGCGCGCGCACCTTCACCCCCCGTTTTGACGCCGGTTTTTGCGCGCGAACCACTTGGCGTTCTAGCTCCGCCACTAACAGCACCACGAGCCGCGGGTTTTGCACCCTGGCGCGAGCTTCGATTTGCTGCGCCTCTTGCTGACATCGGCTTGCCTACCAATTGCGCATCTTTTGGATCAAGCACCAATACAAAATCAATTTTGCTCGTTTCCAAATCAACGCGAGCGACCTTGACTTTGACGCGGTCGGTCAAGCGATACACTTTACCGCCATGCTCACCCTTTAACTCGCGGCGTTTTTCATCATAATGGAAGTAATCCGTTCCCAACTCTGAAACATGCACCAAGCCCTCAACAAAGACCTTGTCGAGCAATACAAACATTCCAAAGCCAGTTACTGCAGAAACAGAACCCTCAAACTCCTCACCCACTTTATCTTGCATAAAGTAGCATTTGAGCCAGTTTTGCACGTCACGACTTGCCTCATCGGCACGGCGCTCCGTCATTGAGCATTGCACACCCAAGGCTTCCCATTTTGTTGCCGGTTTATATTTCTTGCCCGCCAAAATCGCTTTAATCGCACGATGTACCAGCAAATCAGGATAACGACGAATTGGTGATGTGAAATGAGCATACGCCTCGTAACTCAAGCCAAAATGACCCGCGTTATCTGGACTATAAACGGCCTGTGACAAACTTCGCAACAACATAGTTTGCAAGAGCGGTGCATCCAAGCGCTCTTTGAAAGAATTGAGCAACTTGGCATAATCACTCGCAGCTGGGTCTTCTTCACCGCCCAAACTCAAACCGACCGTTTTTAAATATTCACGAAGGTTTTTAAGCTTCTCTGGCGTAGGACCTTCATGCACGCGGTACAAGGCTTGGTGCTCTTTTTTCAGCAAAATATCGGCAGCGCAAACATTGGCCGCCAACATGCATTCTTCGATCAATTTGTGCGCATCATTACGCACAACCGGAACGATTTCGCTGATCTTGCCTTTATCGTCAAAACGCATTTCTGTTTCGGTCGTTTCAAAATCAATCGCACCACGCTCAGCGCGTGCAGCAGCAAAAGTTTGAAATAAGGCGTATAAGGTCTGCAAATCCTGCACTTGAGGCGCATATTCTTGCGCCAATTCACCACTCGGATTTTGCAAAATATCCCATACCTTGGTATAGGTAAAACGCGCCTTGGATAACATTACCGCAGGATAAAATTTATAACCCTTGATTGCGCCTTTGGCGCTCACCTTCATATCGCAGACCATACACAGGCGCTCGACATCTGGATTCAACGAGCACAGACCATTCGAAATTTGCTCTGGCAACATCGGAATAACGCGGCGCGGGAAGTAAATCGAATTACCGCGCTCAATCGCAGTCAAGTCCAGCGCATCATCGGGGCGTACGTAATGACTCACATCGGCAATCGCCACCACCAAGCGCCAACCTTTACCGCTTTTCTCTGCATAAACAGCATCATCAAAGTCTTTTGCAGTTTCGCCATCAATCGTCACCAAAGGCATATCGCGCAAATCAACCCGCTCGACGCCGTTTTCCGGTTTCCAGTCTAACTTCCTGACTTTTTTTGGCATTTTTTCGGCTAGCTTTTGTGCTTCAGCCGAAAACTCATGAGGTAAATTATGTTTACGCAGAGCAATTTCGATTTCCATTCCTGGATCATCATAATTGCCCAACACTTCAGTCACCCGAGCTACAGGCGGCGTGTAACGGGCTGGCTGAGTCAACATTTCAATCATCACGACCTGGCCTGGCTTAGCAGCACCGCAATCGCCAGCGGCAACTTGAATGTCGCGACTGATTCGCTTGTCTTCTGCCGTTACAAAAAACACACCACGCTCTGCGTGCAAACGACCAACCAAGCGGACATTCACATGCTGAAGCACTTCGGCAATCGCGCCTTCAGGGCGGCCGCGACGGTCAAGGCCAATTTTTCGAGCAAGCACACGATCACCGTGCAAGACCTTGTCCATCTCTTTGGGACCCAGAAACAAATCTGCACTACCATCATCAGGAATGACAAAACCAAACCCATCTGGATGTCCCTGTATTTTTCCGGAAATTAAATCCACTTTCTCTGGCAAGCACAGCGCGCCAATTCGATTAATCAGTAACTGGCCTTCACGACCCATTGCTTGCAGACGACGCTCAAATGCGACATCTTCTACTTCTAAAATACCCAATTGTTGGGCTAAATCATGCGCCGTCATCGGCGAACCGCTTTGCTCGATCACTTGCAAAATAAATTCGCGTGATGGCAGCGGGTTTTCATATCGTTGTTGTTCACGTGCCAAATGTGGATCTTGCGTACGCAAGCCTTTCATTTTTTTAGCGCGCGCAGGTTTCTTCGCTGGAGATTTCTCGTTTTGAAATTGATCCAAAGCAACCGTTTTTTTCATATTTTTTATTGACACCCTATCGAGGTTTGAATATTATTGCGCCCTCGCATTAAAGGCGCTGTATCATTGTAGCGCAGTTAAAGAGCCCAGGTGGCGGAATTGGTAGACGCACTAGGTTCAGGTCCTAGCGCCCGCAAGGGTGTGGAAGTTCGAGTCTTCTCTTGGGCACCAAATTGACTCAGTCAGACATAAACCCCATACAACGTTAAGTTGCTGGGGTTTTTGTTGCCAAAAAATTCTTTTACTTACCTCCACCATAGAGGCTCTATTGCACCACTTGCACCACAAGCAATTAATCCGCGGCGGGCCTTGCTTTTGGTTTGATGCGCTATTTCGCGAGACTAGCCGGCGCAATACCGCAGTGGTTCAGGACTTAAACAGCTGTTGCAAGTCTTGGCTAAGACTGTGATGGGTACCTGCATCAATCATGCCATTGAGTCGGTCGATAAAGCCACTAGCAATAGTAATTAACGCGTTTCGTTCCTTGCTTTCGATTGAGTCCGACGCCTTAATGTATTTCACAATTGCGTGACTAGCGGAGAGCATCAAACGGTTATTGCAAGTACTTTGTGCATTGGGTAGCAATATATCAATTGCCTCTATGAACTCGGACTTAAGCATGCACTGAACACCCGTGTTGTTTAAATCGCTAATCTCTTGCCCAACCTGCTGTATATAGTCCCTCCAAGTTGGGCGCATAGTCGCCGCACTCTCCAACAAACCTGAAACATGGCGCGTAGTAATAAAGCGCTGCGCGATATGCTTCAGCCATTTATAGGGTGCAGCTTCGCCGCTGGGCTCTTCACCCTCTACAGTAGCTGGGCAAACTAAATCTGCAGCCATGATAAAACCAGTCGCCATTTCTTGGGTCATTTCGGCATGACTAAAATAGACCTCAATTTCATTGAGTAATTGAGGCTTTCCTTCGTAAATGGCTGATGCAATTAAATCAATCACTTTATTTTTTATGGTGCCGTCTTTGCGGGCGATGTCCTTGACTAAGCGAAGATACTTTTCAGAGTCTGATGAGTTGTTTTCTCTTCGGGCAGCAAGCGCAAGTTGCAGCACCGTATCGGCACTGAGCGCAGAGGAGTTGCCACCACATTTAACGGCTTGCTCCAACAAGGATTTTGCTTTGGCTGAGTCGCCTAGCATATTGGCCAGATTGCCTGCTTTTTGTAAGCGGCTCACATTATTGGGGGTCATTGCAAGGCACTTTTCAAACACTGCCATCGCCTGATCAAGCCTACCGTCAGCCATATACATTGAGGCGAGTTCTTCGTAGGCATCCACATACTGGGCGTACTCTACAATTGCCGCTTGTAGCGTGCTTTCGGCTTGGTTTTTTTTACCTAGGCGTATCAGCGCCTTAGCCATTCCTAGCTTGGCCCAGGGGATCATACGTTGGGAGAGTATTTCTTCAAATAACATCCTTGCTTGTTCTAGCTGCCCCGCTTCAAGCAAGAGACTACTGAGTAAACGCATCAAATCGCCGCGAAAACCTTCGGCCTTTGGAATTAAAGCTCGGGCCTCTGCAATCGCACCTTGGATATCGTCCTCATTGATTTTGTCGTAGATAGGCTTTAGAAAACGCTTTCGCCTCCAGGCTAGCGTGAGTCGTTGAGTTAGAAGTGCACTGGTAAACGGCTTAATTAGATAATCATCAGGGCCAATTTCAGCGACTGCTACGACTTTTTCGTATGCAGCTTCGGCGGTAATCATGATCCAGATGGTGTAAAGCGGCAACTCTCCACTTTGCCGAAGCTCCTCTAGAAGCTCTTGCCCGTTCATGCCCTCGCCAAAATGATAGTCGCACAAAACCACATCGTACTGCGCATTGCGTAAACGACGACGAGTTTCGCCAATTCTGCTAGCTGCATCAACACGGTTGATCCCGCATTGCGCTAAGGTCATCCGCAAAGATTGCCTGACGGTTGGGGCGTCATCAGCGATCAGTACGTGTGCTTGTGATAATTCTTCTGCCATGAATGGCCTTGTTGTTTAATGTCGTCATTAACTATCGACTATTTCTAGCCAAGCTCAAGTGCAAATCGTAAGAATGGGGGAACTTCACTGTTGTAGCAATGCTATTAATACTAAAATGAGCAAACCAGCACCAGCGAAATAGATACTGCTAAGTGAGGCTTAACACTACAGCCCATTTGCCCGGTCACTATTGCTCAACGCATCACATGCCTAAAACCACCATTTATTGCTAAGTCAGTTTTATCGGCTCGAGTAACTGGTGAAGCCGACACCTTGATGAGGGCTCTTGTTAGTAAGGCCTCAGCCCATCCGATGATAAAAAAAAGCGCGGGCATTGGCTGCTCACCTAAGTAGACCGTGCCCAGCGAAATAAACACCATGACAATAATGCTAGCAAAAGTAAATGCTAAAGAATTGGGGGATGCTGGCTCACGCAACCCTTTAATGACCAACCGAACCACCATCCAAGCCATCAGCAACACTAAAAAAGCCAAAGCAATAATGCCGTGCATTAAAGCGAGGAGTAAATAATAGTTGTCAATCGACTCCATTCCCCCCACTTTGGGCCAGGTATTGCGCCCCCAGCCGATGGCTGCGTGATCTAAAGCAATCGCTTCATATTTTTGCATTAATTCTTTTCGATACAACGCCGATTCTTGCGACATGGTCATCACAGTACCGGGTTTGATATCAAGATAAGAATCTAAAATCGCCTGGCCAATCAGGCCCCCTACGACAAAAACACACAGCACTAGCTTGAGGCGTTTTCCACGTTCTTTTCCACGCGACACCCACATCATGACTCCGCCTGCCACGCCACCAAGCCAGGGACCGCGGGCTATGGTCATGATGATCCCGAGCAACAACAAGCCATTAACCCAATTTGATGTTTTTCCTGGAAGAGGAATACGCTGCACTAGCGTCTCCCAACATTTCCCCCACTCGAGCCACCGCGCCAGTCGCCAAGCCATCGCCAGCATAATTCCAGCCAAGATGGCATGAGAAAACGGGCCTGCAATTCGAGCGACGCCATAGCGAAACGTTGTTACCCAGCCAATGCCTTGTCCAGGAAAAAAGGGCTGGAGCACTACACTCCATGGATTCAATCCAAACCGAAATTGATAGATACTCACAGCAGAAACAATAACGCAGCAGACCACAAAAACGCGAGCCGTCGCAACATCATCACTTTGAGTCTCCAAACACAGACGAGCAGCAAAATACGGCGCCAAAACTGAAGTGAGCATGGCAAACATTAAATTTTGCGCCTCGGCGTAGCCTGCATTGCTGTATTCCGAGTACGCCACAAAAAAAGCAAAACCAAAAACCAAACCATCGGTAATGGATGGGCGCCAATATTTAAACTTGGACACCATGATCGCCACAAAAATCGGCAATATAGCAGCTTGATTAAAACTAGGATCTGGCAGGCCAGGGGTCATTGCCCTATATGAATCGGGTAACAGCAGTAAAATCGGTAAATAAGCGCGAATAAGTGCGTGTTTTGCGCTGTGTTGCCACACTAAAATAGTGGTCGCGAGTAAGGCGAGATAAACCACATATTGCATCTAATGCCTTCCTATTTTGCAACCAACAGACTTTCTGCTGGGACTTGAACGCTAGCCAACCCTTGACGGCAAGCGCTTTGTCCTTTCAATTCAGTGACCTTGGCTTGCTCACCCTCGTTATCACCCGACTGACGACCATCCAACATACGCCACTGCAATACAACACGACAAGGAAGCTGCACCGAGTGCGACTGTGTTGTAGCATTAACAATAGCAACACGTGTAGGTGACTGGGGAGTATCAGAAAACCCCAAAACAACAAATTGGCTACACGCCTCTGTATCACCCTGGCATTGATACCGCCATGGCTGGCCACCAGCCACATCATTAAGCATGGCAAGCGCCATGCCTGTCGGGCGAAAACGTTGAGCCACCGACAAATCTCGGCTAATACCAAACAAAGCCACATCGCCTAGGCCATCATTTAATTTAAAGCTAAATCCCGCCAAACTGTAAACGGCTTGCTCTCTGACCCCTACCAGGGTTGCATCCAACAAATGTCTTGCCAAAGCCACGCCGGATATGGATGTGGTCAATACTTGGTTGCGCTCTTTTGCAGAAGCATTACCCAGTGTTGAATGAAAATTGACCTCATAGATAGCTAATTTTTTTCCTGAAGCCAAGGTACGCTGTTGTTGTTTATTGAGTAAATCGCTCTGACTTTGCAATGCTTTTCGGCGATTAACTTGCAACGAATCTTTCACTTGTACCTCGTAAAAGAAATAGGGCGCAACGGCGACTCGGTCAGCCTGGGTCGAAACTAGAATTGGGCCCGGACTATCCGGCCATAAAAAAGGCGCATTCACCACCGTAATCAAACTACGCCCTGCGCCAAACCCACGTTTGGCGGCAGCAAAAGCACGATCTGCAGCTTCACGATGCTGGTTGACATTAGTTAAACCTGCCGGGCGAAATATGGCATTCCAATTTTCGTTGCCAAACTCCAGCACCACCTCCGTTAATTTCTGTTGGTCTGCTGCAACTCTTAACATCCGCCCAAACTCCTGCCACTCAGCAGCAGACCAAGTAGGTGAGCCAATCACCCAAGGCGAAGCTTGTACTTGAGCACATAAAGCAAACAACTCGGGAATACTGTAGGCAAAAAAACTCTCACTATCCCCAACGCGATAACGAATGGGCTGCCGCACAAGTTCGCCGGCAAAGCGATTTAGCACCCGGTCCCCTAACTGACCTTGCCAATCACGAAGATATCCGGGCTTAAGCGCCTTTAAGCTCTCAACCACTGCTCGGCGAAAACCGCCGGCCTGCTTAGGTGCTTCACCCAAATAAACATCATCCAGCCAAATTTCACCATCACCTTCGCTGCTTAGCGACAAAGATAGTGGCGCCGCTTTGGCAATTAGCGCCTCACTACCCTGCCAAGTTAAATGAATAGTTTGCCAGTCTGCTGTTGGCGTAAATGATTTCGAAACAAATGGTTCAGCACCATCCCGTGCAAAGCGTACGACTAACTTCGCACCAGTACGTGGCATTCTCACGCGAAAACTCAACTGCCACTCACCAATCACCGGCAACAAACGACCCGCCGAACCACCCAGCGTATCAAAATAGCTAGAAACGCGAGCTGTTTGCGCGCTACTCGACTGCAATCGCAAAGCATATTGCCCCCCCGATGGTGATGCGGCGGCGACTAAGCTTGCGCGGCCTTCTGGCCACCATTGGGGTACACCCGCCAATTTCCCGGTTTTCTCAACACTAATCGCATCGCCAATTTGCACACGGTTTAAATCGTCATCGAGCCAAAGTAAGCCCGGATCCGCTGCATTACGCCGATAATCACGAATACGACCTGACTTTCCTGCTTGAGCCCCTGTTAATACTTGGAATTGCCCACCAATCCAAAATCCATCTGGACGTGCAACCCATGCATCTCGGTCGGTAATTTGGCGCCCATCTATACGATCGACAATCACCAAAGAGCGATCTAATAAGGGCTCAAAACCAGGGTTTCTCACAATATTGGCGCGCAATTGCTCAGCCCCCCAATACGATGGCCCACCTAAATTCAAACCAAATCGAGGCAGCGATTCATTAGATAAGGGTTGATATGGCTTTAAACTCAAGGTAGCAGCAAAGCTCATATTTGCGACAAAAATCAGACTCAGCCAAAAGCGCCACATCATATTCACCTAGGCGTGATGCGTACTTGGGTTGAGTTCGAGTGGCGACTGAAGAGATTCAGACAACTCAGCATACATTTGCTCTGCAGCATCAAACTTATCTGACCATGTAAAACCCAATGCATGAGGCTGATGTAAACGCTCGGCACCTCGCAACCCCATTTCAAGCCAACACTGGGGCGACAGATAGCAATCTCGCAATGCAATGTAAAGCTGCTCAATCAAAGCACTCGGCGCATCTGCGTCGAGCAAAGTCCCCACATCGGGGGTTACTAGCTCCGCTGGGCCTCCAAAATTAAATGCAATTACGGGTCGCGCCGAAGCCATCGCCTCGAGTAACACCGCCCCACCTGACTCACGAACGGAAGGCAGACAAAAAACATGACACGCCTGCATTAATGTAGGCACTTCAGCCAAAGCGACATTCCCTAAAAATTGGCAGTGGGCCTCAACATGCAAATCAGCAGCCTGCGCTTTGAAATCGGCGAGCTTACCGCCGTCTCCCGCCAACGTTAATTCAACAGGAATGCCATCTTGCTGAATTAATCTCGCCACGGCTTGCAATAAAAATCCAACCCCTTTCACTGCCAACATCCGCCCTACAAATAAAATTTTTAATGGATTATTTGCATTGGCTGGCGCGGGATAAGGCGTTGGCACAAATCGACGCGGGTCAATGCCGTTTTCAAGCAACATGCGGCTTTGTGTTTGCTGCGCCAAAGGTAGCGCCTTGCGTGTCGCTTGGGTTGCCGTCAGCGTAATTCGTAATGGACTATGCCGCTCAAGCCATGCTGACCACCACTGCCCGAGACGACGCCCGTGATTTAGCCATTGCGACTCTTGTTGTAAAATACTATCGAAGCCCTTCGGATTAACTAAACCGCAATTTAACGGGCCACGCAACAATGGCAATCCCAATTGATCTAAACAGCTCCCCGCAGCAGAACTCACTGGCGTTGGGACATGGACCGCACCCCAATCTTGACCTTGACGCCGAAGCCGCCGCGCCAAACGTAAAGCTAAACGATCAAATAAAAAATAATCGAGCGAACTTAATAAAAAAATCGCATGTTCCCGCCCAGGAAAGAGCCGACAAGCTAGCCGATACAAAGGCCCGGCCAACCATTCCGTATCGATAAGATGAACATCTGGCCCTGACACGCCCATCGCAGCCAAGGCGGATTGATTTCGCGAATGCGTAATCAAAGTCACGGGGCGACGCAGCGACATACCTTGATACCATTCCCAGCCAATTTGCGATACCGAGCCCATATCAGAGCCGCATTGATAAGCCACCATCAATAATTGACGATTCATGATTTCATCTCCTGTTTGCGACGAGAAATCAGCGGTCGAGCGGGCACACCGCCCACGGTCGAATCCGCCACCACATCTTGGATCACGACAGCATTGGCGGCCACTGTAGCACCATCACCAATGCGCACTCCCGCCAAAATCACTGCGCCACGCCCTATCCACACCTCACGCCCAATTTCAATCGGTGCAGCACTAAACCCTGATTCACGAATTGCTTCGCCTTGGACACGGCGATGATTGGCATCGCGCACACTGCAATACTCGCCAATCATGCTTCCTGCCCCAATTCGTACAGCCTGATGCGCAACAATATGCACGCCACGAGAAATCACAACTGAATCACCAATAATGATTTGCGCATCGTTTTGTGTTTCAAAATACAACCCTGGATAAAAGAAACCACGCTCCCCGATTGAAACTCGCTGCGTTCCATGCAACTCAACGGCGCCCAAGACAATGCAGCTAGCTGGTAAAGGGATTCGCACCGCCAAGGCCAACCAGCACCAGCCTTGATAGAGCCGCTGTGCTGCTTGTAAAAGCGTCCCCAGCCAAGGGCGGCAACAATGAAGTAAAAGTAGTTTCATCATCAATCTCCTTGGCTAGTTTTGTACTCTATCAAGGGGGCCATTTTTTGTTGGCGTAAATCACACCAACAACGCAAAATCCCCCAGCTAACAGGCAGTTGCTCAAACCAACTGTGTACGCCATACAAAAGCAGGGAAAGCACATTACGAGAGCGCCAGCGGGCGCGCCATGCGCTGCGCATCATCAAACCAAGCAACACCACAGGCGGCAAAAAAAACAGCGTACTTTGCAATGTGGCCAATAACAAACTCAAGGTGATTAACACCACAATAATCAATGTCTGCCTCAGGTTATGCCTTACCTCTACCTGCCAAAAAGACTGACTCTGCTGGCTCACCGCTAGATAGGCATAACCCGCACGCACTGCGCGCTGCCAGTACTGTGCAAAATGGGTGATCGCTAAATCATGCCCTGTCATTGCTTGATCAATGTGCAAAATCGTACCGCCCTTTTGTCGCAAACGATGACACAACTCTGGCTCTTCCCCGGCCAGTATCCCTGCGTCAAACCCCCCTACCGCAACTAAAGCTGGACGATAAAAGAGCGCATCGCCACCACAAAACGATGTTTGCCCTGGCCGATAGCACCAATCCAAATCTAGCACACGCACGTAAATCGATTGCAAGGGGTTTAACTCACGGCGATGCCCCCAAACGCACACCACATCCGGATCTGATTGCATCGCGACAAAGGCTTTGCCTAAATAATCGGGCTCTAGCACGGTATCGCCATCTAAGAACAACACCCAGTCAGCCTTACTCGCTTGCCAACCCACATTTCGAGCGGCGGCAGCGCCCCGCTCAAAAGATTGCAACACCAAGGCTCCGGCGCCCTGTGCTGCAACCATGCTTTGGTCTGTTGACCCTGAGTCGACATAGATCAGCTCTAGATTTGGCCAGGCACACGCCGCGATCGATTCAAAGCAACGAACTAAACGCTCGCCCTCATTACGACCAATCACAACGACTGAAACAAGACTGGAATTTGACTTCGATAGGCTAGACATCAAACCGACTCCGACAAATTCAGCAAGCGAGCATAGTCACCGATCCGAGCCTCTGCTGAAAATCGCTCAGTAAGTTGTTGCCGTGCCGCAGCGACGATTGCATTGAGCGTAGCGCAAGGTAGTGCGTTAATTCGACGAATTTGCCTTTGTAAATCGTGTGGATCACTGGCGCGAAAATGAAATCCAGTGACCCCATCCTCAACCAAAGATGCAGCCCCCCCTTGATCAGGCACCAAGACCGGCAAGCCAATTGCCATAGCCTCTAAAATAGCAAGCCCAAACGGCTCACATGGGCAGGTATGCACGTAAAGATCACATTCTGTCATGATTTCAGCTGGACACTTCACAAAGCCAAACCAATGAATACGTTCATTCAATGCGCTTAAGCCAACCAGTTCCTGACTCTGCCATCCGGTCCCCATCACCAACAAATGCGGCATATTCAAACTGCCCGGCAATCGCCAAGCCTCAATCGCGACCCCAACTTCTTTGATCGGATCAATCCGGCTGACCAATGCCACATGACGAATCCCTGGGTGCTGAAAGGGGGTGCGCTGAGGTAGATTACCGATTAGAAAATTCTCGATTACGTTAACGCCTTGCGCCGAACAATGATGGGCAAGCAATCGTTCTCGAACAAATTCGGAAACCGCAACCAAAGGCAAGCCAAGATGTTGTAGCCAATGTTTGCGCGCATAACTCAGGCGCTCATCGGTGCCGCCATGAACAATGTGCAACTGTGGTAAGTCGATGCCACGCAATTTACTCAGTAGCAAAGCAATAAGCGATTGGGTCACAGCGGTCGTAAACAAGACATTCCCTTTTTCGCTTAAGTAAGGCCATAACACACGTACCAATGACCACTTATTGTGAAAAACATGACTTTGTATGCCCTGCCGTTTTGCTTCTTGATGCACAGGACCATCAGGCGCGAACAAGACGGGTATACCGCTGTTAGTTAACTGTTTCAGTGTTGCCATGGCCATACGCTCAGTACCGTAGAGTTGGCCGCTATGTAGAATATAAAGGAGATGGCGCATGATCAGACTCCGACAAGAAGAATTAACTCTATTATCAGCAGCGCAATCGACCCAATCATGGCCAAATTGCAAATTCAAATCACGATAATGTCACTAGCTTGTCCGTATTAGACTCATGCGCAAATGCGACCAATGCGACCAGTGGAAACGTTGCGGTACTGCTGCGCCATACAAATCCAGCAAATAAGCTTGTTCGTCGCGACTAATCTGTGGTGAAGGAAACATTGGGATTTGTAGCTCTGATAAACGCAAAGCACCTAAACGCAAATTTTGCACCGTACGTAGCCACTCCTGTTTGGTATTTGGATCAAACTCGGGCAAGCCAATCAGATGCCTAGATCCCAAGCAGACTTCTTTCAAACGTTGCGACAAAATATGCTGCCGTTTTGGATCCAATTGACGACGTTGTAGTCCTAGCCACAGCCATAGCAGCACCGCCTGTAGTCGCTCGATGATATCGGCCTTAACGATAGGCGCAGCTAAGGATTGGACTAAGCAGTCATCAGCAGCCAACTGCAAACTGAGCTTGGATTCAACCCAGTAGATTTGGCCATCCCCAACGATGCAATTCTTCAGCAACAAACCTTGCCCAATCAAACTATCCGGTAAAAAGAGCGTATTCTCAGCGGAAACCTCTTTATCCAAGATGCAGCCGCTGGCCAAGACACAATTTGGCCCCAGCTCGACCCCTTTCCGGATGATGCAGTCTGGGCCAATCAATAAAGGCCCTTGCAAAATGGCGCCCTCCTCAATCAATACATTTGGAGCGAGCCAAATATCACGTCCTTCTTCTGCATAGCCAGGCACATAGTTTGGCTCGTACTTCAAAAGCATCGCTTGTGCAGCAAGAAACTCTGCAGGGCTGCGCAAGCCAAGACCTTCAAACACCAAGGCATTATTCGGCAGAGCAAGAGATGACGATGGCGGATTGCGAAAAATATCAGCCAAACACAGCGCCCAACCCGACCAAGTCCCATCGGCTAGTTGCCATTGCGCACTAATGTCAGATGCCAATGCCTCATCAGGCAAACAACCAGGCGCCACCACCCAAACCGAGCCACTCAGGGGCAAGTGACTTAAACGTTTATTCAAAGGCTGATTCGCACCCAATAGGTGATAGTGAATCTGAATCCCCCATCGACTACCTTGCCCGAGTAAAGCCTCAATACCAGCATGAGCTAGATCAACCATCACATGCAATTGTTGGACCCCCTGCTCAACCATCCGTATGACGGTACGCTCTAACAAAGTTTGCCCTAGCAATGGCAAAAATAAAGTCGACATTTCACTCTGCTGCGGCCATACATTCATTTCCGCGAGTAACACCCCGTGCACCTGATCAGGGTGTTCGGCCGCGACTGATGGCGCCGATAAGACAGGATGAGCACTACACGCAAACCGACAACGCTGCCGAACTACACAGGCAAGAAAAGTAAAATTCCCCACCAAATAACGCTGCCACATCCGGCGTGGCTCTTGGATTAAACGCCAGCTCCACTCCATACCAATTTCGCGCAACCAAACTGGCGCACGTGAAATCCGTCCTGAATAAAAATCAAATAAGCCGCCCACGCCCATCGCCACTGGCGTTTGTAATTGCGCTAAATGTTCAGCAATCCACATATCTTGCTTAGGTACGCCCATTGCCACTAATAAAACATCAGGATGGGTATCGCGTATTTTTTGAATAATACTGGGGGTATCTTCTTCTGCGAAGTAGCCATGTTGGCTTCCAGCAATATGCAACCCTGGGTATTCCCAAAGTAATTGTTCTGCCATTCGGCCTGCAACGCCACGATGAGCGCCTAATAAATACACCCTAGCCTTCTGTTGTTGCCAATATCGGCACAAAACCGGAAACAGATCCGTCCCATTGGTATTTTCTTTTAAAGGCGTCCCCAGCATCCGACTGGCCAACAGCACGCCACTGCCATCTGGTAATAACAAATCCGCACCATTGAGCATGCCGCGATAGCGTGGGTTTTGGCTGGCTAAATTGGCGCAGTGTGGATTCACAAATGCGATGCGATGAAATTGACCATCGCCCTGCCATTGCTGTAATTGCGCAATCACTTCGGTTTGACGCAGATTGTCGAGCCATAAGGTTAACAAGGGCCAGCGAGCGTCACTTTGGCGTGCCGCGCGACCGATCAATAGACTAACCCCATAGCGCACTAGCAAAGCCGCATCGTAGCGCCAGCCTCGTTGCATCGCATCGGCCCGATCACAGTCGACCTCATCACCCAAAGGCAGCGCCATCCGTACATGTAGACGCCAAGTCGAACACAGGCCTATCGCCTGACCCTGTGCAGGTCCAATCCAACTTAGTGAATTACCCATCACTTTTCTCATGTTTTGCGCACCCATTTGGCAAGCCCCAAACACGAGCCCCAAAGGGGCTAAGCAACACCAACACAATAGTGCCATCACGCGACCAAAGTGGACGGCGGCCATTTGATAACTGAATTGAGAGATTGAATTCATCACACACATCCACTTAATACGCACCGCGGCCAAAGACCACCGCTGGAATTGTTTTTAATAAGATACGGATATCCAATGCCAAACTACGACGGCGGATGTAATCCAAGTCCATTTCTAATTGCCCCATAAATGCCACCTCAGAGCGACCACTAACCTGCCAAATACAAGTCAATCCGGGCTTAATCTCTAAGCGTTGCCGTGCATACAAACCATACAAGGCAACTTCTTTCGGTAGTGGTGGACGTGGACCGACCAAAGTCATTTCACCTTTAAGTACACACCATAATTGCGGAAACTCATCCAGACTCAAGCGCCTAATCCATCGACCAATCCAAGTGACTCTTGGATCGTGTGCCAATTTAAAGGTATGACTGTCTTGATGCTGATTAGCTAAAGCGGATTGCAAGGCTTCTGCATTAATAACCATGCTGCGAAATTTAGGAAAGTCAAACAACTGGCCTCGATAGCCAACTCGTCGTTGCCAGTGAAAAACAGGACCACCATCAGTTAATTTAATCGCAACAGCAATACACAACCATACTGGCCATGCTAAAAGCAAAGCCATCACTGCGGCAGATATGTCCCACGCCCGGCGCACCGTACGCGTCACTTGCAAACGCAAATGAAAGCGGCCTCGAAGCAGTCTCACCCGCCAGCGTTGTATATTGATCTGGCTGTAGCGTTTTTCTAAAAGCTTGAGCTGGGATAATTCAAGCAGCGTATTCATATTGGCTTCCCCTAACTTCGTTGTGTATGCTGATTAAAGCAAACCTTGCCCAGCCAACTGTGACCACCTTGTAAAATATGCCACTCACTCATCCCAATGCATTAAATACCCATCTCAGCGTTTTGGTCGTGGATGACATCGCCATTACCCGTTTGCAAATTTTCAGCATCGTACAAAAACTAGGCTTTAAAACACTACAAGCGAGTGGTGGCGCTGAAGCTTTACGACTATTCGAAGCTGAGCAGCCAGATATCGTACTGCTGGATTTATTAATGCCGGAAATCGATGGTTTTGCAGTGACTCGTGCCATCAAAGCCATTGAGGGCGAACGCTGGACCCCCGTGGTGGTGCTCTCAGGTTTAGAAGGAGAGGCGCATTTACTCAAAGCATTACAAGCACAGGCCGACGACTTTTTACACAAACCCATCTCTGCTGAAATTTTGGGGCATAAGCTCAACAATCTCGCCCGCGTTTTAAACTTGCAAAGGCAGCATAGCGCGCTGCTAACTCGCTCTCGTGCGATCACCGAAAATAGCTTTGATGGCATTTTAGTGGTCGATCCCCATCAACGAATACAAGGCATTAATTTTCGCTGTGAGCTACTGTTTCATGCAGAACGTGAGCAACTGATTGGACGCCCGCTGAGCGAGCTACTGCCTAAACTACAATTGAATGGCGCGGCAGAAGCCGGCTTACACAGCCAAGTACTGCTTGCCAAAGGCTTGGACGGGAGTGAATTACCGGTTGAAGTGGGTGTGACTTTCTTTTATCAAGATGATGAGCCTTATCTTTTAGCAACGGTGCGCGACATTAGCGAACGTGAACGAGTGGATCAACTTAAACAGCAGTTTATCGCAACACTCAGTCACGAATTGCGTACCCCTCTGACGTCGATCATTGGCGCACTTAAAATGCTACACGGCACCCAAACTGCGCAATTTAATGCCACAAGCACCCAACTCATCGAGATGGCAGATCGCAATGCTGGGCGTCTACTCAAAATGGTCAATGAGCTACTTGATATCAATCGCAGCGCTGCGGGCAGTTTGCAGCTCGATCTGCAATGGCATTCACTGGGTGAACTCCTTGCCGAAGCCCAATCGACGCATGCGGGCTACGCCGCTCAGCACCAAGTCAAAATCCAATTGGCTTTAGCGCCCGAAATCAGCAATACACAATTACTCACCGATCACCATCGCTTGATGCAAATCTTAGGCAACCTTATTTCCAATGCATGCAAGTTTTCACCTAAACAGGGCACGGTCACTATGCGTGCGCAGATCCATGATGGGCAACTCCAATTAGCAGTTGAAGACCAAGGCAACGGTATCCCAATTGACTTTCAACCTCGATTATTTACCCCATTTAGCCAAGCCGAGTCAGGCGACGCCCGCATCCGCGGCGGCAGCGGCCTTGGCTTAGCGATTACCAAACAATTGATCGAAGCGATGGAGGGGCAAATTCATTATCGAACCAGCGAGCTTGGCACCTGCTTTGAACTGACCTTCCCGCAAGGAGCTTTGCAATGCAAGCCTTAAATCAAATCGCCATTATTGAAGATGATGCCGATATCCGTAGCTTATTAGAACTCAGTTTAACGACTTTAGGTGGCTACACAGTAACAGTGTATCCACTTGCAAGCACTGCAATCAAACACCTAGAAGGCAATACCCTTCCACAAATGATAGTGCTTGATGTGATGATGCCCGAACTCAGTGGACCTGAATTTATTCCATTGCTGCGGGCACTACCCCATGGCGGCGCGGTGTGTATTGTCATGTTAACCGCCAAGGCAAGCACCGAAGAGCTGGCACCACTGATTGCGGCTGGTGCCAACTTTGTCGCCAGCAAACCCTTTGATCCAATGCTATTACCTGAACTACTCAATCATTTCTGGAGCGAGTTTCATGCCAGAATTTAATCAAGACGCTTTCGCCGCAGGCCTCACTCAATTACGGCAACGCTTTCAAAATGAGCTCCCGCAGCGCCTCGCCCTGATTGAAGCAGCTTGGAAAAATACCACGCAAGACACTGCCAGTGCTGAATTACTCAACGAATTACACCGTCTCGCAGGTGCCGCTGGCTCACTTGGTTTTGCTGAAATTAGCCGCCTGACTCGTGAACTCGAACATACACTCAAACACGAGCTGGTGCCGATTGACGGCTACCTTAAGCAATGCCTACGGCATAACGCTTGGTAGACGCAGCTTGCATTAATGATCTTGAATTTTCGGCACACCAGACGCCTGTGCGCAACATCCAAAGATGACAGAATGATTTTACAGTTAGTTCACATTCTACCTTCCTAAGTGATCTTTAATAGAGTTCATAACCGCTACGGTTCAATTCCCAAGGAGCAGATCATGGAACTTATTACTTGTCACACGCACAGCACCCAAACTGTGATTACATTTAACACCACCAGCCTTGATGCCAGTAACGCGGATGCTTTTCGTAAACAAATCCGGCCAGTTCTTGAATCATCTGGAAAAATTGCACTCGATATGTCAGCGCTCTCTTTTGTTGATAGCTCTGGTTTAGGCGCCCTTTTATCTTGTTTACGTTTTTGCACCGAGCAAGACGGCAGTTTTGCGCTCTATGGCTTGCAACGCCCAGTGTCTGCGCTGTTTGAATTAATGCGTATGCATCGCGTATTTCAAGTATTCAACTCGCTCAATGAAATTGAAGGAGTGCAAGCATGAAAGCCCTCATTTTAGCCGCAGGCAAAGGCACTCGTTTGATGCCATTGAGTCGTGACTGCCCAAAACCGATGCTGCCGATTCTGGACCGCCCTGTTTTGGAATGTCTAATCGAGCAATTAGCCAAGCATGGGGTCGATCAAATCGTGATCAACACCAGCTATTTAGCGAGCGAGATCGAAGGCTATTTTGCAAGTGGGCGACGTTTTGGGGTTGAGTTAGCATTTAGCTACGAAGGCTACGAGGCGGATGGCCAACTACACGACACCCCGCTAGGTTCAGCAGGAGCGATTCGACAAATTCAAAAACACTCTAGATTTTTTGACGACACGTTTTTGGTACTCTGTGGCGATGCCTTAATTGATTTAGATTTAACCGCACTGGTTGCCGCGCACCATCAAGCTGGAGCACTCGCTACCTTAGCCCTAAGCCGTATCGCACCAGAAAAGTGCTCACAATATGGGGTTGCACTATTAGATGATACTGGCCGCATTACGGCCTTCCAAGAAAAGCCCAAATTTGGCGAAGCCCAAAGCAACTTAGTCAATACAGGGGTGTATGTGTTTGAACCCGAAATTCTAAAATACATCCCCGAAAAGATTCCTTATGACCTTGGTAGCGATGTGTTCCCTCAGTTGGCTCGTGACGGTCAGGCTTTGTATGGTGCTGAAATTCCATTTAACTGGGTGGATATTGGTCGAGTCTCAGATTATTACGCGGTACAAATGGATGCCATTTGCGGCAACGTTCCTGCCGTCCCTCGTCCGGGACGAGAAATTACCCCCAATGTTTTTGTCGGGGCAAACACCCGCTTCGACCCACGCCGCTGCCATATACAAGGACCGATCGTGATTGCTGATAGTGTCACGATTGAAGATGGCGCCACATTGATTGGGCCACTCTGGATTGGTCGTGGCGCGCACATTGAACGCGGCGCTCATATCGAACGCAGCTTAGTTTTTGACTACACCCGCGTAGGTACTCAAGCCTCCCTGATTGAAATGCTAACCAGTGGTCGTTGGTGCACCTGTAAAGATGGGCTAACAATCGATCCGATTGCCAGCGATATTCCCTGGCTACTGGCCGATAGTCGTACCCAGCTTGCGCCGATTTATCATCGCGAGCAGCATTTTTTAGCGCAGCTAGATTAATTTGAGCCGCTTACCATAGGCCAACAATAATCATGGCACAAGCCAGTGCAGGAATCGGCATCAAACCGCTCGTAAGCTTGCGTCAGCACCCTCGGCTTGCGGTTTGTGCTGTAATACTGACCTTTCTGGCGGCCCTACCGATGGTGTGGATAAAAGGTCAATCTTTTTACGAAGCTGAATCGGTCATTCAAATCGCGCCTCGTTATATGAAAACGCTCAAGGACGATAATGAGCTCGACTTTCAATCCAATTCACAATATCGCCAATTTGTGCAGCAACAAAGCAATACCATCCAGCGTTACGACATCCTGCGCGATGGCATACGGCTTGCCAATCAAAACCACCAAACACAAGCTTCAAGCCCAACAAATACAAATCAATTGCAATTAGATTACGCCATTGGCGGTTCAAAAATCACACAAGCCCCTGCACAGCCACAAAAGACTTCGCTGTGGCAACGCCCCAATGAGAGCGAGCGTCACGCCGTAGAGCGACTACGTAATCTCTTACAAGTTTCCGCCGTTTCAGACACCTATATGGTGCGCATTGGCTTGTATGGCAAAAACAAAGCCGAACTGGCTCCGATTATTAATGCCGTCGTGAGCGTTTATTTGGAACGGGTTCGCGATGAACAAGTGTTTGGCAAAGACGAGCGAATTGCGCAATTACAAAAACGCCAAGACCTTTTACTCACGCAGATTGATGAAAAAGCCGAGCGGCGCAACACCATTGCGGGCGATTTGGGCATAGCAACCTTTTCCGAAGAAGCGGGCAATCCTTACGACAAAGCCATCGAACGACTACGCGAAGCCTTGGCCGATGCCAAGATCAAACGTTTTTCAGCCGCGGCGAATGAAAAAGCCTTTCTGACGCATGGCGATACCGATCCCGGTGTTAGATCCATTTTGGAAAGTGTGTCAGTGGACCCTGGCCTAAATAGCCTAAAAGCCAGCCTGAATAATCGAAGGGCGACTTTAGTGTCTGGCATGGCGGGACTCACCCCACAACACCCTGGCCATCAACAAAATAAAATCGAACTAGCGGAAATTGATGCTGAAATTCGCCAACAGACTGAAAAAATCACCAGCGAAGTACGTCGCAACCTACAAAGCAGATTTAGCACCGCGTCGACCCAAAGCGCTCAATTAGAGGCCGATTTACAGCGTGAGCTCACCGAGCAAGAAAAATCCCGTGGCCACTTCGCTACGCTGTTTAAAGAAGCGCAAAATTTATCCGCCGATGTGACGCAAATTCGTAAAGAACTGGATGCCATCCAAGAGCGCTTGAACTTCTTCGCCGCCGAAACCAGCGCCTTGGGTTTTGTACGTTTAGTTAGCGCAGCGATGACGCCAGAAACACCATTGGGCGTTGGCAAAACCAAATTACTACTCATGGCAATTATTGCATCGCTGGCTGCAGGCCTCTTATTACCAATCGTTTACGACTTAATGGATCGACGCATTCATACCCCCAATGATGTGGTCAGTGGATTTGGATTCCCGCCGGTGGGTTGGCTGATCCACGCCAAAGATAATGACAGCCAATTATTCCGTACCGATCAACTTCGCCGATTAGCCAGTGCCTTGATACGCGAACAAGATCGTACCCAATTGCGCGTCTTTGGCTTTACCGCCTTACAACCGCAAGGGGGGACATCAACGACCGTGTTCGACTTGCAAAAAACCTTTGCCGATATGGGATTACCAGCAATCGCTGTAGAAGCGAATGCATTTAGTCGTGACCCACGCTTCGCGAATGCACCTCACCATGATTTGGCCAATGGCATCCCATCGGCGCTGAACTTAGACAGCGCCCAATTGTATTTGTCCGGTAACAATAGGCATATTCACGCCATAGATCGCCTGGGCGAAACACTGACGCATTTGGCCCACACATATCGATTCGTACTAGTGGATTTGCCGCCACTATTGGTCAGCGGCGATGCGGAACTTGCGCTCAGGTCAACACCTGCGGTGATTGCGATTGTCGAAGCCGAGGCACAAGGGCGAGGCGAAGTCGCCCGTGCGGCACGTGTATTGCAAAGTATTGATCCAGCATCAATTGGCGTCATTGTGAACCAAGTGCGCCCACTCGATGGTGGTGGTTATGTGAATGATTTGATGGATGAATTCATCAGTGGGCAAAAAAAACAACCCGCAGGCATTGCAAGTCAAATCACAAGCACAATGAAAATACTACTGCAAACAGCGCTCCACTTGCCGCGCGACCTTCAGCATCAAATCAATGCTTTATTGCGGAGCAAATCATGATCCTAACTGACATTGTGAGCCGAATTTATGTGTTGAACCTCCCTGAACGCACAGATCGAAAAAAGGAAGTTGCACACGCCCTCAATCATATAGGTATTCACTGGCAAACCAATAGAGTCAAGTGCTGGCCAGCCATACGCCCAGTCGATAGTAATCAATTCCCTAGTCTGGGGGCGTATGGTTGTTTTTTAAGCCATGTTGCCGCATTACAAGATGCTCGTCACGCTGAACAAGGCTGGGCACTCATTCTTGAAGATGACGCGGTATTTACCAGTGATTTCAACACGCAGTTGCCCGTCCTTGCCGAAGTACTTGCAAGTGAACAGGCTGATTTGATTTATTTGGGGCACTGCCACGTGACAGGCGAAACGGACGTTACCCCGGGCTTAAATATGAGTGCAGCCCCGGTGATTGGCGCACATGGTTACCTGGTTCGGATCGCTTATTTAGATACGCTCCTACCCTATCTCGAAGGGTGCATCAGCCGACCTGCAGGTCATCCACAGGGAGGGCGTTTGCATTACGACGGCGCACTGAGTTTATTTCGTCAATTTAATCCTAGTTGTCGCACTTGGATTGCCCAGCCCAGCTGGATTGAACAACGCTTTTCGCGCAGTGATATTCAAGCTCACTGGTGGTATGACCGCTGGCCCCTCATTCGCCAATGCGCAGCATGGGCTCGCAAAATCAAACAGGCATGGCGACGTGCCCCCACTTTCAATTAGGAGCTTCATCATGGATTACTTTGGCTTTGTACGAACCGAAATTAGCCCCTTGCTACCCACCCATGCCAAGCGGGTACTCGAATTAGGCTGCGGCAGTGGCGCTACTTTAGCTTGGCTCAAGCAGACAGGCCATTGTGACGAAATTATCGGCGTTGAATATAGCCATGACGCTAGCGCGATGGCACGACAACAACTCGATCTAATCGTCGAAGGCAATGCCGAGCAGCTCGATTTTAGCGAGCTAGGCCAGTTTGATTTGGTGCTGTGCCTGGATGTGTTGGAACATCTACGTGACCCATGGCTGATGCTGCGCCGCCTACGCGATTTACTCACCCCAACAGGGCAACTCATTGTCAGCATCCCGAATATTCGACATCACAGTGTTTTAATGCCACTTCTTTTTAAAGGCGAATGGCGCTATAGCGATGCAGGTATTTTAGATCAGACCCATTTGCGTTTTTTTACCCAAAAAACGGCACAAAGTCTGATTGAACAAGCAGGATTTGAGGTGACCGAAACTCAGGGAGCGGGACAACAGTGGGCTCAATCGCGTTTTTGGCGCTGGCTGGGGCGATGCACATGGGCGCAGCCTTTTTGTGCTGTTCAATACCTATATCGAGCTCAGCTCAAAAGCTAAACTGAGATTGTTTACACTCCTGCCATCATTGCACTGCGTCGCCAAGCTTTAATAAGTTTATAAAAACTTACTTGGCGATCTGATCATGTCAACCGCATTTCATCGAGTGGCACTCGAAAGCATGCTCGCCCGCGCACTGTATCTGATCAGTCGTCTGGCCTTGCCACCCTTAGTACTCACTTATGCCGGTTTAGCCGAATATGGCTTGTGGTCGATTGCTTTTATTTTAGTGGGTTATTTGGGCATCTCGGTCTCTGGACTGGCAACGGTCTATGTGCGCGAAATTGCCTTGGCGCGAGATCGAGACGATGCGCTAGACGCTAGCAAAATGCTCAGTACCGGCGTTGGCTTGGCGCTGTTAGTAGGCAGTCTATTTTGTGCTTTAGTGGCTTTTTTTATGCCTATGCTATTGAGCTGGTTCAAAATCAGCCCCCAGTTGCATAGCCTCGCTTCAAACTTACTGCTGCTCACATGCCTCATTTTTTTAGCTGACTTAACCTTGGGCGCTTGGGGTTACGTTTTAAACGGTCTAAAACTCATCCATGAGCAACAACGCATCTGGGTGGTCAGTTTTATCCTGGAGTGGTGCATCGCTGCCGCCCTATTGGTTTTAGGGTATGGGATTAGCGCCTTGCTGTGGGCATTTACTTTGCGTTATGCCTTATCCATTTCACTCTCGTGGTGGCGAGTCAAAAGGGCTTGGCCCGCACTTTCATTGCACCCTAAGCACCTCTCAAAACAGCATCTACAGCCTTTTTTAAACTTAGGCGTGCGCGCGCAGCTAAGCGATTCATGGGCACTTTTATTGCATTCCGCTGATCGGCTAATTGCAGGTTTAAGTTTTGGTGCCGCCTATACCGGCTTGATGGATTTGGGCAGCAAATTACCAGCTACCGCCACCTCAATCACGTCAGGCATCAGTCAAGCCCTGATGCCGCATGCAGCAAGTTTGGATGCGGCATCATTTAGTCACTTGTATCAACAAGCACAACGTTTAGCTGTATTTTCACTGCTTGGCTTGATGCCGCTCTTAGTTGCTACTGCCCCAGCACTTAACCTGGCCTGGCTCGGCCCTCGTCCAGAACTGGCGCAGATTGTCACCATCTTATTGTGGGTGACGCCTGCATGGCATCTGCACATTCAAACGGGCCCCGCTTCCAGTGCCCTGCGCGGAAAAGACCAAATTGGCCTTGAGTTCTTCTATCATGGATTACGAACCATGGTTTTTTTGGTGAGTTTACAAGCAAACAACTTGCTTGAGTTCCTACAAATATTCTCTATCGGTCAGGGCCTAGCGTCATTGGTTTACTTAACCCTAGCGAGTAAGACTTTGCAATTAGCACCTAAGCAATTATTTAAGCTGATTTTCAAGCCATTGGCGCTGAACTACCTACTGGCATACAGCTTTGTTTCGCTTTGGCCTTGGCAACTAAGTAGTCGTAGCAGCGCACTGATCGAGTTGTTACTAGCCAGTGCCCTCTTCATGGGTTTACAGCTCCTTATCTTATGGTGGTTTATTTTGCATGCTGATGAAAGAAAATGGCTAAAACAAAAACTTTGCTTCACTCGCTCACTTGAGGCTCACCATGCTTAGATCAATGAGTATTATCCTGGCGGCACTATTAATGAATGCCTGCAGCACTATACCCGAAGCAATCCCAATGAATACTCAAGTATTCCAAGCGGCGCAAAAATCTGAGCAAATCGATTACGCCAGCCCAGAATTATTGGCCGAATTAGACGCGCCACGTGAAAATGTTTATCGGCTGGCAGAAGGCGATCAGTTGCAAATCACAGTATGGAATCACCCAGAATTATCAGGAAAACAACTATTAGGTCCTGATGGGCAACTGAGTTTACCGCTGGCAGGTACGCTACGTTTAGCAGGCGAAACACGAGAATCTGCAGCTGGGAGAATCGATAGCGCATTAAAAACCTATATAAAAAAGCCTGCCGTTTTTGTGGGCATTGAGCAGTATGCGGGGAATCGAGTGACCGTTTTAGGGCGGGTACAAAATCCAGGGGTGCAGCAATTTGATCGCCCGCCTTCACTACTAGAAACCTTGGCGCGTGCCGGCTCACTCCCCGTGATTGATAAACAAGCCACATTAACCCGCGTAGCCATCTTTCGTGGTCGTGACCGCATTATCTGGGTCGATCTAAAAAAACTACTCAACCGAGGCCAGCTTGCCTATAACATCACACTGCAAGCGAACGACTTGGTTTACATCCCCGACTCTTCCGACACCATGGTGTATGTGCTTGGTGCCGTTCATAAACCTGGCGCCTATCGACTTACCCCTGATATGTCTTTGATGGATGCGCTATCGCAAGCTGGCGGCCCCAACGATGATGCTGCTCCCGACAAAATTGCCATCTATCGGCCAAGCAAACAAGCGGCAGAGCAAACCCCACTACTAACCTTAATGACCCGTGAAAAAATGCTGAATTTTGCCATTGAGGAAGGTGATGTGGTCTTTGTTCCCAAGAGTGGGATCGCAGAGGCGGGTTATGTAATCCGGCAATTAATCCCTGGTTTGTCGATACTGACTTTGGGCTTGAGTGCTTTATAAAAAACAAGGAGTTCACCATGTACGGCATTGTTAATAAGGCTCTTGAAGAAATGGTTTGTACCCGATTTGGCCAGCCCACATGGGACAAAATCCTGCGCAAAGCAGGGCTTGCCGATGAGTTCTTTTTATCCAACGAAGGCTATCCCGACGAAATAACTTACCGTTTGGTGGGGGCCAGTTGCGAAGTCACTCAGCTAGAGGCTGCGCCTTTATTAGAAGATTTTGGCCGGCACTGGGTTCTCGAAACAGGACGTCGTAGTTATGGCGGTTTATTAGAAGCTGGCGGCAGTAATCTGACTGAATTCCTACTTAACTTGCCCAATTTTCATGCGAGGGTGAATCTCATATACCCAGAGCTCAAACCGCCTGAATTTTTTAGTGAAGCGCTAGCACCGCAAAAAATACAACTCAAATACTACTCACATCGGCCGGGTTTAGCGCATTTTGTCATCGGACTACTCGATGGCTTAGGTATTTTATTTTCAACACCGGTCAATGTTGAGCAAACCAAAGTGAGGCAATCCCAAGACGACTTCGATCAATTCATCGTTTGGTGGTGATACCCAATGCCCTACGAAACTACATTACCCAACGGGGCGATCAACTCCCTATTTCCTTTTCATTTTGTGCTCAATGCCGAGCTATGTCTTGTCGGCCTTGGGCCATCAATCCCCCTGATTTTGCCGCTGATGGATATTGGCTTACCCATCGAACACTTTCTGCAATTAAAACGCCCTCACCCCCCGTTTACAGGCGAATTAATCCGCAACAATCAGCATTCTTTATTTGTTTTTCGCTGTATTGATTCAGATCTTCGGCTACGCGGTCAATTTATTCGTACCAACGAAAACGCAGAGCAATTTATTTTTGTTGGCTCACCGTGGTTATCCGATGTTAGCCAATTACAAAGGCATCAATTATCACTCAGTAATTTTGCCGTCCATGATGCGACGGCTGATTTATTACAAGTCATTCAAGATGAAAAAACCGCACTTGAAGAAACCCGCCTGCTCACGCAAAAGCTGAAGAAACAACGGGCGGTACAGCAAAGTATTTTAAATACAGCCGCCGATGCCATCATTACGATTAATCATCAAGGCATGATTGAAAGTTTTAACCCCGCCGCAGAACAAATGTTTGCGTGGCGAAGTGATGAGATCATTGGGCAAAGTGTAGTGAATTTAGCCCCAGAACCACATACAAGCCTCCCTCCTGAATTGATTATTAACTTTCTCAAAGCGGCCGAACTCGATGTCATCGGCAAACGCCGTGAAGTGAGCGCAAAACGTAGTGATGGCAGCGAATTTCCCGCAGAGCTATCCCTCAGTGCCACCCGCTATGATGATGAACTCCACTTTACTGGGATTATTCGTGACATTAGCTTGAGAAAATCACAACAAGCAGCACTCACCGCTGCCCGCGAACGTGAATTAAAAATGGGGCATGACATTCAGCAATCGTTACTCTTTGGGGCGCCAATTAAAGTTGCGGGCTTGGAAATCTCGGCTTTCACGCAACCATCACAAGGCATTGATGGTGACTTTTTTGATTTTTTCCCAATTGAACCGGGCTGCTTTGATGTGTTGACGGGCGACGTCATGGGCAAAGGCGTTGCCGCGGCAATGATCGGGGCCGCACTTAAAAATCAATACACTCGAATCATGGCTGAAACATTCTGGCCCTCATTACAACAAGGGTTTAGTCCATCCTGTGAAAGCATCATCAACCAACTACATGCGCGGATAACACCTGAATTGCGGCGACTCGAATCATTTGTCACCTTGGCCTATGCTCGAATTGATATGCACAAAAACACCTTGCACTTCATTAATGCAGGGCATCCCGAAGCCTTGCTGTTTCATTATGATGGCCGTGTTGAAATGCTAGCGGGCGACAATCTTCCGATTGGGATTGACCCCAAAGAGCTCTACAACACCATCGTATATGATTTTAAACCAGGTGATTTACTACTGCTTTTCTCCGACGGCGTAACTGAAGCGCGAAATAGCCATTCTGAGCTAATGGGAACCGATCCGATTATTGAGCTAGTCCGACAGCTTTATCAAGCACAGCTTCCTGCCGCCATCGTGCTGCAGCGATTAAGACAAATAGTTGATCTATTTGAAGACTCGCATCAGCGCTCAGATGATTTCACCGCAATTAGCTTATATCGGCACCCAATCAGCGAACTACACAGTCACGAATTCCCACGGAATATGCGCGTGCTAGCCGAAATGCGCCATTGGCTTAGTGAACGCGTTCAACTGAGCCCAACTCAGCACGACAAACTCAATTTAGCAGCAGTTGAAGTGGCAACCAATATCATTCGTCATGTCAGCGCCCCATTGGCTGACACGCCTTTTGTGCTGCATTTATTGCAATCACGCACTACGCTGACACTTGAGTTTTACTATGTAGGCGCTCCATTTGACCCGACCCTAGCTGAAGCACCCGATTTTAGCGGCAAAAAAGAAGGCGGATTTGGATTGTTTATTATTCAAAATTGTGTTGATCAAGTCGACTATTTAATTCCTGCTGAACAAGTTAACTTGATTCGCTTACAACTGAAAGAACTCAGCAATTAATTGTGTCCATTACTATACTCACTCAAGAAAAATATCGAACGGGAGTAATTATGCTGATTGCAATTGTGGAAGATGATGTAATTCAAGCAGATTTATTAGTGCTCACCTTGCAAAGCGGCGGCCACCATACGCAAACTTTCCACACCAGTTTGGCATTTTTCGAGGCAATAAAAACCATTCAATTTGATTTATTTTTACTTGACTGGAATTTACCTGATTACTCAGGCGGCATGATTATTAAATGGGTCAGAGAAAACATTGGTTGGCAAACACCGATTATGGTCGCCACAGCAGTTGAAGATGAAAGCAATATCGTAGCGGCACTAAAAGCCGGCGCCGATGACTACCTGATCAAACCCATCAAACCCATGGAACTACTTGCGCGAATCGAAGTATTGCTGCGTCGATTTAAATCAGTCGCGCCACAAGTTTTGCATCTGGGTAATTTTGAAATTGATACTAGCCAGCGCCTGATACGAATTGCTGGTAAAGAAATTGAAATGACGCAAAAAGAATATGATTTAGCTTTATTTTTATTTCAACATCCCGGTAAATTATTCTCCAGAATGAATTTGCTTGAGCAAATTTGGGGGCTCAAAGTAGAAATTGACACTCGCACTGTCGATACACACATCAGTCGTTTGCGCCGCAAGCTAGCACTAGATGGCACACACCAATGGCAACTGACTTCAGTCTATGGCTACGGCTACCGTTTAGAAAGCGTCAACCTCAGTGCCCCGGTCGCCCAAGCCAGTTAATGCTGCCACCCCAACAAGCTACGACGTATACACACCAAGTCATTATTAGATATACCTTTAAATGAAATACCCAGCCTAGTGTAGTTGCCATGATGGGTGCGCACTTCGCTACAGATCGTCATCAATGCCACACGAAATTGCAAGGGCCCAACCCTAATATTGGCATTCACTAATTGACCTGCATTGATTAGTGACTGGGCATCCGCGGTTGATAGATGACACGCCATGCCACCTTCACTCAGGTCAATTAGATGACCAGACATATGCACATTCGCTAACTCAATTGACAGCGGTAATTCAAAGTGCGGATGCACTCGATAAGTATCTCGACCAATACTTTTGACCATGACTTGTGGCCATGACACGGTAAATTCTCGGATTGTGTGCGACTGAATAATAAATGCACTAAAAGCGATGAGTTTCCCTTCCCAACCGGCGATAAATGTCAACTCTTCATCGGGCTCAAAGTGGTGTTCAATCTCAATTCGACATCGAATGACTGCCTTGTTTGCATCTGGCCTGAATGTAGTCACCAATTCGCCATGATCCGTATCACGAATCATCAATCGTAAGGGGATTGGGCCATCACGTAGATGCAAGTTGATGAGATTTAAGATGGCGACGATTTGTTGAGGGTTTTGAATTAAATTCTCATGTTCCTGCCATGCCTTAGCCGCTTCAGGCGGGTCTTTTTCGGCATTGACCCATACTTTAAACACATTAAACATGTTCATCTCTCTTTACTGCATACATAATTCTCGCAGGAACACCCACCGCCACCGCCCCACACGGCACATCTTTTAATACCACCGCATTGGCGCCAATTTTGGCATCGTCACCAATCTTTATGGCACCTAAAATCTTTGCCCCTGCGCCAACTTCAACGCGATCACCTAACACCGGCGCGCCGCTTTGCCCTTCATGCCGTAAACCCAACGTAACACCATGCCGCAAAATCACATCATCCCCAATAATCGTATCGCCGCTGATAATCACACCACCAAAATGATCAATTCTCAGTCTCCGCCCGATACGAGTTTCACAAGGTAGATCAATGCCAGTCAAAATTTGACTGGTCACTTTGAGCAATTTGTAAACGAAAGAAAGCGGTTTTCTCAATATGGCAGGCCGCACGGTATAACGCCAATTTCCAAAGCGATAAACGACCATTACCCATAAACCTTGCCGCCATGGATCACGCTGGTAGGTTTGCCAGTCTTCTCGAATCAGTTCAAACATAGCGCCTCCATATCTACCATGGCAAAGGTGGCGAGACGCGGCCACCCGCTGTTTCGCGCCATGCTTGTGATAGTAATTGACGCAAAGCACGAGACTCTTCACATTTGCTATTAGCGCACGGGATAGATCGAGCTTGGTTTCGAAATATACGCATGGCGTGCCAAAGTCGCTCTAACTGACAAGCGCCCCAAGCCACCAAACCGCCATGGTGTTTACGGTAATACAACATCGCACTGCGCATCCGCCACAAGGACAACTGACTACCATGTGAGTTGAAGTGTTTGCCTTCAACCCTTCCCGATGAAACTCCGCCGATGTGTACTGCACGGCACTCCGGTTGATACCAGACTTCGAACCCTGCCGCTTTAATTCGCTGACACAAATCGACTTCTTCAAAATACAAAAAGAAGCGTTCATCAAACACGCCAACCTGCGCCAAGACCTTTGCACTCAGTACGACAAAAGCGCCGGGTACCCAATCAACAACGCTAGCATAATTTGGATCGGCCCAAGTCCGATCCACGCGGCCAAAAAATCGTGATTGGGGATAGCGACTTGATAAACCACTGATCACTAAGAAATCATTCAAAATCGAAGGAAAACAACGTGCAGAAGGCTGATCTTGACCATTTTCAGCCAGTAAACGACCGCCGAGCATGCCCATGTTTGGCTGATCTTGTAAACAACGCAGGGCGTGTGCCAGAGAGCCCGCTTCAGGCCGAGCATCCGGATTGACTAAGGCCCAAAATTGCCCTTTTGCGTGTTTAAACGCTAAATTATTCCCCGCCGCGAAACCCAGATTGACCTCGCTGCGTAAAAGCACCACCGGCCCATCAAATTGACTTACTTCGTCAGCGCTATTGTCTCGACTGGCGTTATCCACCACGATCATTTCATAATCAACGCCCTCACAGGCTAGCTGAATACTTGCTAAACATTCTGCGATTTCAGGTTCATTGTTATAAGCCACCACAATCACACTCAAAATAGGTGCTGGATTGATATTGCTCATGATGTTTTATCCTGCTCAATATGCCGCACCGAGCGTTGCCACAAGGCTCCAGAACGGCTGCCGCGAAAAATGCTTGGCAACTGCATAATTTTCCACACGACATACCGAGGCGCGCAGAGTAATGCGCTGCTGCGCATCGCACGTGGCAATTCAAACAACGCCAAACCAATGTGAACCATCAAAACCAAGAGGCCAAGCAACCCCAAGGCCAGCGGCCATCCGCCAGCGCTACATGCCAGCAAAAGCAGTAGCATATGTTGGCTTAGTGGCAGTAGTGTCAACTCTTGCAAGATAGGCCACAAATGAGTTTCACCCCGACAAATCCTTATCATTAAAGGGAGCACATTGCGACGTATCATCGCCAACCGCCCACCTTCCCAGCGCTGCCGCTGAACCCTGGCATTTTCGCCTTGCGGCATTTCGCCATACACGGCCACGTCTTCTAACCACGCCAATTTGCAATGCGCCGCGACCAAAGACAATTGATATTCCAAATCTTCAACAATCGACCCCGCCTGATAAGGTACCCGTTGCAAAGTGGCATTTGATAAGGCAAAGCCATTCCCTAATAAACCAACGCTCTCACCTAGTGCTGCGCGGCCACGAGGACGAATTACGTTGAAAGCATGTAAGGCCCAACGACGTAAAGCCGCATTAGGGTCATCGCTGGCGCAATCAGGCTCATATCGTGCCTGAATCCCATCTGGATTCTCTGCCATCTTGCAGCGAAGTACCGCCAAAAAATTGGCATCGAGCCGGCTATCCGCATCAACGATCAAATACCAAGGTACATCGGGTAGTAAGGCAAACGCAGCCGCTAAGGCATAGCCCTTGCCCCGACCGCCTTCATTACGCTCTAAAACCATAGCCCCAAATGCACGAGCGATTTCTGCCGTATTGTCTGAGCAATGATCTGCAATGACTAAAACACGGCAACTCCCATCAAACTGTGCTTGTGCAAGCAGCCGAGGCAGCGTCTGCGGCAAAGAAGCAGCCTCATTGTGAGCGGGCACCAGTAACAAAATTGGCGCATTCGAAGGAGTAAGTGTTGGCGGGGTAACTGGTCGGCGTGCCGCCCAAGTCCATCGCGCGAGTGACCAGCTGCCAGGTAGTGTCACTAAAGCCGCTCCTGCTGCGATGCCAGACATCAATTCAAGCCACATGATGATTCTCCTCACCATAAAAGAACGCGACTCGAGCTGCGCGCAAAGCCAAACTTTCGGGGGCCAGCACATGCTCACGCTGACCAAATTCAGCTGCCCAAGGCAACTGGCTATTTTCTTGTTTTAAGCGTTCAATCCAGTCATCCAAACTACAAATCACTTTGGCCGGACTCCCACCTACGACGCAATTGGATGGCACATCTCGGGTCACCACCGAATTGGCCGCAACAATCGCATTGGGACCAATCGTCACGCCAGGTAATATAATTGCCTGATGTCCGACAAAAACATTGTCAAGAATGTCAATTTTGCCAACGTGATCCAAATTCAAATCAAAAGCTTGATTCACCATATTGACGGAACCATCGTGCCCAAACAGGGTGCAACCCGACAAATGAACGTTATTACCCAATCGCACATAGGCAGGATCAGTCATCGTGACATTCATATTGATGACACAACCATGCCCCATCGCATGCAGCCCACCCCATCGCCTCAAAAAAACAGCCCACTCTTGACCAAACGGTTGACATAGCCGACGGTATAAGCCTACAAACCTTTTGTGCTCATGCGCCTGATTAAATACCCAAGCAGCGATCATTTTTCTGATGAATTTACGCATGATGACCTCCACAATGTTCGGCAAAGCACTGCGCTAACTGGTCTAAGTTTTTTTCTAAACAAAAGTCTTTTGCCACCGTCATCTGGGCCTGCTGTTTTAAACGTTCGCATAAACCAGCATCGTTTGCCAAAGTGCGAATCGCATCACTTAAGGCGTATGCATCACCTGGTGCAACTAGATGACCATTGACCTTATGCTCAATCAACTCAGGAATCCCTGCTATCCGCGTACTTATGCATGGCACGCCAGCAGCCATGGCCTCCATCAGCACCACTGGAATACCCTCATTAAAACTAGGTAAAACAAACAAATCAGCTTGGCCGTACAGTGCGCACACCGCTTCTTTACTCATCGCGCCAGTGAGCTCAACCTGACCACCTAAATTTAATTGATTCACTTGCTGGCGTATTTGCGCCTCACACGGCCCCGCGCCACACAACACAAGGCGAAATGATTGACCCTCATTGCGTAAAATCTCCAATGCTTTGAGCAGCACCATTTGCCCTTTAGCAGGCGTTAATCGCCCCACACACAAGATGGTAAATACACTCGAGGGGATTTTTCTCGGCGGCGCATAATCGGCATTAATGCCAAGACGAACAACCTGAATTTTTGACCACAACTCAGGAGCACTAAATTGCATTAGCTGACTACGCGCAAATTGACTGATGCAAACTATCCAATCAGCGGCTACCACTTTGGCGGCTAACTGCTGACCGGCGGCATCATGAAATTCATCAGGGCCATGAATGGTGTAGGACAAAGAGCAAGCACTGATGCGCTTGCAAAGCAGGCCGACCAAAGACGCTTCATTAGCAAAATGAACGTGCAGATGTGTGATCGCTTGCTGGTGCATCCAGCGAGCCAACAGCATCGCCTCTAACCAATAAGCCACAGCCAAAGCATGTCCACGCCAACCGGGCCTTGCCAACTGCCAAGCCAAGCTGAGTGAAGAAACGACTACCCAAAAACCAAACCGCCAAAGTACTTGGAGTAAATCAAATAGCATGATCCAACGCGACCAGTTTTTGAGCACCAGCGTATTGAATTGCTCCTGTTGTTCCAACAAGTCTAGCTGTTGAGGGTCACGCCTATCCGCGTTCACGCTCACCGTAGCAACGCGCCAACCTCGGGCTCGTAAGCCCAAAACTTCACGTAAAATAAATGTATGTGATGCTGCTGGATAGGCACTGACTAAATAAGCCAAAGCAGTCGGATGATGAATCATGCTGCGCTCCCGCGAGAAAGCCTCGCTATGACCGTATTAAAAGTCAGAACGTCATGATTCTTGTGTCAAGAATGCAAAATCTCTGGCACATCTTGGCACAGAGAGTTGCAACTTGTTTTTTATAAAGGTATTTGATAATCAAAGACATCAACTCAGCTCAACTTGAGTTGAATAGCGCCGAATTTTTCAGTCTAACCTAAGCCAAACGACAGCAGATATCAGCAGTGTGGCTCATACACTGGAATTAGTTTAGCGCCACTTCAACAAGTACCGGATCAAGCAACTGCAAGACAACCGGATCGATGCCGACTAGATAGCCTCGGCGTCCGCCATTTATGAAAATCAATGGCAAATCTAAAATTGTTTTTTCGACAAAGTCATACTAAAAAAATCTAACGAGACTTTAAGTAGACACAACCCAAAGTAACAACCCCAGAGGGTAATTTCTTAATGCTATAGCCACTAACAACTAAAATGACAAGTTCATAACCTGATTAAACACTGCAGATTCTTATCAATTCATCCACCCGTTCTTATCGGCGGCCACCACACGAGCTTACGCATTTATCCAGTGGAATTGGGTGGCGGGCAATGAATGTAAAGCTGCCGCTCAGTGATGAATCTGAGCGACAACACCTCGGCCAAAGCGGACATTTTTGGCGTCATATTCAAACTAAATTTTTCTCAAGCGATTCATTCTGCGGCGTGACAGTGACACTGACATCGAGTTGTTATTCTCCGCCGCCGAGTACCACGCCGCGAATCGGCGTGACGTCGCTAAAATCCCGCCCCCACGCCAATGTAATGTGCTTGTCATGGAGTAGGCAAGCGTTGGTCGGGTCAAAATCGACCCAGCCGAACTTGTCGCCACAAAATACCGAAACCCACGCATGTGAAGCATCGGCGCCAATTAGACGCGCTTGGCCGGGAGGCGGTGCGGTCAGTATGTAGCCGCTGACATAACGCGCCGCTAAACCCAAAGAGCGTAGGCAGCCGATCATCACATGAGCAAAGTCTTGACAAACGCCGCGCCGACCGAACAGTACGCTCATTAAGGGCGTACTGATTTGGGTGGCTTTGCTATCAAATTCAAAATCGCGCTGAATGCGCTGCATCAACTCATAGCTGGCGGCAAAAACGCTGCGATGCGAGGGAAAACTGGCTTGGGCGTAGTCTGCCAATGCGGCCGCCAATGGAATATGCGGTGAGGCGAAAGTGTATTGCAGTGCTTCCAGCCAGTTGGCTTGGCGTTGCGTTTGTAATTGGCGCTGAACGTGCTGCCAACCTTCTGTATCTCTATATTCGATGTGCTGCGCTGTGGCTCGGGAGTACAGTGCGACGGTGGCATCTAGCTGAATGGTGAGGCTGGGATGCGGCACCAACAGCGCGATACTGCTGACGGCATTGCCAAAAAAATCCAGCCGTTCAGACCATTCATTCGGCGTTGGCGTCACTTGGATTTGTTGCGACAGGCAAGCTTGCTGAGCAAAAGGCCGCGGGCTCAAGTGCAGAAGTTGTTTCGACAGCGAAACATTACAGGCGTAGCGATACCAATCGTATCAACTTAAGCGCTGCTTGTTTTTTCAATCTCCATCCGGCATGATGCAGAAACAAACATAACTCTTTGATTATTAATTACTATATGATTAAGCACCCTAACTGACTCCCTTCGTAATGTGTCCACTCTCA
>CAUOZE010000023.1:0-42715 GCA_963508915.1 uncultured Deefgea sp.
AGCTTGCGCTGACTGAGATCAGGAAATCGTTGATCAATTTTAATCCCAGAGCGAGGAAAGAACGCACCAATCACCCCAAACCTCACGATTACATTGCTTACAAAGCAACGGTCTGAAGGCTTAAGTTGATAGGATTGGGGCAACACCGGGTAAGGCCGCAAATACCTATGGTGTTTGCGATCTAGTGGATGGGCCGTGCTCGAATTGATTTGTTGTTGATTACTCTGATGGGAAAAGTATCGCCTTAAATGAGTGGGGCTTGGATGAGGGCCGAATGATTGGTCGTGGGGTGAGGCTGGGTGCGTTTGCCGATTGGAATTTAAATGGAAAAGCCGATGGTAGCGTGCCCCGTGATGTGAATGATGATGGGATTACTGATACTGCGCTGGGCGATTATGATGACTGGAAACACATCCAGCTGGCATTTAACGGCAGTGTGTATTCGGTATTTAGGCTTGCCACTGAAACAGAGCTCAACTCTCGTCAGCGCGTACGCTTGCTAGAAAAAGAATCTGAAGTCGCGGCTGAGACGCCCCCTGCCTTTTTAAAGAAAAAATAATGCAGATTGAGCCCCGTGCAATTTTGCTCGGGGCTTTTTTTAAACAAAAATTTGTCGGCGATTATTGGCGTCTGGTACGCGAGGCGTTTCGTAAACGATATGGTGCTGCTTGAGCG
This sequence comes from uncultured Deefgea sp., assembly GCA_963508915.1. Lineage (GTDB taxonomy): Bacteria > Pseudomonadota > Gammaproteobacteria > Burkholderiales > Chitinibacteraceae > Deefgea. Next base: position 676 of record CAUOZE010000023.1, read on the forward strand.
CATCTAGCCAATTGAGTTCGTTGACGACGCGAGCAAAATCAGCGGCGAGTGGCGCAGTGACTGTAATGCGCTCACCACTGATGGGGTGTGGGAAGTTCATGCTTTGACAGGCCAGTAAAAGTCGATTGATGCCAAATGCCTGTGCAAAAGCACGGTTGTGATTGCCTTTGCCATAAGTAGAGTCACCAATAATCGGATGGCTGATGTGTTTAAGGTGGCGGCGAATTTGGTGGCGACGGCCTGTTAGTGGGTTTAGTTCAACCAAGGCGTAGCGGCTACTGGGGTATTTATCGACTGTCCAAGGTAATTCAATGGTGGCTAGGCAACGGTATTCGGTCTGACTCTCTTGCGCCCCCTTGGGGACTTCATCACCAAAGAGTTCAACGTCGTCTTTTCTGAGCTCTAGCGGATGGTCAATGTGTCCCGCTTCAGTTGGCCAACCACGGACGATGGCAAGGTATTGTTTGTGGACCTCGCGCGCCGCAAATTGCATAGAAAGCGCACGAGCTGCTGCAGGGTTGAGGCCAAATAATAAAACCCCTGAGGTGGCTTTATCTAAGCGATGCGCTGGATAAACATGCTGGCCAATTTGATCTCGCAGTAATTGCACCGCAAACCGGGTTTCATAAGCATCTAAGCTGGTGCGATGCACGAGTAAGTCGCTGGGTTTGTGGATGGCAATTAGGTTTTCGTCTTGAAATAGAATGGGTAGCATATTTGGATTCGTTTTGGTTATGGCAATGAATTGAATTTCAGTAAAAGTAAGGTTTTGTGCTATCCTTGCTAGCTAAGCTTGGCGAATTGAGGTGGTTAAATGACGGCAGTAAAAAGTTTACCTATTTATTCATGTGGACATACTCATTTGATTGATGCCTATGAGTGTGCTGATGATCATTCCCAAACTTTAAGCTGGGCGGCGACGACTTTGCCGTGTCCTGAATGTTGTCGTGAGGGTTTGCGAAATTTAGATTTAAGCCCTCAAGTGTACGTGAATTTGCAGCAGTTATCGCCAGGAATGGCTGCATTTGTTATTGAAGTGAGCGAAGTAGTGCAGCCGCTTGGTGGAGTGCTTGATTTAACGGGTTATTCCCGTCGCGCCCCATCTAAGGATGAGCTGCATCCCGGTGGAGATGCTTTTGACGTTCCTTGCTCTGTTTGGCGAAAAGAATATTGGTTTGCTAGTGAGACGGAGTCTATGCACGTGATTGCTTTGTTGCGTCACTTGAAGCAGGAAATGCGCTGGCTGGAGGCTTATTTACCTGCGGGTGAGCGTGCGGTGCATTTTGCCGATTTTGTTCCGCCAAATAATTAAATTACTTTTGATAAATAAAAAAACCGGGTGGAATACTCGGTTTTTTATTGTAGTTAAGATTTTTAAGTTGCGACTTATTCAAAGAGCGACCGCCAAGTTGCTTTGACCGACTCTAATTCAGTGCTGATAGCCTCGACTTTGCTGGTGTCGAGTTGGGAGCCATTAAGCCTATGGCTGTGTTGCAATCTCCTTAAAGCTCGGTAGGCCACTCTGGCCTGCTGGGCGGCTTCATGGCTGATGAGTCCGTGTTTGGCTGCGGTATCCAGCAAGGCGATATTGCCTAAGTTGGCGGTTAGATCTGGATGTTGAGCTGAGTATGCCAAAATCAAGAATTGCATAATAAATTCAATATCGACAATCCCGCCGCGTAGATGTTTAACATCATTGGGTAGTGCTGGATGCGTTTCTAGCATTTTTTCCCGCATCGATCTTACTTCTGCGCATAGTGCAGGGGTGTCACGTTCAAGGCATAGGATTGCATTGCGAATGCCTGTAAATTTCTGCCCGATTTGGATGTCGCCTGTGCAATACCTAGCACGGGTAAGTGCCTGATACTCCCATACCCAGGCGGCTGTACGCTGATACTGCTCAAATGCCTCCATGCTGGATACCAATAATCCTGACGTGCCATTTGGGCGAAGACGTAAATCAATATCGTAAAGTTGACCCGCAGACGTCATGCTGGTGAGCCAGTTGACAACTCGCTTTGCAAAACGCGCATAAATATCGCCCGCGTTGGGGTGTTCGTCTTCGTATAAAAAGACCAAGTCCAAATCCGAAGCGTAACCGAGTTCTTTGCCACCCAATTTACCGTAACCAATAATGGCAAATTTTGGATGCTCAACATGTTTATTGGGTAAGTCGCGCCAAACTTCCTCGACGGCGACCGATAAAATCAAATCAGCTAAATCAGACAGGTGATCGGACAGCGTTTCGAGTGGTAGTAGTCCAGCTAAATCTTGTGAAACAAGCCGGAAAATCTGCGTGTGTTGGAAGTGGCGCAGGCAATCCATGCGCGCTTCCGTGTCATCATGTAGCGCTTGGATATCGCTGCGCAGTTGCTCGCCCAGTACTTTCCAATCAGGCGACTGATGCAAGAGTCGGAAGTCGAGTAGTTCATCCAATAAAATCGGGTGGCGTGTAAGGTACTCGGAAACCCAGGGGCTGGCGCTGTAGAGACCGGCGAGGCGTTTAAGTGCTTGCGGGTGTTCCGCCAAAAGGGCGAGGTAAGACTCTCTGCGGCCGATGGCTTCGAGTAAATCCAGTAATCGGGTTAAGGTGAGATCTGGATTGTTAAATTCAGCGGCAATGATGACTAAAGAAGGCAAAATCGCGTCAAGACGTTGGCGGCAACGATCCGGCATTTGTTTGTATTTACTGCCGTCGTGCAAGGCGTTCAAACGACGTTGAATGTCGTTAGGGTTTTGAAAGCCGAGTTGACAGAGTCGGCTAGCATCCTCGTCCAAATAGTGATCAATATGCGTTTCGGTAACGCCACCATTGAGCGTGGTTTGCTCGGGAAGGGCGAAAATCTGATCGAACTGTATCGTGACAAAGCTGCGATATCCATCCAGTTTGTGTCTAAAGCTCTCCCAATCATTAAACCCCATGCTGCTGGCTAGACGGCTTTTGTCGTCTGGATTAGTCGGCAGCATTTGGGTTTGTGCGTCATCCAAATACATAATTCGATGTTCGATATTGCGTAAAAACACATAGGCTTCTTGTAGTTGAGCAACGACATCACTCGGCAAGGTGCCTTGCTGTAGGAGTTCATTCAGAATGACTTGCGTAGGGCGTTGCTGGAGAGTTTTGTTGCGGCCACCGCGAATGAGCTGAAAGACTTGTCCGATAAATTCAATTTCACGAATCCCGCCGGGGCCAAGTTTGACGTTGTCAAAGCGGTCTTTTCTGGCAACTTCGCGACGAATTTGGTTATGTAATTCGCGCATTGAATGGTACGCGCCGTAATCGAGGTATTTGCGATAAATAAATGGTGTGACTAAATCCATCAAGCCTTTTGCGTCGCCGCTGAGTGCTCGACCTTTAATCCATGCGTAACGCTCCCATTCTCGACCTTGGGTGAGTAGGTAGTTTTCTAGTGCGGCAAAGCTTGTTACTAAAGGGCCTGAGTCACCGAATGGCCGTAAGCGCATGTCAACGCGGAACACAAAACCATCGGCCGTGGTGTCGCCAATGATGCGGATCAGTTTTTTACCAATTTGTGTAAAGTACTCATGATTGCTAATCGATTTGATGCCATTGGTGTTGCCGTCTTCTGGGTAAACAAAAATTAAATCAATATCAGAAGATACATTGAGCTCACGGCCACCGAGTTTCCCCATGCCGACGACGATGAGTTCTTGACGTTCGCCACTCTCTTCGCCTATTGGCTCGCCGAGGCGTTCATTGGGTTGGCTAAGAAATTCTAAAGCGCTTGTGATTGCGACTTCGGCGAGCTCGCTGGTGGTGGTGACCACTTCATTTAAATCGGAAAGTCCATTGATTTCGCGGGTAATGAGTCGCGCCATAACGGTTTGGCGTAGGCTACGTAGGTTTTGGCTGAGTTCTTCTTCATTTTGGCAGTTGCTTGCGTTCAATTGCGTTAGCATTTGCTCGCGGGTAAATATGTGTGTGGCCTCTTGCTCGGTTAGTGTCGCAAGATGTGGGTGACGCAAAAAGAGATTTTTTAAGTAGCGGCTGTGTTGTGATGCTGCGTTCACTTGGCGTAACTCGCTCATATCATTCATCTTTTGTGCTCTTGGTGTTGGTGTATTTAAATAGTTGCAGTTTTCAGTGCTTCTTGCTTTGTGGTGGTGATTCACTTTGATGCAAAAAAGCCATTCTATGCGCAATTTCGCGGTAGAAACAGGGTAAAATAGTCGACTTTCTGTCGTGTCATTACCCTAGCATAGCCTGGCTTTTTTGGGGGCTCCCCTTGTCAAACATGGACGTTTTTAGTGCGCCGTATCAAATTAGCCCTATTTCATCTGCCTACTTGGCTATTTCGTTGGTTCAAACGAATTTTAATCGGATTGTTGCTGATCTTTGTAGTTTTAGCTGCCGCTTGGCAGTTTTGGTTTGCGCCGCGGCTAAATGACTATCGACCACTTATTGTGGAGCAGTTGCAAAAGGCGACTGGCTCGACCGTATCGATCGGTGAAATTGACGGTGGTTGGCGCAGGCTTCAGCCGAGCATTGCCTTCACGCAGTTTGCGATGGGCGCTAATCTGGCATCGCCTGATTTGGTGTTTCAGAAACTTGAAGCAACGGTATCGATTTGGACTTTGCTGCGCGGAGAGTTGCACTTCAATCAAATCCGTTTGCAATCTCCCGTATTGAATATTAGTCGTACTGCGAACGGTGCTTGGCAAATTGGTGGCATGACGATTTCAAGCCAGCGCTCTGGCGATCATCGAGTTTTCAATTGGTTTCTATCGCAAGGTGAAATGCTCATTGATCGAGGAACTCTACGCTTTCGCGATGAGCAGGGGCAATACCCCGATTTGGATTTGACTGAGCTTGATTTTGTAACGGATCAATTTTTTGCTGCGCATCGCTTTGAGCTCGCTTTTACTCCCCCTGTCTCGGTTGGTCCTCGAATCAATATGCAAGGCCGGTTTCAGGGGCGTGATGTTGCTGAGTTATTGCAGGGGTCGGGTTGGTTTAAGGCGCAGGTGCCAGAAACGAATTTATCCAAATTGATGCCTTGGGTGGTGGGCCTGCCCCAGTATGAATTTAAGCAAGGGCAAGGCAAGGTCAATCTACGGCTTGAGTTTGCCAATAAACGCTTAGAGTCCCTGGAGGCTGATCTTGGTATTAAAGACTGGATTTTGCGCTCAAAAAATACCCCTGCTACGTATGATCTGCCTCTCTTTGATGGGTCTGTGTTTTGGACTGATACATCAAAGGGGCAAACACTTAAGGTCGAAGGTCGCCGGATTGTATCCAGTAGCGGTCCTTTGTGTGAGACCTGTACCTTAAATTATACCCAGACCCAAAGTGGTTCAACGCTGTCCTTGAAACAGTGGCAATTGTCGGGTTTAAATGTGTATTTACCGCATCTGAAGCCAGTGGCTAATGGGCTTGGGGAGCGTATTTCACAAGGGGATTTTTCGGGTTTGCTTCGCAATGCTAATTTAAGTTGGCAGGGTAAGTGGTCGGAGCCAAAGTTTGTCCAAAGTGATTTTGATTTTCAAAATTTCAAAGCGATTCATCCCGAGTTGAGTATCGGTCCGCTCAATGTATCAGCACAAATCCAAGAAGACGGTGGGCGTATTGATTTGGGTGGTCAAAACGTGCTTTTTAACCTTCCAGCCCAATTTGTTGACCCGATTATTTTTGCAGAGGCGCATACGCGCTTGGAGTGGTTTAAAAACGCCAAGCAATGGCAGTTTGATCTTGTCGATTTATCGTTGATGAATCCTGCTCTGCAGTTAAAAGTAAAGGCAAACTATCAGGGACCCGCTTCTGGCTTAGGTAAAGTGAAGTTGTCGGGTGATTTTGCGCATCTTTCTGCCAATCAAGTTTATCGCTACTTGCCTCGAATTTTGGGCGATGAGGTTTTGCTTTGGTTGCAAGAGGCGCTGCTGGCGGGTCGTGCGAGCGACGGCAAAATCCTATGGCAGGGCGATGTGGCGGGCTTTCCGTACACTAAGGGCAGTAAAGATGAGTCACGCGGTCGTTTTGCGATTGAAGCAAAAGCACACGATGTCACTTTAAATTATGTGTCAGGCTGGCCGCAGATAGAGAAAATTAATGGCAAACTGGCGTTTGAAGGTTTGGCGGTGGATATCAAAGCCAACTCTGGCGTTATTTCTAAAACTCAGCTGAGCGATGTGTCGGTGCTGATTCCAAACCTAGAGATCGATCAGCATGTGTTGGTTGAAGGTAAAGTCACTGGTAAAACCAGCGATTTTCTTGATTTCGTCGCCCATAGCCCCGTCAAAGAAAGTACCAACGGCTTTTTAGATACATTAACTGCACAAGGTAGTGGGCAGCTGGGTTTGAAGTTGGATTTACCCATCCAAAATATCGATGCCACGAAAGTTGCAGGGTCTTATCAATTTAAGCAAAATCAGCTTGATTTTGGTGGCGCAATTCCTTTATTAAACGCAGCGAATGGTCGAGTTGAGTTTACTGAAAATATGCTTAAAATTCCGAGCGCCGAAGCACGCGCTTTGGGTGGCAGTGTGAGGGTGTTGGGTGTTAATGATGCAAGTGGAGCACTGATCTTGACCCTCAACGGTGATGCCGCCATGGCTGATATTGCCAAAGAATACTTACCCCCAATGCAGAACAATATTTCTGGGCAGGCCAAATACCAAGCACAGTTAAAAATTGAGCCTAAACAATTTGACTTAACCCTCAAGAGCGATTTACTAGGGGCAAAAGTGATCTTGCCAGAGCCTCTTGGTAAAACACCTGAATTGGTACGTCCTTTGCTGGTCAAGGCGGGGGGTAATGCACAGCAAACGCATTTGGATTTTAGTGTTGGCGAACTATTGAACGGTCGTATGCAAACCAATCATGTCGGGGCTGATCCGCTGCAGCAAATTGGTGTGCATTTGGGGCGTGGTGCGGCAGTGATGCCTAGTGATGGAATTTTGCTCACCGGCTCTTGGCCTCGTTTGAATGTCGATGACTGGCTAAAACTAAGTGAAGCGCTCTCTACGCAAGGTTCGTCGGGTTTGCCGTTTATCCAGATTAAGCAGCTCAGTTTTGCGCAGGTGACTGCGTGGGGGCGGGGGCTGAATAATTTTAATTTGAATGCAAAGTTAGATGGGCCTAAGTTTGAATTTGATGTGGATACGAAAGAATTAAAAGGACAGATTAATTGGGATGCGAATAAACGACGTGTCGATGCGAACCTTGAAAAAATGTGGCTGCCTCTTGCAACGACCAAATCGATAGAGCAAGCAAGAAATACGAGAGATGTTCAAGCAAGTGCACTTGATACACCGAGTGCGTGGCCCTTAGTCAATTTAGCGGTGAAGGATTTTCGCTACCAAAAAGTGGAGCTCGGTCAGCTCAATGTAACTGCTGTGCCGCATACCGATGCTTTGGCGATTGAGCAGCTGCAGCTTAAAAACAGCGATGGCAAATTTGAATTGGCAGGAATGTGGACGCAGCGCGAAGGTAAAAACGTGACCGCCGGCAAGGTTGAATTAACATCGCCTAGCGCGGGGCGATTGCTGGCGCGATTTGGTTATCCCGAAGCGATGAAGATGGCGCCCTTGCATTTTGCGGGTGATGCTAATTGGCAAGGGGTGCCTTGGGCGCCAAAGCTTGATTCAATGCAGGGTCAATTTAAAATCGATGTGGGTGCCGGTCAATTTGTGCAGGTTGATCCAGGTGTAGGGCGTTTTCTGACTGTGATTAATCTGCAGGCTATTCCGCGACGACTCAAGTTAGATTTTGATGACGTGATTTCGCAAGGATTTGCGTTTGATCGCATTTCTGGCGATGCGCAGATGGCGCTTGGGGTGGCAAAAACCAAAAATCTACTGATTGATGCACCTGCTGCTAAAGTTCGATTCCAAGGCGATGCTAATTTTGTCGCGGGTACACAAAATATTGTCGTTAAAATTATTCCAGCCATTGCCGATACCGTAGCGCTTGGCGTCGCGGTGATTAATCCAATTGCTGGCTTGGCGACGTTTGCTGCGCAAAGATTGTTTGATCAAAATGTGGTCGGTCAATTGGTGGCTTTTGAATATCTGATCGATGGTACGATGCGTGATCCGCAGGTTAAAAAAATAAACTGATGTATGGTGCTATAGCCATTATTTATCAATTGCTTTAGAGGTATACCCAAAGGAAGTGCAATGCAGTCGATTACCGTTGCCGCTATTCAGATGGTTTCCACGCCAGAGGTTGCGCAAAATCTAGCCGTGGCGAGGCGCTTAATTGCAGAGGCAGCTCAAGCGGGCGCGCAATTGATTGTCTTGCCTGAGTATTTTGCGATCATGGGGCAGCAAGATACGGATAAATTGGCAGTGCAAGAAGTGTTTGGTGTAGGTCCTTTACAAGACTTTCTTGCGCAAGCTGCTCGCGAGTTCGGTATTTGGTTGCTTGGCGGTACGATCCCGCTACGCTCGGAGTTGCCGGGTCGGGTGATGAATTCATCTTTGGTGTTCAATCCGCAAGGTGAGTGTGTCGCTCGCTACGATAAAATTCATTTGTTCGGCTTTGATAATGGCGTTGAGCGTTTTTGTGAGAGCGACACCATTGCACCCGGTGCTCAAGTTGTTACGTTCGATACGCCATTTGGTCGTGTTGGCTTAGCCGTTTGTTACGATTTGCGCTTTCCTGAGTTGTTTCGTAGCGTGGGTGAAGTCGATATTTGGTTGTTGCCGGCGGCATTTACAGCGACGACGGGGCGGGCGCATTGGGAGGTGTTGCTACGAGCGCGAGCCATTGAAAATCAATGCTTTGTAATCGCCCCCAATCAAGGTGGCTTGCACCCCACTAGGCGAGAAACATTTGGGCATAGCATCATCATTGATCCATGGGGTAAGGTGCTGTCTTGTCTACCGGAGGGCGAAGGAGTGGTGCTGGCTGAGTTAAAGGCTAGCCAGTTGAATCGGGTTCGCAGTACTTTGCCTGCATTGACGCATCGAATTTTTAAATAAGCTGTGTTCTAATCAGAAAGCAAGATAGTCGTCCTGATGTATCAATGCGGGACTTCGCTGTATTCTTTGTTCTGCTTTGCGTTTGGCCTAAAAATTTTTGTACTATGAACTACCTTTCTAAATTGAAAAAGTGACATCCTTTATGACCGTTTTTGCCTTGGCTGAACAGCAATTATTAACTCCCTTTCATTTAGATGAAGCCGCTCTTGGTCAGGTCTTTGCCGACATCATGACGCATGAGATTGATTATGCTGATTTGTATTTTCAATACAGTCGTTCTGAAGCTTGGAGCTTAGACGAGGGAATTGTGAAGTCGGGTAGTTTTAGTATTGACCAAGGTGTCGGTGTTCGGGCGATTCAAGGTGAAAAAACGGCATTTGCTTATTCGGATGACATTAGTTTGTCAGCGCTGAAGCAGGCGGCACATGCCACGCGAGCGATTGGTCGACAAGGTGGGCAGGGTATTGCTGCAAACGTCAACAAGCAAAAAGGCCGTCAGCTTTATACGCCAATTGATCCGATTGCCAGTCTCAATGAGGCGGCGAAAGTCGCTATGTTGGAAAAGATCGAACAATTAGCGCGCAGCCTTGATCCCCGTGTAGTTCAAGTGATGGCCAGTTTGGCCAGTGAATACGAGGTGATTTATATCGCCCGCCACGACGGCCATCGTGCTGCCGATGTACGTCCGCTGGTGCGATTGTCGATTAATGTCATTATTGAAGCTAATGGTAAACGCGAGCAAGGCAGTGCGGGTGGTGGCGGTCGATTTGATTATGCCTATTTTACTGATATGGTTTTGCTGGATTACGCAAAAAAAGCCGTTGATCAAGCGGTATTGAATTTAGAAGCGCGCCCAGCGCCAGCGGGTGAAATGACGGTGGTGCTTGGTAATGGTTGGCCTGGCATTTTGCTGCATGAGGCTATTGGTCATGGTTTGGAGGGCGATTTTAATCGCAAAGGTAGCTCAGCTTTTGCAGGAAAAATAGGTCAGAGCGTTGCCGCCAAAGGCGTGACGGTGGTGGATGATGGAACGATTGGCGATCGCCGTGGTTCGCTCAATATCGATGATGAAGGTAACCCAACACAGCGCACTGTACTGATTGAAGACGGTATTTTGCAGGGCTATCTGCAAGACAGCTTAAATGCTCGATTGATGGGAATGCCGGTGACAGGCAATGGCCGTCGTGAAAGTTACGCGCACATCACGATGCCACGCATGACTAATACGCTGATGGAAAATGGCGATAAAGATCCGCAAGAAATTATTTCATCGATCAAACGCGGTCTGTATGCGGTGAATTTTGGCGGTGGTCAGGTTGATATTACCAGCGGTAAGTTTGTGTTTTCTGCGGCGGAAGCGTGGTGGGTTGAAGACGGGAAAATGATGTATCCGGTGAAAGGCGCGACCTTGATTGGAAACGGCCCTGATGTACTCACTAAAGTGTCGATGCTGGGTAATGATTTGGCTTTGGATCCAGGTGTAGGGACGTGCGGTAAAGATGGGCAAAGTGTTCCGGTTGGTGTGGGGCAACCAACGATGCGGATTGATGGTGGTTTGACTGTAGGTGGTACGGGTAATTAACGATGGCGTTGGAAGTCAGAGAAATTGAGTCGAGTGAATACGAGCGCGTGGCCGAAGTGGTCAATAGCTCGTTTCAGCATTTGGCCGTGCAATATCAATCCCTCAAAGGGATTGCTACATTCACTCAGTATTCAAGTTCTGGCGCTATTGCAGAGCGGGATTTGGCTGGTGCGACGACCTATGTGGCACTCATCCAAAATATCATTATTGGCACGTTGCAGGTGAGCGACGGCAATCATGTCGCCATGCTGTTTGTGCTGCCTGAGTTGCAAAGTCGCGGTGTTGGTCGTGCTTTGGTGAAGGTTGCGGATGCTCAGAGCGGTCTAAAAACAGTGAATGCGAGTGTCAACAGTGTAATGGCTTATATGCGCTATGGCTTTATGCCCTGCGGTGCAGATCAAGTTGCGCCCGATGGTGTACGCTTTGTTCCGATGAAACGGTCTTAGTGGTGTGGTATAGGCTTGTAGGTTGCATCATTTAATGTTTGCAAGCAGATACCTACTAAAAAACATTCATTACTTCTGCACAAGCTTGATTCATTTCATCGGTCAGGCGAGTGTATTGCGGATCGTTTAATTCTGCGGGGTCGAAAGGTTCTGGTAGATCTTGTTTATTAATTTCATCTAATCCTCCAGCGAATAAGTTGGCGAGATAAATCACGTCGGTCAATTTTCTAATTTGTGTCACGGTTGGACGGGGTAAGTCATTGTTCCGTACTGCCTCTACAACTTCATCTGGTAGTCCCAGTGTATCGAGTAGGACTGTGCCAATGCTGTCGTGCCATTGCGCCACTAAATAATCAACGGTCTTTGGTCGCTCAAGCAGTTCAGGGTAGCGCCCGGCACGGTCCAGCATAAAAAACGCTCCAAGGTCATGCACTAAACCTGCCAGAAAGGCCATGTCTGGGTTGATTCTGGGGGTGAGTTGCTTGCAAAGCACACGAGAAATCGCTGCGCATTTTAAGCTATGTAGCCACCAATTTTTTGATTGCGTCTCAAAAGGTGCAAGTTGGGCTGAACGAGTCATTTGATCCATGGCGCAGGCTAGTGCGACCGATCGTGCTGTTCCCATGCCTAGTCGAACAACCGCATTACCAATATCAACGATGTTTCTACCTGATGGATTGTAGGTTATGGAGTTGGCAAGCTTAATGATTTTGGATGTAATCAAAGGGTCTTTTTGCACTTCCAATGCAATTTGATGGATAGATGCATTGGGATCTTTCATTGCTCTGCCGATTTCAATAGCAATATTAAAGCAAATCGGGAAAGCAGTATTTCCATCCAATTCTTTGGCAATGTCTTCTAGCATCGCTAAGCGTTGGTCGTGCAATTCGGTGTTGGTTTTATCTTCAGAGGTGGTCATGGTCATGTTGAGATACAACTTAGTGAATGGCCGATGTTGCTTAAGGATAGTGTAAAAATAACTTAAAAAAGCCGTCAATCATTAAATTTTAGTTTCGCATGTCTAGGATTGCCGAGCAAAAAACAGTATTTTTTTGCTAAACCCCGTAAAATCGTGGCCTTAGTTATTTTTGGAAGTGGCGGATATGGCGCAGAATAAAATTCTTCACGGCTTTCATGCCGTCGGATCACGGTTACGCCGTTTTCCTGATTCGGTGCTCGAAGTGTACGTGAATAGCGAGCGCAGCGACCCGCGCATGAAAGACTTGCTCAAAGCGGTAAAAATGCAGGACGTGAAGTTGGTGCAAGTGGATGGCGCTCGCTTGGATGGGATTGCGGGCCATGTGCGGCATCAAGGCGTTGCTGCATTGATCGATAGCGAAAAAAGCTATTTATCAATTGAAGATGTATTGGACGACTTGGATGAGCCACCATTCTTGTTGATTTTGGATGGCATTACCGATCCACATAATTTAGGTGCCTGCTTGCGGGTGGCCGATGCGATGGGCGTGCATGCTGTGATTGCGCCTAAAGACAAATGCGTTGGGATTACCGCTACTGTGTCTAAAGTTGCGTGTGGCGCCGCTGAGGTGGTGCCTTATGTGATGGTAACCAATTTGGCGCGTACGATTCGTGATTTAAAAGAGCGTGGTATTTGGGTGGTGGGTACGGCAGCTGATGGCCAGTCGGATTTGTTTCACTATGAGCAAACAGGGCCGATTGCTTGGGTGCTGGGTAATGAGGGCGAGGGCATGCGTCGTTTGACGCGAGAATTGTGCGATAGCCTGGTATCAATTCCGATGTATGGCTCGGTAGAGAGCTTGAATGTGTCGGTTGCGGCTGGTATTGTCTTGTCTGAAAGCCGTCGTCAACGAGTGATGAAGAAATAAATGCCGGGGTATTTAACTGCAGGTATTGTTTGGTAATGTCTGCAGTTGAATACACTATGGATTTATTTTGAAGCTACTTAGCAAAGTCGCAATTTCATGGGCGGGCGATGGCTTTTGAGTGTCATCTTGGCTCAGTAGTTGCTTTTGCAGTGGGTGGTAGGCAGTAAAAATTTGTGGTGGATGTTCTGCCAAAAATAGCTGTGCACAACTGGCTAGTGATTGGGTGAGTAGTTGTTGCTGAGCCATCAGGCTTGAAAGTTGATTGACCAAGTCGGGGTGATTGATTTGAAACCCAGAGTTTGTCGCTCGCATGTTTTCCCAGATTGGTAAAAGACTACCGGCGTGCGTGCCAATCAGAATCTGCCATAGCTGATGAAAAAAACTGGCCGAACCATAGTCGCCAGCATGTAACCAGCCAGAGGCTATCGGAGAGAGTGCATCTAAAATGGGCGCCGCTTCAGCAAGCGCAGCATGGTTTCCTCCTGCAGCAAGCATAAAGCCGTGCATGCTCGAAAGAGGGGATGGCAAGACAAATACGTCTATGCTGGCCGAGTTTTTTATTGGCTTATGAAAAAAATTAGCTTGGAAAATAAGGTTTGGGGTGTCGGCACCGCTTTGCTCACTTGGCGGCGTACATAGGCTGTATTGTAATGTCTGCGCGGTAAGTGCTAGCCGAGTTGCGAGTTGTGCCAATAAATAAGGTGGCGCCGTGAGTTGGTATTTCATAGCGCTCCTTAGTCGGTCTTCTTGGTATTTATACGCAAGAAGACTTTATCAATTATTCACCTTGGCAATTGTTGAGTAGTTTTTTCAAACTATCGCCATCAATGATTTCAATCAAACGATTTTGTACTTTGATAAAGCCTTGGTCTTGAAACTTGGATAGTGTGCGGCTGACGGTTTCAAGTTTTAATCCCAAGTAACTACCAATTTCTTCGCGCGTCATTCTCAGGTGAAAGCTGCTTGATGAGTAGCCGCGAATGGCAAAGCGTTGCGATAGATTTAATAAGAAGGCTGCAAGACGCTCTTCGGCTTTCATATTGCCCAGTAGCAACATCACGCCGTGGTCACGCACAATTTCACGGCTCATTACTTTGTAAAGATGACGCTGCAAAATAGGTACATCGCCCGCTAGTTCTTCAATTTCACCAAATGGCAATTCGCAGACTTCACTGTCTTCAAGCGCAATGGCGTCGCAAGTGTGAAAATCAGAGCTAATCGCATCCATGCCCATTAATTCGCCGGACATGTGAAAACCGGTGACTTGCTCGCGGCCATCTTCAGAAATCACACTGGCTTTGAAAAAGCCAACACGAATTGCGAATAAAGATTTAAACGGCTCGCCAGCCCGATAGAGCGCTTCGCCGCGCTTGATTGGACGAGCTTGACTGATAATGGTGTCCAGTTCTTGCATCTCGTCGGGGGTTAGCCCAATGGGGAGGCACAGTTCACGCAAGCTGCAATTGGTGCAGGTTTGGCGTAAGTGGCGAGGAGTCAATTCGCGTATTTGGATGTTTTGAATCATAAAAGGCTCGATGTACGCTGGGTGATATTTTCGTATGCTGTTTTAAAGTAAAAACAGCTATCTATAACGAGGTGTCTACTATTTTATCTGATGTAGATCAACTTTGCTCAGAGAACTAGCACTTATGCTGCGCTCAAAGTGATGAATTGGGAAGAAAAGAACATGCGACCGCAAAAAACAAGTCTTATGCAGGCACCGATTGAATTTGATCGTGAATTAATTGTTCGATATGACGGCAAAGGGCCAAGGTATACGTCTTATCCTACTGCTGATCGTTTTGTCGCTGGCTTAAGTCAAGAGGCGCATGCAGCGGTTTTGAAGCGACGAACTCCTGGAGCATTGGCGATGCCTTTGTCCTTGTATTTCCATTTGCCCTTCTGTAATACGGTATGTTACTACTGTGGCTGTAACAAAATTATTACAAAAGATCAAAGTAAGGCGAATCAATACCTCGATTATCTTACGCAAGAGGTACAAATGTACGGCGATTTGCTCCCCAATCGTCCTCCGGTGAGTCAATTGCATTTAGGCGGTGGAACGCCAACGTTTTTGTCGCATGCGCAATTGCAGCGATTGATGGACGTAGTTAATACACATTTTACGCTGCAAAAAAAGGGTGAGTATTCGATAGAGATAGATCCACGCAAGGTGGGTGAAGAAACGATTAAACACTTGGGGCGGCTTGGATTTAATCGCATGAGTGTCGGTATTCAAGATTTCAACCGTGAAGTTCAAGTCGCGGTAAATCGAATTCAGAGTGAAGAAGAAACACGTACCGTCATTGAGGCGGCCAGAATGTATGGATTTCACTCGGTTAGTGTTGATTTGATTTACGGTTTACCCAAGCAAACTGCGGCGACAATCGCGGAAACCATAGATCGTGTATTACTTCTTAAGCCGGATCGAATTGCGCTATATAACTATGCGCATTTGCCAGAGCGTTTTATGCCGCAACGTCGGATCAACGCTGATGAGTTACCTTCTGCCGAAGTGAAGCTCGATATCCTGCAAAATTCAATTGAGCAACTGACCCAAGCGGGTTATGTGTTGATTGGTATGGATCACTTTGCTTTGCCAAATGATGATTTGGCGGTGGCCCAGCGGCGTGGCCGCCTGCAGCGTAATTTTCAAGGCTATTCAACACATGCGGATTGCGATTTATTGGCGTTTGGAGTTTCTTCCATCGGCAAGGTGGGCGCGAGTTATTTCCAAAATGTGAAAACCTTGGATGAGTATTACGCAAAATTGGATGAAAAAGCATTTCCAGTTGAGCGTGGTTTGACGATGAATCGAGATGATGTGATTCGCCGTGCAGCCATACAGGCGTTGATGTGTCAGTTTCAATTGTTTTACCAGCCTTTTGAGGTGGGTTATATGATTGATTTTTCTGATTATTTTGCGGATGAGTTGAGGCTCTTGCAGCCACTAGTGGTGGATGGCTTGCTGACGTTGGAGTTAGACGGTATTTTTGTCACCCCAAAGGGACGGATGTTGATTCGCTCGATTGCGATGGTTTTTGATGCGTATTTACGGACAAAGGCAACCAAGGCAAGGTATTCTCAGTTGATCTGATAGGTTGAGATGTTTTTTGATGCTGGAACTGGATTTTTTGGCTTTGTTTTTGGCTGGACTACTGGGTGGAGGGCATTGTGCTGGTATGTGTGGCGGTGTAGTGGCTGCGTTTAGTTCACAATTGCCTGCTGGCCCGAAGCTGCCTTATCACATTGGGTTTAATATTGGGCGGTTGCTTGGATATGCGCTGATTGGGGCTGTTTTGGGTGGCATTGCTGGTGTAACTGCTTTGGCCCAGTTGCAATCGGTGAAGTCAGTGCTGTTTGTCTTGGCTAATTTGCTACTCATCGTCTTGGGTTTGTATGTCGCGGGTTGGTCGCGTTGGTTAACTAAAATCGAGCGTGTCGGACAGCCTATTTGGCAGCGTATTCAGCCTTTGTTACGGCGTATGTTGCCAATTCGTTCGGTTTGGCATACTCCAGTAATTGGTTTCTTATGGGGTTGGATTCCGTGTGGTTTGGTGTATACGGCGTGCTTAGCTGCTTTATCTACTGCATCGATAGGTAAAGGGGCGGGAGTGATGTTGGCGTTTGGCTTGGGTACATTGCCTAATTTACTGCTGATTGGTCTTTTTGCCAGCCGATTGACTCAGTTCTTGAGCTATCCGGGTATCAGGCCTTGTTTTGGCTTGGTAATTATTGGTATGGGCTTATATCGCTTGCTGGGTATGTTGATGTAGCCATTTATTTATAATGGCTTGGATTGTATACGTCATATTATTTTTCTTCGGGCTGAAAAAAATAGAGCGCACTGCGCTCTATTTTGTTGTGTGCCGCTGACGTTATTTTTTGGTTTTAACTGCAGTGGGTTGCAAAATCGTAGGTTTAGAATCAGGCTCGATTTTTGGATAGTCGCGGCTGTAGTGAAGTCCTCGGCTTTCTTTACGCGCCAGGGCACATCGAACAATTAATTCTGCCGTGGTGACCAGATTGCGTAGTTCGATTAAATCATTTGAAACTCGGAAGTTTCGGTAGAACTCATGAATTTCACTTTTAAGTAGCTCAATCCGGTGCTGCGCTCGCTCTAGTCGTTTATTGGTACGAACGATACCAACGTAGTCCCACATAAAGCGCCGTAATTCATCCCAGTTGTGTGAAATAACAACCTCTTCATCGGGGTCGGTAACACGGCTTTCGTCCCATTCTGGAACTTGGGGTAGTGCTTGTGGCGTTTGCGTCAGTATGTCTTCGGCTGCGGCTTTGCCCAGTACCATGCATTCCAGTAATGAATTAGAAGCCAATCGATTGGCGCCATGTAGGCCAGTGCAGGCCACTTCGCCAACGCCGTACAGTCCATTCACATCGGTGCGCCCAGCCAAGTCTGTAACCAGTCCGCCGCAGGTATAGTGCGCTGCCGGAACGACTGGAATTGGTTCTTTCGTGATGTCGATGCCTAGCTCGAGGCAGCGCTGATAAATATTGGGGAAGTGCTCTTTGACAAAGGCTGCGGGTTTATAAGAAATGTCCAAATAGACGCAATCAAAACCTCCACGCTTCATTTCAAAGTCAATGGCGCGGGCAACGATGTCGCGTGGCGCTAGCTCGGCACGCTCATCATGTTGTGGCATGAAGCGGGTGCCGTCAGGAAGTCGCAAAATGCCGCCTTCGCCACGTACTGCTTCGGTAATAAGGAAAGATTTGGCGTGCGGGTGGTAGAGGCAAGTTGGGTGAAATTGGATGAACTCCATATTCGACACACGACAACCTGCGCGCCAGCCCATCGCAATGCCGTCACCCGTTGCAACGTCTGGATTGGTGGTGTAGAGATAAACTTTGCCTGCGCCACCCGTCGCAAGGACGGTAAATGGCGCGAGGATGGTTTCAACTTGATCCTCTTCTTTGCTGTAGACATAGGCGCCGATGCAGCGATTGTTGGCAGCTTTATCGGTGATTAGATCAACAGCAATATGCTCTTCGAGTACGGTGATATTGGGGTGAGCGGCTACTTTGATGGCCAAGGTATCAATCACTGCCGCGCCAGTTGCATCGGCGGCGTGAATAATGCGTCGATGGCTGTGGCCTCCCTCGCGGGTAAGGTGGTAGCCGTGATAGCTGGTTTCTCCGGCTTCATCTTTGGTGAATGGCACGCCCATTTCGATTAACCAGTCGATGGCTTCTTTGGAGTTTTCGACAATAAAACGAGTTGCGTCTAAATCGCAAAGGCCAGCGCCAGCGACCTGAGTATCGCGAATATGGAGCTCGATGCTATCTGAGTCGTCCAGTACGGCAGCAATACCGCCTTGCGCCCAGCCGCTACCACCATCGCGAAGTGCGCGCTTGGTGATAAGGCCGACTTTGAGTTTTTCAGCTAGTTGCAAGGCGATGGTCATGCCACCGAGTCCACTACCTAGAATCAGTACATCAAATTTGCGCATGGTGTTTTTTTCAAAATAATGAATCATCAAATCTTAACAGAGCTGAGCTGGGCTTGCTTGTAGAGAAGCACTTGATCTTGTAATAATCAATATTTACCCCATATCGGTGGTAGGGTTAAAAAATTAGATTGAGGGGTTGATACTCTTGCTTAAAATTAGTGAGCGCGATTTAGATCAAGAATTGGTCTTGCGGGCGCAGAGCGGCGATCAGCGGGCGTTTGAGCTGCTAGTCGTAAAATATGAGCGTCGAATTGCGCGATTACTGTCGCGCATGATACGTGATCAATCTGAGATTGAGGACGTATCGCAGGAGGCGTTTATTAAAGCCTACCGCGCGCTGCCTAGTTTTCGCGGCGAAAGTGCTTTTTATACTTGGCTTTATCGAATTGCTATCAATACCGCCAAAAATCACCTGTCCACATTGGGCCGTCGCCCTGTGTTGTCTGCTGAGTATGAAGACGAAGATGGTGATAGTGTGGATGCCGCCTCTCTAGTGCCTGATTTTCATACACCAGAAACTGAACTATCGAATAAACAGATTGTCTCTACAGTGAATGAGGCTGTAGATGCATTGCCAGAAGAGCTGCGCGAAGCGATTACTTTGCGAGAAATGGATGGCATGAGTTATGACGAAATTGCTGCGGCGATGGATTGTCCAATCGGTACTGTGCGTTCACGGATCTTTCGTGCTCGGGAGGCGATTGCGAATCGTCTGCGACCTCTGCTTAAGGAAGTGGGCAAAGATAAGCGCTGGTAATCATCAGTATTGCCATCAACAGATCGCAGCAATGAAATAAAAGGTTGCCAAAATGAATGAAAAAATCTCAGCACTGATCGATTGTGAGGTTGATCAAAAAGAAGCGTCAAAAATAATTAACGAGCTACTTGCGTCATCCAAGCAGCAAAATGACTGGTACTCAATGCATGCCGCGCGAGATACGATGCACGGCTATCCAGTTTTCCCTGATTTTATGACTAAATTCTCTGCCCGTTTAGCGCAAGAGCCGGTCATTGTTGCTCCGAATCGTATACGTAAATCAGCCTGGATGAAGCCGTTTTTGATTCCTGCGACAGCGGTGGCTTCGGTAATGTTTGTTGGCTTGGCGGTTTGGCAGTTTTCGATGCCGGCAGTGACTTCGGACGTAGGCGCCATGGCTAAAGTGGAAGCGCCAGCGATCCCTTCAAGTGAAATTAGCCCATACCTCGTCGCACATCGCGATGGCTTGGCCAATTCGATGGCGACCGAGCAGTTTGCTCTGGCTCATTTTGAAGCAGGAGAGCAGCGTTAAATGCGGCTTTATTCAATTCAACGATGGGTGGTGGCGTTTGCTGGGTGTCTCTTGGTTTTGGCGGGTGCGCAAGCGGCACCTCTAGAGCGTGCAGACGCGATCCGTGTTTTAGGTCGTGCTGCCACTGCTGCAGAAATGGTGAGTTATACTGGTAATTATGTTTATCAGTATGGTGAGAGTGTCGCGAATTATCAGATCATCCATTTATTCGATGACGGCGTCAGTATTGAACGGCGTGTTTTATTGGATGGCAAGCCTAAAGAATATATTCGCAATGGCGAAAAAGTCAGTATGTATCCGCCTCAAGAGCAGGGATTTGTTCTGGATCGTCGATATACCTCTAAGTTGTTCCCAAATCAATTGCCGCATGACTTAGAAGAGCTGCTTCAATCTTATCGTTTGACCAAGATCGGTCGAGATCGGGTTGCTGGTCGTGACGCAATTATTTATCAACTTGACCCCGTGGATGCTTATCGTTATCCGCAGCGGCTTTGGATCGATGTTGAGAGCGGTTTGATTTTGAAATCGCTGATGATGGGGATGCGGCAGGAAATGGTGCAGCAGTTTAGCTTTGCCCAGGTTCAGGTGGGCGGCAAAATAGACCGTGAGCTTTTAAAGCCGACTAATCCCGTGCGTGAAGTCGCGGTAGTTGATGCTGAGATGATTGATATAACCAAGAATCCTCAGTTTGTGATTAAACCAGCAGTGCCAGGGTTTAAGTTGATCAAGCAAAATACTCGGAATTTGCCGTATAAAAACAGAGAGGTGACACATCACCTGTACAGTGATGGCGCGGTGACTTTGTCGGTATTTATTGAGCCAAAAAATCTGAAAATGCCATTGGGCTTGGCTCATCAAGGTCCGGTTCATTTGTATTCACGCCAGTTGGGTGATCATTTGGTGAGTTGCTTGGGCGAAGTGCCTGCCGCCACGGTGGAAAGTTTTGCGAACGCATACTCACTGCGTTGAGTAATTACAGTTGGAATTTGAATGATATTTAGTGAAGCTCAAGTAGAGCGCTGTGAAGGTGAGTTTGCCTGGGTCAAGATCCGCCCTCACAGCCCCTGTGGTAATTGCGACCCAAAAACTGGCTGTAAGTCAGTCGCAATTACTCGACTTTTTGGTCATGCTCAGCAGAGTTACCAAGTCAAAAATCCCTTGCACGCCAAGCCTAATGACTACGTAAAGGTCGCGGTTAATGAAGGCGACTTACTCGGTACAGCTGTGTGGGCCTATGGGTTTCCGCTTTTATTATTGATTTTAGGTGCCGTGCTTGGTTCTGCCTTGGCGCCAGTGGCGTTAGATGAGTTGTATTCACTGCTCGGTGCTGTGATCGGTTTTTTGTTGAGTTTTATCGTCTTGCGAATGAGAAATGAAAAAGCCAAGCAAACTCAGCCCAGTATTGTCGAGATACTGCAGCATACAATTAAACTAAAAAACTGTGCTGGTAAATGACTTTGTCAGCACTTGTTGTTCGAATTTTTTGAGTGGATTGCTCGGTAAAACAACAATAAGTGGGTTGTATTGTTCGAGTTGAGTGATGCAAGTTTATGACTTTCAATTGCGTGAAGTATGTTTTTTTATTGAAGGTGTCTGCCAAGTGAAATTGAAATTATTTGGTCGTGTGTACTGCGGCTTGTGCACTGTCATGCGTGAGCAATTGTTGACGCAAGCTGCGGGTCGATTCGAATTAGAGTGGATTGATATCGAAGATATCTATGATTTGGAGGCTTTGTATGGCGAGTTAGTGCCTGTTTTGACCGATGAGTTTGGCAATGAAATTTGCCACTACCATTTGGATCAGCAGGCTTTGGATGTCAGCTTGGCAAAAATCAGTTAAAATAAGCGGTTATCGCTAGTATGGGCACGCGTGGCGTGCCCTTTTCATATTTGCAAATTGTGTACAGCCTTGCGGCTGCGGGACTCATGGATCACATTCGTAACTTCTCTATTATCGCGCATATCGACCACGGTAAAAGTACTTTGGCCGATCGTTTTATTCAATTCTGTGGCGGCTTGGAAATGCGCGAAATGAGCGCGCAAGTGCTTGATTCAATGGATATTGAAAAAGAGCGTGGCATTACGATCAAGGCTCAAACGGCAGCCTTAAAATACAAAGCCCGTGATGGGAAAATTTACAATCTTAATTTGATTGATACACCAGGTCACGTTGACTTTAGCTACGAAGTGAGCCGCTCATTGGCTGCTTGTGAAGGTGCTTTGCTCGTTGTCGATGCATCGCAAGGTGTTGAAGCGCAAACGGTTGCTAATTGCTACACGGCACTGGAATTGGGTGTTGAAGTTCGTACGGTATTGAATAAAATAGACTTGCCAGCGGCTGATCCAGATCGTGTTGCGCAAGAAGTTGAAGACATTATCGGTATTGAAGCCGTGAATGCCGTGCATGCTTCTGCCAAGTCAGGTATTGGTATCGAGGATATTCTAGAAGAGGTTGTCAATAAGATACCCCCGCCAAAAGGTAATCCAGATGCTGCGCTCAAAGCATTGATTATCGACTCATGGTTTGATAATTATGTCGGCGTCATTATGCTGGTTCGTGTTGTTGATGGTGAAATTCGCCCGAAAGATAAAATTCTTTTCATGTCGACTAAAGCTCAGCATTTGTGCGAGCAGGTCGGTGTGTTTACGCCGAAGTCGGTGCAGCGCGAAGCTTTGCGTGCCGGTGAGGTGGGTTTTATCATTGCCGGCATTAAAGAAATTGCCAGCGCAAAAGTGGGCGATACCATCACCACGGTTAAAGCGCCAGCAACAGAAGCACTGCCTGGTTTTAAAGATGTAAAATCACAGGTTTTTGCTGGATTGTATCCAGTTGAAAGTCATGACTATGAAAAGCTGCGTGATAGTCTAGAAAAACTACAGCTTAATGATGCATCTTTACATTACGAGCCGGAAGTGTCGCAAGCTTTGGGCTTTGGTTTCCGTTGTGGCTTCTTGGGCTTGTTGCATTTAGAAATCGTGCAAGAGCGTCTTGAACGCGAATTTGATATGGATTTGATTACCACCGCGCCGAGCGTGGTGTTTGAATTGGTACTTAAAGGCGGTGAAGTCGTTCAAATTGAAAATCCGTCGAAATTGCCCGATCCATCGAAATACGATGAAGTGCGCGAGCCAATTATCACTGCGACGATTTTGGTGCCGCAAGATTACGTAGGCCCTGTGATGACGCTATGTAATCAAAAGCGTGGTATGCAAATCAATATGCAATACATGGGTCGCCAAGTGATGTTGACTTATGAAATGCCAATGGCTGAAGTAGTGATGGATTTCTTTGATAAGTTGAAATCAGTGAGTCGCGGTTATGCCTCATTGGATTATGACTTTAAAGAATTTCGTGCGGGCGACTTAGTTAAATTGGACGTACTGGTGAATAGCGAGCGGGTTGATGCGCTGAGTTTAATTGTACACCGCAGTACAAGCCAATATCGTGGCCGTGAGCTGGTATCGAAAATGCGTGAACTCATTCCTCGGCAAATGTTTGATATTGCGATTCAAGCTGCGATTGGTAGTCATATTATTGCGCGTGAAACGGTGAAAGCGGTTCGTAAAGATGTGCTGGCAAAATGTTATGGTGGTGACGTTTCTCGTAAACGTAAATTGCTAGACAAACAAAAAGCCGGTAAGAAACGCATGAAGCAAGTCGGGAATGTGGAAATTCCACAAGAAGCGTTCTTGGCTATTTTGCAAGTCAGCGATAAATAAACCCTCAAACTTAGTGTGCTAAGGAACTGTCGATGAATTGGTTTGTAATTGGAATTTTATCCTTGATCTTAGGCCCAGTTTTAATCATGGCTGGTGCAAAGCATGAACGTAAAAATAATGAACCGCCGCAGCTGGTTCAGTATGGCTACTTGCTTACGGTTGTCGGCTTATTTGTTCTACTTGTGCAGTTCTTTAGTATTAGCGCAGCAATGCTGATTTTTGTTGTGCTAACGGGTTTTGTTTGGGCAATGGATAAATTTGTCTGGGGTAAAACGCGTGGTGAAAAACAAATCGCAGATTGGGTTGAATATGGTCGCGGCTTCTTTCCGGTAATTCTTGCCGTTTTTGTTTTGCGCTCGTTTATTGTTGAGCCATTTCAAATTCCATCGTCATCAATGCGCCCTGGTTTAATTGTCGGTGATTTTATTTTGGTTAATAAATTTACTTATGGCGTTCGTTTACCTATTACAAACACTGTGATTGTTCCCGTTGGTGAGCCGAAACGTGGCGATGTGATGGTGTTTGATTATCCTGTGAATCCAAAAATTCAATACATCAAACGTGTGATTGGCTTGCCCGGTGATGTGATCGAATATCGTTCTAAAAAACTCACCGTGAATGGCCTGCCAGTTGAAACCAAGCAACTTGCCGATCATCAGTATGTTGAAAATGGTGTTTTACTAGTGAATAACCAGCAATTTGTTGAGCATCTTGATGCTTCACAGTATAAAACTTTAACGATGGCCGATGTGCCAGCAATTAATTTGCGTGAAGTGGGTGACTTTCCTTCTCGCGAAAATTGTAGCTATAATGATTCAGGCTTTAAGTGTACGGTTCCAGCTGGTCAGTATTTTATGATGGGCGATAATCGTGACCATAGTGCGGATAGCCGATACTGGGGGTTTGTGCCTAACGAGAATATTGTCGGCAAAGCCTTTTTAATTTGGATGAATTTTAAGCATTTTGATCGTATTGGCACCACCATTCAATAGGAGTTTAGGTAATGAAAAAGCAATTAGGGATGTCTTTTTTTGGATTCATCATTGTCGCGATGGCCGTCGCAATGGCATTGATTGTCGCATTTAGTGTTGTGCCCACTTACACCCAGTATTTTTCTATTAAAAATACAGTTGAAAAGTTAGCTAAGAACAGTGCCGGACAAACACCAGAAGCCATTCGTGAATCATTTGGCAAGGAAGCTCAGATTGGTTATATCACTGACATAACAGGCAAAGATTTGCTCATTACTCAGGTCGGTGGAAAAACCAATATTTCTGCTAATTATGAAAAAGTGGTTCCTTTGGTTGCTAATGTGAGTTTGTTGTTTGACTTCCAGATTGAAAAATCTTCCGGTGCAAGTGTTGAATAATTTAAGGAATATTTAATTTGTCAGTTGTCTTACCTGCCGAGCGTTTGCAAAAAACGCTCGGTTATGTTTTTTCTCAGCCTAAATTGCTCAAGCAGGCTTTGACGCATCGTAGCTCATCGTCGACTCACAATGAGCGCTTGGAGTTTGTCGGTGACGGCATTTTGAATGCAGTGGTTGCACGCAGTTTATTTTTGGCGTTTCCGCAACTTAGTGAGGGAGATTTGTCTCGCTTACGGGCGCATTTTGTGCGGCAAGAATCCCTCGCGATCATCGCGACTGAGTTGCAGCTTGGTGATTATTTATCCCTCGGAGAGGGTGAGTTAAAGAGTGGTGGTCATCGACGTCCGAGTATTTTAGCTGATGCACTTGAGGCCGTTTTGGGGGCCATCTGGTTGGATGGTGGATTTGCTTCCGCTGAAGCGGTATTGGAAAAATTATTTGCTGCACGTATTGCCGCCGTCAATCCAGAAGAGGCAATGAAAGACCCTAAAACTGCACTACAAGAATGGTTGCAGGCCCGTAAAGTGGACTTGCCCAATTATGTGATTGAGCGGCAGCAGGGTGATTCTCCAGACCAAATTTTTGAAGTGAGTTGCACTATTGGCGAGCTCAAAGTAACGGCCAAAGCAGAAGGGGCAAGCCGACGTGCTGCGGAGCAGCTTGCCGCTGGTACCGTTCTTCATCTATTGCGCGAGCAATTTCCAGGTAAAAAGGTTGTGCGAAAATGATTGATTTAATAAACAGTGGTGGCTTACTAACGGGCAACGAACACGTAGGGTATCGCTGTGGTTTTGTCGCAATCGTAGGTCAACCCAATGTCGGTAAATCGACGTTGATGAATCATTTGATTGGTCAAAAGCTGAGTATCACCTCAAGAAAAGCACAAACGACACGACATCGGATTACAGGTATTTTAACTTCGGAGTCGGCACAGTTTGTTTTTGTGGATACGCCGGGCTTTCAAAAACGTTTTAGAAACGCCTTAAATCAGGCAATGAACAAAAGCGTCACCAGTACATTGGCTGATGTTGATGCGATTTTGTTTGTCGTTGAAGCTGGGCGTTTTGGTCCCGCAGACCAAGCGGTTCTAGAGTTGCTACCTAAAGATCGCCCTGTGTTGTTGGTGATTAATAAGGTCGATACGCTGGCTGATAAAGGTAGCCTATTTCCATTTATTGAAGACGTTGCAAAGCATTTCAATTTTGCTGCGATTGTTCCTGTATCCGCCCAGAAAGGTTTGAAGTTGGATGTTCTGGTGGCGGCTATCGAGCCACTGTTGCCTGAATCGGTACCGATGTTTGCCGAAGATCAAATTACCGATCGAAATGAGCGTTTTTTGGCTTCAGAAATTATTCGAGAAAAGATTTTTCGCATGATGGGTGAAGAGTTGCCTTATGTAATGGCGGTCGAAATTGAGAAGTTTGAAGAAGAAACACTTGCTGATGGGCGCGAACTTCGTCGAATTTATGCGGCCATTTTGGTGGATAGAGAAAATCAAAAGCCTATTTTGATTGGTAAAAACGGGACTAAACTCAAAAAAATTGCTACAGATGCACGTATCGATATGGAAAAGTTGTTTGATGCTAAAGTGCACTTAGAAGTTTGGGTTAAAGTTAAAAGTGGCTGGGCAGATGACACTCGTTTAGTTCGTCAGTTTGGTTACGAATAATCAATGAGCCGAGGTTCAAGCAAGTTGCGCGTCAATTCGCAGCCTGCTTTTGTCCTTCATCAGCATCCTTACCGTGAAACGAGTCGTTTGCTGGATGTTTTTTCTCGTGATCATGGGCGGTTAACCATCTATGCGCGGGGTGTTCAGCGCCCTGGCTCACAAATAAGAAGTGTATTACTAGGCTTTCAGCCCTTGTTGTTATCGTGGTTTGGGGCTGGGGAGCTAAAGACATTGCACTCAGCGATTTGGCAGCCAGGCTTGTCGCAGCTATCTGGTCTGCCACTCTTGTGTGGTTTTTATATCAATGAGTTGCTGCAACGATTCTGCCCCAAAGAAGAGCCTAATTCCGCTTTGTTTACTGCTTATTTTGAGGCGATCAAGGCTTTGGCATTGATTGACGCATCGGGGGTTGAACCTGTTTTACGTCAGTTCGAGCGACAAATGCTCGATTGCCTGGGTTACGGTATTCACTGGCACCTTGAAGCGCACTCGAATCGACCGCTTGATTTGGCCTTAAAGTATCAATTTAATAATGGTCACGGTTTAGTGCCGAGTCATAGCCCTGATGCTTGTCCCGCGCCCCTGATTTTGGCTTTTGCAGCTGCTGATTTTTCTAATGAGCAAGTTTTGCCTTGGGCTAAGCTTTGGATGCGACAGTCTATTTCTGAGTTGCTGGGTGATGCAAACTTGCATACGAGGCAGCTATTGATCGATCTTCAGAAAATGTAAAGGGTATGTTATTTGCCGCCATTATTTGCATGGCATTGTGACTTATACGTGTATGTTGATGTTTCTCAGGGATCGGTTTTGGCATATGAGGTGTCTTTTATCTTGAGTTGAGATCTTTTTGATTTGTCATTGTTCGTTTTGTTAAACATTTTTTGAGTGTTGCGCTTAAAAATTAACTAGTTAACACTCAGGCAAGTTATGGGGGCTTTTAATCCAATAGATTTTTATACTCATTGCAGCATTCTTCTCTATGCTATAGCGTAAGAAAGATCAATTGTCGTATTGGGGGTTGTTATGATCAGCATTTCGCATGAAGCAAATTACACCCACGCTGTGGTGTTCGAGCAATTTACACTACAAGACTATAAAGAATTTGAGTCTAATGTTCTGTATGAGATTCGTTTTCATGGTAAGGCGCGTTTGTTGCTGGATTTACGCCAGATGGATGGCTACACGATAGACATGGCACTTGAAGAGGTTCGTTTCTCAAAAGTGAATCGTCAGAATTTTGACAAAGTGGCTGTAGTGAGTGACGATCAATGGGTCGTTTGGTCTGTGTGGCTCAATCAAGCGATTGCCGAGTCTGAGATTAAAATTTTTTCAGATATTCAGAGTGCTCAGTTTTGGTTGGATGATGAAGCCGCTGCTGCGTAAAAGCTTTTTGTAAATTAACTGGATTAGCTGGATAAAACTATGCTTGATCTTATTACTTCGCTGTTCTCGCGTGAAAAGTCGCCGCTAGCGAACGCTAAATTGGCGACTCAGTGGTGTAAGCAAATTGAGTCACTTGATCCTGCCTCGAAATGCAATAAGGTGCATGGTTTGATCAGTGACTTTGTTGCCGCGGCTGACAAAGTAAGT
The DNA here is from genome assembly GCA_963508915.1 of uncultured Deefgea sp. Lineage (GTDB taxonomy): Bacteria > Pseudomonadota > Gammaproteobacteria > Burkholderiales > Chitinibacteraceae > Deefgea. Next base: position 28,602 of record CAUOZE010000023.1, read on the forward strand.
ATCGATCGTTTACAGGCCTTGATGCTGCTTGATGAGCAGGTTCAAGAGGCTTATGACGCAGTTTGTTATCAGTACGTTTCAAATCCACGTATGTCTAAGCATATGGAGCAAAAACTATGGAAGTCGGTTGTTAGTTTTGCTTCAGACATGGTGCAAGCTTATCAGCGCTTTGTTCAGGCCGAAAACAATGAAGCACAGCAGCAACAATTTGATTTGCTGATGCCTTTAGTATTGGCTCGCAGTTTGCGCTATATAGCCATTCAGGCGAAATGGCATTATTTTCGTTTTGAGCGCGTACCTTCGAAGTTGTGGATTCAAGCGCACCAAATGTATCGACTTTCGGAGGTCGGTGCTTTTGACAGCAATCCATTTCAACTGTATCCAGCCTATAAAAAAGACGTTTCATCCTGTGCCGATGAATATATCCAGATGCTGATGCTCAACACTTTAGCTAATAACAATCTATCTGTTCGTCAAATTGATTTGGTTGATAGCTGGCTTGAGCACTGGTCAAAGTTGATTCAGTTTGGCCGTAAATATCAAGAACACCGCCATCATTTTTGTGTCAATTTGCAGGAGTCGCAGGGCCCACAAAAAATTAATAATGACTTGATTGGTGAGCCTTATCGTTACTGGGGTTTGAACGATCTGATTGGTCAAATTCAAGAGATATTAGGTAAGTTGATGACGGGCTCCAGCTACGGATCTTTAGAGTTAGGCGCTGATGCTCGTGGTCCTGCTGTTGGTGAATTACTGAAACACTTGGATGTTTTTTGGACTATGTGCATGCGCAATAGTCAAGTCAAACGCAGTGAGCGAAAAAAAGTCACCAAGGCTGCAGATATCATCTATGGCCTTGATCGTGTCTGTCGTTACGTGAAGCAAGATAACGATAGGTTTAGCCGTCAAGGAGTAGAGACCGAAGATCAAGTCGATTACGATGAAATTATGGATATGCGCTTGTACGGCTTTGTTTCATCGCGTACGAAGGAAAAATTAGCGGCGAATCCATACAGTTTCACTGTGAATAAGAAAGAAAATGATTGGGAGGCGTGGGCTGTTGATAATGAAAGTGCGGATGGCTTTGGCGCGGTGATTCGTTTTTCTGAAAACGAATGGATCCGTCCGAGCTTATTGATCGGTTCGCGTTCTTCAAGCGCGGATAATTGGAATGTCGGTATTTTACGCCGGATTGCGCGGCTGAGTGAAGATGAAGTATCCGTTGGTGTGCAGGTGGTAAGTGGTACCCCTGTCATGGTGGGTATGAAATCAGAACAAAATGACAGGATTGAAAATATAACAGTCGCTGAAATTGGATTTACGGGCGGTTTAGAGTTGCCTAATGTACGCACTGCGCTCTATGTGCCACACCAAATTAATGGTTCTAGTGTTAATACATTAATCATGAATTCGGCTGATTATGGCTTAGATAAAATTTATCAGGTTAATGCGCGTGATAAAAAATTCTCGGTGAGCTTGGGTTCTGTGCTTGAGAAGGGGGTTGATTGGTCCTGGATTACAGTGAATGTGTTGCGGCAAGACTGATCTTGAGGCTGAAAAATGGCGCACCGTGGTGCGCCATTTTTTATTCTTCAGGGTTTCTTATTGCTGATTTGGGCCTAAACGCAGAGACAACGCTGGAATTGGTTTCGATGTAAGGGCCTTCTAGTAATTGGATGCAGTAAGGAATGGCTGCAAAAATACCTGCGACAATTGTTTTGCCCTCTGCATCTTTTAAACCTTCTAGTGTTTCTTGAATTGATTTGGGTTGCCCCGGCAGATTTAAAATCAAACTTGCGCCACGAATCACCGCGGTTTGTCGTGACAAAATAGCGGTGGGTACAAATCTTAGGCTTATCTGGCGCATTTGTTCACCAAAACCAGGCATTTCTCTGTCCATGACGGCGATAGTCGCTTCTGGCGTAACGTCGCGTTTGGCTGGGCCGGTGCCACCCGTAGTGAATACGAGCTGGCAGCCTTGTTCATCAACTAGTTCTTTGAGAGTTATTTCAATCTGCGCTTGCTCATCTGCGATTAAACGTGTTTCTAGGGTGAAGGGGGTGCTTAAAGCACGACCGAGCCATTCACTCAGTGCTGGAATACCTTTATCTTCATAAACGCCAGTGCTTGCGCGATCCGATACCGAGATGAGACCGATTTTTAATGATGTGCTCATAGGGATATGCTCAAAGAAAATATGGATGCGTGCTGCTGAAGTGTGATTTCGTTAAAATTTGCGACTTGTCGCTGGGCAAGACCGGTCGCGTCAGCACCTGCGGTGCCAGTGATAGCGATCACTGTTGCGCCAGCTGTGTGTGCCGAGCGAATGGCATTGGGCGCATCTTCAAAGGCGATGCATTCATTGGCATTGAGACCGAGTAGCGCCGCGCCTTGCTGGAAGGGTGCAGGGTGGGGCTTGCCTTGTGCTACGTCTTCCGCGCCAATCAAGTATTTGGGAAAAGGTAGACCAACAAAAGCCAGTTTGGCCAAGGCAAGATCGCGTGGCGCGGACGTAACTAGCGCCCATTGGTCGAGATTGAGTTGCTGGAGAAACTCAAGTGCACCAGGCAATACGGTTGTGCCTTCAAGGCTGACGAGTTCTTCGGCAATCAGTTGCTCTGTTTCAAGTTCTGCATTCAAGTTTGGTGCAACAATCGCAATGGTTTCTTGTCCACGGCGACCGTGCATGACTTTCATGACTTCAGCAAAGTCGATGCCATTACGCTCAGCCCAACGCCGCCAAATCAATTCGATGCACGGCCTTGAATCAATCAAGGTGCCGTCCATATCAAATAAAAAACCTTTGGCGCTTAACGTTGTTGCTGAGTGCATTGCCATTTTATTCCTCGTTGCTTTCTTCGTCGCTCGCAACTTCATTTTGGTAACCTGTTGCAGGTTCTTTGATGAAGGTTTTCATCAGCTGAAACAATTCGCGGAAGGCTTTTGGCGGTATGTGTTTGCCCGCTTCTTGCTGTTGGCGTTCTTTTTGCGAGTTGCGAACCAGTTGGCGCAGATGCTGAATGTCAACCGCAGGGTAGTCGGCGATAAATTTTTCAACGGCTTTCGGGTCGGTCAGCATGCGTTCACGTAAACGTTCAATCTGGTGTAGCCAGATATTGTGCTCATTGGTGATGCCTTTTTGTGCATCTAAAAATGCATAAATTGGTGCCGGATCGATATTGCGCATCAGTTTGCCGATATACTGCTTATTGCGTGCAGTGGCAACGTTGGCCGTGATTTTTCGGCCTTCTTGAATGGCTTGTAGTAAATTTTCAGGTAAGTTGAGCGGCAACAATTGCTTGGGCGTATATTCAAGCAGTGTTGCGCCTAGTTTTTGTAATTCCGTCGCTTCACGCTTGGCTTGTGACTTGCTGATGATGCCTACGGGCTCATCGCTATCGTATGGATTCGACTGATTTGGGTTTGCCATGATGTCTAGAACTGGTGCAAAAGCAGTATGATACCAAACGAATCCCTATTCCCCACTTTTCTTCTGAGAAACTTCTGTGTCTGAATTTAGTTTTAGTGAACAATATCTTCGTGATTTAGCGGCTCAAGTGTTGCAAGAGGCGAAAAAGCAGGGCGCCACAGCGTGTGATGTCGAGGTTTCAGAGGGCGCAGGTCAAAATGTTTCAGTGCGTTTAGATGAAATTGAAACCATCGAATACAACCGTGATAAAGGTGTGAATGTTACCGTTTATCTGGGCCAGCAAAAAGCACACGCCAGCAGTAGTGATTTTTCTGGTGCCGCACTGATTGAAACAGTGAGTAAAGCACTCAGCATCGCCAAATACACCGCTGCCGACGAATTTGCTGGGCAAGCTGACCCAGAACGTCTGTGTACCCATTTCCCTGATCTAGACTTGTACCATCCATGGCTATTAGCTGTGGAGGGGGCGATAGAGCTGGCCCGCGAATGCGAGGCTGCCGCTCGCGCCGTCGATGCACGAATCAATAATTCAGATGGAGCCACTGTATCGACCTCTGGCTCACGTTGGGTTTATGCTAACTCCTTGGGCTTTATGGGAGCAGGCACCAGCACGCGTTACAGTATTTCTGCTGCTGTGATTGCGGAAGACGAGAGTGGCATGCAGCGTGATTATTGGTATAGCTCGGCTAGAGCGCATACCGACTTAGATCATGCGAAAGCGATCGGGCAGCGGGCTGGCGAGCGCACGGTGCGTCGACTCGGCGCACGCCGCCTCAAAACGGGTGAATACCCCGTTTTGTTTGAAGCATCGGTGGCTAGCTCTTTGATTGGGCATTGGATTTCTGCTGTGAGTGGCAGTAGCCTGTACCGCAAATCGAGTTTCTTGGTTGATAGCTTAGGTAAGTCAGTATTTGCACCTTGCGTCACCATTCATGAAGATCCGTTTTTGAAACGTGGCTTTGCCAGCGGCGCATTTGATGCTGAGGGTGTAGCAACCGTTGCGCGCACTGTGGTGGATGCTGGTGTGCAGCAAGGGTATTTCCTTGGGAGTTATTCTGCCCGCAAGCTAGGGATGGATACCACGGGTAATGCGGGTGGCCCGCATAATATCTTAGTAACTTCAACGACCGAGGCCGCAGGTATGCTGGCGATGATGGGAACGGGTTTGTTGGTGACGGAATTGTTAGGTCATGGCACTAATATGGTCACAGGTGATTATTCACGTGGTGCTGCGGGCTTTTGGGTGGAGAATGGCGTCATTCAATACCCAGTCGAAGAAATCACGATTGCTGGCAATCTGCGCGAGATGTATCAACAAATTATCGCGATCGGTGATGATGGTTTGAAATCAAGTAGCCGCAAAGTCGGTTCGATTTTAATTGAACGCATGACGGTGGCGGGTGAATGAAGCACGGTCGGCCTGCCTATTGGGATCAAGCTTGCGCAGACCTAGCCGCCAATGATCCGGTTATGGCTGAGCTTATTGCGATGTATCCGTCCGTAAGCCTTGTTGGTCGTGGTGATGCGTTTCATACCTTGGCTAGATCGATTGTAGGGCAACAGATTTCGGTAAAGGCAGCTGATTCGGTGTGGGCGCGCTTAGTTGCTGCATTGGGCGATGTGACGAGCGAGGCTGTTTTGCTGACATCCGTTGAGCAGCTTCGTACCTGTGGTCTTTCGGCGCGCAAAGTGGAATATCTCTCTGATCTGGCAGCACATCATCAAGCAGGTCGCTTGGATCCTAGTGTTTGGCTGGAGTGGGATGATGAGGCAGTCATTCGTGAGTTGATCTCGATTCGAGGGATTGGTCGCTGGACTGCCGAAATGTTTTTGTTGTTTTATTTGTTACGTCCGAATGTATTGCCCTTGGATGATATTGGTTTAATCAAAGGGATCGCATTGCACTATCACGGTGGTGAGCGATTGCCGCGTGCTGATTTAATTGCCTTGGCACAATGTTGGTCGCCATGGCGAAGTGTTGCCACATGGTATTTGTGGCGCAGCTTAGACCCTGTGCCGGTTGAGTATTAACCCAAATTAAAGAAAACAATGACAAAACCCACGCAAGATCCATTTTCGGCATGGAATGAATTGGCGCAAAAAACACAAGAAATGTGGCTAGATTCGGCTTTTGTTTTCTCGCAACGTACACAGCGCATGGCTGAGGCGGGCATTAATCCGACCGAGGCAGATCAAGTCGAGATGAGTCAAATGGGTTTAGAGAAACTTGAGGCCGTGGGCGAGGCGAGTTTGGCGGCGTTTCAGCACTGGGGGCAGTTGCAACAAGCGGTATGGCATTCTGCAATGCAGCAAACACAGGCTGCAGTCGGTGTTATGGCTGCATCAGTGGGTACGCCGCAAGAGCAGGCTGCCGCTCAGCAAGCTTGGCAATACAGCGTACTGAGTCCTGAGCATCTGGCGCAAGCCTCTGCAGATATGGCACATGCCGTGCTGCATCCGGTCCATAAGCGGACCAGCGAAAATGCAGAGCGTCTCAAGAAAGTGAGCGAGTAACAAAAAGAGCGGCCAAAGCCGCTCTTTTTGTTTGGTGCTACTGATTTACAGGGTTTTTAGTTTGCCATGAAAATCAGCTAAATTCTCGTAGCCTTTCTGCTTCATGATTTCGAGCAATTCAGCTTTTACGCGAGTAAAAATGCCCGGCCCTTCTTCATAAAGCGCAGTCCCCATTTGGACTAGAGTGGCGCCCGCCAAAATGTGCAAAAATGCCTCATGCCCTGATTTAACACCACCGCAACCGATCACGGCTTTTTCGGGGCAGCGGCGATAAAACGCATTCACATTGGCTAGTGCGGTGGGTAATACATAATCGCCGCCTAAGCCGCCGAAACCGTCTTTTGGTTTGATAATGACTGATTCGGTGTTGATGTCGATCACCAAGGCATTACCGATTGAGTTAATGCTGGTCACAAAAGCCACGCTCGGATAGCGGTTCAGAATGGCGGCGGCTTCATCAAAGTGAGCGATATCAAAGTAGGGCGGCAATTTCACCCCTAATTGGCGCTGACCATAACCTGAGGTCACTTCGGCCAACAAGGTATCCATCGCATCAAAGTCATAGCCCAGCTGCGCTTTACCCGGCACATTAGGGCACGATAAATTGATTTCCAGAATAGCAGGGGTGACGGCATCTTTTAGACTATCCACCATCGCGAGGTTGTCATCCAGCGTCAGGCCAGAAATTGAAATAAACAACGGTTTGGTTTCGTAATCATGCCGTTCGGTATAGCGCAAATAATAGGGGAATCCTTCATTGGGCAAGCCCATTGAATTGAAACTGCCCCATGGCTTATCACCATCGAGCACGCGATAGCGTGGCTCAGGATTGCCATTGCGCGGTTCCAGTGTGCAGCTCTTGGTGACCATGGCACCGGACTCCGATTCCAATAGTGCTTCAAGTTGCGAGGCTACGCTGCACCACACGCCAGAGGCATTCATCAGCGGATTGGCCAATGGTAAATCTAAAAAAGTAGTCGCTAGACTGCTTGTGAGTTTGGGCATAGCAAAGGCTCCCTAAAGACGATTCATTACATCTTAGCGGCAAGCGAACGGCATGATTGTGAGCCTAATCAACAAAAGCTTGTTTTAAGCTTTCGTGATAATTTTATTGCTCAATGCCGACATCATAGAGCGCCAAGCATCAATGGTATCGCTACCGAGTTCATTTTCGATTTCTTTAAGTAGTTCACGCTGTGGATGTGTGAGCTCATTTTCTAAGTGGCACCCTGCCGAGGTCAGGTAAAGATTTTTGATGCGTTTGTCGCTTTGATCGCTGCGTGTTTCGATGAGCGCTGCCGATAGCAGTGCTTTCATTGGCCCATGCAAGGCTTGTTTACTTACCCCTAGTTTGGCGAGCAATTGATTGACAGCGATGCCGGGGTTGCGGGCAATAAAATACAAAACCCGATGGTGGACGCGATTCCATTGGCGTTCTGCCAGTAGGGCGTCGGCTTGGGCGGTAAATGCGCGGTAGCCGTAAAACAGCAATTCAATATCAGCTTCAATTTTATGGTCAATCATATTGACTTATATTCCTTGCTTCTGCATGATTGGGTCTATTGTGTTGACCTAATTGTAAACCCTCTGGAGTATTTTATGCTGGCGAAAAGAATTGAACGTTTAACCTCGTCCTTGGTGCGCGATATTTTAGCCGTGGCGCAGCGGCCGGGCGTGATTTCTTTTGCTGGCGGTTTGCCTGCCGATGAGGCCTTACTCCAGTTGGATATGAATGCTTTGTCGCCCGACTTATTGAGTAAAGCAATGCAGTATGGTCCCACCGAGGGCGAGCGTGCGCTTCGGGAGCAGGTTGCCCAGCGGATGGCAAAAATAGGTCTGAATTGTAGCGCGGATCAAGTGCTGATTTTGAATGGCTCACAACAAGGTATTGATTTAGTCAGCAAATTAATGATCGAAGAAGGTACGCCCGTATTGGTTGAAGAACCCGCTTATCTGGCCGCCTTACAGTCATTTCGCTTGTTTGGTGCTGATTTGAAATCGGTCGCACTGCAGGCACCGGCGGATATGAGCGCTGTGGATCAAGTTTTGGGTGAAGTGCAATTGGCATATTTAACCCCGAGCTTTCAAAATCCATCCGGCTATTGCTATAGCACGACAGAGCGCATGTCGATCGCGGCGCTATTAGATACCCATGGTGTGTGTTTGTTTGAAGATGATCCTTATCGTGAGCTAGCGTACGATACCCCTGCGCCAGCCCCGATGGTGAGTTTCATTCAATCTGCACCGTGGATTTATCAAGGCTCGTTCAGCAAAACGCTCGCGCCGGGTTTGCGTTTGGGTTTTCTGATTGCGCACCCCGATTTAATGCCGCACTTGATTCGTTTGAAACAAGCTGCGGATTTGCATTCCAATCGATTGAGCCAATTGATTGTGAGTCAGATTCTGGCCGCAGGCCAACTTGAACCACATTTAGCGCAAGTCTTGCCGATTTATCGCCAGCGCCGTGATGCGATGGCGGCTGCATTGCAGCGCCATTTAACGCCTTATGCCCGCTGGCAGGTTCCGGCGGGTGGTTTGTTTTTTTGGGTGAGGCTTCATAAGGTGGATGACACCCTGGCGCTGATGCGCCAGTGCTTGGCGCAGCAATTGGCGATTATGCCTGGCGTGGCCTTTATGGCCTCTGGGCGTGATGAGGGCTATATTCGCTTGAATTTTAGCTATGCCAAACCTGAGCAGATTGAACTTGGCATTACCAAGCTAGCGCAAATACTGCAAACCTTTAACGCAGAAAAGTTTGATATGGCCGCAGGCAATCGATAAAGCAGCAGAGTAGAATACGTGCAGACTCGGGGTGTCGCCGCATTGATCTGCAATGCAGAGCGACTGAGATAAACCCGCAGTACCTGATCCAGATAATACTGGCGTAGGGAAGTCTGCCGCAATTGCTTGGCAACTTTCCGCGCCTTGACCGGAGTTGCTATGACGCAAACGACCCATACCATTCCCGAACTTCCTTTTTCTATCATCGCCGATGAATTAGAGCGGCTGCGTGCGAATACCCCACTAGTGCATGTGCTGACCAATGAAGTAGTGCAATGCTTTACAGCCAATACCCTGCTGGCGATTGGTGCTTCACCGGCGATGGTCGTTGCTCGCGAAGAAGTGGCTGAATTTGCTGCGATTGCTGATGCGCTCTTGATCAATGTTGGTACTTTGTATGCCGAGCGACTAGCATCGATGCTAATCGCCATTGATGCAGCCAATGCCGCCGGCACGCCATGGGTGCTGGATCCGGTGGCGGTGGGCGCTTTGAGTTATCGCACCGAGGCGGCTCGTGCCATGTTGGCGCAAGGTCCTGCCGCAATTCGTGGCAATGGCTCTGAGATTCTGGCTTTGGCAAATTCGTTGAATTTAAGCGATATGACCAGTACTGGTAAAGGCGTTGATAGCACGATGAGCTCAATCTCGGCGTTGACCGTTGCGCAGCAAGTCGCTATTGCCACCGGTGCGATTGTCGCAGTGACGGGCGCAACCGATTACATCACCGATGGCGAACAAACATGGGCGGTGCCGTGGGGCCATGCGATGATGACTCGCGTGGTCGGCACGGGGTGCGCACTGTCTGCGGTGGTCGCAGCGTTTTTGGCTGATGCGCCGAATCACCTAAATGCCGTTGCGGCTGCGTGCGCAGTGATGGCGATCTCGGGTGAGCGTGCGATTGAATGCTCAGACGGCCCTGGCACCTTTGTGGCGCCATTTTTAGACGCGCTACATGTGATTCATCCAACCCAACTACGGAGCTATAGCGTATGAGTCGCCTACCTATGCCGATAGATTTAAGCCTGTATCTGGTGCTTGATCCTGATTTGTGTGGCGGGAGCGCAGGCATGGTTGCTACGGCGGAGCAAGCTGCCGCTAATGGCGTGACTGTTGTGCAATTGCGCGCACCGAATTGGAAAAAGCGCCAATGGCTGGAAACCGCTCAGCAATTAAAAGCGGTCCTCGCACCATTGAATGTGCCGCTGATTATTAACGATCACGTTGATATTGCATTGGCAGTCGATGCCGATGGCGTGCATGTCGGACAGCAAGATTTGCCCGTGGCAGAAGTGCGGCGACTGTTAGGCCCGAATAAAATCGTGGGATTGTCGACTAATTGCTTGGCGCAATTTAATGAGGCTGAGTCGATGTATCAGTCTGGAGTTATTGATTATGTTGGTGTTGGGCCGGTATACCCAACAGGAACAAAAAAAGATGCTTCGCCCGTACTGGCCACAGTTGAAGTCAATGCCATGATGCAAAATCGCTTCTTGCCATCGGTGGCCATCGGTGGCATTCAAGCAGGTAAAGTGGCTAGCTTAATCGCGCAGGGCTTAAATGGCGTTGCCGTTGTGTCGGCGATTTGTGGCAAAGCGGATGCCGCCGCAGCGACGCAAGGCTTATTGGCTGAAATTCATGCGGCACGAGGAAATACACAATGACGATTCATGCTTTAACAATCGCTGGCTCGGATTCGGGTGGTGGCGCAGGGATTCAGGCGGATTTGAAGACGTTTTCGGCGCTCGGCACTTATGGAATGAGCGTGATTACGGCGTTGACCGCGCAAAACACGCAAGGCGTGCACGGCGTGCAAGTGGTGTCGCCCGAGTTTATCGCCGCGCAGTGCGATGCGGTGTTTAGCGATATTCGCGTTGATGCGGTCAAAATGGGCATGCTCGCCAATGCCGCGACGATTACTGTGGTGGCTGAGCGTTTGGCGCATTACCAACCGCAAATTATCGTGCTCGATACGGTGATGATTGCGAAGGGCGGTCACGCACTGCTTGATCCAGCGGCGGTGAATGCGCTGCGCGAGCAATTGTTACCGCTGGCCAGCATTATCACCCCCAATTTGCCGGAAGCTTCGGCATTGCTTAGCTGCGCTGAAGCGCAATCGGAAGAGCAAATGCGTCAGCAAGGGCGAGAATTGCTGACTGCGGGGGCAAAAGCGGTGCTGATGAAGGGCGGGCATTTGGGGGGTGAATCTTGCCCAGATTGGTTGATTACACCGAATGACGAAGTCTGTTTCCCTGCTGCTCGCATCGCCACAAGGCATACGCACGGCACTGGTTGCACGCTGTCAGCCGCGCTCACTGCGCTGCGCCCACAATGCGCCGATTGGCCAGAGACGGTCGCCAAAGCCAAAGCGTGGCTGTTGCTCGCGATTGCACAGGCCGAACGCCTTGAGGTCGGTCACGGCATTGGACCGGTGCATCACTTTCATCAGTGGTGGTGAAAAACGCGGTTTTTATGCCGCCTAAAATTAATCACCTCTTCGTCATACCGGCGTCGCTCTGCGTACCTAAAGGCAAGGCCGGTATCCAGAGCGACGGTAAAATCAGCATTGCTGCTGGATTCCGGCCTTCGCCGGAATGACGTATTTATTTGCTCGGCCAAAATAAAAATGCCCCACAGAGTACGGCGCAGCAAAACACCACAAAATAGCCGAGTCATGATTAAATACAAACAACCTACGCCAGGTATTGCTCTCTATGCGTTTCCATCTTTTCTCTCTGGCCGCATACTGTATACTGTTAATAAAACCACCCATTGCTTCAGAGTCATGCATAAAAAGCTCTAGCCGTGGTGGCAAGGCATCGCTGTAGTTTTCCTTTAAATACGTATACAGCGCGTGCGAGCACAGTAGATACAGAAAACTACCCAAAAGTGCGCCCAGCACCAAAAAGGGCATACCGTAATTTAGAAACAGTTCACGCATTGTTGGTGCTCCAAAAAATGTTGATTGTTTATTAACGAAGATTGCCTTGGCTAGCGACCGAGTCGTTCATATTGAGTAGTGTGGCTTTTTTGCCTTTGAATTTGATTTTGTAATTGGCGCTGTAATATTCATCCACATCCATCGCCTCGAATTGCAGTGTGTTGTTATCTAGCCATTGTGCTCGTGCGGCACGCATCGATTCGGGGCCTGACTTTTGCCAAAAGTTGTCCACTGGCGTTACAGGGGTATGCAGCCAAGTTTCGCCCAAATTGGCTTGAATGATGAAAGGGCGATCCACCAAGCTGCGTGGCGCCATCGTGATGGTTACGCTGTCATCATTAAATTCAAATTTGAGTTGATTGGCCCAAAAAGCAGGATTGTCCAAATCAATTTTTCGCGTATTGATCGTTTTTTCGAGCGGCGAGCGCAGCTTTGATGTGGGTGTTGGCGTGGCGAGCTGCGTGATTTTGTCTTGTAGCGCAGCGAAAGCAATGGGGTTTTTATCGCGTGGTTCTTTGAGCTTTAAATAATATTCACGCAGCGCACCGAGGCCGAAATCTGAGCGATCTTGATTGCGTGAGGTCATCACAATGGTGATGTCGTCTTGTGGGAATACAGCAATATACTGCCCACGTGCGCCTAGTGCGGTATACCATTCTCGGTTTTGTTCTACCCACCATTGCGCACCGTACTTGATTTCTTTTGATACATTGACAGAGGGTGAAGTGGCGTAGCTGACCCAACTTGCAGGTAAAATTTGCTGCCCTTGCCATACGCCGTTTTGTCGATATAGCTCACCCAATTTGAGCATGTCGCGTGGCATGATATAGAGTCCGCGCCCTCCACCAATTTGGCCTTGTTGGCCAATATTCACCCAGCGTGTTTTTGTAATAGCTAGTGGTTTAAATAGACGCTGCTCTGTGTAGTCGGCTAAAGAGCTGCCGAGCGCAGCTTCACCTAAAATACCGAGCAGATTTGAGCCACCGCTGTTGTAGTGAAAACTGCCCTGCAAATCAGCTTCGATGGGGACCTGAAGGAAAGATGCAATCCAATCTTTTTGTGGGTCAAAGTTCCAATCTGTACCTTCTCCGTCTTCTTTCCAAAGCATGCCCGATTTCATTTCCAACAATTGCTCAACGGTAATCAGCTTGGCATTCGGCAAATCAGCATATTTCGGCAAAATATCGGCCACAGTATCCGTGAGTTTTAACTTACCATCGCTAATCAACATCCCGATCAAAGTCGCCATAACGCTTTTGGTGACCGAATTAACTTGATGCGGAATGTCGGCATGAAAAGGCGCAACGTAAGCTTCGAGCACCACCTTGCCATGGCGCGCGATGATGATGCTTTCCATATCAAAACCGGGCGTTTGCAAGTAGCTGAGCATTTTGGTGAGCTGGGCCGAGTCGAGCCCAACGGATTCGGGCGTGGCGGTCTTAAATTGCGCTAACGCTGGATCTGGCACTTTGGGGGTGCTGGGTAGATCACTCGCAAATGCTGAGCTGAGGCTGAATGCGATGGCGATTGAGATGAAGTGGCGCTGCATTTTTATCCTTGGGTATTTGTATAAACGTTATATTTTATATTTCTTGCAATCATATACATTAGGTGGTGCTATCTTCGTTTCTTGACTGGCACACAAAGTTGGTAAGTAAATTCAGTACTGGCGACGAGTATTTCTTGCGGATCTTTGATTGGCCCTAAAGTATGGCCGGGGCGACTTTCGTCAAACGTCCATTTGCTCTGCGGCAAGTAATAGTTAAAAACGTACTCGGCCAAAATCATCGAATCGGCGACGGTGCCGCAAAAATCGACCACTAAATATTTCCCCGCAACAAGTTCGGCGACGAGGTGCTTAGGTTCAGCTTTAAATTCGGCATCAACCAACAAGCCAACGGCGTAAGCGCAATGCTGATGATCGGTCACGTTTGGGTTGTCGATCATCCGTGAAACTAAGCGGCTATTGGTATTGCTTAGGCCTTGCGTTTGTCCCCAGCTTGCAACGCGTTGCCATAAAGTAAACATTTGCTCTAGGGCGACGCCATGTTGCCAAAAATACACCCAACGATAGCTCGGCATTTTTTCGAATTTAAGTGCCGAGATTTGCTTTGGTAATTCGCCGTTCCTGGCAGCTTCCAGTGCTGCTTGTCGCTGTGTATCGGGTATTGATTCTATGGGTTTATCTGTATGGGATACTTTGCAATTCTTGCTATCTTGCAAGATAATTTCAATATTTTTGCGCTTCGGCTGACGCCAGTTGTAGCTTAAACCGTCCAAAGTCCATTGCTCGCCTTTACGCCAGTCGCGGGCCAATCGTATCAACTTAAGCGCTGCTTGTTTTTTCAATCTCCATCCGGCATGATGCAGAAACAAACATAACTCTTTGATTATTAATTACTATATGATTAAGCACCCTAACTGACTCCCTTCGTAATGTGTCCACTCTCA
>CAUOZE010000024.1:0-41019 GCA_963508915.1 uncultured Deefgea sp.
GAGAGTGGACACATTACGAAGGGAGTCAGTTAGGGTGCTTAATCATATAGTAATTAATAATCAAAGAGTTATGTTTGTTTCTGCATCATGCCGGATGGAGATTGAAAAAACAAGCAGCGCTTAAGTTGATACGATTGGGCCCTAACCCAGTCTTTACTGTAAAAATTGACTTCTCTGAATGAGGTTCCATTACGGATTTAATTGTCTTCCGCTCTCGCTTACAACCCTCATACACATCTTGCTTCATAACAGTTTGAGTTAAATTGAACTGCGGGTCAAAATCCACCAATACAGTTGATTTTTTTAGTCTCATGTAGAGATGCCGAAATACATGAGCAGAGATGGTCGTTTTCCCCCCCCCCTTTCATGCTTAAAACAGACACAACTGGAGATTTCTTTACCACTGCCTTAGCCATAAATTCAACTTTATTTACAAATTTAAAAAATTCAATTTTTAATAAAAAATATCGCCACAAAATAAAAACAGGATAGCACACATGAAGCACTTGGAAACTTACCCCCTAGTTAAGCGATAGTAACATGAAACTACAAATTCAATCATGCACCAACACGACATTACAATACATTTACAATGAATCATAAAAACCAAGGTATCTGCGGAGAAATCCATATATCTGATGCACGGCTAAGCCCTCCTCACTCAGCCTCAACAACTCAGCTGCAACCCGAAGGGCGGTGCAGGGCGTCCAGCCCGAAACCGCCTGTCACGGCCCACCGTGACAGGTGTGGGGGAGCCGGGAACGGTCACAAGCTGCGTTCAGCTGCTTGTGAGTCAGTCCCAACTGACGACCGTTCGCCGGGGGCGAAGCCATCCCCCGAGCCCTCTCGGGAAACCGCGTTGCGGTGGGCGTGACTGGGCCCCGGTCTGACGCCAAGCGGCAGATAGGGTGAGCCACGAGTCCGACAGGACCGCGACCATCGGGAGCGCCGCAGCAACGCGGTTTCCCGAGCGCGCTCGGGGGACCAGTGAGGCTGCCGCCCCAGCGGCAGAGTTTTGGTAGGGCGTCCAGCCCGTCAGCCAAAACGTCCTCATTGCAAGGGGATTTATCCCCGCGCAGCAGGCCGCAGGGCTGCGTAGTGAGAAGTCGGAAGGCTTGATGAGGCTACTTGTTTTTGATGTTTAAGCAGACAAAACATCCCGCATAACATCAATCATGCTCAGCCTGCGCACTATACGGTGTATCCAACCACAAATAGGAACACCGAATGGCCCTCAGCAAAAAACAACAAGGTGAACAAAACCGCATCAAAGTCATGCTTTATCTAGCGCATGTTGGCTACGCGAGCCTACGGCAAATTGCCAAGGCGATTTGGCGACGTACCGATGCAAGTGCATTAGTGATGGCCAGCCGCACGGTTAAATGGCTCACAGAACAAAAGTTTGTAGTCACTAAGCAAGAATGCGTGACGAGCCAACTACTCATCGCGCTCAGCAAGAAAGGCGTAGATTGACTGGCCTTCAATGACCTTGAACTCCCAGATGGCAAAAGGCACCCTCGCGATTGGTTAAGGCATGCCCATGCACACCGTACGGCTTGCAACAGTGTGTATGCCATTTTGTATAGCGGTGATTATCTGGCACCCAAAATTTGGAGCGAACTTGAAGTTCGTGCAGAGGTGTCTCCTGTTTTTGAACAGAAGTTCAGGATTAAGCGCGATGCGTTCAGCATCGAAGAAGTACACGCAAAAATCCCTGACTTGGTGCTTGAGGACAACGACAAAATTGAATGGATTGAAGTTGAGAACTGCAGTCGCAGCGACGCTGATTTTGAAAAACTCATCATTGCCATTCGATATATGTGTTTCGTTGAAAACTCAAAAATCTCTAGGGTGCATATCGTTATTGCTAACGCCGCCGCACAGCGCTTTAGAATCAGACTGAAAGAACACCTAGCTAGTGGCTTCGGTGCGTTTACAGCAAAACAAAAAACCCGCAACCAGGAGTTGCTGCGCAACGGATTCATTAAGTTTTCACAACTTAATCACACAACGCTGGAACTCGAAGTCCTCCCCGGCCTAGACACGGATTGAGTGCTAGCATCGAAGATGCCAATTCATGCTGCAGTTACATCCCTATACTTACCAATGCCTAAGTTTGGGCAGCATATTTTTGCAACGCACCGAGCGTGGGTTCCAGAGGAAGTTCAGCATTTAAACATCAGGGCAGTTCATAGGAAAAATTAGCACCCCATGCCATCAGGTGCCCTGATGGAGCATTTCTGTGTCATTTGTTGTAGCTGGCAAACAATGTACTAAAGTCAAAATAGCGTTCTCAGCATTACTGATTAGCAATCACGTTGAATTGCTTTTTAGCTTGCAGAACAGCCTTAAGCGGGGCTCAAGATGATTTTGAGCCCACTGCCCTCCATTGGGCGCCCGGATGTTGCGAAAGCGGTGGAACTCGCACTGCATTTTTTGGATGAATTCGACCATGGTCACGAAAGCAGCACTCTACTTGCGGAGCAGCAAAGACCGCTCGGATGTGAGCATCGATGCTCAGCGCCGACAGCTGCAAGAACTAGCAGCTGAACGCGGCTATCTTCTCAGTGCTGAATTTACTGATGTTGTCGAGTCCGGCAAGGATGAGCAACGGCCTGGGTTTCAAGCTCTAGTTGCCGCCGTACGTAACAAGCGACGCGGATGGGATGCCTTACTTATCTTAGATACATCGCGACTAGCACGTCGACGTCATATCTCGCTCATATTCGAAGAAGTTGAGTGCCGGAAATTTGGGGTAAAGGTTATCTATAAGAGCCTACCTGACACCGACCCCGTTACTGAGATGCTGCTGAAATCCATTCTTCAAGCAATGGATGAATGGCACAGTCTCACGTCAAAAGCCAAGGGCTTGGCAGGTATGACTGCGAATGTTCGCCAAGGCTGGCGCGCAGGCGGCCGTGCGCCGCTCGGGTATCGCTTAGAGCACATCGAAACAGGCGCACTACGCGAAGGTGCCCCCGTCGTAAAATCGCGCCTTGCTCTGTCTGATGAAGCCGATAAAGTGCGTAAGTACCTAAAGGCAAAAGCAATGGGAGGATCGCGTCAGCTCGCACTTAAAGACGCGGGTCTCAAAATAGCGGGCTCTACCGCAATCGGAATGGAGTGGAATGCCCTCACCTACGCAGGACATACCGTTTGGAATCAACGCAACGAAATCAATGATACGGGTTATGTCGGGGGTGAAAAACGCAAACCTCGGAGCGAGTGGGTCATTCAGCACAACACGCATCCCGCTCTCATTACCGATGATGAGGCAGACACAATCCTGAATATGCTCGAAACGAGCAGCATGTCTAAAAGCCGGCGAACGCGAAGCGACTATTTGCTTTCAGGCATTTTAAAATCACCGGATGGCACTGCTTGGCATAGTGATGGCGAAGGTTCTTATCGGGCAGGGAAAGGTAAGCGAATTAAAGCCGATGTGATTGAGCCTGCTGTATTGGCGCAGTTGACCGACAATTTACTAGCCCATGATTTCGTTGCTGCATTCACAAAAGCGGCAAAAAGCCAGACTGAAGCGAAAATGCGTGATACCGAGCTACCGCATCTACGCAAAGAACTTGCGGACATTGAGCGACACATTATTCGAATTACAGAGTTACTAGGGCAAACAACATCACCAGCACCGCTCTTAAGGCAAATTGAGAACTATGAGCAACGGCGTTTGGCTTTAGAAGAGGATGTAGCTCGAAGAACCGAAATTGAAAAAGACGCTCAAGCAGTTCGAAACCTAACAGAGGTTCAAGTTGCCAAAATAATGAAGGGGATTGCCGAAGACATGGCTTCCCTGGACAGGGAACGCTTGAAAGACTTTATTCGTGGATTGATTCAGAAGGTGGAGCTTGATGTTGCTAATTCGACATTCCAACTGACGTACCATCTTGACGCCGGGAATAAAGTGGCGTCCCCACGGGGAATCGAACCCCGGCCGCCGCCGTGAAAGGGCAGTGTTCTAACCGCTAAACTATAGGGACATAAACTTTTTCAAACTGAACTTCTTTATCACAAATTCTGGCGTCCCCACGGGGAATCGAACCCCGGCCGCCGCCGTGAAAGGGCAGTGTTCTAACCGCTAAACTATAGGGACTTTGTTCTGGTGGAGGTAAGCGGAATCGAACCGCTGACCTCTTGCATGCCATGCAAGCGCTCTACCAACTGAGCTATACCCCCTCAAAGAGAGCAGAATAATAGACGGCAATTAAACCGCCGTCAAGCCCCCTTTCATTAATTTGCAATCTTTTTTAAATCGGCGCCCACCAATAAGCATCAGGATTAAAGACTTCTTTATCAGCAGTAGACTCAGGGTAATTTTTCAGAAGCACACGTTTGGTGTCTGCACTCAAGTCGGTCAAACCGAGTCGGTCATAAGACTGAATCATTAAACCCAGTGCACCCTCAACTTGTTTGGTGTTGGCAAAGCTATCTATCAGCGCTCGTCCGCGATTAGCAGCTGCAAGATAAGCACCACGCTGGAAATAATAGCGCCCCACATGCAACTCATAGGTTGCCATAGCACCAATCAAGTAGCCCATCCGAATGGTGGCATCTTTGGCATACTTACTTTCAGGAAAACGCTGCGTTAAATCACGGAAAGAGTTAAACGATTCTTTTGCCGCTTTCGGGTCGCGCTCTGACATGTCTTGCTTTGAGATATTCGACATAAAGCCTTGCGACTCATTAAAAGTGACTAGGCCTTTCAAGTAATAAGCGTAATCCACACTGGGATGACTTGGATTTTGCTTTACAAAGCGGTCGATCGCAGCCAACGCCAATGCTGGCTCTTGGTCTTTGTAGTAGTTGTAAGCCATTTCCAGCTGAGCTTGCGAGGCAAATCGTCCATAAGGATAGCGGGCTTCAAGCTTTTCCAAGAGCTGATTAGACGCTTCATAATTGCGACTCCCCTGCTCAGACTTGGCTTCACTGAACATCTTTTCAGCTGTCCAGCCCAAAGTTTCATCTTGTTTCTCATTGTTGAGCGAAGAACATCCTGCCATTAAGCTAACTAATAAGGCAGAAATCAGGATTCGCGGTAGAATCTTAGTCATGATGCAATCCGATATTGAACTTAACGATTATAACGACTTCGCAGACATTCGTGTTTTGTCTGTGCCTGATGATTTAGCAGGCACACGCTTGGACGCTGCTTTAGCGAAGATTTTGCCTGATTTTTCTCGTAGCCGCTTGACTACGTGGATTAAAGACGGGCGGGTGACGGTGGATGGTGAAACCGCGCAGCCGAAAACCAAACTCTGGGGCGGAGAAACGCTGTCGGTCGACGTACAGCCCGACCCCAATGAAGTGGCCTACGAAGCCGAGGATATTAACCTCGATATTTTGTATGAAGACCCCACTATTCTCATCATCAACAAACCAGCAGGTTTAGTCGTTCACCCCGGCAGCGGCAATTGGAATGGCACGCTACTGAACGCCCTGCTCTTTCATTACCCTGAATTACGCCAAATCCCTCGAGCAGGAATTGTTCATCGACTTGATAAAGACACCAGCGGCCTAATGGTCGTGGCTCGTACTTTACAAGCACAAACCCACCTCGTTAACCAACTACAAGAACGCAGCGTCAAACGCCATTACCTCGCCGTTGCGCACGGCTCAATCCATGCTGACGGCAAAGTGGATGCCCCCATTGCACGCCACCCGAAAGATCGTATTAAGATGGCCGTAGTTCGCAGCGGCAAGCCTTCTGTGACGCATTATCATATTTTGGAACGTTTCAACGCTTACACTTTGATTGAATGCCGCTTGGAAACCGGTCGTACACATCAAATTCGTGTGCACATGACACACATTAACCATCCACTTGCAGCGGATCCGGTCTACGGCATTGCGCCTAAAATGGATACCAGCGATGAAGTGCGCATGGCGCTAGAAGACTTAAATCGCCAAGCGCTGCACGCCAGAAAACTCTCTTTGGTTCATCCTGAGAGCGGCAAGACCATGACTTGGAAAGCAGCAATTCCGTTCGATTTAGAACAGCTCATCGGCACGCTGCGCGCTGATATGGGCATGAGCCAAG
The DNA here is from genome assembly GCA_963508915.1 of uncultured Deefgea sp. GTDB lineage: Bacteria > Pseudomonadota > Gammaproteobacteria > Burkholderiales > Chitinibacteraceae > Deefgea. Next base: position 6,053 of record CAUOZE010000024.1, read on the forward strand.
ATGATTTTGACGAAGATGAAGAAGACGACGATCACGATTGCGAGCTAATTTATGTCCGTGAATAACCCCACGTCCGTGAGTAAGCCGATGACTGTGAATAATACCCATTGCTACACCCCAGACTGGCCCGCACCCGCGCGTGTCAAATCATTGCAAACCACGCGGCATGGCGGCGTTAGCACTGCGCCGTATGATAACTTTAATCTGGGCGACCATGTGGGCGATGCAATTAACGCCGTAGCAGCCAATCGGCAACAACTACCCTCGCCCGCTGCGTGGTTAAAACAAACTCACAGCACCATCGTCGTCGATGCTGCTACGGTTACCAGCCCTATTGAGGCCGACGCCAGCTTCTGCCGTAGCGCTGGCGTTGTTAGTGTTGTCATGACGGCTGACTGCCTGCCGGTCTTGCTCTGTGATCAGCAAGGCACCGTAGTGGCTGCGGCACACGCCGGCTGGCGTGGCTTATGTGATGGCATTATTGAAGCGACCATCGATGCAATGGATGTGCCCGCTGATACACTCATGGCATGGTTAGGGCCTGCAATTGGTCCTACTGCATTTGAAGTAGGCGATGATGTGCGTAATGAGTTTGTTCGCCACGATGCAGCCGCCGCCTCTGCATTTACTGCACAGGCCAATAGCAAATGGCTAGGCAATATGTATCAATTAGCGCGGCAACGCCTTAATCAAAAAGGCGTAGTAGAAATCTATGGTGGCACTGAATGCACGGTAAGCAATAGCGAACAGTATTTTTCATACCGCCGTGATGGCGTAACAGGCCGAATGGCGAGCTTAATCTGGCTAGAATAAGCATACGTATTGACCGCTAGGCTTTATAAATTAATGGCTAGCGGCCAATACATCAAGGAAATTCATTTTATTTTTCTGCTTGCACTTCTATTTTTTTCTTTTGTACTCGACGCTGAAGCCAAAAAATAAACCACGATGGTAATACGGCCAGCACAATAAAGAAAAACAAGCCCAGTGCCCATTTACTCGCCCCCACAACGGCGGCGAACATCACAACGACAAATAAATAGCCAATTAATAAAATATACATTCACGCACCCCAAAAAAAGGCTCCCTTAGGAGCCTTTTATATATTGAATACTGCCACATTAACTTAAGCGCGTTTATCGTGCTCAATTAATGCGTAAGCAGAATGATTATGAATCGATTCAAAGTTTTCTGATTCAACCACATACGCAGTTACACGCGGCTCGTCATTCAAGCTTGCGGCCACATCACGAACCATGTCTTCAACAAATTTTGGATTGTCGTAAGCACGCTCAGTCACATACTTTTCATCAGGACGCTTCAACAAGCCATACAATTCACACGATGCTTGTTTTTCAACCAATTCAACCAACTCTTCAATCCAAACATGGGCCCCCAAAGTCGCACTGATCGTTACGTGGGAGCGTTGGTTGTGCGCACCATATTCAGAAATCTTTTTCGAACATGGGCACAAGCTCGTTACTGGCACTAATACTTTAAGCGTTTGAGTAAACACACCATTTTTTAATTCACCAATCAACGACACATCATAATCGAGCAAACTTTGCACGCCAGAAACTGGCGCAGTTTTATTCACGAAAAATGGGAAACGCATCTCTAAGTAACCCGCTTCCGCCTCGAGACGTTCGCACATTTGGCGCAAAATTGTTTCAAATGACTCAACCGAAATTTCTTTGTTGTGGCTATTCAAAATCTCAACAAACCGCGACATATGCGTGCCTTTAAAATGCTGCGGCAAAAACACATACATATCAAAAGTGGCAATGGTGTGCTGAACGCCATCAGCACGGTCTGCAACTTGCACGGGATGGCGAATCGATTTGATTCCCACCTTATTGATGGCGATATTGCGGGTATCTACACTGTTTTGCACATCGGCAATGGCCACGCTCATGAGAATCTCACTGACATAAGGTTGAAAGATGACTGATTATACCCCGAGGGACAATACCCGAGCAAACTAGTCGGGAATATTGCATTTATTAATCGAGTTGATTACTTCTGACTAAACGCGACTAAAATTTGCCCGATATAGCGGGTGTAACTACTAATGGCTTGATCAATATGCGGCACCAGCATCGGCAAAGAAAAATACATCGCCGCAAAGCCCACCCCCAAAGTCAGGGGAAAACCCACCGCAAAAACATTGAGTTGTGGCGCAGCACGCGTCATTACACCAATCGCCAAGTTCGTAATTAAAAGTGCTGCCAATGCAGGCAAAGCCAACAAAACCCCAGTTCTAAAAATAATCGCCCCATAATTTGCGATTAACTGAAAGCCCCCACCAGACAAACGAACACTACCGAGCGGCAACTGAACCATGCTATCAATCAACACTCGCAAAACGACCAAATGCCCCCCCACTGACAAGAACGCCAACAGCATAAACAAACTCATTAACTGGGAAATCACCAGACTATTGCTGGCATTTTGCGGGTCATAAAACGACGCAAATCCCAAACCCATCTGCAAACCGGATAAATGCCCTGCCATTTCGACACTGCTAAATATCAGCCGCATCACAAAGCCCATGGATATGCCAATGATCAACTCACGAAGCGCGATAAGCATACCCTCAGGGGATACCACAGGCACCGTTGGCAAAGTAGGAAGTAATGGACCGATCAGAATAGACAATAAAATCGCGAGGGCAACACGGATTTTAACTTGAATAGATCGGCTTGAATAAAAGGGATCAGCAAGCAGCAAGCCAAAGATACGCAAAAAAGGCCACCAAAATAATGCCAACCAGATTTCAATCTGACCTTGAGTAACCGTAATCATCCGATTAGCTGCGGGATACTTTGATACAGGCGAATCGTGTAATCCATCATCGTCTCAATCAACCATGGCAACGCCAGCACCAAGACCAAAAAACAAGCCAAGATCTTTGGAATAAACGACAGTGTTGCCTCGTTAATTTGTGTAGCAGCCTGGAAAATACTCACAATCAAACCAGCCACCAAGGCAGTTAATAATACTGGAGCCCCCAATAAGATCATTACTTCCATGGCTCTTTGCAGCAACGTCACGACTGTTTCTGGTGTCATCGGAATATCAACCTCGAAAAATTAATCATCACACTGACCAGGCCATCAACTCGTCATGTAAAAACTTTGTACCAACGACCCCATTAATAGCGTCCAACCATCCACTAGCACAAATAACATAATTTTAAATGGCAAAGAAATGATTACAGGCGATACCATCATCATCCCCATCGCCATCAAAATACTCGCAATCACCAAGTCGATAATCAAAAATGGAATAATGACCACAAAGCCAATCTGAAAAGCGGTCTTGAGTTCACTTGTTACAAATGCAGGCACTAAGACACGCAAGTTGACATCTTCTGGTCCATTTGGCGCTTTGGCGCCAGAGACCTCAATAAAAAAAGCCAAATCTTTTTGCCGAGTTTGCTTCAACATAAAATCCTTTAACGGAATCGCGCCTTGATCCAGCGCTTCGTTAAAGGTGATTTTTTGTTCGGAAAAAGGCTGGTAAGCCGTTGCATAAATTTTGTCGAACGTCGGCGCCATGATAAAGAGCGTCAGAAAAAGTGATAAGCCCACAATCACCTGATTTGGCGGGCTTTGCATCGTACCCAACGCTTGCCGAAGCAATGACAAAACAATGATGATGCGTGTAAACGAGGTCATCATCAGCAACATCGCAGGTATAAATCCAAGCGCAGTCATAAACAACAGCGTTTGAATCGGCAGCGAATAAGCTGTCCCCGCAGCTGTCTGCGTGGAAGACATAAAAGGAAGACCGGCTGGCTCCGCTGCCAATATCGATGTAGAAACCACGCCCAACACCATCACCACGGCTATTTTTTTCATTTCATTTCTTTCCGTTTAGCCATTGCTTTTTGCAACCACTCAGCAAACTGCGGCGTATTTGGCTTCGTTTCAGGCACGTCAAGTGGCTTCTCTAATGAATGTAAAAGATTAACCTGCTCACTCGTGACCCCTAGAACCAACCAAGTGTCGCGCACCTCAACGATCACGACACGCTCACGCGTACCTACCATGACACCAGAAACAACTCGCATCTGCGAATTCGAACCGCCCGGCACCAAAGAAAATCTGCGCATCGCCCACGCAGCACCGACAATAACAGCCAGCACCAGCAGTAGCGCAAAAATCACTTGGAAAATCTGTCCAGCAACTGGCGCATCTACTTTTCCTGCGGCCGCTACAACGGATAACGGCAGCCCGATCAGGCTGCCGCAAAATAGTCGAATTAAAATCATCGCTCGGTTTATTTATGCAAGCGGCGAATGCGCTCAGCTGGAGTAATAATATCAGTGAGGCGAATACCAAATTTATCGTTCACCACCACCACCTCGCCCTGCGCAATCAAACATCCATTGACGAGCACATCCATAGGCTCACCAGCCATTCCATCGAGCTCAACCACCGAGCCTTGCGCAAGTTGCAACAAACTACGAATTGCAATTTTTGTGCGCCCTAATTCAACCGTTAAATTAACGGGAATATCGAGAATCATATCGATATTATTAGGCGTAGCTGTACCAGAACTAGGTGCATCAAAACGCTGGAAAATATCCGCAGCCTGCACGGTTGATGCATTATCGCTCGGCGCATCAGCAACTTCTTGCTCTGCTAAAGCCGCCGCCCAATCGTCCATAATATCATCTGGGTTTTCTTTAGCTGTCGTTTCATCAGCCATTAGGATTCTCCACGGGTTTCTTCATCCTGCACGCCATTTAAAGCCTCGGCCGAGCCAAGCACTTTATCGACCTTCAATGCATATTGGCCGTTAAGAATACCATACTTACACTCTAACACTGGCACGCTATCCACTGAAGCAATAATCGCCTCAGGTATATCCAAAGAAATCACATCGCCCGTTTTTAAATTTAATATATCACCCAGCGTAATTTGGGCATTACCCAGTGTCGCCACCAAATTAACATCCGCATGATGCAGTTGCTTGCGTAGCAGCGATGACCAGCGATTATCGGACTCAATACGATCTGTCTGCATAGAGCTATACAACATATCGCGAATCGGCTCAATCATCGAGTATGGGAAGCAAACGTGGAAATCACCACCGCCCGCACCCAATTCAATTTTAAAGGTATAAGCAACGACGACTTCAGTGGGCGTTGCGATATTGGCAAACTGGGTATTCATTTCTGAGCGCATATAGCTAAATTCACACTCAAAAACCGGCTTCCATGCTTTTTCGTACTCTTCAAATACGACTTCAAGCAGACGTTGGATAATGCGCTGCTCGGTGGGCGTAAAATCTCGGCCCTCAACCCGAACATGGTAACGACCATCCGAGCCAAAGAGATTATCAACCACCAAAAATACAAAATTCGGATCAAAAATAAATAAACCCGTGCCACGTAAGGGTTTCATTTGAATCATGTTCAGATTGGTAGGCACAACCAAGTTACGGATAAACTCGCTGTACTTTTGCACCCGAATTGGGCCCACACTAATCTCAGCGTTGCGGCGCATAAAATTATAAAGCGCAATGCGCAAATTACGCGCAAATCGTTCATTAATAATTTCCAGCGTTGGCATCCGCCCACGCACAATGCGCTCTTGGCGACCAATATCATAGTTGCGGACAGCCGTAGGGTCGACGTCTTCCTCACCATCGTCCTCTTCACCGGTCACACCGCGCAGCAGCGCATCGACCTCTTCTTGGGAGAGAATATCGTCAGCCATTATGTCTTTCTAAACCTAGTTTGGAACTCAATGAGATCGGATTATTGATAAAAGTACTTTGTGAAGTTAACGCTCAATACGCCTTCGTCTTTCCCTTCAACCTCAAGTATTTGATTGATTCGTTCTCGTATTTGGCGCGCCAACTCTTCTTGGCCTTCGGCCGTTTTCACTTCTTCTAGCGTTTTTGACCGCAGCAAACGATTTACCGCATCTAATATTTTTGGCTGCACCGCTTTGATTTTTTCTTTATCTGCAGCATCGGCCAGCTCAACCATGATTTCTACCTGCAAAACTGACTCAGCTTCGCCACTCAAATTAACTGTGAAGGGCTGGTCTTGCAGCTTATCAAACACAGGTGGAGTACCTGGTTCTTTCTTTTCTTTTCTCTTTTCTTCGCCATGGGCTGCAGCTTCTGCAGTCACCTCATCTGCACTCCCTTCCGCAGGGCTTTTCAATAAGAAAAATGCCAAACCGCCCACGAGAATAAGAATAAAAACCAACAAACCAATCACGGCAATGATCAAAATATTTTTTTTCGATTTAGGCGCAGCTTCTGCTTTTGCGTCTACTTTTGCTTCTGCCATTTCACTTCCTTTGCTACCACATGTTTACGAATTAATTTGATGTTCACCGCGACTCGTTACGAGGGGAACCAATATGCCTTGCACATAAACAGCAAAAAAGGCAATAATACAGCGAAAGATACATTAAAACAGGCACTAAGCAAGCAGTTTAGATGTAATGGATAACAAATCAGACAAATAAACTCAAGCCACCTTTTGCCACAGGCAAACGTAGTGGACCGAGCTCTTGCATTTTTTCTCCGTCAATCCCCACTTGTGTACCATAGACACCGCCTAAATTACGATTTGAGTTTTGTTGATTAAAACCCGATCCGGTCGCTGCTTGCTGGTTTTGATGCTGCTGTTGCTGATGCTGCTGTAGTGAGTCAGAAGCAACTTGTACATTAGTCAAGGTAAAGCCCTGATCTGCCAACAATGTCGTCAACTTAGGCATGGCAGCAGCTAAGGCCTCACGAACGGCGGCATTTTGTGAGCTAAACACCACACTGGCTTGGTCTTGCGCCAGATTCAAGCGTACTTCCATCGGGCCTAAATTGGGCGGATTAAGTTGCATTTCAATTTTCTGTTCTTGGCGACCCAGCATTAAGCCCACACGCTGCGCCACGGCATCGCCCCAGCGAGACTCACCCACTGGGGTCGCAATATGATGAACAGGTACTTCAGCAGACTTAGAGTTAGCTTGGACCGTATTGAGCGTAGATTGAGGACGCAACTCACTCGTTGTCGCAAGCGTCGTTTTTAACTCATTGGCAAAGATCGGCTCGGTCACCTTTAAATCCAACTCAGGAACGATGGATTTTGCCGCACTAGCGGCAAGGCTTGCCGCATCGCTCGTGTCACTTAAAGCCTGATTTAGATCAGTCACTGCTGCTGCACTAGGATCAGTTGCCGACCCGCCGATTGGCGTCTTAGTTTGAAAGCCATTCGTCGGCAAGGCATTGCCTGCATCAGCCAAAATCAAGGCCTCGTCACTCTGTTGATTCTGATTACCCTCACTCAATTGACTTGCTAGCTGCGCAGAGTCTGGCGCTAGTTCTGTAGTCACTTTCCCATTGGCCACGCCTTGTAACATGGCCAACCATGGGTCTACTGTAGCGGCCTGAACCTCTGCAGCGTTGTCGGCATCTTGCGCAATCACCTCGTTTGTGGCTGTTTTTTCCGATGCAACGGGTTTGGTCGCAGGCTCGGTACGAGCCTCTTCAGTCTGGTCTCGACTCAGCTCGCGTTTAAATTCACGACCAAAATCATCATCGCACCCCACACGTTCACGATTTGGCCGAGACTCAATCGACTTAGCCGCTGGGGCTTGAATCTGTACCGGAGTTGTTGGAGACATTGCCATGATTGCACCCGAAAAAATAGACTTTGCAACAGGATAAGCAAAGACAGTGCCAGCGCTAGAATGCGCCGTGTTAAGCTTTCGCTATGGCAGAAGATTCAGACCTCGAAAAAACCGAACCGGCCTCCCCCAAGCGCATTGAAGATGCGCGTAAAAAAGGGCAGGTACCTCGTTCGCACGAACTCACTACATTCGCTAGCTTGATGGCGGGATTAATCGCGGTTTTCGTGCTTGCGCCAGATATCTATGCGGCAATGAAAGAAATCATGGTCAAAAGTTTTACTTTTAGCCGCAGCGATTTAGTCAGCACTAAGCTAATGCAAGAATCACTCGTGCAGGGGCTAGGGGCCGCACTAGTCGCGCTACTGCCGGTCTTTGCTGCCGTCGCCTTAGTGGCCATCATGGTGCCTATTTTAATTGGCGGTTGGGTTTTTAGCATGGAGGCGCTCGGGCCCAACTTTGGCAAACTCAACCCAGCGGCAGGAATTGGACGGATGTTCTCAGTCCGTACCATCGTTGAAACCATTAAAACGGTCTTGAAGTCCGCATTGATTGGTGGTGTGGCGGGCTGGATTTTATGGGATGAAAAAGAGCAATTTATCAGCCTCATTAGCATGCCGCCGGATAGCGGCTTTTTAATGCTCTGGCAAATGATGAAGTACACGCTATTGATGACCGTCAGTGGTATGGCGGTGATTGTTCTGATCGACGTGCCATACCAATTGTGGGATTACTACAAAGGTCTGCGCATGACTAAAGAGGATGTGCGGCAAGAAAACAAAGAATCTGAAGGTGACCCTCACGTCAAAGGTAGGATCCGCCAACTCCAGCGTGAAGCAGCCCGTAAACGGATGATGGCTGAGATTCCTAAGGCCAATGTGGTGGTAACCAACCCAACGCACTATGCCGTAGCAATTCGATACGATGAGGAAATGCGAGCCCCCAAAATCGTCGCCAAAGGTTCTTTTTTGCTTGCCGAGCGCATTATTGACTTAGCCAAAGAACATAAAGTGACCGTTGTACGCACGCCACCCTTTGCGCGTGCGCTCTATCACCACGCCCAATTGGGCGAAGAAATCCCTGCTGCGTTGTATACTGCGGCAGCAGAGGTACTCGCCTACATTTACCAGCTGGATCAATTTCGCAAAGAAGGTGGGCTTGAGCCGACCCTCAATACCGACCTACCCGTCCCTGCTGAACTCGACCCCGAATCACCAGCGAAGGGTATATGACTATAACCACTGATAAATAAAATGTTCAACAAGATACATCACCAAGGCGTCCACTATGTGGCGTAACAAGCTCACGACCCTCGCCATGCCTGCCTTGGTGCTGATGGTGCTCGGCATGATGATTCTGCCGCTACCGCCGTTGGCCCTCGATTTTTTCTTCACTTTTAACATTGCGCTTTCCATTATTGTTTTAATGGTCAGCCTTTACACACACAAGCCATTGGAATTCTCGAGTTTTCCAACGGTTCTACTAATGACCACCTTGTTGCGACTCTCGCTCAATGTCGCCTCAACCAAACTGGTTCTCACAGAAGGCCATGCTGGTGGCGATGCCGCTGGTAAAGTGATCGAATCATTTGGACACGTACTCATTGGCGACAATATCGCTGTGGGTATCGTCGCCTTTATTATTCTAACCATCATCAACTTTGTCGTGATCACCAAGGGTGCCGGTCGGATTGCCGAGGTTTCGGCGCGCTTCACTTTGGATGCCATGCCCGGCAAGCAAATGGCGATTGACGCAGACTTGAATGCAGGCCTCATTGGCGAAGACGAAGCCCGTACGCGCCGCGCACAAATTTCAGATGAAGCAAACTTCTTCGGCTCAATGGATGGTGCGAGTAAATTCGTGCGAGGCGACGCTATTGCCGGCATTCTGGTCATGGTCATCAACTTAATCGGTGGGATGCTCGTTGGCATGTTGCAACACAATATGCAATTCTCCGCTGCCGCAGAAACATACACCTTACTTACAATTGGTGACGGACTTGTCGCACAAGTACCAGCGCTAATTATTTCTGTGGCCGCAGGTATTGTTGTATCTCGTGTTGGGACCGATCAGGATTTATCGGAACAAATTCTTGGCCAGCTTTTTTCACGCCCACAGGTGATGTATGTCACCGCTGGCGTACTAGCTGTACTGGGCATTATCCCTGGCATGCCGCACTTTGCTTTTCTATTGATGGCGGGCATTGCGGGTGGCTTAGCGTGGTTTGCCGAGCAAAACCTACTCAGACCCGCGACCAGTGGCGGTGGCGGTACTGCAGGTGGCCCAGCGCCCGGAGCAAGCCCAGCAGCACCTGCTGATGCGCCGCTACAAGAAGTCAGTTGGAACGATGTACAACCCGTTGATCCAGTTGGCCTCGAAGTCGGTTATCGCCTGATTCCACTGGTCGACCGCAGTCAAGACGGCGAATTACTGCGCCGTATCCGTGGTATCCGTAAAAAGATCGCGCAGGATTTGGGCTTTTTAGTCCCTGCGGTACATATCCGCGACAATCTTGAACTCAAGCCCAATCAATATCGAATTCAACTTAAAGGGGTTGATGTTGGCGCAGGCGAGGCTTTTGTGGGTCAATGGCTGGCAATCAACCCTGGCAACGCAGCCGGTACACTACCGGGAACAGCCACGACCGACCCCACATTTGGCCTACCTGCCACCTGGGTGGACGATAGTATGCGTGACCAAGCGCAGGCGATGGGCTATACCGTGGTCGATGCCTCAACCGTCGTCGGTACGCATATTTCCAATATTCTGCAATCGAATGCGGCCGAGCTACTGGGCCGCGAAGAAGTTCAGGCGCTGATTGATCACTTCGCTAAAGACTCACCGAAGTTAATTGAAGAACTCGTACCAAAAGTAGTGCCGATTGGTACGCTGCAAAAAATTCTGCAAGCCTTGCTCGAAGACGGCCTCAATATTCGCGATCTACGTACCATTATTGAAACCTTGGCCGAGCATATTGTTCGTACTACCGATATCGATGAACTCACCTCAGCCGTTCGCGTGGCGCTTGGCCGCTCGATTGTTCATCAGCTGTTCCCAGGTGAAAACGAGTTGCAAGTTGTCGCTTTAGAACCACAACTAGAAAGCATTTTACTGTCAGCAGCCAGCGGAAAATCTCAAGGCGGTTTAGAGCCGGGATTAGCCGAACGCTTGCTGCAACAAGCGGCGGCGCTGACTGAGCAATTGGAAATGCAGGGAATTAACCCTGTTTTAATCACGCCAGTGCAATTACGCCCGATGTTATCGCGCTTTTTACGGCGCTCAATCCCTGGATTACGCGTTATTGCGCATACCGAGATTCCCGATAGCAAGACGTTGCGAATTATTAATGTGCTCGGCGCCTAAAATCGAACGGCCTTGCTTGCGCCTTTTAGCAAGGTGACGAATCTTAAAAATGGCATAAAATTGTGTAGAAGCGCAGGAACAGTGATAATCGCCGTTTATTGCATGAATAGAAACTTGGGGCGTACTTGCTTAATGCACTTATGTACGGAAACGCTGTGATCATTATTTCATCATATGCTCGTTAAAAAATTCTTCGGAGCCACCACCCGTGAAGCACTGCGCCAAGTTCGTGATGAACTAGGGCCGGATGCGCTGATCCTGTCAAATCGGCAAGTTGCCGGCGGCGGCATCGAGATCATGGCAGTGGCCGATGCGGATGTCGCAGCGCTCACCAACATCCAAACCGTTGCTGCGCCGCCCAAGCCAGCGACGCGCGCAGCGCAAAATGGCGCTCGCCTGATGAGTTCAGCACAACAACAAGCACCAGCGGCCCCAACTATTAGCAAAGCATTAGCACGCTCGTATGCCATTCCTGATGATGAGCAAGAGCCGACAATAGACGACGTGCCCTACGAAATTCCATCAGTTTTACGCAGCAATCGGCAAGCCAAACCCACTGCAGTGCCCGTGCGCCCAGAAGTCACGTTCACTGATTACATCAGTCGACCCGACCCGATTGAGGAGCCACGTAAAGAACCTGCCGCGCGCCCAGCGCCCCCGCCGCGCCGCCCGGCTGTTGCAGAAAAACCACTACCGACATTTAGCTTTGAAGATGAAGTCGTCAAGCCCGTAGCTCCGCCGGTAGATCAGGAAGCGATGCAAGATATTGCCCGCGAAATTCGCATGCTGCGTGGTTTGCTGGAAAGCCAAATGGCAGGCATGGCTTGGGGTGAACTCTCAAAGCATGCGCCAGAAAAATTGGAAGTGCTGCGCCAACTACTCAGCGCAGGTTTTTGTGCCGCTTTATCCCGTCAACTGATCGACAAAATGCCCAACGGCATGAGCCTAGACACAGGGATGAAATGGGTCAAAGCGGCACTAACTCACAACCTGCCTTCGGTCAGCGCGAAAGACGATATCGTTGAGCGCGGCGGAATATACGCGCTGATTGGTCCGACGGGTGTCGGCAAAACCACCACAGTTGCCAAATTGGCGGCGCGCTGCGCACTAGCCTACGGCCCGCAATCGGTCGCACTCCTCACCACCGATAGCTACCGGATTGGTGCACACGACCAGTTACGGATTTATGGCAGAATTTTGGGCGTACCCGTTCACGATGTGAAAGACGAAACCGATTTGCAGCTCACCTTAGGTGAATTGAGTGATCGGCACCTCGTTTTGATCGATACCGTCGGGATGGGGCAGCGCGATCAACGAATTGGCGAGCAACTCGCGATGTTTGGTCAAGACAATATAGGCACGGTGCTATTGCTATCGGCAAATGCGCAAGCGGGAACCCTGGATGACGTAGCAAGACGTTATAAAAACAATCATCTAGTCGGCTGCATTTTGTCTAAGCTCGATGAAACCATGGCGCTTGGCGGTTGCCTTGATGTCGCGATTCGCCATCGACTGCCGCTGCACTTTGTCACCAATGGTCAGCGCGTACCGGAAGATCTGCATCGCGCCAATTTAGCTTACCTGATCGATCGCGCGTTTCGTAATCCACAAGAAAACAGCGTATTTCATCTGCAAAAAGATGAATACCCGCTATTTATGAGCACGCAAGATACACCGACCGACTTCACCCTTTCCACCCATTCGCGATGAATTTCACCTCATTTGATTTAAAACGACAAGGGTTGCTTTGTGCCTAAACGCTGGCCTGATCAAGCGGCGGGCTTGCGGCAACTGGTTTCTACGCCCACCTGCCGCACGATCAGCTTGTCAGGCGGTCGTGGCGATGCCGGCACCACCACACTGGTCATTAATTTAGCCGCCGCGCTCGCGGAGCGTGAACGTCAAGTCGTCGTACTTGATGAGTTTACGGGCCTACACAACATCCCGCATCGACTACATTTGGCTGCAGGCTTTGAGCTTGAACATGTATTGCGCCGTGAAGTCACTCTGTTTGATACCTTGATCGAGAGTCAATATGGCTTTGGCATTTTGCCGATTGCCGCCCAACCTCATTTGCTCGCGAATCTAAACGAAGGCGAACAACGTTGGCTTGCGGCAGAGTTTGAACAACTGACGGAGCAACTCGACTACCTGCTGCTCGATACTCGCCCTGCGATATCGCAAAGCGTACCTAGCCTCTCGCTGGCGGCCGATGATGTTGTGATTGTCTTATCGAATCGCGCGGAGTCGCTGACCGATGCCTATGCCTGCATCAAGCAACTCGCCACTGAATATGCGCGCCGTGATTTTCGGGTTTTGGTCAATCGAGTTGCCAGCCTAGGTGAAGCAATGACCTTGTTTGAGCGAGTTCGTGAAGTGGCACAGCAATACTTAGGGGATGACATTCAACTCAAACTCATCGGCTACGTGCCTGAGGATGAATGGCTCAACCGCGCCACCCGACTCGGCCGCCCCGTGCTGGAAGCGTTTCCTGATGCCGAAGCCAGCGCCGCAATACGCCAATTAGCGGATGCTATGTTAAGGTGGGTACCGCCTCGCCAGTCAAATGGAACAATGGCTAGCATCATATACCGCCTCATCGAATCATCTAAGCTATTGTCTGAACGGATTCCCCATGGCAAGTACTAAAGCGCAATTGATTGCCCAACCAGCACCAAACTCATTTTGTCTGAGCGGTGATTTGACGCTCGCCACTGTTCCTGAGATCTGGCCAACAATACCTAATAGTGAATGGGCCAATACCCGCATTGATGCCCGAGAAGTCCAACAATGCGATGGCGCCGGTGCCGCCCTATTGTTTGAATTAATACAGCGCGGTGCTCAAATTGAGCACTTACCCGCTCAAAGTCAGCGTTTACTCACGGCGCTCAATCCTGAGCAGGCCTTAATCACCAGTAGCCCAAAAAAACACGTTAATCTCATCGCGCAATTGGGCCGACAAACAAAAGGGATGATTGGCGAATTCCAACGCCAAATTAGCTTTTTGGGCGCGATAGCCCAAGCGATGCTCGACACCTTGCGGCAACCAAAAACCTTTCGCTGGCGAGATTTTTTGCAGCAATGCGAGCTGGTCGGCGCGAATGCCGTTCCGATTGTGGCTTTGATTTCGATTCTATTGGGCGTCATTCTTGCCTTTCAATCAGCGATTCCGATGCGGCAATTTGGCGCGGAACTCTATGTTGCTAATTTACTCGGGCTGTCTCTCGTTCGTGAGTTAGGCCCTTTGATTACCGCCATTTTGCTCGCAGGTCGAACGGGTGCGGCCTTTGCCGCCGAAATTGGCACGATGAAAGTGAATGAGGAAGTCAACGCACTGATCACTTTTGGCTTTGACCCGATGCAGTTTTTGGTCTTACCGCGCTTAATGGCCGGCGTGTTGATGGCGCCACTATTAACCTTGTTTGCCGAAACCATCGGTTTATTTGGCGGTGCATTGGTCATGAAAGGCTTTGGTATTCCGTTGAGTACGTTTTGGAATCAAGTCAACACTCAGGTTGATTTAGTCGACTTTTCAACGGGTTTAGCCAAAGCCGCTATTTTTGGCTTTATTGTCGCCTCAGTGGGTTGCATGCGCGGCCTCAATACCGGCAATGGCGCGAGCGCAGTGGGGGCGGCGACCACGCAAGCGGTCGTACAAACCTTGGTGCTCCTTGTGGTTGCTGATGGTTTATTTGCCGTGGTCGCCTACCACATGGGCTGGTAACGATGAGCGCGCTAATTCAAGTTCGCGGCTTAAGCTGCGGTTATGGCAAGCGCCTTATTTTAAAAGACATTAACTTTGATATTCAACGCGGCGAAGTGGTAGCGATTTTAGGGGGTTCGGGCTGCGGCAAGTCAACGCTACTCAAACACCTAATTGGCTTATTTTCACCACAATCAGGCAGCATACAAATAGCAGGTATTGAGCTAGTAGGCACAACTGGAAATGCACGCAACGAGATACTACGCCACTTTGGCGTCATGTTTCAGTCAGGGGCATTATTTGGTTCATTGACTGTTTTAGAAAATGTGGCGCTACCACTCGAAAGCTTTAGTCAACTTGATGCGCAAGCCATTGATACCTTGGCAAGACTTAAATTGCGCCTTGTCGGGCTAGAGGCATTTGCCGATTACGCCCCAGCCGAGCTATCAGGAGGCATGCAAAAAAGAGCGGCGATTGCACGAGCGATGGCGCTCGACCCCGAGATTTTGTTTTTAGACGAACCATCGGCCGGACTCGACCCCATTACGTCAGCCGAACTGGATGAATTAATCCGCCGCATTGCTGAAACCCAGCAAGTTACCTTTGTTGTGGTAACTCATGAATTGGCCAGCATCAACGCAATTGCAGATCGTGCAATTATGCTCGATAAAACAGTCCAAAGTATTATCGCGATTGACACACCCAAAGCGCTCGCAGAATCAGATGATGCCCGCGTGAGTAGTTTTTTTAATCGCGGCAAATTACCACTAAAAAGCGCGGAGTAATGATTGATCTTATCGATATCATTCGTACAGAATATGATTTCAGCTCCCGCCATTTGAATGCATTACGAGTTATCACGAAGCAGACGATGCTAGGATTAAACTAAACCATGGAACAAAAATCCAACTTTCGCTTAGGCTTGTTTATCTTAGCGGCCATTTTACTCGGCGCAGTCTTAATGATTGGGCTGGGTAGCGGAAAATGGTTTAACAAAACATTTCTGCTCGAAACCTATTTTGATGAATCGGTGCAAGGCCTCGATATTGGCTCTAAAGTTCGCTATCGCGGAGTCGTCGTTGGTGAAGTTAGTGCGATTACCTTTATTTATGCGCGTTACGAACAAGGCTTGCCACGCGCACAACGCTTGCAATATGTATTGGTTGAAACACAGCTTTCAAGCGATATGTTTGTCAACAAGGGGCTCGCCAATCCAAGCCAAGAGTCACTTGATGTTGAAGTTGCCAAAGGCTTGCGCGTCAAAATTGCGCCACAAGGTCTAACCGGTACCAGCTACCTCGAGATTGACTACCTCACCCCACAAAGTCGTCAGCTGCCTTTTAGTTGGACACCCGACAATCTATACATTCCATCCGCCCCCAGCACCGTTGGCCAATTTGTGAATGGTGCGCAAGACTTGATGGAGAAATTGAAAAAACTAGATCTAGAACGAACGCTAGCTCGGCTGGACCTGCTGCTGACCACCGCAGAACAAAAAATTGCGCCACTCCCCCTCCTCAGCATCACGCAAAAAATGGATACGGTACTGGGCAATATGACTCAAGTTCCAGTCAAACAAATGGCCGAAGAAGCAACTAATTTATTGATTGAAGCGCGCCAAACAAACCAAGCATTGCAGACTGTCATCACGCAACCGGGTTGGAGCAGCGCCCCTGCTGATTTTGCGCAAGCCGCGCAAGACGCACGCAAGATCATGGGTGACCCTGCTATCGCCAGCGCAGTACAACGCATCGATAGAGTCACTCAGCGCCTTGACCGCCTCACCGCAAGCCAAGAGTCTGAGGTTGGCCAGCTCATCGAAAATCTAAATAGCAGCAGCGCTAGCCTCAAATCCATATTGGAACAAGTCGAACAACAACCGAGTCGCCTGTTCTTTTCGCAACCTGTTCCAGCTTATATTCCACCAAAACCATGAAAATTTATCTCTATGTATTCGTGCTTTGCGGCTTATTAATGGGCTGCACCGCCACACCTGTGAAACGACAAGACTTTCTACTCAGCGCCGAGCGCACTGAAAACAAAGTTGCCAGCGCGCCTGCCTTTGGTGTTTTGCAAGTGAGCGATCTGCGTGCTAGTCGTCCTTACAACACACAATCGCTAATCTATCGAGAAAGCGCACAACGCTTTGTGCTTGATCCACATAACGGCTTTTTAGCGCCACCCGCACAGCAAATTAGCATGCAAACTCGAGAGCGTTTATCGCGCAGTGGTTTGTTTAGCGCAGTCTTGCCGCAAGGCAGTACGCTAGCAGCACCATGGAAACTCGAAGGTGAGCTCATTAACTTCTATATTGATGTCAGTACGCCAGCCAAACCGACTATCACACTAGAAATCCGTTATGCTTTATCCAACGACAATCAAGCAACGCCCAAGGTATTTTTAGTGAGCCGCAGCGAAGCCATTGTCGATGCCAGCCCAGAACAGGCCGTTATCGGCTTTAACCGCGCCTTAAATGCCTTTTTATTGCAATTAGAAGCTTCACTGCTTGGTGCAAAGCCCTAGACTCTGTTGATATTAGTTTTACGCTCGCAAAACAAATATCAACAGAGTCTATAGTGAGCTACACTAAAGACGAAATAACTTAACTTAAATTCATGTCAGCTCATCGCGCACTCTCACTTTATCGCAACACACAAAATAGCAGCGAAGATGATCGCGTGGAAAAACACGCGCCTTTGGTACGCAAAATCGCTTACCACATGATTAGCAAGCTGCCCGCAAGTGTTGATGTCGATGACTTAATTCAGGTTGGATTGATTGGTCTGATGGAAGCGGCGCGCAATTTTGACCCTGACGCAGGCGTGCAGTTTGAAACCTTTGCCAGCCAACGGATCCGCGGCTCAATGCTTGATGAACTGCGCAATGCCGACTGGCTACCACGTCAAGCGCGGCGCAATATGCGCGAGATTGAACGTACCGTCGTCCAACTTGAGCAAACGCTAAGCCGATCACCATCAGAAGGCGAAGTCGCTGAAAAAATGAATCTCCCGCTAGCCGAATATCAAGAAATGCTCGGCGATGCGCGTGGCCATCAATTATTGCACTACGAAGACTTTGAACAAGACGGCGAAAACGACCAACTTGATCAATACGCAGCAGACAGTAGCGCCAATCCAGCGGAAGTGTTTTCCGACGATCGTTTCCGCTCTCAACTGATTGCAGGCATTGATCTACTGCCCGAACGCGAAAAGCTGCTGATGGCGCTGTATTACGATGAAGAACTCAATTTAAAAGAAATCGGCGCGGTACTGGGCGTCTCTGAATCACGGGTTTGCCAACTGCATAGTCAGGCGATTGCACGCCTACGTGGCAAATTAAAGGATTGGCTGGGCTAATGGATAAAATCAGTGTTTTTGGCGTCATTCTCGGAATTATCGCCATTGTGCTCGGGCAGTGGCTAGAAGGCGGCAACATCAATTCGCTCATCCAATTTACGGCGTTTTTGATTGTTATGGGCGGCACAGTCGGTGCGGTAATGTTGCAAACGCAGACTCGACACTTTATTGCCGGCCTGAAAATGCTCAAATGGATTTTCATCCCCCCAACGATGGACTTCAGAAAATTACTCACGACCTTGATGAATTGGTCGACCCAAGCTCGACGAGGTGGTTTATTGACTTTAGAAGCCTTTTTAAATAGTGAAAAAGATCCGTTCGTTAAACGCGGTCTACAAATGGTTGTTGATGGTGCTGAGCCTGAAACTATCCGCCGAGCTATGGAACTCGATATCGACGCCTACGAAGATCAAGCGCGTGCTGCAGCCAAAATCTGGGATGCGGCTGGTGGTTACTCACCCACCTTTGGTATCTTGGGCGCCGTGCTGGGCTTAATTCATGTTATGGAAAATCTGACAGATCCATCGAAATTAGGCGCAGGGATTGCCGTGGCTTTCGTTGCGACCATTTACGGCATTGGCGCAGCAAATATGTTTTTCTTACCCGTTGCCAACAAACTCAAACATTACATTTTGCTCGAAGTCCGTCGCCGAGAAATGGTCGCGGAGGGTTTAGTGACGATCGCCAACGGTGAAAATCCGCGCTTACTCGAAAATAAACTGGCTGGGTTCCTACACCACTAGCCATGTATATCTATCTAAGAGCTATTAATTAATGGCTAGATAGATATACCCATAGCACCAGTACTACAGCAAATTCAAGCAATTCAATCTATAGTCAAAGCATCGCCGATTCATGAGGCATTGGGGCACTAACGATGCTCTGGCTAATTCGCTGCTTTATTCGTGGCATTGCATTACTTGATTTGGCTGTATTCACGCTGATCATGCTCTTGCTTGCCCTGCTGCCACGCGCAGCTCTCGCGCATTTTTATCCTAAGCTATTTCATTTATGGTGCCGTTGTTTTGTCATGGCCTTAGGCGTGTCCATACGCCTGCACCAACATCATCGGCAACCACTACCCAAACACTACATCCTGATTGCAAATCATCCTTCCGCCCTCGAAGACATTGGCATTCCTTCACTTTTTCCGGTGCGTAGCTTGGCAAAAATTGAGGTCAAAGACTGGTTTCTAGTCGGAAAAATTGCATCTGTGGCCGGAACGCTCTTTGTGCATCGTGAAAACAAAGCGTCACGACTAGCGGCACAAGCTGAACTGATTTCCGCTGTTACGGCGGGTGATTGTATCGCGCTTTACCCTGAGGGCGGCTGCAAGGGACGACGCATTGCCGAACGTTTTTTATTTGGCGCGTTTGCAGTGTCAATCGCGACCGATACGCCGATCGTTCCCGTATTTTTGCATCATGAAGCGCAAGAGATATTTGAGTGGACGAATAAGGAAAATTTAATCCAAAAGCTCTGGACAATACTCACCAGCCCAAATTCAGTGGTTCACTATCATGTCTTTGATCCCATGGACCCAAAGAATTTTGCGGATAAAGCAGCCTTCTGCGCCAGCGCACATCAGCAATACCTGAAATGGCAAAATCGATTTCTTGATTAAATTGATTAATTCAGCCCACAAACCAATTCATTTACCAAACATTCAGCAGGCTTGCCGTTATAATCGCGAAAGCTTCTCGTCTTCAGATATCCACAATGCCCTTATTTCGTAAAAAAAATGTCGCCAATGTTTCAACCCGTGCCGCTTTACCCCCCGGCTTGGCCAATTTACTGCGCGAATCGTGGTGGCTGATCTTGGTCGTGGTCTTGGCTTATTTGGTGTTGGTGCTATCGACCTACAACCAAGCTGATCCGGGTTGGTCGCACAGCGCCACCGAAGCAACGGTCTATAACCGAGGCGGCAGCGTTGGGGCATGGGTTGCAGATGTTTTACTTTATCTCTTTGGCTTTTCAGCTTGGTGGTGGACGGTCTTTTTATTCGCTGCCATTTTATGGGGCTACCGCCGAATTGACCGCGTTGCCGAATCGCCACGCCCTGTGGTGTTTTTAGCCTGCCTTGGTTTTGCGCTGATCGTTTTTTCCAGTAGCGCCTTTGAAGCACTGCGCATGCACTCGCTCAGCGCACCTCTGCCCTACGTACCGGGTGGCATGTTCGGATTAGCACTTGGCACTTGGATGACGCTTAGCTTTGGCTTTAGCGGCGCAACGCTTATTTTGATCACCACATTTTGCTTAGGTATTTCGCTGTTCGCGGGTTTATCTTGGCTCAATGTGATGGAAAACATCGGCACGCTCATCGAAGCTGCCTACTTCAGCACCATCAATGCGATACAAGCGGCCAAAGACCGTCGTATCGGGCGAGAAACTAAAAAAGCGCGTGATGAGCATGTGATTGCCGCAAAACAAAAACAAGCGGGCAAAGAGCCTCTCATTATTGAAACTGCAAACCTTGATGTGCCAGTTGCCCGTCAAGTTGAAAAGCGCATTGAACGAGAGAAAAAAGAACAAGAAAAACTGCAAGAACACGCGGCCAAACAAGCTGCTCAGCCTTTATTGTTTGCCGAAGAAGATCTTCCCCCAACACCGGCTAAGCGCGTCACCGCATCACCAAGCTCAGATAATTCTTTACCCGCGCTCGCACTGTTAGCGCCTGCGGTTGCCTCACAGGAAACTATCACTAAAGAAACGCTCGAATTCACCTCACGTTTGATCGAGCGTAAATTGGCGGATTTCAATGTCGAAGTCAAAATCGTTGCCGCCTATCCAGGCCCCGTCATTACCCGCTATGAAATCGAACCTGCGGTCGGTGTGAAAGGCTCGCAAATCGTCAACCTGATGAAGGATCTGGCACGTGCATTGGGATTGGTCTCCATCCGCGTCGTTGAAACGATTCCGGGCAAAACCTATATGGGTTTGGAGTTACCTAACCCAACGCGGCAAATGATTCGCCTCTCAGAAATTCTCAGTAGTGAAGCGTGGTATGCATCCAATAGCCGACTCACCATGGCGCTCGGTAAAGACATCACCGGCAAACCAATCGTCACCGATCTGGGCAAAGCACCGCATATGCTGGTGGCTGGTACGACAGGCTCGGGCAAATCCGTTGGCGTGAACGCAATGATTTTGTCTTTGGTTTACAAAGCCACGCCCGACGAAGTTCGCTTTATTATGATCGACCCCAAAATGCTGGAACTCTCGATTTACGAAGGCATTCCACATCTGCTGGCCCCTGTCGTCACCGATATGAAACTCGCTGCGAATGCGCTGAACTGGTGCGTGGCGGAAATGGAGAAACGCTACCGTCTATTGAGTGCCATGGGTGTGCGTAATCTGGCGGGTTACAACCAAAAAATCAAAGATGCTGAAAAAGCAGGCAAACACATTACTAATCCATTTAGCCTGACCCCCGACGATCCAGAGCGCCTCGAACATTTGCCGTTTATTGTCGTCGTCGTCGATGAATTTGCTGATTTGATGATGGTCGCTGGTAAAAAAATTGAAGAGCTGATTGCCCGTCTGGCACAAAAAGCCCGAGCGGCAGGGATTCATTTAATTCTAGCTACTCAGCGCCCCTCAGTTGACGTGATTACTGGTCTGATTAAAGCGAATATCCCAACTCGCCTTGCTTTTCAGGTTTCCAGCAAAATCGACAGCCGCACGATTCTGGATCAAATGGGCGCTGAAGCCTTATTAGGCCAGGGCGATATGTTATTTTTACCGCCGGGCTCGGGCTATCCACAACGGATTCACGGCGCGTTTGTCGCTGATGATGAAGTCCACCACGTCGTTGACTACCTGAAGTCCCTAGGCGAGCCCAATTACATCGATGGCATCCTCAATGGTGGCTTTGAAGCCGAAGCGGCAGCGGGTGGTACGGGCGGCAGCGCAGAAGGTGGCGAAGCGGATGCGCTATACGATGAAGCAGTGGCTTTTGTTCTCAAAACCCGTAAAGCGTCTATTTCATCGGTACAAAGGCAGTTACGCATCGGTTATAACCGTGCCGCTCGTCTAATCGAGCAGATGGAACAGTCCGGATTAGTCTCTTCTATGGAAACAAATGGCAACCGGACTGTACTTGCGCCACCAATCAGTGAATAATGTCGCCTGAGCATTTTCTAGAATGCAAGATGTTGTAAATCAGTCACTTCAGAGACTAAAGTCTGAAGTTTTTTATCAACGGACTTGAACTTAATCTGCGCTTTGTGATATAAACGTGGACTTTTCCAGTTCCGAACGTCAGGACAGAATCATGGCACGAGTATGTGTAGTCACCGGCAAAGGCCCGATGACAGGGAATAATGTTTCCCACGCCAATAACAAAACTAAACGTCGCTTCCTACCAAACCTGCAATCCCGCCGGTTCTGGGTTGAGAGCGAAAACTGCTTTATCCGCTTGCGCGTTTCTACCGCAGCTCTGCGCACCATCGACAAGAATGGCATCGATGTGGTTTT
Organism: uncultured Deefgea sp.; assembly: GCA_963508915.1. GTDB lineage: Bacteria > Pseudomonadota > Gammaproteobacteria > Burkholderiales > Chitinibacteraceae > Deefgea. The sequence goes on from CAUOZE010000024.1 coordinate 28,603, forward strand.
GGCAGATCTGCGCGCGCGCGGCGAACTGTAAGCTAAGGAAACTCAATCATGCGTGATAAAATCAAGCTAGAATCTTCTGCTGGTACAGGTCATTTTTACACAACGACCAAAAACAAACGTACCATGCCAGAAAAGATGGAAATCAAGAAGTTCGATCCCGTTGTTCGTAAACACGTGATCTACAAAGAAACTAAACTGAAGTAATTCAGTGCAGTGACGCCATACTCGAACCCCACTCCTCGGAGTGGGGTTTTTGTTTTTGGTCCACTTGGGTATATGCATGCAAGCATTAGAAAATAATACCTACATGAACATACCCATTATATGAACTGGCTTATTGCGACTCCAAACCCCATGTTTCTCGCAAAGTCTGCGTGAGCATCGCCAACATTGGATCATGCTCGCGGTCGCTGGAATAAATAAACTGCAGCAAAGCACTAATCGCCACTTCACCATTGCGCCACAACACAATTGAGCCATCGGCGGCATAGCGATGCGCAGTACGCTCAGCCAAGATCGCAATCCCCATCCCCGATTTAATCAACTCCAGCAGTGTCGCCTCTTCATCAAACTCCCCCACCAACTTCGGGGCGATATTTTGACTGCGCCACAACTCCTGCGAAATATCGGACAAGCTCGTGTATTGCGACAAGCCTAGCCACGGCGCAGCACCCAGCGTTTTCCAATCCGCATTAACCAATTCCACTGCCATCGAAGGCGGTAGCGCTACGCAAAAGCCGATTTCACGCAGCGGAACGGTACTGACATTTTGATAGGGATTGCGGCCAAGGTAAAAGCCACCATCTAGGATTTTTTTACGTACCTCATTCAAAATCCCCACTGAAATACCATGCGTCGTCTGCACCGTCAGTAAAGGATAAGTTTCGCGCAGCAAAGACAGCCACGGACCGAGTTTGAGACGCGCCGGCACGCCAATCGTGCCAATCCTCACCTTGCCCTTGGGCTGATTCTGCAAAGCCTTAGCGCGATACAACAAGCTACGCGCCTGCCCCAAAATCTGCTCGGCATCGGGCAAAATCAGCTTGCCTGCCTCGGTCAGCTGTACCCCTCCTGAGTAGCGCTCAAACAGCGAAACGCCGAATTCCTCTTCCAGCGCTTTAATCTGCGCTGTCACGGCGGGCTGTGATAAGTGCAACAATTCGGCAGCTTGGGTCAAATGCCCTTGTTGCGCCACGGTCACAAATGTACGTAATTGATAGATTTCCATACTAGGATTATCCCTCATTCAATGCCGTTAAGGGAATCGACAAAAACAAAATGTAGTCCGAAAACATTGATTACACGCAACAAAGTAAGCCTTATGCAATGGAGCATAAGTCGAACTGATTCAGAACATCAAAAAATGCAATTAGCCTAAACAGCAAGCTTTCACATAGATTAACGCCACAACACCCATCTGGGTTTGACTATCGAATTATATGAGGAGGCAAGACATGCAAGATCATACGATTGAACGCATTCAGCAAAATCCCAAATTCCAAGAGCTGGTTCGGAAAAAATCCAGCTTGTCTTGGTTATTGTCGATTGTAATGCTGGTGATTTATTACGGTTTTATCTTGGTGATTGCATTCTCACCCGCATCCCTTGGCCAATCACTCTCTGGTGGCGTCACCACGATTGGCATCCCCATCGGCATCATGATTATTTTGTCTGTATTTGTGATTACCGGTATTTATGTGCGCCGCGCCAATACTGAATTTGACCAACTCACACGCGAAGTCGTTGAGGACGCTAAAAAATGATTAAATCCAATTTACAACGCCTCTCCATCGCCAGCTTGATGCTCGCTGCTAGCTTGCCAACTTGGGCTGCTGGCGCAATCGAAGGCGCGGTCGAAAAACGCCACGATCTCAACATCCCAGCCATTGTGATGTTTTTGATTTTTGTGGCATTTACTCTAGGCATTACTTACTGGGCAGCTCGCCGTACTAAATCAGCAAAAGACTTCTACGCGGCAGGCGGCGGGATTAGCGGCTTTCAAAACGGTTTAGCGATTGCGGGTGACTATATGTCGGCCGCTTCGTTCCTCGGTATCTCCGCGATGGTGTTTGGTGTGGGTTACGACGGTCTGATTTACTCGATTGGCTTTTTGGTCGGCTGGCCGCTGATTACTTTCTTGATCGCCGAGCGCCTGCGTAACTTGGGTAAATATACCTTTGCCGACGTAGCCTCATACCGGCTCGCACAAACTCCAGTGCGCATTTTTGCGGCAACGGGCACTTTGGTGGTCGTGGCACTGTACTTGATCGCCCAAATGGTCGGCGCAGGTAAATTGATTCAAGTTCTATTTGGCATGGATTACACCTATGCCGTTATCTTGGTCGGCATTTTGATGATTATGTATGTGACCTTCGGCGGCATGTTAGCGACGACTTGGGTACAAATCATTAAAGCCATCTTGTTGCTGTCTGGCGCAACCTTTATGGCCTTTATGGTGATGAAACATGTTGGCTTTAGCTTTGAAACCCTGTTCCAACAAGCCGTTGCGGTAAAACATGCTGGCGCTGAAGCACTGGCACTTAAAGCGAACGTCGCTGCTGAAGCTGCCGCAGCTGCCGTTTCTAGCAATGCACCGAATGCTTCTGCTGCTGTTGCTAGCGCTGCTGCGGCATCAAAAGCGGCTGTTGCTGCTGCCAAAGCCAACATCATGGCGCCAGGTGGCTTGGTATCGAATCCTATCGATGCAATTTCACTCGGTATGGCTTTGATGTTTGGTACAGCAGGCTTGCCACACATCTTGATGCGTTTCTTTACGGTATCGAACGCCAAAGAAGCACGTAAATCCGTGTTCTTCGCAACGGGCTTTATTGGTTATTTCTACATTTTGACCTTCATCATTGGTTTCGGTGCGATTGTGCTGTTGTCAGGTGAAGCGGGTATGAAGTTTAAAGAAGTCTCTGGCGCCTTAATTGGTGGCTCGAATATGGCGGCGATTCACTTATCTGATGCTGTAGGCGGTGACCTCTTCCTTGGCTTTATCTCTGCGGTTGCCTTTGCGACAATTTTGGCTGTAGTAGCTGGCTTGACCTTGTCGGGCGCTTCTGCGGTATCGCATGACATTTACGCTTCAGTCATCAAGAAAGGCAAAGCCAATGAAGCCGATGAGATTCGCGTTTCAAAACTAACGACTATTGCCTTGGGTATTTTGGCGATGTTCTTAGGGATTGCCTTTGAACAGCAAAATATCGCGTTCATGGTTGGCTTGGCATTCTCAATTGCGGCATCGGCCAACTTCCCTGTGTTGATTATGTCAATGTACTGGAAAGGTTTGACGACGCGTGGTGCTGTGATTGGTGGTTTTGTTGGCTTAACCAGCGCACTGGCACTGATTATCCTCGGCCCATCAGTTTGGGTTGAAGTACTCGGTCACGACAAAGGCAGCGAATGGTTCCCGTACAAAAACCCAACAATCTTCTCGATGACACTCGCGTTCATCACGATCTGGTTGGTTTCAGTATTGGATAACAGTAAGCAAGCAGCAGAAGAGCGCGCTAAGTTCTTGCCACAGTTTATTCGCTCTATGACAGGTATTGGCGCAGAAGGCGCAACTGACAAGCACTAAGAGCTGATACATCGTATAACGCCCTACTCGATTTCGATGTGGGGCGTTTTTCATTGAGAGGAAATAAAAATGTCGACCTTATTTGATTTCTCCATCGCCCCGTACAGCAGCCTCACCAGTATCGAGCAGGATCAATTTGAACAAGCGTTAGACATTCAATATTTCGCCAGCGGCAGCACAGTGATTGCAGCCAACGCTGAAAATACAGCTTTACTGGTAGTCAACAAAGGTCTGATCGCAGAAGAAGAACAAGGAGAGATCGTCACCGTTTACAGCGAACTAGAAACACTCAATAGCAAAGCCCTACTCAATGAAAGCGCGCCGCAGCAATGGGTGGCCATTGAAGACAGCCTCGTTTTTAGCATCCCACGCGACTTGATTTTGGAGTTAATTCGCAACAATGCGCGCTTTGGCGCTTATTTTTACCAAGACATCGCCCACCGTTTAGCCACGCTGTCGCAGCAACCCTCGGCTGAAGATGAGTTACAAACACTATTACTTTCACCGATTAGCTCCGCCTATCTTCGCCCCGCGCAATGGCTTGAGGCAGATGCAACGATACTCGATGCCGCACAGCGTATGCATGCACAAGATTGCCACTCGGTTTTTATTCAGCACCAGCAAGGAACAGGGATTTTTACGCAAACGGATTTGCGTGATTTTGTTATCAGCGGCAACAATGCAAACCAATGCCTGATCGCCGACTATGCAAACTATCAGTTACGCATTGCCAATGGCGATGCACCATTGCATTCTGCGATGTCTTTGATGGTTCGGCACAGCATAGGCCGCCTCGTGGTTAAAAAAAATGATGAAATCATCGGAATTTTAGAGCAAGTCGATTTACTGGCTTTTCTCACCCAGCACTCACATTTAATCCAAAATCAAATTGAACGCGCTCGAAGCTTGGACGAACTGGGCTTAGCTTGGGCACAAACAGAAAAAATCATTCAACAACAGCAGCGCCAAGGCATCAAAGTGACTTTGATCGCGGCCACAATTCGTGAATTACATCGAAAATTTTTAGCCAAAATTTGGCAATTGATTACCCCGAACGACATCACTCAGCATGTCTGCCTCGTTTGTATGGGCTCAGAAGGTCGAGGCGAGCAAATTTTACCGACCGATCAAGACAATGCGCTGATTATTGCCGATGGTTTTACCCATCCAGACTTGGTTAGCATTTGCGAAGCGTTTAACCAAGCATTGATTCGCTTTGGCTATCCGCCCTGCCCTGGCAAGGTCATGATCAATAACCCCTATTGGCGGCGCAGCGAAAGCGAATTCAAGCAGCTATTTAACGATTGGATGGCGCAAACCAGCGGCGAAAACATGCTCAATCTCGCCATTTGGGTCGATGCGTATCCGGTCACAGGCAATAAAGTGCTCTTTTCTCATTTACAAGACTACCTGCTAAAAGATCTCAGCACTAACGAGAGTTTACTTGGGCATTTCGCCCTGCCCATTGCACAATTTGATACACCACTCAGCTTTTTCTCGCAACTGCGCAGCACCAGCGGGCAGCTTGATTTAAAGAAAGGCGGGATTTTTACCTTGGTCCACGGTATTCGCTGCCTCACGCTCAAAGCAGGGATCAAGAATCGTAATACTTACCATCGCTTAGATGTACTGCGCGAACGTGAATTACTTTCGCCCGAATTTGCCCGAGACCTCAGTGAAACGCTCGCTTATTTGCAAAGTCTGCAATTGAAATTTGGACTACAAAAAGCCCAGCAAGGCAAAACAATTGATAATTTAATCACGCTCAGCCAACTCACCACGCTAGAGCGCGATTTACTCAAAGATGCCTTCGTCGTGGTCAAACGCTTTAAGCAACACATCAGCCATCAATTTAGGTTGCATATTTTATGATTCGCCATTTGAAAACATGGTTTGGGCTGCGCCAATTGCGCGACCCCGCTTTCGCATTTTTATTTACGCCGGCGCCAGCCAATGAATGGGTCAGTATCGATTGTGAAACGACCAGTCTGAATCCAAAACAAGCGGAAATCTTATCGATCGCAGCGGTCATTATTCGCGGTAACACCATTGTAAAATCAACGAGCCGACAATGGTTGGTCAAACCCAGCGGGCAAATTGATCCGAAAACGATCCCGATTCATGGACTGCGCCAGCAAGACGTCACCCATGGGCTGACATTGCACGAGGCACTCTCTGAGCTACTGCAGTTTATGGGGAGTCGCCCGATTGTCGGCTATTATTTAGAATTTGATTTGGCCGTCATCAATCGACAACTCAAACCTTGGCTAGGCATCGATTTACCCAATCAAAATATTGACGTATCTGCGCTGTATTACGACAAAAAAGTCAGCGCCTATCGCCCTGAAGTTAATCTCTCATTGACGACAATACTCGAAGAACTGGCCTTACCCATACTCCCACGCCATGATCCAATGAATGATGCACTGACTGCGGCAATGATTTTTGTCAAACTCAACAACGGGGTATCGCTCCATAGAGGCTAATTTAAATAGCTTGTGAGGCAATACTCAAGAACGAGATCCCCATTGTTTTAATGCTTTGAGTAAAGCATCGGATTGAATCGGTTTGACTAAAAAGTCATCCATACCCGCATCAAAGCAGCGCTGTTTATCATCGGCTAAAGCATTAGCGGTCAAGGCAATGATTGGGATAGTCGACAAAGCGCCATTGGCTTGACTGCGAATCAAACGCGTTGCCTCAATGCCATCCATCTCTGGCATTTGCATATCCATAAACACTAAGTCAAACGGCTGTTCCAGCACCGCCATCAATGCAAAGCGACCGTTTTCTACCGGCACAACAGAGCAGCCGAGTTTCTCTAGCATTTTGACGGCCACCATTCGATTCACTGGATTATCTTCCGCGAGCAACACCTTGCAGTGCTGAACCGAATTTACCTCTTTCAAAGTATGCCGCGTCACCAACTGCGCATCGCCTTCACCTTGCAGCACTAGCTCCAGCACGCCATAAAACTCATCGGCCACAACAGGTTTAGTTAAATACGCCGCAAAGCCAGCTTGATGGGCTCGGCTACCATCGCCGCGTACGCCAATCGCCGTCACCAACACTAAAGGTAGCACCGCTAATGCTGTTTCACCTTTAATCGCCCGCGCCAATTGCAAGCCATCCATCTCGGGTAAATGCAAATCACAGACGGCAAGGGTAAACGGCGTCGAAGTGGATGCGCCCTCCCGCAGCAAGGCCAAAGCTTTGGTGCTACTTGATACTGCGACCACTTGCCATGCCCATGCGCTCAACAAATTCACCAAGGCTTCACGATGCGAATCAATCGCATCCACCAATAAAACTTTTTGTTGTTGAGGCGTTGAAGCCTGCCTTAATCGTATATGTGCCGCAGAGGAGGCCATCGCCATTTGCACGGTAAACACAAAATCAGTGCCTTGCTCAGCAATGCTGTGCGCAGCGATTTTGCCGCCCATCAAGGTCACAATCTGTTTGCAAATAGCCAATCCTAAACCCGTGCCACCAAAACGGCGCGAAGTACTCTCATCCACCTGAAAAAAACTATTAAACAAGCGATGAATTTTATCGCTAGGAATCCCGATGCCGGTATCGCTGACACAAAAACGCAGCGTAATGGCCGCGGTAGTTTGGCTTTCCAAACTGACACTCACGCTCACATGGCCGTGATCAGTAAACTTGATCGCATTGCCAACCAAATTAATCAGCACTTGTCGCAAGCGACCAGGATCGCCGCGCAGCATAGTAGGCACCTCAGCCGCAATATCGCATTGATAGCGAAGGTCTTTTTCTTGCAAACGCAATGACATCATTGCTGAAAAATTATTCAGCAAGCGAGGCAAATCAAAATCAAGCGTTTCTAACTCTAAACGACCCGCTTCAATCTTCGAGAAATCCAAAATATCGTTGATGACGCCCATCAACACATCACCGCTAAAGCGAACGGTTTCTGCATATTCGCGCTGCTGCGGGGTCAAATTTGAATCGAGCAATAATGAGATCATACCCAGTACACCATTCATAGGCGTACGAATTTCATGACTCATATTGGCGAGGAATAGACTCTTTGCTTGATTCGCAGCCTCAGCCGCTTGCATGGCTTGCTGGAGTTTGAATTTGGCCGCCTGCTGCTCAGTGACATCCATCACCATGCCGTACCACAACGTATCGCCTTCTGGCGTCCGCTCTGGTTTTGCATGCGCTTCAACCCAAATCAAGCCTTTAGTTGGATGATGAATACGGTAGACCGTATCCCAATGCGATAATGTAGCTAACGCTTTGGTATAGCTTGCCACGACTTCATTGACATCGTCTGGATGAAGATACATCAACACTTTACTTGCATCATCGACTACATCGACAGGCTTCAAACCATAAATACCTTCAATCCCAACACTGGCATATAAATAGGCACTGCTGCCATCTTGATTCATCCGTGTCTGGAAAATCAAGCTTGGTACTTGTTCGCCAATTTTGCGAAACCGCTCAGCAATATCGTCACGTTCTTGCCTAGCCAATTGACGCTCAATGGTGCCACCAACCCAGCGTGCCATCAGTCTTAAGAACTCGTGATCAATCTCATCAAACTGGCGCTCTTGCACCTCGGGGGACGAAAAATTGAGTGTGCCGTAACGCTGTCCAGCGACCCAAATCGGAATCCCAATATAGGTTTCAAGACCAAATTCAGCGTAGCACGGGTGATTACCCCAAGGCGACAAGCCCATCATTGAAATTGCGACGACATCGTCGGCTTGATAAGTCAAACTACAATACGTATTTCCTAGGCGAAACTGTGCGCCGTCTTGCAACGCGCCATTAGCAGAATACTGCACCTCAATCACGTAATCATCTTGCTGAATATGACTGACAATACCAAACGGCACGCCAAAATAGCTGCAGCCCAAATATAAAGCATCGGCTATTAAAGTGTGGTCATCACGTTGGCGTAGCGCGGTGATTTGGCTTAAAGCACACAATGAAGCTTGCTGCCTATCATGTTTTTCTTGAGAGCAAAGACGGTTTAATACTTGACGTTGAAACAAGATGAGTTGCGCTAAGGTGGTTAACAAAGGCTCTAGCTGTTTTAACAGTATTGCTTTGTAGGGATTATCACTATTTGCAAATACAGCAATACCCAGCAACTCACCTTGAAATCGCATCGGCAACAACACCGCATATTGCACATCCTCGTTAAGACCCAGTAAGTCACAGATTGCGGCATTCATTGGCGATTGATTGAGGCAAACAGCCCGGCCCTTTGCTAAAGCAGTTCGGTGCTCGGCTTGCAATGACCATAGGGGGCTTGTGTCGGTTTTAGTTTTTGAAGCTTGCACCGCAGTCAGTTGGACAACACCATTAACGCCATTCCACTCACCAATCCCGCCCCATGGGCTCTCGGAGAGTTGCAATAAGTCTTGTAGGGCAGCAGAAAACACGCCGGAATCCAAATTATCGGCGTTAAAGTTTGATTGCGCACGCAGCAGTGCGGGTAAAACATCAAGCGGCATTCCACTCCTTATCCACAAATTATGGCTCTCATTGCCTGTTCAGAATAGCGGCTTTAGGCGTTTTACCCAAGCAAAACCCTATTAATTAATTCAAGTCACTCGGCACTACATCAGTCTCACTGATTTATGACATCAAAAAAGACAATTAGCTTTCAACGCCGTAATCCAATAAATTTCGAAACAGATTATTTTCAACTCAGTTTCTCTACGAAGGGGTTCACACATGAGTGGTATCGATTCAGTTTTAAAAGAAACACGTCTATTTCCACCATCAGATGAGTTTCGTACCAATGCAACCGTATCAGGCATGGACGGCTACAACGCCCTCTGCGAGAAAGCCACTGCCGACTACGAAGGATTCTGGGCTGACCTCGCTCGCAGCATGCTGAGCTGGAAAAAACCATTTACTCAAGTTTTAAATCAAGAAAACCCACCGTTTTTCAAATGGTTTGAAGATGGCTTGATCAACGTATCTTACAACTGCCTTGACCGTCACCTTGAGACTAAAGCCAATAAAGTAGCGATTATTTTTGAAGCCGACGATGGCTCGGTAACTCGCGTGACTTACCGTGAGCTCTATCACCGCGTTTGCCAATTCGCCAACGGTCTGAAATCACTTGGCGTTGTGAAAGGCGACCGCGTGGTTATTTACATGCCACACACTGTTGAAGCTGTCATTGCCATGCAGGCTTGTGCACGTATCGGCGCAATCCATTCAGTCGTATTTGGCGGTTTCTCAGCAGGCGCATTGCGTGATCGTATTCAAGATGCCGAGGCCAAATTGGTTATCACGGCCAATGAATCCATCCGTGGTGGCAAACCAACGCCATTGAAATCGATGGTCGACGAAGCACTAGGCCTCGGTGGCTGCGATACCGTATCTAAAGTGGTGGTATTCCAACGCACGAGCAACAAACCAGAACACTGGAATGCAGAGCGCAACATCTGGTGGCACAAACTCGTTCAAGACCAAGCGGATGTGTGCGAGCCAGAATGGGTTGAATCTGAGCACCCACTGTTTATTCTGTACACCTCAGGCTCAACCGGCAAACCAAAAGGCGTGCAACACTCGTCAGCTGGCTACCTGCTCGGCACGCAAGTGACGATGAAATGGGTATTCGATTACAAAGAAACCGACGTTTACTGGTGCACTGCCGACGTGGGTTGGATTACAGGCCACTCTTACATCGCCTACGGCCCATTGGGCATTGGCGCGACACAAGTGGTGTTTGAAGGTGTACCAACTTACCCAGATGCATCACGCTTCTGGCAAATGATTGAAAAACACGAAGTGACGACATTCTACACGGCACCGACTGCGATTCGCTCACTGATCAAATTGGGCGGCGACTTGCCAAAACAATACGATCTATCGTCATTGCGCCTCTTGGGCACGGTGGGCGAGCCAATCAATCCAGAAGCATGGATGTGGTACTACGAAGTCGTAGGCGGCGGTCGTTGCCCTATCGTGGACACTTGGTGGCAAACTGAAACCGGCTGCAATATGATCGCGCCGTTGCCAGGCGCTGTTGCGACTAAACCAGGCTCTTGCACATTGCCAATCCCAGGTATTATCGCCGATATCGTTGATGAATCTGGCGCCCAAGTAGATCTTGGCAAAGGTGGCTTCTTGGTGATTAGCAAACCATGGCCATCAATGGTTCGTAATATCTGGGGCGATCCCGACCGTTTTGCCAAAACCTACTTCCCTGCGGACTACAACGGCAAGCTTTACCTTGCTGGCGACTCAGCGCACCGCGATGAGAACGGCTACATCTGGATCATGGGGCGGATCGACGACGTATTGAACGTATCCGGTCACCGCCTTGGCACGATGGAAATCGAATCGGCCTTGGTTGCTAACCCATTGGTTGCTGAAGCCGCCGTCGTTGGCAAGCCGCACGATATCAAAGGTGAGTCAGTCGTTGCCTATGTGGTATTGAAAGGCAATCGCCCAGAAGGCGAAGAAGCCAAGGTGATTGCTAAACAATTACGTGAATGGGTCGCGCATGAAATCGGCAAGATCGCTCAGCCAGACGAAATCCGTTTCGGCGACAATCTACCGAAAACACGCTCAGGTAAAATCATGCGTCGTCTATTGCGTGACATCGCCAAAGGCGTTGAAATCACGGCAGACACATCAACACTAGAAAACCCAGCGATCCTGGAACAACTACGCCAAAGCGCGATTTAAGCGCCAGCAAACCTAAACTTTACGAGAGTTTTTTACCCCGTCCTTGAGGCGGGGTATTTTTTTGTTCGCAATAACCTTCGCTTGATACTGCGCAATACGCTGCCCACTTTTTCATCGCAACATCAAACTAAACACCCACAGACAGAAAACACATGCATTTTTGGCGACATCTCGTACACCGTCTTAGCCCAGTGCTTTTCGTACTGAGCATGGTGTTGTTCGGGATCGGCGCGCCCTTGCATGCTGCACCGACCGCCAGAACCAGCGCAGAGACTTCGATTTCACACTGTACTGAATCTACCAAATCGACAGCAATCAATCTTTCGAGCATCAGTGATTGTTTAAGTCGCTGTGCCCTCCCCGTTCCGCCCTCGATCACGATGGGAATGGCAGCGCTACAAAGCGAGCGCCATGCCGCGCCCTTGATTGCATGGCAAGTCATTAGCATTACCCCGCCCTCACCTCCGCCACGGTCTGATTCGTAAAAATCTACTTTTCATACTTTTTACGCATTCACTCAATGACGGCGCAGCACGCCTGCGCCACGGAGACTCACATGAACATGACTCACTACATGGACTTGCTGGCCGAAAATCAACCGTGGAATCTGATTGTATTTATGGCGATCCCAGTGATCCTCGCCGAAACCGTCGCGATTACCGAGCTATTTATCCTTTTTTCGCGGCAATTTCACGGCAAAATGCGGCAAATCAATCGCTTTGCCAGCATTACCGGCGGGATTTATTTCAGTGGCGTATTTGTCTATTTAATGATCAACGCGGTGATTCCGATTACACAAGCCGGAGAATGGCGCGGCATCGCCGATGTCATTGCGGTCGGCTTTTATTTATCCGGTATTGTGCCCTTGGGCGGTTTGGCTTTATTGGATTTGGGCGTAATCGGTAAAGGCTGGGATGAGGAAAGAAAACTCAAACTACATGCGATCTTTGTTGCCATCTTCTTAGTGGTCGCACACATTGCGATGATTTTCGGGATGCTGGATCCAACACCAATCGTATCAACTTAAGCGCTGCTTGTTTTTTCAATCTCCATCCGGCATGATGCAGAAACAAACATAACTCTTTGATTATTAATTACTATATGATTAAGCACCCTAACTGACTCCCTTCGTAATGTGTCCACTCTCA
>CAUOZE010000025.1:0-40813 GCA_963508915.1 uncultured Deefgea sp.
GAGAGTGGACACATTACGAAGGGAGTCAGTTAGGGTGCTTAATCATATAGTAATTAATAATCAAAGAGTTATGTTTGTTTCTGCATCATGCCGGATGGAGATTGAAAAAACAAGCAGCGCTTAAGTTGATACGATTGAGTTAAGATTACTGTGCACTAATTAACGCATATTTTTGACCTCAAAATTGGGTAAGTGTTGGCTCAAAATTCTCTGCATTGTTGATCACGCGGCAAAACGCTAGTGACAAAATTGCAATTTATTCTTAGCTTCAGTTCGGCGATGACATTTTGATCAATCCCCTTGCTTGCTGTGTAGAGTCACTTGCAATCATCTGTGGTAACTTTGATAAGGGGCGGACGTTGTGGTACTGCAGCTACGTTCGTAGCTAATAAATAGCAGCGTACAAAAAGTAGTTTTTCAGCTTTTGCTTTAGTCAAAGTCTCGGTTTGGTTTGAATTTGGTCCCAAAAAGATAAAGTAATTACTATTAATCAGCGCTTTAGGGTTGTTGCTGGTGATTTTGCAATTCAATCAGTTCTCAGCCATGATGAAGGGTTGATATAAAAGGTGGATCAATTGATCGCTTGAGCATGTTGTATAGCCTTATTAGTAGGTGAGCTGCTTCGGCATTGAATTCAACACAACGAGAATTGGAGGATTTTCCCTTACATGCCCATTAATAAGCTTGCTGCTGAAGATTTTGATTTTTTTCGAGATTTTCTAGATGCTTTGCCCATTCAATGCTTCGTAAAAGACGCAGAGGGGAATGCTTTATTGATGAATAAAGCCTGTGAGGATGCCTTAGGTGTATGCTTTTCGGCGGTGAAAGGTGAGAAAATCAAGCAACATTTTCCCCAGGATCAGTGGCTAAGATTCTTACAACGTGATTTGCTTGTCTTTGAAGCGCATCAAACGATTGCATACGAAGAGACTTATTTCAGTGCGAAGTATGGCCAAAATCGAGTTGGGTATGTGGTTAAAAATCCTTTGTATGATGAGCAGGGGCGACCGCAATATATTATTGGCTCCACGATCGATATTACCGAGCAAAAACAACTTCAGCAGCAGGTCGACAATGAGCTTGAAATGCTCAAGTTGCAAGTGGCGGATGCGCCTCTTAAGGCAGTGTTAGAGCAGTTTACTCGTAGTTTCGAGGCGACATTTTCTGGGAAAATGTGCTCGATTTTGTTGCTGGATGAGCTGGGTTTGTACTTGAAACATGGTGTTGCACCTAGTCTACCGGCCGAATACTGTGCTGCAATTGATGGTATTGCGATTGGCTTGGGCGTTGGCTCTTGCGGTACGGCTGCTTATACCGGACAAGCTACCATCGTGGCAGATATTGCGACTGATCCGCTATGGCAAGATTATGCTGCGTTGGCTCTGTCGTATGGCTTGGCATCGTGTTGGTCTATTCCTATCGTATCGACAAAGGGACACATTTTAGGAACATTTGCCAATTACCACGCCCGCCCATGCTCACCACAGCCAGCTGAACTGCAAGCAATAAAGCGCGCCGCCTACCTGGTTGGTTTGGCCATTGAGCATGATCGTGCCGAAAAGCAACTGGCGGAAGATCAAAAAATATTACAAGAAACGGCGCTGCAGACACAAACCATTTTAGACAATATGGCTGATGGTGTGATCACCATTGGTGTTGATGGTTTGATTGATAGTTTCAATGCATCTGCTAGTCGAATATTTGGGTTTCAGCTCGAAGAGGTTTTGGGGAAGAACGTCTCGATGTTGATGCCGGAGCCACATGCGAGCCATCACGATGCTTATTTACGACATCATCTAGATACCGGCGAGCATCGAGTGATTGGCTTGCCGCGTGAGTTAGAAGGGCGGCGCAAGAACGGTAGCCTATTCCCGATGCGGTTGTCGGTTTCAAAAACGATACGTGCTGGGCAGGTAATGTTTATTGGTTTGGTGAGCGATATCACGCAGGAGTATCAGCGCAACCAAGAAATTCACCGTCTGGCTTTTTATGATTCGCTGACCGGTTTGCCCAATCGCCGCCTACTCATGGATCGAATTAACAAAGCCATGATCGCATCGGCGCGCTCAGGTCACTATGGTGCGGTGATGTTTCTGGATTTAGATCATTTTAAACAGCTCAATGATACGCATGGCCATGATGTTGGTGATGTGCTGCTGCAGCAGGTTTCGGCGCGATTGCTCTCTTGTGTGCGAGAAAGCGATAGCGTTGCCCGCTTGGGCGGTGATGAATTTGTTATTTTATTAGAAACGCTCAGCTTGCATGAGGCTGAGGCTGCTAATCAGGCCAAGGTCGTCGCGACGAAAATCTTAGAGACCCTGGGGCAGCCTTACTGTTTGTGCGGAATTGAGCATTTGAGTACGCCCAGCATCGGCATTGTATTGTTTATGGCAGAGCACATGCCGATGGAAGAGTTGCTCAAAAAAGCGGATGTAGCGATGTATCAAGCTAAGGCGGCGGGGCGAAATAGGGCCTGTTTTTTCGATCCAGAAATGCAGGCGGTAGCAGCAATTCAGGCTGATTTAGAAAAGTCTTTGCACGATGCCTTGACGCGCGAGAGCTTCTTTTTAGAGTACCAAATGCAGTTGGATGGCGCGGGGCGGATTGTCGGCGTGGAAGCCTTGCTACGTTGGCAGCATCCTACCTTAGGAAAGGTGCTGCCAGAAGTGTTTATCCCAATGGCTGAAGAGACTGGTGTGATTGTATTGCTGGGCCAATGGGTATTGAAGCAGGCTTGCCAGCAATTGAGTATTTGGGCGCAATACCCGCAAAGTGCTACTTGGATATTGGCGGTTAATGTGAGTGGTTTGCAAGTGGCGCATCCCAATTTTGTGGATATGGTTACTGCTGTTTTGAGAGAAACTGGCGCTAATCCTGTGCTGTTAAGGATGGAGTTGACCGAAAGTACTCTGCAAAAAGACGTGGAAGAGGTGATAGATAAAATGAATGAGCTGAGCGCATTGGGGGTGAGTTTTTCGCTTGATCACTTTGGCTCTGGTTACTCATCTTTGCTGTATCTCAAGCGATTGCCATTGTCGCAGCTCAAGATTGATTCTTCGTTTGTGCGAGGCCTGCATCTTGATCCGAGTAATGCAACGATTGCGCAAGCAGTGATTTCATTGGGGCATGGCTTTGGCTTGTCGGTTGTCGCTGAAGGTGTGGAGTGTGTTGAGCAGCGCGATATGCTAGCGAGTATGGGTTGCAATACATTTCAAGGTCATTTATTTGGCCAACCGATGCCAGCTGCGCAATTGATTCAATATGTTGAAGGATGATGTATTGCTATCCTAGCCTTTATTTGTATGTGCTGCATGAATATACATCAATGATATCTAGTCAAAAGAGCCGAATTGATTCGGCTCTTTTTCATATAAAAAAATATAACTTTATGCTTGGATAATAAACACGGTTGGCCGTTTGTGAATATTGGGCTCGGGTTTCTTTTTCCATTGCCCCGCTTCCAAGGTCAAAATTTCTTGGCTTGCTAGCGTAATATCGCAAGCGACTGTCAGGCGTGTCCCGGGTTTAAGGCTGGCCACCAGCGCTTGAAACAACGCGCCATTGCGGTACGGTGTTTCGATAAACAACTCGGCTTGGCCTTCTTTGGCTGATGTGGCTTCCAGTTGACGAATCGCGGTCACGCGACCTGTTGCATCCGAAGGTAAATAGCCGTTAAAACGGAATTTTTGCCCATTGGCTCCTGACGCCATCAGCGCTAATAAGAGCGATGAAGGGCCGACCAGTGGTACGACTTTGATGCCGCGCTGATGCGCCAATTGAACTAGGCGTGCGCCAGGGTCAGCCACACCGGGGCAGCCCGCTTCTGACATTAAACCCACGTCAATCCCATCGAGTAGCGGTTTGAGTAGCGCAAACACTTCGTGGTCTTTGGTGTGCTCGGATAATTCATTCATTTGTAAGCTACGCAATTCGTGCGGAGTGCCGAACATTTTGAGGTGAGCGCGACTGGTTTTTGCGTTTTCAACGACAAAGTAGGTGAGGCGCTTAGCGGTCTCGATCACATCGGCAGGTAAAATATCACTCAAGGTGTCGCCACCCATGGGGACTGGAATTAAATACAAAGTGCCTGACATTGTTATCTCTCAATTAAATATTTAGTCGGTGAGGAGTAAGGTGTTAGGGGTTAGGAGTAAAAGCACGTTTGTGCTGGGTATGTTTTTTGAAGCCATGCTTAGCTTTGTATTTGGCAATATACCAAATAGAATGAAGCCACCTCACACCTCACACCTCACACCTCACAGAATCGTAAATCCTTCCGCATCCAGCATCGTAATCAGTTCAATCAGCGGTAAGCCAATAATTGCAGCAGGGTCTTTGCCTTCAATCGCCGCAATCATCACAATGCCCAAGCCCTCGGTTTTAGCGCTGCCGGCGCAGTTATACGGTTGTTCACGCTGCAAATAGGTCTCGATTTGCGCGTCGGTATAATTACGCATCGTCACGGTCGTGATATCCACATGGCTTTGCGTATTGCCGTTGGCCGTATTGTAAAGACACAGCGCCGTATGAAAGGCGATGGTTTGGCCGCGCATCGAAGCCAACTGCCGAACGGCACGTTCGTGTGTGCCCGGTTTGCCCAGTTGCTCACCATTGAGCAGCGCGACTTGGTCTGAGCCAATCACCAAGCAGTTTGGAAATTGCTCGGCCAGCACTTTGGCCTTGGCAATCGCGAGGCGTTCACTGGTCTGCGCGGCGGTTTCGCCGGCCAGTGGCGACTCGTCCAAGTCGGGTGCGGCGGTGATAAATGGTATACCAAGCCGAGATAAAAGTTCTTTTCGATACAATGATGTAGACGCCAAAACGAGTTGTGGCGCGGTCGCAGAGTGAGAAGTTGTGTTCATGATGTTTAAGTTAAGCCTTAAAAGCGCAAAATACTTTGACAGAGGGTAGCGGTCGATTATATCATGCGCGGTTTCCGGTTCGAGCTAGCAGCCACATGACGGTGATTCATAGCGCGGAATTTGCGCAAGAAGGTCGAGAACTTAAAGGTTCTATCCCACTTTCGCAGCTCTCACGTTTGAGTGATCTGTTGGCCAATACATCAGGCGAAGTCGCTTGGCATATTGAAAGTGGTGTGGATGAATTGCAGCGCCCTTGGCTTTATTTAGAAGTGAAAGGTAGTTTGCAATTGATTTGTCAGCGTTGCCTATCGGCCGCGCCTTGGCAGCTCCATGCTGAAACCGTGTTGACGCAGTTTGCGACAGAGGAACAAATCGACGATGCCGAAGCGCACGACGAAGACCTCGAAGGCATTCTGATCGATCCGGAGCTAGATATTGAAGCGCTGGTTGAAGATGAGATTTTACTCGCTTTACCAGTAGCGCTAACACATGATGTATGTGGTGGCGATGACGCGCTGGCCAAATTGGCAAGCGATAAACCTAATCCGTTTGCAGCCCTGGCTCAGTTGAAAACCAGGAAAGCGGAATAAACAACTGAGTACTTAGGAGTATTACAACATGGCAGTTCAACAAAACAAAAAATCACCTTCAAAACGTGGCATGCACCGCGCTCATGACTTCCTTTCTGCACCAGCATTGTCTGTAGATGCAGCGACTGGTGAAGTTCATCGCCCGCACCACATTTCACCAAACGGCTTTTATAATGGCCGTCGTGTGATCAAAGCTAAGGGTGAATAATCCCAAGCAGGCTGTTTAGCTAACTAGGTGCTTTGCGCCTTTTTAGCCAGTATTACGGCGCAAGTGAGTGTCTCTTTGAGAATTACTCCCTTGCGCCGTTCGTCATTCTAGGTCTTTGAGTGGATTTGTGGTCACAGTCGTATCGCATCACTGATGGATTGTGTATCACCCGTTTTAGATTTTTAAGGTGTACTGATGGATATCACTGTTGCAGTTGATGCCATGGGGGGCGATCACGGCACCCATGTCACGGTGCCTGCCGCATTGCGCTTTTTGCGCGACAATCCCGATGTCAATATCGTTTTGGTCGGGCTTGAAGATGCGATTGCCGCAGAGTTAAAGGCGCATCATGCCGTAACGCATCCGCGTTTGCGCGTCCATGCTGCAACTGAAGTGGTGACGATGGATGAGTCGCCGCAATCGGCGATGAAAAATAAAAAAGACTCGTCGATGCGCGTTGCCATTAATTTGGTGAAGTCGGGTGAGGCTAACGCCTGCGTTTCAGCGGGAAATACCGGTGCTTTAATGGCGACGGCACGCTTTGTGCTCAAAACCATTCCGGGTATTGATCGCCCTGCCATTGCCAAATTAATGCCAACGATGAAAGGCCAAACGGCCATGCTCGATTTGGGCGCCAATGTCGATTCGACGCCTTTGCAATTGGCGCAATTTGCCATTATGGGCTCGGCGATGTTTTCGGCTTTGAAGCACGTTGATGCGCCAACGGTGGGTTTGCTCAACATTGGTTCAGAAGACATTAAAGGCAATGAGGCGGTGAAAGAAGCGGCAGAAATGATCCGTAAAACCCGTCTTAATTTCCATGGCAATGTCGAAGGCAACGATATTTACCGTGGTACGGTCGATGTCGTCGCTTGTGATGGCTTTACCGGTAATGTGGCGTTGAAGGTATCAGAAGGTTTGGTCAAAATGATTTCGACCTTCTTGAAAGAAGAATTTAACCGCAATGTGTTTACCAAATTTGTCGCGGTCTTAGCGATGCCTTTATTGAAGCGCTTCAAGTCAAGACTTGATCCAGATCGCTTTAATGGCGCATCATTTTTGGGTTTGCGCGGCATTGTGGTGAAAAGTCATGGCGGAGCCAATAAAAACGCGTTTTACTGGGCGTTGGCACAAGCCGTTGAAGAAGCGCGTTCCGGCATGATTCAACGAATTACCGAGCAGGTAGAGCAAGAGTTGCTGCATCTCAATGCAGTAGTGGAATCTACCGTAGATTGATTGGGTATAGCTTTGTAGCCTTTGCAGTAAAATGGCTAAAAGCTAATACCTAGATTAAAATTATAAGGGGACTTTGATGTATTCCCGTATTGCAGGTACTGGTTCTTATCTACCAGAAAAAATTCTAACTAATGCCGAGCTGGCGCAACAAGTCGACACGACGGATGAGTGGATCGTATCGCGCACCGGGATTCGCCAGCGCCATTTGGCTTCCCCGGAGCAATTAACCTCTGATTTGGCATTAATTGCCGTCGAGCGCGCATTGGCCGCGGCCGGTGTTGATAAAAGCGAAGTGGATTTGCTGATCGTCGCGACGACGACGCCGGATAATATCTTTCCATCAACTGCCTGCATTTTGCAAAACAAACTCGGCGTCCATGGCTTCCCTGCGTTTGATATACAAGCGGTGTGTGCTGGCTTTGTTTATGCACTCACGACAGCTGATCAATTTGTGAAAAGCGGCGCGGCGAAATGCGCGGTTGTAGTCGGCGCAGAAACCTTGTCGAACTTGATCGATTGGAATGATCGCGGTACTTGCATTTTGTTTGGCGATGGCGCTGGCGCGGTGGTGCTTAAGGCATCGGAAGAGCCGGGCATTTTGGCTACGCATCTGCACGCCGATGGTCGCTACAACGGCATCTTGAAAACCGATGCACGGCCAAAACAAGGCGTACTAGTTGGCAATCCGTATGTGTATATGGAAGGCAATGCGGTGTTTAAATTCGCCGTGAAAGCCTTGGCCGAAGTCGCTGAAAGTACTTTGGCAAAAGCGGGCTTGGAAAAAACTGATATTGATTGGTTGGTGCCGCATCAAGCCAATATTCGAATTATCGAATCCACCGCTAAACACTTACACATGTCGATGGACAACGTGATTGTGACGGTCGACCAGCATGGCAATACCTCGGCAGCTTCGATTCCATTGGCGTTGGATGCCGGCATTCGCAGTGGTAAGATTCAGCGCGGCCAGACCTTGTTGATGGAAGGGATTGGTGGTGGCTTTGCTTGGGGCTCGGTGCTCGTTAAATATTGATTTTGATAGATTGTATGCGGCGCTGTTCAAGCGCCGTTTTACTGTTTGAAAGGAATAAATAATGTCTTTAGCTTTTGTATTTCCAGGCCAAGGTTCGCAATCGATTGGCATGATGAATGGCTGGGCGGCTTCAGAACCGTCAGCCGTTGTTAAAGCGACGTTTGATGAAGCGTCAGGCGTGTTGGGCGAAGATATGTGGGCGATGGCCTCAGAAGGCCCGCTCGAAGCTATTAATGCCACCGTGAATACGCAGCCGTTGATGTTGACTGCCGGTGTTGCTGCTTGGCGTGTATGGCAATCACAAGGTGGCGCAATGCCAGTGGTGATGGCAGGCCATAGCTTGGGCGAATATACCGCGCTGGTAGCGGCAGAAGCTTTGAGCTTTGGCGACGCGCTGCAATTGGTGCGTTTGCGTGCTGAGGCGATGCAAGAAGCCGTACCTGCAGGCACTGGCGCAATGGCTGCGGTGTTGGGATTGAGTGATGAATTGATTATTGAAGCCTGCTTGGAGGTTGCACAAGGTGACGTGGTGCAAGCGGTGAATTTTAATTCACCGGGCCAAGTCGTGATTGCGGGTAGCAAAGCGGCAGTGGAACGTGCCTGCGAAGCATGTAAAGCGCGCGGCGCAAAACGCGCAATGCTGCTGCCTGTGTCTGTTCCTTCGCATTGTGATTTGATGAAACCAGCGGCAGAAAAACTCGCAGCAAAATTGGCGACCGTACAAATTAATACGCCGATTGTGCCGGTGCTGCACAACGCCGATGTGGCGGCTTATCAAGATGGCGAGCAAATTCGCGATGCCTTGGTGCGTCAACTCTATCAGCCGGTACGTTGGGTTGAAACAGTACAAAAAATGGCAGCAGACGGCGTTACCGTTGTGGCGGAGTGTGGCCCAGGCAAAGTCTTAGCAGGTTTGAATAAACGGATTTCCGCTGATGTGCAAGGCGTGGCTTTGGTTGGTGCCGCGAGCATCGAACAATTGAAATCTGTGTTGTAATAAAATAGTTTAGGTATCTGCTGCTGGTGATTGTCAGCTATGCCTTGGTGAGATATACCTCGATGAAGGAGTGCTTAATGAGTTTGCAGGGTAAAGTAGCTTTGGTAACGGGCGCATCGCGCGGGATTGGTCAGGCGATTGCTTTGGAATTGGCTGCGCAAGGCGCAACGGTCATTGGTACGGCGACCAGCGATTCAGGCGCAACAGCGATTGCAGAATATCTGCAAGCCGCGGGCGCGACGGGTTCAGGCTTGCGTTTGCAAGTGACTGAAGACGGCGCGTGCGAAGCGATTGTGGCGCAGATTGAAAAAGATTTTGGCCCGATTGCGATCTTGGTGAATAACGCCGGTATCACGCGCGACAATTTGCTGATGCGGATGAAGGACGAAGACTGGGATGCCATCATGGATACTAATCTGAAGCCCGTTTACAAATTATCTAAAGCCGTGATGCGCAATATGATGAAAGCACGCTGGGGCCGGATTATTAACATCGCTTCAGTGGTTGGTGCGACGGGTAATGCCGGGCAAACCAATTACTCGGCAGCGAAAGCGGCTTTATTTGGCTTTACCAAATCATTGGCAAAAGAAATCGGTAGCCGTGGCGTGACTGTGAATGCGGTTGCACCCGGCTTTATTGATACCGATATGACCAAAGGCTTGCCGGATGAGCAAAAAGCGCAATTAGTGGCAAATATTGCGCTGGGCCGTTTGGGTGATCCAAAAGATATCGCTGACGCGGTGGGCTTTTTGGCTTCAGATAAGGCCGGTTACATTACAGGCAACACCATTCATGTGAACGGTGGCATGTTTATGAATTAATCGGCCGACAAGCGGCAAAGCCGCATGTTGACTGGATTAGTCGGATTTTTTTGCTTTGATTTGCTTGTACATTTTGTACAATTTGTACAAGAAAACCCTAAAACCTGTTTGCAACGCCGTTTTTTTGGTAGAATGCGAACGTTTTTTTCGAACATTAAGCTAATAAAGGCTTGGGAATATACATCCATGGAAAACCTAGAACAACGCGTGAAGAAGATCGTTGCTGAGCAACTCGGCGTGCCAGAAACTGACGTTAAGATTGATTCATCATTCGTAAACGACCTCGGCGCCGACTCACTCGACACCGTTGAACTCGTTATGGCACTTGAAGAAGAATTCGAGTGCGAAATCCCTGACGAAGATGCAGAAAAGATCACTACAGTTCAGCAAGCTGTTGACTATGTGTCAGCTCACCTGAGCAAGTAATTCAGTACGTCCCGACCTCCGTTGCGGCACGCTTGTGTCGTCGCGGGGGTTTTTTCATATTTAGCCCGATGAAAGAACAGGATGCGCTCGCCTTTGCTGAGCGAACTCAATTTCATCGGTGCCGCCGGGAATGCCCGGTATTTATATTTGATACGGCCGGGTGTGCCCGGCCTTCAGCGGAGTTACCCCGTGTCTAAACGCAGAGTAGTTGTCACCGGCTTGGGCCAAGTTTCCCCAGTTGGCAATGATGTTGCCACTGGCTGGGCCAACCTGCTAGCTGGTCAATCCGGCATTGATTTAATCACTCGCTTTGACCCGAGTGATATGGGTTGCCATGTTGCAGGTCAAGTGAAAGATTTCGACGTTTCACAATACGTGAACCCAAAAGACGCGCGCCGTATGGATGACTTCATCCATTACGGCATTGCTGCGGCGATGCAAGCAATTAGCGATGCAGGTTTGGATGAGATTACTGATCTCGATAAAACCCGCGTTGGCGTGAATATCGGTTCGGGTATTGGTGGTTTGCAATTGATTGAGCAAACCAATGCAGCCTACATCGAAGGCGGCACGCGCAAGATCGGCCCGTTCTTTATTCCTGGCTCATTGATCAATATGATCGCTGGTCACGTATCCATTATGAAAGGCTATCAAGGCCCTAGTTATGGCATCGTTTCAGCGTGTACGACGGGTGCGCATAGCATTGGCGACGCGGCACGGATTATTCAGTACGGCGATGCCGATGTGATGATCGCGGGTGGCGCAGAAGGCACGATTTGCAAAATGGCAATCGGTGGCTTCGGTGCGATGAAGGCTTTGTCGACGCGTAATGATGATCCAAAAACGGCATCGCGTCCGTGGGATAAAGGCCGTGATGGCTTCGTGATGGGTGAAGGCGCGGGTGTCTTGGTGCTCGAAGAGTACGAACACGCGAAAAAACGCGGCGCAACCATTTACGCGGAACTCGCTGGTTTCGGTATGAGCTCTGACGCGCATCACATCACTGCACCAAGTGCAGAAGGCCCAGCGCGCGGCGTAGCGAACGCGCTTCGTGATGCAGGTGTTAATCCAGATCAAGTTCAATACGTGAATGCACACGGTACTTCGACGCCATTGGGTGATGCGAACGAAACCAATGCATTGAAAATTGCCTTTGGCGATCACGCTAAGAAATTAGTCGTTAACTCAACTAAATCAATGACCGGCCATTTATTGGGCGGCGCGGGTGGTGTTGAAGCGATTTACTCGATCTTGGCGCTGCACAATCAAGTGTCGCCACCGACAATTAACTTGCACGAGCAAGATTTTGAGTCAGGCTGCGATCTAGATTATTGCGCGAATACCGCGCGTGATATGAAGATTGAAGTTGCGATTTCGAATTCATTCGGCTTTGGTGGCACCAACGGTACGCTGGTGTTCAAAAAAGTTTAAGTAAGCGTTGAATCTTTCAGAAAGCCACCTGCGGGTGGCTTTTTTCATGCTCTGAAAATAGAAGAGTATCTGAGCAATTCCTGATGATGTGGTTTTATAGATAGTCTTGCACAAATTGGAATCGCTGGTTTGATAATATTGGTGTGTATTTGTTTGAAGGTATTGATAGTAAATGCATGCATGAATATACCCATGTATCGATCTGTGCATAACTATTGATTAAGTTTATTTGCATCCCATGCTTTGAACTGTGCCGCGTTACTTGGCGTGACCAAGGTGGGCTGCAATAATTCAATGTCGGAGCTCAATTTGTAGCTCCCTTGATGCAATCCGATCGCGAGTTCAATCGCTCTTTGCCCCATCGTGCCGGGTGATTGGCTGGCTGTGGCGATAATCGATGAACCTTGTGCGATCGCACTGACCACTGCTTGCGAGCCATCGACTGAACCAATTTTTGTGTGTGTTTGCTGGGCTTTTTGCAGCGTTTGCTGAGTCCCAATGGCTTGTCGATCATTAATCGCAAAAATAATATCGACCGGCCCTTGTTGTTTTATCAGTTGCTGTGTCGCGGTGTAACCGCCCCATACTGAGCCTTCGCCATTTTCGGCATCACTCAGCAACTGAATGCCTGGATATTTACTCCATGCTTGTTTGCAGCCGGCAACCCGATCGATGACTGATGAAACTTGGGGGCCGGTTTGAATCGCCGCACTACCTTTGCCGTTGATGCTGCGGGCAAGGTAATCGCAAACTAAATATCCAGCATTGACATTATTTGTCAGCACGGTTTGCATTGCGCCTTTGGCACGTACATCGACGCCAATCACGATAATGCCTTGTTGGCGTGCGGACATCAGGGTTTCAGCGAGGCCATCTTCGGATGAGGCGCTCACGAGAATCAGATCAACCTTCTTCTGGATCATCGATTGAATTTGCGCAATCTGTTTATCGATACCATACCCAGCTGACGCGACGGTGAATTTGACTTTGGGGTTGATTTGTTTGGCTTTGTCTCTTGCTCCATGCGACAAAGCGACGAAGTAAGGATTTTCTAAGCTGGAGACGCTCACACCGATTGAATTAGGCCATGGCGTATCAGAGCTGCTGGCATTGCTGGCCAAGCAACTGAGTAACAGTAGCTGCGGCAGGCTTTTCTTAGTGTAGAAAAGGCGCATGGATTGCTCCCAGCGAAGTAAGCTTGTCATTATTGTGCTAAATATGACTAGTTTTAGCCTAATTCTGACAAGTTTAATGCTGGGCGCTGATAAGCGGTTGGTTTGCGAGGATTCGGTCGTGAGAAATTTACTGGTTTGTATCGCTATTGATTAATTGTTTTAGGTCATAGCCTTGCGCCAGCGCACTGGCTTTGGCTGCCACCAAGTCATCGGGTGTCATGGTTTTGGTGCGGGATAAAATCCAGAGGTATTTACGGTCTGGGTTGCCTACGACGGCCCAACGATACTCAGGGTCGAGACCGATGATCCAATAATCGGAACGGAAGGGCCAAAAAAAGCTGACTTTTAATTGTGAGTTATTGCTGTTGTCCACCACACTCGCACTGCCTTCGGCTTGGGTAAATTCACCGTCTTGTGTGCGGCAACGATTGATGACTTTGATTTTGCCATTCTCCATTTTGCTGTAATTGGCGGTGACATCGCCCACGCATTGATTTTGGAAATACATCGGAAAGCGAGCAATTTCATGCCAAGTACCCACATAAGGTGCCAAATCCACTTGCGGTACGGATTTGACTGGTGGCAAGTCCGCGGCCATCAAGGATTGGCTGGCGAGTAGTGCGATGATGAAAAGACGTTTCATTGGCGGTCTTCTCTACTGTGAGTTGGCAGCGCTCTTGCTACAATAGCGCCTATGTCTGAATTTAACTATTTTACTGCTCCATTGAGCAATGTGCCCGATTTACTTGCACTGGCTGCTCGTGTGCCGGAGCACTTTCCTGCGCTATTTCAATCTTCGCAAACACAAGGCTGGGATATTTTATTTGCCCTCCCGACAGAGACTCGGCGCTATGCCTCAGGTGAGGGCGCGGCTTTGGTGCGTGACTTGGCGGAGATTGGTGAATCGAAACCGATTAATTCTAATTTACCCTTTCATGGCGGCTGGATATTCTATGCAGGGTATGAGCAGCTAGAGCTTTTTGAGCCTACTGTGCCATCGCGTACTCTGGGTGAGTATATTGACTTTCCTTTGGGCGCTTTAATTCGTTGCCCAGCTGCAATTCTTTATCAGCGCGAAACACAAACCACGACCCTCGTTGCTGAAACGCCAGCGCAACTGCTTGAGTTGCAAGCCTTGCTCAGCAGCACGCCATGGCAGGCGCAGCCATTGCAAGTTGCGCGCATCTCCGAAGATGAGCCACAGCAGTTTTTGGATGGCGTCGCGCGCGCCAAGCAATACATTATTGACGGCGATGTATTTCAAGTAAATTTATCGCGCGGCTGGGATGTGTCGCTGTCGCAAGGTGCAGCGCCCGATGTGTACGCTGCGCTGCGCATTGCCAATCCTGCTCCGTTTTCAGCGTATTTCGATTTGGGGGCAGCAGGGCAGATTATCAGCTCATCCCCCGAGCGCTTGGTGCAAGTGAAAGACGGTATTGTGCAAACGCGGCCGATTGCAGGGACTTTCGCCCGTTCGCTCGACCCGATTGAGGATGAAGCACTCAAGCAACGCTTGCTCAATACGCCCAAAGAGCGTGCTGAGCACATTATGCTGGTCGATTTAGAGCGTAATGACTTGGGGCGAATTGCCGCTCCAGGAACCGTGAAAGTCGACGAACTCATGGCGGTGGCAACGTATTCCTTTGTCCATCACATCGAATCGAATATCCGTGCCGTGCTGCGCGATGGTTTGAATACCGCCGATGTATTGCGGGCGCTATTTCCGGGCGGCACGATTACCGGTTGCCCGAAGGTGCGCTGTATGCAGATTATCCGTGAGCTCGAAGACCGCCCGCGGCTGGCCTACACCGGTAGCTTAGGCTACATCAATCGTGATGGCAGTATGGATAGCAATATTTTGATTCGGACTTTTGTGCAGCGTGGCGACCAGTTGTATTTCCGTGCTGGCGCTGGTGTCGTGGCTGATTCAGATGCTGAACGCGAATTGCAAGAAACTCGGCATAAAGCGCGTGGTTTGCTGCGCGCCTTGGGAGTGCCAGGTTAATGCGCTTAGTGAATGGCATTCTGAGCGACAGTCTGAGCTTAAGTGATCGGTCGATTCAATTTGGTGATGGCGTGTTCCGGACGATGAAAGTCACAGCGGGTCAGATTGAGTTTTGGCCACAACACTATGCCAAATTAACCAGCGATTGCGCGCGGCTGGGTATTGCTGCACCGAGTGAGGCGACTTTGCTAGCCGATATTGCGCAACTAGCACGAATGGATCATACAACTTCGGATCACAGTATTAAAATCATCATTACGCGTGGTGAATCGGCACGCGGCTATATGACGCCCGCCGATATCGTGCCTAATCGCATCGTTCAGCGCGCCGCATTGCCAGCCTATGCGCCCAATTTATATACCGAAGGGGCGGTGCTGCTCGTGTGCGATACTCGCGCTTCATGGCAGCCCGCGCTGGCCGGAGTGAAACATCTCAATCGACTTGAGAACGTATTGGCCCGGCGCGAATGGTCGGATCCTGCCATTTTTGATGGTTTAATGCTTGATCGAGATGGCTTCGTCATTGAAGGGGTGATGAGTAATGTGTTTGCGCTGATTGATGGTGTCTGGTGTACGCCTAAATTGGATCAATCCGGTGTTGCAGGGGTATATCGAAGCATGCTTTTACAATTAGGTGCTTGTGGCGATATACGTACCAATGAGTGTGGGTT
The DNA here is from genome assembly GCA_963508915.1 of uncultured Deefgea sp. Lineage (GTDB taxonomy): Bacteria > Pseudomonadota > Gammaproteobacteria > Burkholderiales > Chitinibacteraceae > Deefgea. Next base: position 15,455 of record CAUOZE010000025.1, read on the forward strand.
GACACTAGCCGATCTGTATTCTTCCCAAGCCATTTTTGTTTGTAACAGCTTGGCCGCTTGTGTGCCCGTACGGCAAATTGAGCAGCATTGCTGGCGCGTCGATATCGAATTGATGAAACAAGTTCAGCAACGATTGAGTCCAATAGAATGAAATATAAAATAGTCTTCGTATTGATTGCTTTTGCTAGCGCGGTGCAAGCGCAACAATATTACCAAGGCAGTCCTGAAAAATTGGCCGAGTTAGAAGCGCAGCGCTGCGCCAAAATCAGTAAAGAGCAACGTCTGATTCAGCGCCGTTTAACGGGTAATAACCAGCCTTACGACATTAGGAAAATGCAGGATAAGCTGAAAGTTTTGCAGGCCGATTATACAAAATACTGCATACCAAAATCGCCCCCTCAGTAGACTATTGCCCTTGATTTTTCTGCAATAAAGCCCCCGTTTTAGCAAAATCAGTCTATAGATGAAGGGTGATACTGCGGTACTGGAGAGAAATCATGGATGCTGGATTAGTGAATCGACTCGTTGAGCTATTAGGCGAAAAGAATACCCCTAAATTACGGATTCTCAATTATCCACGGATAGCTGAACGAATTGCGCAAATGTGGGGTCGGGAAACCTTAGTCGCTTTTTTAAACGATTTGCTGTTTGATAGTCGTGGCGATCGAGCGGGGTTTCCTCCGGATGTTGCCCACGAGCTATTTATTGTTCAGCGTGAACACGATAATGCGATGGGTATCGGCAGTGAGGCGGCTATTTGAGGCTATGAGGAAGCGGTGCGCACAGCTGCAATTCATCTCAGTGAATTTGATTTTCCCACTTTTTTAGAGGCTGCCAAGCAGGGTAGGATTGAGGTTTTGCGGGAGCAATTGCAAGGCTGCGTTCATATTGATGAGCCAGATGCGGATGGTTTAACTGCGCTATGGTGGGCGGTCTATTATGGGCATTTCACGGCAGCAGAGCTATTGCTCAAAATGGTGCGAGCGCCAGTACTTCCGATCATCAGGGCCGGTAAATCGTGCATTTGTTTGCAGCGGGTGATCATTGCAATGGCCTGAATTTATTGTTGCGCTTTGGGGGGCGTTTGAATGTGGTAGATCATTCTGGTTTCACGCTGCTGATGGCTGCGGCAGCAAAGGGGCGCATCAGCGCTGCCGCCTTGCTGCTCGAAAATGGCTTGGAAGTCACTGCGCAAGATAATTCCGGTAAAACAGCATTGCACTATGCCGCCAAAGAGGGGCATCGACGCATGGTTGAATTGTTACTTAGTCATGGTGCTGATGCACATTTTCAGGATCATCATGGCCAATCCGCTTATGAGGTCGCGATGCTCCATCCTGATTCGGGCAAGCTAAAGCTTTTATTTGATTTGTGATGAATATGAGGTTGCTTGGCTGTTGTTACAGCCAATGAGTCATTGCAGAAAATCGTGCTTTAGGCTGCCGTCATAGGATTTTGATATACCTACAATTGATGCATAAAATGCACAATATCCGCCTTACTTCTCGTTTTTTTCTGTTCAATTTCGATTAATTCATTCCGTTCTAACCCTCGCCAAATAAGGGCTTGCTGATGCAAGTCCTTGTTTGCCAAAGATTTAGTTTGTTGTTTTGCCAAGAATTAGGCACAATGCGCCATCTTTGTAAGGAACAGGATCGGCATGAAGAAATTCTTGATTGCGCTCTCGGCGTGCGTACTTTTGGGCTGTGGCGAGTATTCGTCGCAAGCACAACGTGTATTACCATGGGCGGAATCCAAAGAATTAACCGTGTTGGTGCAAAACGGCCCAACGACATTGTATGTCGATGCGGAAGGGCGTTATGCAGGCCTTGAATACGACCTTGTCACCCGATTTGCCGAACTGAATGATTTAAAAGTTCGCTTCATTATGGTGGCCACTTATGCTGAGGTTGTGCAGCGTCTCAAGCAAAATGAAGCGCATTTGGCTGTAGGCGTGCATCGCGGCGTGGATGGTGAAGGTTTGCTGTTTGGCCCAGCTTATCAAAATGTGACGCCGGTTTTGGTCTATGCCGCAGCGCGTAGTGAAGCGGATGTCCTTAGAGATATTCAGCAAGGCCACGCGCCATTAAGTACTTTGCCGCAATACCTCGATTCGCTCCGTCAGCAAAAAGCCAAGTACCCTAGCTTGCAAATCAATGCGGTGGAACACGCTGATAATGAAGACCTCATTGAGCAAGTCTCAACCGGTAAATTGGCCTACGCTGTTGTTGATTCTCATGCGGCCGATGTCGCACAAAATTATTATCCGAATGTTGCGATTTCAAAGTCATTTGCCGATAACACCCAGCAATTGTCTTGGGCGGTGCGCGATGAAGACCCACAATTGCGTACCATGGCTTCAGCTTATTTCCGCAAAGTGATGGCGGAGGGATCGCTCAGCCGTTTGCAAGATCGTTACTATGGGCACGTCAATCGCGTTGATGCCTTGGATGCCCTCACTTATCTTGGTCGGATCAAATCAACGCTACCCAAATTCAGAGCGACCTTTTTACAAGCCGAAGCCGAAACAGGTATCGATTGGCGTCTGCTTGCTGCGTTGGCCTATCAAGAGTCGCACTGGGATAACGAGTCGATCTCACCCACGGGTGTGCGCGGCATTATGATGCTGACCAACGATACGGCATCTTTGCTGGGTGTTGACCGCTTAAATCCGCGAGAAAGCATCTTGGGTGGTGCGCGTTATGTGCAAATGATGCGCAAATGGATGCCCGAGACGGTGCCCGAGCCTGATCGTACTTGGCAAGCGCTGGCTGCCTACAATATCGGCCTAGGCCACGTTGAAGACGCACGGACTTTGGCGCTGCGTTTAAATATCAATCCTGATAGTTGGACTGATCTAAAAGGTGTATTGCCGCTACTCAGAAAGCCTGAGCATTTTAGTACGCTTAAATATGGCTACGCGCGCGGTGGTGCCCCGGTGATTTATGTGGAAAGACTCAAATCCTATTACGACATTTTGGTGCGCTTTGAAAGACCGAGCAAAGTCACTTTGCCGGAGTTTTCCAACACCGTTGTCGTGCACAATCCGGGCAATCTAACCTTGGATATCAATAGCAAGCTCAATGTCGAGAAGCCCAAGCGTTTGGCGTCTTTGTGATTTGATGGGTATTTGCTTGTAGCCATTGATTAATAATGACCAGCGTTAAATACCTAGCCTCATTTTTTTTGCTTCCATTGTGATCCACAGCGCGGCTGCGCATTTCTAGTACAATAGCGGTTTTGCTATTCGCCGGATTTGTCGCTATGACCGTACGCACCCGTTTTGCCCCTTCCCCGACTGGTTTACTTCATATTGGTGGTGTTCGCACTGCGCTGTTTTCTTGGGCTTATGCCAAAAAGCACGGCGGTCAATTTGTACTACGGATTGAAGACACGGACTTAGAGCGTTCCACGCCTGAATCGGTCGCGGCGATTATGGATGGCATGCATTGGGTTGATCTTGCTTACGATGAAGGTCCGTTCTACCAAATGCAGCGCATGGATCGTTATAAAGTCGTGATTCAGCAATTGCTCGATAGCGGCCACGCTTACTATTGCTATTGCAGCAAAGAAGAGCTCGACGCGCAGCGCGCTGCAGCCGAAGCCAAAGGCGAAAAACCACGTTACGATCGTACTTGGCGACCAGAAGACGGCAAAACTTTGCCAGCGATTCCTGCTGCTATTACGCCGGTAGTGCGTTTTAAAACGCCGATTGGTGGTTCAGTGGTCTGGGAAGATCAAGTCAAAGGCCGTATTGAAATCGGGCACGCCGAACTCGATGACCTAATCATCGCGCGTCCTGATGGCACGCCAACCTATAATTTCTGCGTAGTCGTTGACGACGCGGATATGAAAATCAGCCACGTGATCCGCGGTGACGACCATGTGAACAACACGCCACGTCAGATCGTGATCTACGAAGCGATGGGCGTGCCGGTACCTGTATTTGCCCACTTGCCAATGATCAATAACGATCAAGGCGTGAAACTGTCAAAACGCCGCGACGCTGTATCGGTGGTGGATTACGACAAACAAGGTTTCCTGCCCGAAGCGCTGCTCAATTACTTGGCGCGTTTGGGTTGGGGTCATGGCGACGACGAGATTTTCTCGCTTGCGCAATTTGTTGAATGGTTTGATTTAAAAGACGTTAGCGGCAGCCCGAGCCGTATGGATCGCGATAAATTATTGTGGACCAATGCGCAATACATCAAGGCCGCTGATTCAGCCAAACTCGCCGCGCGCGTGGCCGGTTTCTTGGCCGACAAGGGCGTTAAAACTGAGGGTGGCCCTGCACTCGCTGATGTGTGTGTCTTGCTCAAAGATCGTTGCCAAACTCTCGTCGAAATGGCTGATCAAGCAGAATACTTCTACCAAGCTTTGACGCCAAGCCAAGAAATTGCCGACAAGCATTTACAACCAGAAGACGAAGAGCGTTTGAGATTGTTTGCTGAAGCCGCGGCTGCGCTCGAATCGTGGGATGCTGCCAGCTTGGGCGCACTGATTAAGGACTTCGTTAAACAGCAAGGCGTGAAAATGCCACAAGTCGGCATGCCGATTCGTGCCAAAGTCTGCGGCATTACCAATACGCCATCGGTGGATGCGGTGTTGGCGTTGATTGGTCGGGAAGAAGTATTGCGCCGCTTAAGCGCATAAGCTGCGTATTGCGTTAGATGAAAAGGCCAAGCTCTGCTTGGCTTTTTCTTTCTTCATTCATAAATGGTGAGTAGCATGCCGGACACGCTAGCAAAATTTTACGTTGAACTACAGGGCGAGGTTTTAAAGTTAAATAAGCACTGGATATTATTGCATGAGGTACTTTTGGATGATTTCGGACCAAGAAAAACACCGACTCTGCGTGCTGCTGACCCATTTTTCTTTTCTGAGGCAATGTATTTATTTCATGACTCAATTTTACTTATATCAACTAGGCTTCTTGATCCAGCCAAAGATAGAAAAAATGAAAATCTGAGTTTTTTAAACTTTATTGATAAGGCGACAATATCTGAAAGCGATAAAGACGGCGCTAAGAGTCGATGCGTAAAAATTGCAGATGAATTAAGTGCAATTCGAACCCATCGTAACAAAAGAATTGGTCATAACGATCTAGACACAAAGATTGGCGTTAACAGTTTGCCGCGACTTGAGGTTGACGAAGTATGGGCTGTTATTAGCAAGATAAATGAGCTTATGAACTTTTTAGCTAAATCTGTTCTTGATTACCCTTACGCGGACTATTCAAAGCCATTTAACTCTAATTACGATCCAAGTCGATTATTAAATTTAATAAATAAAGGCTTGAATGTGAGCTGATCATGCATGCTATCTGTTAATAATGGCAGGTTTTAATGCTTTTACTTTAGAACTGACTTGAGTGACAAAGTAGAGCAAAATGTAAAGAGATTATGTTATCCATGATTGAATTTAAAACTGCCCGCCTGATCGCTCGTCAATGGCGCGATGATGATTTACTCCCGTTTGCCCAACTCAATGTCGACCCACGGGTGATGCAGTATTTTCCCAAATGTTTAAGTCGTGCCGAAAGTGATGCGGCGGCAGCACGGATGCGTGGCCTTATTGCAGAGCAGGGGTGGGGGTTTTGGGCGATTGAGGAACAAGCCTCGCAGCGTTTCATTGGTTTTGTCGGTTTGAATATTCCTTCACCCGAATTACCCTTTTCGCCGTGCACCGAAATCGGTTGGCGTTTGGCGTGTGAATTTTGGGGTAAAGGCTATGCCACTGAAGCGGCGCAAGGCGCATTGCGCTATGGGTTTACCCAGCTAAACTTGGCCGAAATTGTGTCGTTTACCAGTATTCACAATCTGCCCTCGCAAGCGGTAATGCGTCGCTTGGGGATGCTGCAGTCTGACAATTTCGAACATCCTAAAGTGCCTGTCGGGCACATCTTGCGTGAACATTGCCTGTTTCGGCTCACTCAAGCCCGCTGGGCTGCACTGGAAGCCAACACCACGGCTTCAGTCTGGTAAATTAAGGCTGGCGGTGGGCTAGCCACATCGATGATGACCCTGTTTCAAGGATAAGTTACGCAATGAACTCGAGTTTTTCTGAATCTTTACAGCAGCAGCTTGGCCAACTGGTGATGGTTGGTTTTGATGGCTTTGTGCCAAATGCGCAAATTGAAAGCCTAATCCGCGAGCAGCGCATCGGTGGCGTGATTTTGTTTCGCCGGAATATTGAGTCGCCCGCACAAGTGGCTGCGTTGTGCCGACGTTTACAAGCCATCAATGCAGAGGTGACTAACATTCCACTTTTGATCGCAATTGATCAGGAAGGTGGCATGGTGATGCGGATTGAAGAGGGCGTCACGCCACTACCCTCGGCGATGGCCTACGCCAAGGGCGGTACGGTCGCAGATTGCGAAGCACTGCATCGGATTGGCGCGGTAGAATTGCGGCAGATGGGGATTAACATTAATTTCGCCCCTAGCCTTGATATCAACAATAACCCGAACAATCCGGTGATCGGCATACGTGCTTTTGGCGAGGATGCCGCGACAGTGACGAATTATGGCTTAGCCGCAATTCGTGGGATTCAAGCGGCTGGGATTGCTGCGACTGCGAAGCATTTTCCTGGTCATGGTGATACGGCGACTGATTCGCATTATGGCTTGCCTGTGGTCGCACACGCGGCAGAGCGACTACATGCGGTTGAACTTGCGCCGTTTAAAGCAGCGATTGCGGCTGGCGTCGATGCGATCATGACCGCCCATGTGGTGTTCCCCGCGTATGAGTCCGACCCGAATACGCCGGCGACCTTGTCCCGCGGCGTGCTGACGGGTTTATTGCGCGAAGAAATGGGTTTTGCTGGCGTTGTGTTTACCGATTGTTTGGAAATGGCCGCGATTGCAGCCGGCGTTGGTACGGTGGCTGGCGCAGTGCAATCATTTGTCGCTGGCGCAGATATCGTTTTGGTATCGCATACCTATGAGCGGCAGCGTGATACGGTGCTGGCCTTGCAGGCGCAATTTGCGAGTGGCGAACTCTCTGCGGCGCGGCTTGAGCAATCGTTGGCGCGTATTGCGCGCTTAAAAGAAACTATTGCGATGGGTGATTGGGCTAGGCCGTTTGAGTCGCAGCAACTGCAAACGCCAGATGCGCTGACTTTGGCGGCGCAGGTGCAGTCCAATGCTTTGCAAGTGAGCGAGCCCTTTCAAGCTTTGAATACCAGTTTGCCGACTTTATTGATGACCGTTGAAGTGCAAACCCGAACCGAGATTGACGAAGTCGCGCTCGGAAAAAGTACCGCAGCGCGTGGCACATTGCTACCTTTACTCGCTGCAGCTGGGCTTGCTGTGAATGAAGTAATCGTCTCTCCATCGCCGACTGAGGGTGAGATTGCTGCGCTGGTGCTGGCTGCGGCTCCGTACTCGCAGGTGATTGTGCAAACTTATAACGCGTGTTTATCAGCCGCACAGCAAGATTTGCTAGCTAGATTGCCTATTGAGCAATTGTGGTTGGTGGCGGGGCGCTTACCGTATGATTTAGCTTTGCTGCCGCGTGCCAAAGGGCGTTTAGCGGCGTGTAGTAATCGGCCCGCTGCCTTGTTTTCGGTTGCGCAACGATTGCTAGCTGCTGTATCGCACTGAGATTGCTGTCGATAGGCTATATTTAATTTAGAGCTAAAAAGCACAGTAATAAAAAACGGGAGCCGAGGCTCCCGTTTTGGTATGGTATGGCAGTATTGCTCTATAGCCATTACTTGTTAATTACTTCAGCGTAATACCCCAGTTAGCATCAACACACTTAGTGTATTGACCATCAATCAAAGCATTGTATGGAGTTTGGTAGCTAACCAATTGGCACTTGTTATCACCGCCAACTTTCCAGTCTTTTTCCCAGTAGATATTAAACGCTGCGGATGAACCACCGTCAAAACGGCCCATGCCTGAGCATTTCATCAATTCTTTAGTGATATCCCAACCTAAATCACGAGCAAATTCGGTGTAGTAGTTAATCCGATTTTGCGCAGCTGGTTTAGTTGGTGTGTCTTGACATTCGGCATTGATAATTTGAATCGAAGTTGGGAAGTCGTTACCCAATTGACGTGATTTATCAAATTCGTTTGGTACCCAAGTGCCGTCAATCACGTGCAACATTGATGGTTTTGGTGGTTGTGGGTAAACGAAGAAGAACACCGCTGAGGCCAAGTTCAACCAGCTTTCTGCTACACGATCCGGATCTTTCAACAAGACAGATTGGTCGCCATCAAACATCGCTTGGCTGAATGGGCCGTAATTGTAGTTGTACGACAATTGCTTAGCACCACGACCGAAGTATTTCAGGTAGCCGCCTTTGGCATCGGTACCGCAAGTCCAAACTTTATTAAAGACTGGATCTGCGCATTCGCCGTTATAGCCGCAATTGGTGCCTGTGTCGGTACAACCCATTTCACGCACGTGAACCAAGGCTTGCAACCATTCTGGATTACCGTATTGCTCTACACTGTGACCACCGGTTTCTTGTGCAAAGTGAGCGAACGAAGCGGCTAATGAACGACGGCAGATTTCGTCGGCATTGCGGCCATCGGTATAGTCACCGCAGAAAGCAGGGAATTTGGCGCTAGCTTGCAAGAAGCGGGTGTAAGTGTAGCTTGGGTGCGCTTTCGAGAAGTAGTAATCCCACTTCGCTTTCGGCAAGATGCCTTCAATGCGTTTAACGTTACTTGGATTACTCATCAAGCCTGGAGCTACCGCTTCAACCACTGAGTTTGGCAAGGTGCGCACCGATGCTTTTACTTTGCGGAAAATATCGCTATTGGTCAGTGTTGCTGCATAAGCTTCTGCTTCTGCTTTGCTTGGTATGCCACCTGTTGAGCCGCCACCACCAGGTGCTGTTGTTGGTAAACCGGATGCATCGCATGCGCCAGATGCATTCCAAACACCGTCTTTACCTGGCTCTGCGCCGGCATTGGCCCACCATTTTGCGGTGTAGCTGGTATTGTTGTAGCTTACAACTGCGCCGCCAGCATAAGAAGAACCTGCATTCCAGGCTGCAGCACATTTAGCTAGGCCTGAGCCTGAACCTGGCGTTGCTGTTGGGGTTGGAGCGACAGTTGGTGCAGCTGTTGGTGCTGTAGTTGGTGCTGTAGTTGGTGCAATTGTTGGTTTTGCTGTTGGCGCAACGGTAGGCGCTACAGTTGGTTTAGCAGTCGGTGCTACTGTTGGAGCGATCGTAGGTGCTACTGTCGGTACTGCCGTTGGTTTCAAAGTCGGTACTGGCGTGGCTGCGCCACCTGAAGACACTAATTGCCATGCACCCCATTGGCTAGCGCCAGGGGCTTCGCCAGTCGTCCACCATTTGGCTTTATAGGTTTGGCCTTGGTGTGTGACGGTTGCGTCTTTTAGGTAGACTGCTTTTGCATCCCAATCGGCAGCCCATACACTCGCACTTAAAAATAAGGCGGTAATGAGCGCTGAAATTTTAGCCGTTTTGTTCATTTGTCTCACTCCTCGCTGGTCTGTACGCTTTCCACTTTGCCGTGGGTCAGACCTTTGTTGTTCGGAAATCCATCAGTACTGCACTAACTTATTTTCGCAATGGCTTGTTGAGGTGAAGCCAACTGGTATTTAAGTAGCCTTACGGATGTTACCTGCTGCAGTGACTGAGTCAATCACTACATAATATTTTCAAGCTACCGTTCGTCTGACTTGGTTTGCTTGTAATAATAAGGAATAAAATGCTGACGAGATGCTGTTTTTTACCCCTGCTTATGTGATTTCCTACGGGAAACTACCGAGTTATTTTTGTATGAGTCGTTTATAATGCGCACTTTATTGCGCGCTCTAAAACACGTGGCGCAGTGGCTTTGAAACAAGGAAGAGTTGTGCAGCGAAAAATCGTTGTCTTGATTGGTTCTATGTTGTTGACTGGATTGGCCTTAGCCGAAGATGCTCCGCTACCATTTGATGACCCTGCTGCTGCACCGCCAATTGTCCGTAAGGCCAATCCAGCAAAGGCAGCAACAGTACCGACAGTGGCTAGCTCGAAAGAGAAAACAGCAAGTAAAGGTAATAGCAGCAAGCGCAAAGCCAGCAAAAGCAAATCGTCTGCCAAACAATCAAAAGCCGTGGTGGGCTCCAAAAAGTCAGCCAAGTCATCGACCAAGTCGACTTCAGCTAAGAAAAAATCCACGCCGAAAAAAACCAAGTCAACGAAAAAATCTCGCTGATTCACTCATTTGAATAGGCAGGTTAGCCACCCTTGCGTAGGGTGGCTTTTTTATATCGCTTAAACTTGTGTCGAACTCAGTAGTAAATCCAGCATCGGATGATTGATTTTTTTCGGGGCATACAATGCGTAGTAATTGGCATACAAGCCTGCTAGATGACCCAGTGATCTCAGTTCACTACTGGGTATTGGGTTGCCGGCAATCATGGGTGATGGATATAGACCAATACCCGCAATAGCGAATGCCTTCATTAAAGCGCTGTCCGCAAATTCACCCACAATATCAGGCACGATATTTTGATCAGAAAACCATAGGTCTAGTTGAATCCGCAGGGCGGTATTGCGCGTTGGTAACAGCATGGGCGCACCATGCAGGCTAGCGGGGAAATCTGGGGCGTATTCTGCTGTTTGCGCTGCGTTGCCTAAAATCATCACCGGGCATTCCACTAGCGCTTGGCTTGCCAAACGCAGATGCGCGCCGTGCGCGGCGGGGCGGTCAGCCAAAACCACGTCCAGTTGGTGTAATGCTAGTTTTGCCATCAGCTCGTCGGGCGAGCCCTCAATACACATTAAGCGAGTTTGCGGACTATGTGTGCCGGCTAATAATTGTTGGGCGACGATTTTCGGCAGCGCATCGGCCACGCCGACATTAAAACGTTGCCTCGGTGTGGCATCACTGGCGAGCACTTGTTGCATCTGTTCGCCCAGCATAAAGATCTGGTCGGCAAACGGCAAAATCGAACGCCCCGCATCGGTGAGTTCAAGTTGGCGACCGACTTGCTTAAATAAGGCTTTGCCTGTTTGTTCCTCTAATTTTGCCAACTGGCTGCTGATGGTTTGCGGCGTCATTTCTAATTTGCGCGCCGCCGCGCTGATACTGCCTTCTTGGATCACAACCCAGAAATAATATAAGTGCCGATAATTGAGTGTGGCGTCGTTCATGATTGCTGTCGAAAAAAGCTGATGATGTATCAATGTAAGCCTGATGTTTGATTCTGTAAAGCGGCTCTATACTTGCCAGCTTGAGTAAGACCGGCGTGCAACGGTGTATTTGGCGAAACTTGGAGATTAAACATGGATTGGCTTGGTCTGGATTGGACAAGTTGGCAAGGCTTATGTGTGTTTGTGGCGTTAGCTGCTGGACTTTGGTATTTCATCGCATACAACCCTTGGGCCCAGAAGGAGTGGGAGCATTTACCGACCCTCACTGAGTATCGGCAACGTTATCCGTACTGCGTGCAAGGCGAACAAGTCGCGTGTTGCCATTGTGGTTCGACCGTGCATTTGGATGTCGGATTATTGCAATACACGGACTGGCGTCGGCAAACGATTTGTCGGCAATGTAAAAATCGACTTTGGCGGGAGATGGATCGATGAATGGATGGAATGAAATCGCGGCCATCGTTGGCATTGGCCTCTTATGCCTATTTTATTATTTTGTTGTCTATAACCCGTGGTTGCAAAAATATTGGCATCAATCGATGACCAAGGTTGAGTATCTGCAGTGGCATTCTGATTGTGTGCTTGGCGACAAAATTGCCTGTTTTCAGTGCGGTGCTACTGAGCAGATGGATTTAGGCTTGGCACGCCCGACCGATTTTAGGCGGCGGATTGTCTGTGCGCGGTGCAAAACGCTGCTGTGGCGCGAGTCGATTTAGTTCCCCAGAAAGGGCTGTAAATACTGCCAAAATCTATCGATAAAAGTTGAAGGTGTTTCAGTCATACTCTGATTTCATTCTGCGCAGAATTACGTTAACTTGAAATCTCACTTGGACTGATACACATCACCCTGTGAAGTTTGCTTTATTTTTCCCTTTGCTGGAGATTGACAATGCGACCACTCATTTTGACTCACAAACTTGCTATCGACTCATCAATGCACAGCTACATCCTGCATCGTCTGCGTTTGGCGCTTGACCGTACCCTCAGCAAAATTGGCGCGATTACCGTGCGCCTCAGCGATGACAATGGCCCAAAAGGCGGCGCTGATAAATCGGTTCAAGTGAAGCTCGTCGTGCCTGGGCATGATTCAGTCATCATTAATGAGCGTGGCTCTGATTTACGTTCTGCCGTTGACCGCGCAATTCATCGCGCTGCGCAAACCATTCAACGAGTCAATGCAAAGCGGCAAAAAGTAGTCCGTAAAGTGGCTAGCCGAAAAGTGATCGCCAATGAAATGGTGTTGGCTGCCGAAGACCAAGCGCTGCAAGCGGCCTAAGTGATCCTGTTAAGTTCGCTCGTTTGGCGTGTCAAACGAGCGACTCAAGTTGCACTAATTGAATTGAAACTGAAGAGTAAAATTTTATGAGTATGATCATCTTATCTGTCGCAGCTATCATTTCACTGTACGCTTTAAGTCGTCTTGCTAAGAAAGATGCGGCAAAAAAGGAACTCGTCCCGATACGGGTGAGTCCAAAGGAAAATCAACGTAGGAGGTAATTGTGAAAAGAATGATTTTATTGATCGGTACTAACATCGCGATCATGGTGGTACTCGGTATTTTTGTGAATGTTTTTGGCCTCAATCGCTTTATAACTGCGAATGGCCTGAATTTGCCGATGCTGCTGATGTTTGCTGCGGTATTGGGTTTTGGTGGCGCATTTATCTCTCTCGCGATTTCAAAATGGATGGCGAAGATGAGTACCGGCGCGCAAGTGATTGCGCAGCCGCGCAATGAAGATGAACGCTGGTTGTTTGATACCGTTGCAAAGCTTGCTCAACGCGCCCAAATCGCGATGCCCGAAGTAGCCATTTACGAAGGTGAACCCAACGCGTTTGCCACAGGGCCGAGTAAAAATAACTCACTTGTGGCGGTATCAACGGGCTTGCTGTATAGCATGACGCACCGTGAAATCGAAGCGGTATTAGCGCATGAGGTCGCGCACATTAAAAATGGCGATATGGTGACGATGACGCTGATTCAAGGCGTGGTGAATACCTTTGTATTTTTCTTAGCGCGTGTTGTTGGCTATTTGGTCGATTCATTCTTGCGCCGCAATGATGAGGAATCATCAGGCCCAGGTATTGGCTATATGGTAACGGTCATCGTCTGTGACATCGTGTTTGGTATCTTGGCGAGCGTCATCGTGATGTACTTCTCACGGCAACGCGAATTCCGTGCTGATGCGGGTGCTGCGCAACTGATGGGTGAAACCGCACCGATGGTCGATGCACTACGCCGTTTGGGTGGCATGCAGCCTAATTCTTTACCAAGCAATATGGCTGCAGCAGGGATTTCAGCCAAAGAGGGCTGGTCATCACTATTTAGCTCGCACCCTGCGATGGCAGATCGAATCGCTGCATTGCAAGCAATCCGCTGATTTGATGCGACACATCGAGCGATAAAATCTGTTCTCTTAATCGCAGTACGTAGCAAAAAAAAACCGCTGTCATTTCGATGAGCGGTTTTTTTTACACCAAAATATACCGAATAGTATTTTTGTTACTAAAAAGTATACTGCTCGGTAGGTTTGGTTGCTAATTAGTAGATTTTTTTTCATTGGTACTAATCTATGCAGAACAGCTCAAAAAGACCGCTGAAGGCCGATTGATCTGGCATTTTCTTTCGCTTCATTTTGTTGCAAATACACTGGAGATTAAAATGAAAAATATATATCAATGGCTAGGCATCGTTGCTGTAGCCAGTTCGCTTGTTGCCTGTGGTGGAAGTAGTGATTCAACACCGAGACCAAAAGATCAAGCGCAAGCTCGCGTTATCCACGCCTCTCCTGATGCACCCAATGTCGATGTTTATGCCGGTGCAGCCAAAGTGCTACCGATGTGCCTTACAAAGCCGCTAGCGGTCTTTTAACCGTTGATGCAGGCGACTTCCCTGTGAAAGTTACGCCAACTGGCAGTACAACAGGGGTCATTTCAGCGACGCTTAAATTAGCCAAAGACACTGTGACCACCGTGATCGCAGTGAATAACGTGGCGAAAATTGAAGCACTCGTGATTACCGAAAGCAAAATGGCACCAGCAGATGGTAAAGGCCGTGTGCGTGTTGTTCATGCTGCACCAGCCGCACCAGCCGCACCAGCAGTCGATGTCTATGTAACAGCACCCAATGCAGCAATCGCTTCAGCAGCACCAACACTGAGCACGTGCCTTTCAAAGGCTACTCTGATGGCCTTGAAGTTGCCGCAGGCGACTACCAAGTTCGAGTTACTGTTGCAGGTAGCAAAACCGTTGTCTACGACTCAGGCAAATTGGCTGTACCAGCCGGCGCCGATTTGTTAGCAATGGCAATCCCACAAGTGAATGGCAGCTCGCCGATCAGCTTGTTACTGATCAGCCGTGCCGCAACGGGCAATGTGACTGAAGTGGCAGACTCTAATGCCAAACTGCGTGTAGTACATGCTTTACCAGACGCACCAGCGGTTGATGTATTAGCCAACGGCAGCGCTTTGCTCAGCAACGTACCCTTCTTTACTGCTTCCAACTACTTAACAGTGCCAGCGGAAAAATACACCACAGCACCTGCATTGCAATACCTAGTCGGTATGGATGATGCAAGCTTGCCACCAGCAGGCCAATCTAAAGTTCGCGTAGTGCATGCTTCACCCGATGCACCAGCAGTTGATGTGTACGCAAACGACCAACTGGTAATGAGCAATGTGGCATTCCCAGCAGTTGGCCAGGTTGTCCCCATGAAAATCCGCAACTTCCATTATCAGATACCGCAGCAGCTCTTGGACTTGGTTTGTTTGCAACAACGTCAGCGTAAATTTCTTTGCATTTTGAATTTGTATGGGCAGGGAATTTATCAAGTTCGGTCATTGCGGCATAGCCAGATGCTGTAACGGTTGTAGCGTCATATTTTGAGCTCACTACGGCGGTTGGCATTTTTAGCTCGGTGAGCTTCTTTTCTACGACCGGCCACCAAATAGTGTCAAAACCATCTTTGCTGCCAAACATCGCGTGCGCATTGTCGCGGTATTTACCAAAGTTGATGAACTCTGCTGTTTTGTTGGTTTTATTAAAGTTGGCCAGCATTGCTTGAGAAATATCGAGCGGGAATAAGCTATCGTTTTCGCCATAGAACCAAAGTGAAGTCAGTTTGGCATTCTCACCTAGTTTTTCTGCCGTATTTTTGAGTGCCTCTTCCCATTTGCAGCCGTCGTTTTTAAGGCCGCCAGCAAAATTAATCAGTAACTTCACGCCTTGTGGTGGCTCTGTCGCCAGACCCAAAGTGCTTAAGCCACCAAAAGATTGTCCAGCAACAATCACCTGATTGGCGTTGATGTCTGGTCGTTTACCCAGTGCCTGAATCAAGGCCTTGATGTCCTCTGTTTGTTTCATCGTCGATTCGTAGACTCGGCGGCAGCCTTCTTCTAAATACATGCTTGAGCCCCCCGATTTACTAAAACCGCGTTGCATTGGCAGTGCAACGGCATAGCCGCGTTTTAAAAACTCGCTCGCAATCAAGGGATAACGCGCACGAGGTTGGAACGATGGATTGCCGAGCGTTTTGCTTTCGTTGATGACAATCAATGGAAAAGGGCCATCGCCATCGGGTTTAAAAAAAGTAGTTTCTAGGCTAATTTCTCCGCCATAAAACGTCTTTCCAACCGGAATCATTAATACTTGTTCGTTTAAATCTGTGCGTAGTGGCATTTCGTCGGCTGCCATTGCGCTGAGCGAGAGCACCGCGGTGCTTAAAAACAGCTTGAGCTTGTTCATATGAAGTGCTTTGCAAAGCTATATTACGTGATAATAGTATACAACTTAAAAATAATGAAAGCAAATATGGCTATCCTAGCTTGAATGACCGGCCATTATGCAATAGACATGGTCGTAGAGTTTGTCACCAGTACAGGCATTGCTGCCCAGCGAGTTAAAGTTAGAGGCTTATGTATATGAGCCAAGGCTATAAATTAAATGGCCTAGCGGTAAATACATCGATATTAATTGCTGTGCCAGTTTTCGGATGCGGCGAAAGAGAGTTTAAGGTTTGCCCCATCCGCCCCCCACCCGTAGAATTGCGGGTAATTTATTATTTAACGCGGTGATTTGCAGATTTCTGCTGAGTCGCGGCGTTTGCTCGGAGCTGCCTGTGTCTTTATTACCCCTGTTGAATTCTCGTTTTGCGACGGCTTTGATCGCCGTTGGTGCGCCCAATGCCCAGCCGCTGGTACAAGCGGCGAGCCGTCCTGAGTTTGGTGATTATCAAATGAATGGCGTGATGGGCGCTGCCAAAGCGTTGAAACTCAATCCACGCGAATTGGCGCAACAGATTATCGATGCGGTGGATTTGACTGGCATCGCCAGTGCGCTCGAAATCGCTGGCCCTGGCTTTATTAATATCAAACTCGATAACGCTTATTTGGCGAACTATGTTGAGACGGCATTGAAAGACGAGCATCTCGGCGTTGAGCAAAGCCCAGCGCAGCACGTGATGGTTGAATATTCTTCGGTGAATTTGGCCAAAGAAATGCACGTCGGCCATTTGCGCTCGACGATTATTGGCGACGCCTTGGCGCGCGTGCAAAGCTTTGTCGGCATGAATGTGACACGGCAAAATCACGTTGGCGACTGGGGTACGCAGTTTGGTATGTTGGTGGCGTTTTTGATCGAGCAGCAGCAAGAGGGTAATGCCGATATCGCGCTGAAAGATTTGGAAGGTTTTTATCGCCGCGCCAAAGCGCGTTTTGACGAAGATGCTTCCTTTGCCAATACCGCACGTGATTACGTGGTGAAACTGCAAGGTGGCGATGCTGAGGTGAATGCCTTGTGGAAGCGTTTTGTTGAAGTATCACTGTCGCATTGCAACGCCGTTTACCAAAAATTGAACGTCTTGCTTGATGATGGCGATGTGCGCGGCGAGAGTTTTTACAACGCCGATTTGCCGATTATCGTCGATGAATTGCGCGAGCAAGGTTTGCTGGTGGAGAGCGAAGGCGCGCAAGTGGTGTTTTTGGACGAATTCAAAAACAAAGACGGTGAGCCGCAAGCGTCGATTATCCAGAAAAAAGACGGCGGTTATTTGTATTCAACAACCGATTTGGGCGCGATTCGTTTCCGCGTGCGTGAGCTGAAAATTGATCGTTGCTTGTACGTCGTTGATGCACGCCAAGCGCTGCATTTCCAACAATTGTTCACGATTGCGAAAAAGGCCAAATTCGCACCAGAAAGCGTGTCCTTAGAACATATCGCGTTCGGCACGATGATGGGCGAAGACGGTAAGCCGTTTAAAACCCGTTCGGGCGATGTAGTTAAACTGGTTGATTTGCTCGACGAAGCGCAAGAACGCGCATTTGCACTGGTTTCGGAAAAAAATCCAAGTTTGGATGAAGCCACCCGCCGTGATATCGCCAACGCCGTTGGTATCGGTGCTTTGAAATACGCCGATTTATCGAAAAGCCGCACCACGGATTACATCTTTAACTGGAACTCGATGCTCAGTTTCGAGGGCAATACCGCGCCGTATTTGCAATATGCCTATACTCGCGTGCAAAGTATTTTCCGCAAAGTGACAGATTACGATCAAAACGCAGCGATTATGTTGACCGAGCCCGCTGAGCACGCACTGGCGCTGGAATTGGCGCGCTTTAGCGATGTCGTTCATGTCGTTGCCAAAGACAGCCAACCGCATTTGTTGTGTGCCTATCTATATAGCGTGGCGACGATGTTCTCGCGCTTTTACGAAAACTGCCCAGTGAATCAAGATGGCGTCACCAATGCGTCGCGTTTGAAAGTGTGTGATTTAACCGGCAAAGTGCTGGCCGCTGGCTTGAATCTGCTTGGGATTAAAGTTTTAGAAGCGATGTAATTTTTTGTGTTTGGGTATATGCCTGCAGTAATTATTAATCAATGACTATGGGCATATACATATTGAAGCTCGTTGCGTAGCGAGCAAGAGAGAAAATTGATTCATGGCGATTAGTTCAAACGATCCGGCTGTTTTGGAGCGAACCACTGTGCTGAGCTATCGCAATGCAAATAGTGGTCCAGTTGTCTGTATTGTTGCCGCATCGGCTTTGTTTTATGTGTATCACGCCACCCAATCGATGAGTTTGCTGGGTCTATGGTGGGGCATCGCTTGTACTTTTTCCTTGTACGCCCTATGGGGAATACGGCGCTTTCAGACTCATCATGAGCAATACTCAATGGCCGGTTGGCGACACCAGCATGTTGTTGGCGTGACCATTAACAGCATCATCTGGGCGGTCGGTGGCGCGTATATGATGCTGGCTGGGTCGCCTGACCTGAAGGTATTTACGGCCTTGATTTTCACGGCACTTGCCGTTGGCTCTATGCCCGTTTTAGGCACCATTACGTCGGTGATGCGGACCTATTCCTTTGCGGTCAGTTTACCGATGATGTTGAATGGCCTATTCAATCATTCGCCGCTTGATTTAACGCTGGCGGGAATGGCGCTTTTCTTTTTCGTAATCCAGTTAAAAAGCACGCAGATTTATCACGAGACGGTTGTAGAAAGTTTGCTGCTCGAACTCAATCAAACACGTCTAGCCGAAGAATTAGCGCAGGCGCGTAATGCCGCCGAGCAAGCGAATCGCGCCAAAAGTGAATTCATTGCCAATGTGAGCCATGAAATCCGCACGCCGATGAATGCCATTGTGGGGATGGTGCATTTGCTTGAGCAAACACCCTTATTACCCAATCAGCAAGAAAGCGTCGAAGTGATTAGCCACTCCTCTGATCTACTGCTGGCGCTGGTCAATGACGTGCTGGATCTGTCGAAAATCGAAGCTGATTGTCTCGATATTGTCGCTAGCTCTTTTCATTTATTGGATTTGTTGCAGGAAATGCGGCAAATGTTTCGCGCTGCAGCGCAAAATAAAAGCATCGGCTTGGTGCTGAATTACCAAGGCGAGCCCGATCTTTATCTACAAGGCGATGCGCTACGCTTGCGACAAGTCTTGGTGAATTTACTAGGCAATGCGATTAAATTTACCCAGCAAGGTTATGTGCAGTTGGAAGTGAAAGCCATCACTTCGGGTGCGTCATGCCAATTGCAGATTGCGGTGCATGACACCGGAATCGGTATCTCCGCCGAGCGCCTGCCGCATATTTTTGAGGCTTTTGTGCAGGCCGATAACTCTCTCACACGCGCGTATGGCGGTACGGGTTTGGGCTTGACGATTGCGCGGCGGTTGGTGCGCAATATGGGGGGCGAGCTGACCGCAACGGCCAATGCGGAGGCCAGCTCAACGTTTCAGTTTGAATTATTGTGGCCACAGCTTGCTGCGCCCATCGCAGTGACTGCAACGCCGATCAGAGTACCCGCGCCAAACCCACTGCGTATTTTGCTGGCCGAAGATAACCCATTCAATCAACTGGTTGCCAAACGATTGCTGGAAAGCCAAGGCCACACCGTGATTTGCGCTGATAATGGGCAGATCGCTCTGGAAATTTTGGCGCAACAAACCGTGGACGTCGTGCTGATGGATATGCAAATGCCAGAAATGGATGGCTTGGAAGCCACGCGACGCATTCGTTTGATAGAGCAAAGCGCATCAGCGCGTACGCCGATTATCGCGCTAACAGCCAATGCGATGACAGAAGACCGGCAGCGTTGCGTGGATGCGGGTATGGATGATTTCCTCACCAAACCAATCCGCCCTGAATTACTTCAGAAAGCGCTACTGGAATGGGCCTGACGATGTAATCGCGTGAATTTTTCCCGCTCGTGTACCTTGGCTTGAAATTGCTATTCTTATGGGTATTTGATTGCAGGTTATTTTGAGTGATGGCTATGCTCATATACCCATGGGCATCAGCACTATGCAGACTTTGTGTTGATGTCGTGCCAACCCCCAAGTGACGCTGCGTTCAGGTAAAATCAGCCAATCCAATCTATTTCAAATTGACACATCATGTGGAAACCCAATGCCACCGTTGCGGCGGTGATTGAGCGCGATGGCCGTTTTTTAATGGTTGCAGAGCGCATCAACGGCGAGCTGAAACTGAATCAACCGGCTGGCCATATTGAATTTGGCGAGTCCATTGTCGCCGCCTGCGTGCGCGAAACCTTGGAAGAAACTGCGTATCACTTTACGCCAACGGCGTTTCAAGGCTTGTATCAATGGACGGTGCCGGGCACGGATTTAACCTATCTGCGCTTTGCGTTTACCGGTGAATTAGGTGAGCACGACGCATCGCTGGTGCTGGGCTTGGCGGACGAAGGCATTGAAGCCGCTGTGTGGTTGACGCGCGATGAGCTGGTTGCGCGGGCGGATCAGCATCGCAGCCCTTTGATTATGGCTTGCGTGGATGATTATTTGGCGGGTAAGTCTTACCCGCTGGCGGTACTACAGACGTTTGATGCCGTTCAACAGTTTGATGGATTAGTGAAATGAGCAAAATTGTAATTGGCTTGTCGGGTGGCGTAGATTCCTCAGTCGCCGCGCATTTACTGAAAGCGGCGGGGCATGAAGTGCACGGCGTGTTTATGCAAAACTGGGAAGACGACAATAGCGACGAATATTGCTCGATCAAAGAAGACAGCATGGACGCGATTGCGGTCGCCGACTTGTTGGAGATCGATATCGAGCTGGTCAATTTTGCGACCGAATACAAAGACCGCGTGTTCGCGCATTTCTTGGCTGAATATTCAGCAGGCCGCACGCCGAATCCCGATATTTTGTGTAATAGCGAAATCAAGTTTAAGTCGTTTTTAGAGTTCGCCATCAAGCTGGGCGGCGCCAAATTAGCGACGGGGCATTATGCCAAAACGCGTTTGCATGAAGACGGGCGCACCGAAATGCTGCGCGCAGCCGATCAAAGCAAAGATCAAACGTATTTCTTGTATCGCCTCAGCCAAGAGCAAATCTCACACGCGGTATTTCCGCTCGGTGATTTGCAAAAAACTGAAGTTCGTGTGATTGCCGAGCAAATCAATCTGCCGAACGCGAAGAAAAAAGACTCCACGGGGATTTGCTTTATCGGCGAGCGACCATTCCGCGAGTTTTTAAATCGCTACTTGCCGAAAACACCGGGAAAAATGGTCACGCCGGAAGGTAAAGTGATGGGCGAGCACCAAGGCTTGATGTACCACACGCTCGGCCAGCGCGGCGGCCTTGGTATCGGCGGCACCAAAGGCAATACCGAGCCATGGTTTGTTGCGGGGAAAAATCTGGAAACCAACGAGCTGCTGGTGGTGCAAGGCCACGATCATCCTTTGCTACTGAATACCACCATGATCGCGCAAGATTGCTCATGGATTCTGGGCGAAACCCCAGCAGAAGGGCGCTACACCGCCAAAACCCGTTACCGCCAGCAAGATGCGGCGTGTACTTTGAGTTATGTCGACGGCGGCGTGAAGTTGGTGTTCGACGAACCACAATGGGCGATGACGCCGGGGCAATCGATGGTGCTTTATTCGGAAGAAGTCTGCCTCGGTGGCGGGGTTATTCAATAAGGATGATGGACGAGTGAAGCTTGTTGCTTGTTCTTTGTGATGGGCGGACGTCGGCGAATCGTGAATTGCTATGCGTTTGGTTAAGTCGCAGCGTCTGCTGCACTTGTCTATTGCAAATACCTTGTATTTTTACTGGCACTTCACCACTTCGATCTTTATGGGTACTCTCAAAAACTCTCGAAGGCTGATTTAATCCAAGGCTTTGGTGTCAATATAAAGCTACTTTTTCCATTTCTATATTAAGCATCAAGGTCCCCGCCAATGAATATCGACGAGATTTCAGAATATGTCTGGCTGAATAGCAAAGAAATTAAATTTGGTGAACTCGATACTTGGGATGTAACTCTATTTACTACCGAATGGGCAAACTCTAATTGTGATGCATGGAGGAATATTGGTGCTGGGTGGTATTGGTTCTCGGTTGATATGAATTACGACGAACTTCATTCAGTTGAAAAGCCATCTTCTCTGCCTGAAAAAGGCTGCGATATTGGTTTGCTTTGTCACGCTAACAGAGCGGTATTCGGCACTGAGTTGTTATGTACCACCGAGTCAGGTACTAGGGTGATTTACAACGGGCATGAAGCAAATGTCAAATCACGAATTCGAGCACATTTCGCACTTAACAATAACAGTACAGGAGCGTTAGGAATTAAGCATTACCCGCTTAGTAGTAAAAGATGGATCGTTCGTTACTTTTCAGAGACTTGCTTCACCAACGAGCTTGATGAGAGTGATAAATCCCGCATTCAGTATTTAATGAACTCCTCTTCTGGTCGTTGTGCGGTGGAGTCAGCATGGCGCGTTAAGTATGGTTGGCCAGTCTTATGCAAGGAGTGATGGCTAGCATCGTAGCTCCGATTAGCGAAGCGTAATCGGAGGAGTGTCATGCGTACGATTACGCTTCGCTAAATCGTACCTACTTGTTGCTATTTTATGGATTTTTCACTTCTCGCATTAAAAAAGCCACTCAGTCGAGTGGCTTTTTCATGGGTATTGCTACGCAACCATTGTCTGCAAATGGCTGGAGTTAAATACATCTATTGCATGGTTTCCATCTTCGGGCTGCGGCCCATTAGGTCGGTGATGATTTCGCTGACCGGGACGTTTTCAAACAACACTTGGCAAACGGCGCGGCTGATTGGCATTTCGATATTCAGCGCAGCAGCTTGGCTCACCACTTCACGTGCCGTCGGTACGCCTTCGGCGACGTGGCCGAGGTTTTTTAACACTTCGTCTAAATTCAAACCTTGCGCCAGCAACAGGCCAACACGGCGGTTGCGCGATAAATCGCCAGTCGCGGTCAGCATCAAGTCGCCAATCCCCGCCAAACCCATCATCGTTTCGGCTTTGCCACCCAGCGCAGTCGAGAAGCGCGCCATTTCAGCGAGACCGCGCGTGAGTAGTGCGGCGCGGGCATTCAGGCCAAGGTTCAACCCATCGGCCACGCCAGCGGCAATCGCCATGACGTTTTTCACCGCCGCTCCGATTTCAACGCCGATTAAATCGTCGCTGGCATAGAGGCGCAACACGCTGGTATTCAAATCTTGCACGACTTGCTGGGCAAAATTAGCATCGCTTGAGGCTATCGTCACCGCAGCAGGCAGGCCTTTGGCGACTTCTTGCGCAAAACTAGGGCCAGATAACATGCCGCGTGGAATCGCATCATCCATTTCTTCAAGCGCGACTTGATGCGGCAATTTCATCGTGCCGGCTTCAAGACCTTTGCACGCCCACAGTACCGGTGCGGTGCTGCCGAGTTCGCGCAATGCTTTGAGCGTGCTACGCAATCCCGCCATCGGCGTCACAATCAAAATCAGACCTGCGTCTGCAATTGCATCGGCGAGTGAGGCGGTGACGGTCAGATTGCTGGGAAAGGGCGCATTGGCAAGGTAACGTTCATTGCTGCCTGTGGCTTGCATTTGGGCAACTTGCTCGGCTTCACGCGACCAAAGGCTGATTGTTTGACGATCAGCAAAACGAATGGCGAGCGCGGTTCCCCATGCGCCAGCACCTAAAACGGCGAGTTTCAATGTGAGTTCCTCGTGAGGTTTTTGCGAAGTAACAAGGGCAATTAAGCGCCCCAAACGTCTTCGATACGGATGTAGCCACTTTGGCCATCGCGATGTTTGACTTTGATCCAGCCGGTGTTGCTGGCATCGAGGCGTTCTAGCAGAACATTACGTTCTACTTTAAACAGAGTAGGGGAGTTACTTTCAGCCGATTGGCGTACATCGCTGAGGCGATTGACTTGCACAAAGCGGCGAGTGCTTATATCAGACTTTTTAATCCAGCTCAGCGTGCCGTCGCGGTCACGAACGCGAATCCAGTCGCCTTGCTCGCTCATTACTTCGAGTGGAATGTTAGCGCTCAGAATAAAGCGTTTGGCTGAAGTCTCAGCGGGTGCATCGTAAAAGAGCACACCGTGACGTGCGGTAGAGCGATATTCAACCGCCTGAGCACCACTTGCCAATGCGGCAAGTAGGCTCATGGCAATCACTCGTTGACTCGGCGCCAAAAGCGCCTGCCAATTAATGAGTGGTTTGTGCATTCGCGGCTTGTTCAGCAGCTTGCTGACGTTGTTGCATATAGATGCCTTCGAAATTGATAGGCTGCAACAGGAGCGGTGGGAAGCCGGCGCGGGTCGTCAAATCAGAAACGGCTTCACGCAAGTACGGGAACAAAATGCTAGGGCAACCGATGCCAAGCAATGGATCCATTTCAGATTCAGGAACGTTTTCGATTTGGAATAAACCGGCTTGAGTTACTTCAACCAAGAAGATGGTTTTGTCTTCTGTTTTTGCAGTGGCAGTCACAGTCAGACTGGCTTCAAAGAAGCCATTGTCAAAACCGCGAGCTTGGTTGCGGAATTGAATATTGAATTCTGGCTGCTCTTGTTCCATAAATGCATTCGGTGCACTTGGTGACTCAAGAGAAATATCAGTTACGTACAATTTTTGTACGGCAAATACTGGCTGTTGTGATTCTTCTGCTTCAACTGCTTGGTTTTCTTCGCTCATGATCCATCCCTTATTAATGCGGTTGTTATATAAAAAGAACTCTAAATAGGTTCGGTTGAAATCATCGCATAGTTTCCTGCTTTGATGCCACCGACTGTGTACTATTTGTTAAGTAGTGGATCAAGTTTACCGGCACGATCAAGTGCAGCTAAATCATCAAAACCACCTACATGAAAATCATCAATATAGATTTGCGGTACGGTGCGCTGCCCACGTGAGGCCATTACTTCTCGTTGGCTTGGGTCGAGGTCGACACGAATCTTTTCTAAATCGCTAACACCTTTATGTTGCAGCAAGCGCTCAGCCCGATCGCAATAAGGGCAATAGCCAGTGCTATACATTACTACTTTGGCCATATAAGACTCCAGAGGCACGCGGCCGATATAGAGATTGATTGTTTGAAACAACATAGGGGCGAAACAAGGGGAATCAAGAGTTGCTTTACAGAGATTGCGGGATATGTAGATATAATATAAAGCGATTTGGTGGCCATTTTGAGCTTGGACTGTCTAGTTTTGGCTTCTGTTTTCATTTTTTGATAAGAATCTCTCATCTATAAAGACAAAAGGCGCGCAAGCGCCCTTTGGCTTTTCTAGGTTTACTTCAGTTTTGTTTCTAGTTGCTCTCCATTTAAATCAACGACTTATAACCTTTAGTCCATTTTATTTGCGGGTTGGTGTTGACGGGTCTGCGGGGCGTGGGTATAGTTCGGCCTCTCTGCTGCTGACACAGCAAACGAAACAAGCGGTTCTAGTGCTGGTTTCGGTGTCTA
>CAUOZE010000026.1:0-38265 GCA_963508915.1 uncultured Deefgea sp.
AGCACTCACACTCATCGGCTGTATTTTGTTAAAGATCAGTGGCTTAGACACCGAAACCAGCACTAGAACCGCTTGTTTCGTTTGCTGTGTCAGCAGCAGAGAGGCCGAACTATACCCACGCCCCGCAGGTACGTCAACACCTACGCACAAAGAAAATAGGACTAAGGCGATAAGTCGTTGATTTAAATGGAGAGTAACTAGAAACAAAACTGAATTAAAACTACAAAAGACAAAGGGCGCTTGCGCGCCCTTTCAATTAAACATGACCAAACAATCTAAAATTTTCAATTTACGGCTGAAAATCGGGTAATTGACGTTGCAAATGTTCTTCTTTGGCATGCTCAACTTCGCGTAATACGCCACGCACATCTACTTTGCGATGATCTTGCTTCACTTTACCTGTGAGTGACACATCGGGCGACAAGAGGCCGCCCTCGTACAATTTCCAAATCTCTTTACCATACTGACTACCATTTAACTCTGGTGCAAATTGACCAAAGTACTCGGCCAAATTATCCACATCTCGCTCGAGCATTGCAGCCGCTTGATTATTACCAGCCGCATCGACTGCCTGTGGCAGATCAATAATCACTGGGCCGTGCTCATCAACTAGAATATTGTACTCCGACAAATCGCCATGGATCACCCCCGCACAGAGCATTAACACGACCTGCTTTAGTAATGCATCATGATATTCACGTGCCAGCTCGGCGCTCATTTCAACATCATTTAATCGTGGTGCAGCATTGCCATTGGCATCGGTCACCAACTCCATCAACAACACACCTTCGAAACATATATATGGCGTTGGTACACGCACACCTGCCGCAGCGAGGCGATAGAGATTATCTACCTCAGCGTTTTGCCAATCTTCTTCTTGCATCTGCTTGCCGTAGCGCGAGCCTTTTTCCATCGCACGAGCTTGGCGGCTATTTTTGACTTTACGTCCTTCTTGGTAAGCTGCATTTTTCTTAAAGCTGCGATGGTTTGCATCTTTATATACTTTGGCACAGCGAACTTCATCACCGCAGCGAACAACATAAACCGTTGCCTCTTTACCACTCATTAATTGACGCAACACTTCGTCAACCAATCCATCCACCACCAATGGCTCTAATCTTTTTGGCGTTTTCATTACGGGTTTATCAGTCCTTTTTTATGCAGTGCCATGCGGCTTGCGTTATACATCAATTGTCTAGCACTTTCATCTCTATCGAACGCACTATACGCGGGTCATCGTGATTTAACCAAAACAAGCACATTAGACTTAATCGCAGATGAAACACTCACAACTACTACTCAAGCCATGAGCAACATCAAATCCCAGTAAAGTGGCGGGTTTTCCCGCATGGACAAAGGTTCTACTAAATATGAATAGTATGACAATATAAAGAACATAATATTTAAGGGACTAGTATGAGCAGCAATCGTGATGGTTTCACGTCGACCTTTGGCGTTTTAGTCGCCACCCTCGGCTCAGCCGTTGGTTTGGGCAACATCTGGAAATTCCCCTACATGACCGGCACCAATGGTGGCGCCAGTTTTTTGATTGTCTATATATTAGCAACTTTACTGGTTGCCCTGCCCGTCATGATCACCGAAATCATGCTGGGCCGTGCGTCTCGAGCCAATGCAGTGACTGCTTTTGAAAAGCTCGCCCCAAAATCACAAAAATTCTGGCCTGTGATTGGCTACATGGGGCTGATTTCAGCAGTCCTTATCCTCGCGTTTTATACCGGAGTAGCAGGCTGGATTTTTGCTTATATCTTTAAATCCATCAGCGGCAGCATCAACAGCACCGACCCTGCCAGCGCCAACGCCGCCTTTGGTGCCCTAGTCTCCAACCCACTGCAAGCATTATTCTGGCAGTGGCTGGTCTTAGCTTGGGCAGGTGCAATCATTATGCTCGGCGTTGCCAAAGGGATTGAAGCGGCCACTAAAAAATTGATGCCGATTTTATTCTTGCTGCTCATTTTGCTTTGCATTCGTAGCCTAACGCTACCTGGCGCAATGGAGGGCGTGAAGTTTTTATTCTCACCAGACTTTAGCAAAATCAGCGCCACGGTCATCTTGACCGCTGTGGGACTGGCTTTCTTTAAACTCTCCGTCGGCATGGGAACCATGTTGACCTACGGTAGCTATTTCCGGAATGAACAAAACATTCCACTCACCGCAACGCGAGTGATGCTGGCGGACTTATCTGTTTCGCTATTGGCAGGTCTTGCGATTTTCCCTGCCGTATTTTCATTCGGCTTTGAACCCGCTGCTGGCCCATCACTGGTCTTTATGACGATTCCGGCGGTATTTGCCAGCATGCCATTCGGTCAATTCTTTATGGCATTATTTTTTGTTTTGGCTGCGATTGCCGCGACCGGTGCCATTTTGTCGATCCTTGAAGTGCCAGTCGCCATGCTGTCGGAACGATTTAGCTTTAGCCGCAAACAAGCCACCGTCATTAGCATTGGCGTGATTGGCTTGTGCGGTATTCCTGCCACGCTATCGATGTCGCTCACTGCTGATTGGAAATTATTTGGCTTAAATCCGTTTGATTTGTTTGATTACATCAGCTCAAACATCTTATTGCCACTGGGCGGGATATTAATTTGTCTATTTGTGGGCTGGGTTTATGGTTTGCCACAACTACAAAAACAACTCAGCAATGACGGGACACTCAATAACGGCTGGGTGATTAAAGCCGTATTTATGCTCGTGCGTTATATCACGCCGGCTTTGATCTTGGTGATTATGCTGAAAGGATTAGGGCTGTTTTAAAAATTTTGGTCAGTATTGCCTGCTAGCTATTATCAATCAATGCCTAGCAGGCAATACACCTGTTACCCAATAGCAATGATTCAGCGTTCATTGACACCCATGCGCTGAATCAACATCAGATCACCAAATACACTCCATTAAGCGGGCTTACGAAGACCGTTTAACGCCACTTGCAGCATATGCGTGATGATCGACTCGTTATCCATCTTGCTAAACTTCTGCAAATACTCGACCGCAGGGTCGCACGTACGCGAGTAGTAGCTAAATAAGATCACATCACTTGGCAACTCAGGATTGAGATCACCACTCTTTTGCGCCGCCAGCACCAGCTTTTCGATTTGACCGTTTAATTTCAACACACGTGTGATGTATTTCAAGTTACGCATCAACATCTCACGCACATGGGTGCTCGTTGAAGGTAGAAACGGCATCCCGCCTTCTAAGCGCATTCGCAGTGCCCACTCCAGCAAGGCGATGAGCTTTTCAATCGGTTTCAAGCCATTATCCAACTGAGCCAGAAAATCAATCGCGCCATCAATCAAACGAATCAAGGCCTCGCCGACCAAATCTTCTTTCGATTTGAAATGCTTATATAGACTAGGCTTAGAGATGCCGACCGCATTGGCGACATCATCCATCGTCATCAGGTCATAGCCTTTTGAGCCCAAAATACTGGTCGTAGCGTCTAGAATCGCATTTTCACGTAAGCGAAAGGCCTGATCTTTGAAGCTTAATTTGCTAAAAATACTCATCGGTAAATTTCCGCTACTAATTAGTAGATATTATCTTGAATTGGTAGTAATCTTAGCACTGAAGTAGAAAAACATAAACATCCCTTTATGATGAACGGCAGGAAAAATGATGAATTCAGCTCGACAACGGATTGCAGTGATTGGTTCTGGCATCTCTGGCTTGGCCAGCGCCTACTTTTTGAGTCGCAGTCACGACGTCGTGCTGTTTGAAGCGGGCCGTTACCTTGGCGGCCACACCAACACGGTCGACATCACGGTCGAAGGTAAAACGCATCCAGTCGACACGGGTTTCTTAGTATTTAACGAAGCGACCTACCCTAATTTGATCGCACTTTTTGCCGAGTTAGGCGTGAGTACGTATGGCACGGATATGTCATTTGGCGTTTCACTGGATGATGGCGACCTTGAATGGGCCGGCACTAACCTGAACACTGTTTTTGCCCAACGTCGCCGCCTACTATCGCCATCATTTATCGGCATGCTGCGTGACATGATGCGCTTTAACGCTGCCGCCAATGAAAACCTAGCCGCATGTTTACAAAACAAAGCCACCTTAGGTCAACTGCTGGTTAGTGGCAATTACGGCGACACCTTCCGCGATGCTTATTTATTGCCGATGGCCGCAGCAATTTGGTCGAGCTCACCGAACGATATTTTAGAATTCCCTGCCTCTACTTTTTTGCGCTTCTGCCTAAATCACGCCTTATTACAAGTAAATGACCGCCCGCAATGGCAAACGGTCCAAGGTGGCGCACGTGAATATGTGAAGAAAATTGCGGCAACACTGAACGATGTACGTTTGCAATCGCCGGTATTCCGCGTTGAGCGCATTTCAACAGGCGTCATTGTGACGACTGAAATTGGCGCCGAGCAGTTCGACGCGGTTGTTTTTGCCACGCATGCACCCGACACGCTCGCTATGCTCAGCGACGCGAGCGAAGCTGAAACCGCCCTACTCTCTGCTGTTCGCTATCAAGCCAATACGGCAGTACTGCATACAGATCCAGCGCAACTACCCAAGCTAAAAAAAGTTTGGTCGGCGTGGAATTACCTCGGCGGTGCTGATGTCGATGGCCAACGCCCCGTCTGCGTGAGCTATTTACTTAATCAATTGCAAAACTTGCCATTTGAGACGCCTGTCGTCGTGACGCTCAATCCATTTACAGCACCCGCCGCAGATAAAGTACTGGCGCAGTTTGAATACCAACACCCGGTATTTGATCACGCTGCCATCGCAGCTCAAGCTCAACTTCCATCAATTCAAGGGCAAAACCGCACTTGGTTTGCTGGCGCATGGACGGGTTATGGTTTTCACGAGGATGGTTTGAAATCGGCACTGCGCGTTGTAGCTGATTTTGGCCTCGCGCCGACATGGACGCGCTTGTTATGAACGAGTCAGCCATGAAACAATCCCCCATGAGCGCGCCCGCACAAATCATTCGTGGCCAAGTGATGCATGAGCGTTTACGACCTACCAACAACCGATTTGTGTACCCGGTGTTTTGCTTTCGGCTCAATCTGGCACGCCTTGCGGATATTAAAATCATGGGCTTTGGTATCAATTGTTTACGGCCAGTCTCAATTTATACCGCCGACTACGGCCCCAAAGATGGCAGCAACCTTGAGCAATGGATGCGTGATTTGCTAGTGCAATACGACATCGACGCCGACGGCGAAATCTGGCTGCATACCTTCCCACGCGTTTTGGGCTTTGTATTTAACCCGGTGAGTTTTTGGTATTGCTACGATCGCCAAGGCGGTCTGCGTGCAGTTCTGGCTGAGGTTAATAATACTTTTGGTGAAACACACCAGTATTTAATTACAAGCCATAACCAGCAATGCATAGATAGCAATACCCGACTTGAATGCATCAAGATGATGCATGTATCGCCATTCTGTGAAGTACAAGGCCATTATGAATTTGGCTTTCGCGATACCGCACAAACGGCTTGGGTTGGGATTGATTATTTTGACCCTGATGGTCTGTTGATTAAGACCTCAGTCGGTGGCAATCGCGAAGCCTTAAATCAGCAAACACTGTGGCGAGCGCTGCTGGCGCAACCGCTACTGACGATTGGCGTTTTTGCTCGAATTCATTGGCAAGCCTTTCATCTATGGCGCAAAAAAGTACCTTTTTTTAGCAAGCCTCTGCCACCAGAAATCACGCTAACCACCTCAACAACACCGAACACAACCCATTCTATTGCGCAAAAACAGGAGCTGGCATCATGAACCAAACTCAAGTTATTCAAAGCCTTTCGCGCGGCGCGCCGACAGCAGCCAAACTCTTTTTGAGTTTACTCGGTCGTTTGCAACATGGACATTTGCAATTGATTACGCCAGAAGGCACGCATTTAATGTTCGGAAACTTGCACCAACCGCCATCAGCCAGTTTGCAAGTCCACGACTGGCGAGCTTGCAGCCGCATTTTACGTGCGGGCGATATTGGTTTTGCCGAAAGCTATGAAGCTGGCTGGATTGATAGCCCCGACCTCACCGCAGTCCTTTTACTGGCGTTACGCAATGAAGCGGTGCTCGACCAAATGGTCTTTGGCGGCAAATTAGCCACCTTGTGGTATCGCATCAAGCATTTGCTGCGCCCAAACACACGTGAAGGCAGCCGCCGCAATATTCATGCGCATTATGATATTGGCAATGATTTTTATCAGCGCTGGCTCGACCCGAGCTGGACGTATTCAAGTGCGATTTTCCACGGCGACTACGCGCAATCGCTGCAAAGTGCGCAAATTGCGAAATACCAACGCATTATCGACGTGCTTGGCCTACGGGCTGGCAGCCGCATGTTGGAAATCGGCTGTGGCTGGGGCGGCTTTGCCGAACATGCGGCGCGACTTGGCATTCATGTGCATGGCATTACGATTTCCCCTGCGCAATTAGCCATTGCCCAAGAACGCATCGCCCAACAAGACTTGGGCGAACTGGCGAAACTCGAAATCTGCGACTACCGCGATTTGCAAGGCGAGTACGACGCGATTGTGTCGATCGAAATGTTTGAAGCGGTGGGCGAGCGTTTCTGGCCTGAATATTTCAAAACCGTCGCTGCGCGTCTTAAGTCCGGCGGAAAAGCGTTAATCCAAACCATCACAATTAACGAATCAGCCTTTGAGCGCTATCGCAGTAGTACCGACTTTATCCAGCAATATATTTTCCCCGGCGGCATGCTGCCTAGTCCTGAGCGGTTTAATGAAAAAGCCAGCCAAGCCGGTTTACGCACCACTGATCAATATCACTTCGGTGGCGACTACGCTGAAACGCTAAGACGCTGGCGCGCCGATTGGGAGCATGAAAAAGCAGCCATCAGTGCACAAGGCTTTGACGAAAAATTCATGCGGATTTGGCGTCTGTATTTTGTCTATTGCGAAGCGGGCTTTGATGGAGGGAAAACCGATGTCGTTCAATTCTTGCTCCACAAAGACTAAAACCATGCTTAGTGCACGTATTGCTCTATTGGCATTACTAAGCTTAGCCTGCATCGCAATACCTGCACAAGCTGCACTATGGCGGGATAATCTGCCGCAAGCGCAAGCGATCGGGAGCGGCGATTTGCGCTGGTTTGGCCTGCGGATTTATACCGCGAAATTGTGGAGCGAAACAAAGCCATTTGATATGAACGCCCCATTTGCTTTGGAGCTGACGTATCACCGCAATATCAGCCGCGAACAATTTGTAGAAACCAGCTTGGATGAAATTAAGCGACTGTTTGGCACGCGATACAGCACCGACACGCTCAAACGCTGGGAAGCCGAAATGCAGCGCGCTTTTACCGATGTAAAGTCCGGTGATCAGCTCATCGGCGTGTTTATCCCAAATCAAGGCAGTCGCCTTTATAGCAGGAATAAATTACTGGCCGATATCCGCGACCCCGAATTTGCCAAAGCGTTTTTTGCGATTTGGTTTGATCCGCGCAGCAAAGATCAAGATTTGCGTACGCAATTATTAGGCAACAAGCCATGAAAACCACCAGCCCACTTGCCTACGCCAGCTACGGTCTACTCGGCCTGCCATTGGCAATGGCGGCGCTGCCCGTCTACGTGCAAATCCCCGCCTATTACAGCGGTCAATTGGGTTTGGCGCTGGGGCTAACGGGTTGGGTTTTATTTTTGGCACGTTTGGTCGATACCTTCCAAGATCCTTTATTAGGGCGCTGGATTGACCGCCTCAACGGCAACATCAGCGTGTGGTTTTGGAGTGGCGCGGCGATTTTAGGCTTGGCCTTTTTCGGTCTATGGTTACCGCCAATTGAAAATGGCAATACTGCGTATCTATCGCTATGGCTTGCTGCGATGTTGATTGCAGCCTATACCGCATACAGCATGCTCAATATCGCCTATTTGACTTGGGGCGCACGCATTGATGCGGGCTCTGCAAGTCATGATCAAGGGCTACTAGGCGCGGCAGCGTGGCGAGAAGGCGCGGGGCTATTCGGCGTTATTTTAGCCAGCGTCATCCCAAGCTGGATCATGAGCCGCCCAGCCGCAACGCTAAGTGGCGACTTAGCTAGCTACAGCATCGGCTTTGCAATCATTTTACTGCTGGCGGTGTTTGTATTACTCAAATTTGCCCCTGCTTGGCAGCGCAACAAAAACACCGAAACAACGCCGAGTTGGCGAGCCACATGGGCTTTGATGAAAGCCCACCAAGGCTTTCGCCAACTCTTGCCCCCCTACTTCTTGAATGCGATTTCAGTCGCGATTCCTTCGACCTTGGCGCTGTTTTTCATCAACGACAGACTGCAAGCACCGAGCTACGCGGGCGCATTTTTGGCCAGCTATTTTATCGCTGCCGCAATCGGCTTACCGCTGTGGGTGATGGCCGCGAAAAAAATCGGCGTTTTGTGCGCTTGGCGCTGGGGCATGGTGTTAGCAATTATCGCTTTTTGCAGCGCGGCAACCTTGGGCGCGGGTGACATCGTTGCTTATTTGATCGTGTGTATAGCGGCAGGACTTGCGCTGGGCGCGGACTTGGCTTTGCCCCCCGTGCTATTAGCGCAACTCATTCGCAAGGACAGCTCACCCGCCAGTTACTTTGGCGTTTGGACGCTACTGGGCAAATTAGCGCTGGCGCTGTCTGGCTTAGCACTGCCCGCCTTAGCAGCGCTAGATTATCAACCGGGAACGCCAGCAGGACCGGCGCTGGCGTGGGTTTACGCTGGAGTGCCCTGCGCATTCAAATTGGCTGCATTTTTATTGCTCACTCGTATTAAAACCGAACCCGTAGGAGTTTCATCATGAAAAAATCAATCATCGGCGCTTTGTGTGGCCTATTGACCGCCTGCGCTTCACCCGATGTAGCCCAATACCAAAATGCCGAGCCTAAGCTCGACTTAGTGCACTATTTTGTCGGCAAAACCGATGCATGGGGTATGTTCCAAAAACGAAGTGGCGATGTAGTCAAACGTTTCCATGTTGAAATTACCGGCACGCACAACAACGGCAAACTAGTGCTTGACGAGCAGTTTAAGTACGACGATGGCACCACCCAACAACGTATTTGGACGCTAACGCAAGCAGCAGATGGAAGTTGGCGCGGCACGGCCGATGACGTGAAAGGCGAAGCCGTTGGCAAAATCGCTGGCAATGCACTCAATTGGCGCTACACGATGTATTTGCCGGTGGATGGAAAAACTTATGAAGTGCAGTTTAACGATTGGATGTTCCTGATTGACGATAAATCCATGCTTAATCGCGCCAGCATGCAGAAGTTTGGCTTTGAGCTTGGCCAAGTCACCTTATTCTTTAAGAAGAGAGACTAGCCATGTTTGCCCCACTGAATCGCCCTATTGAACACTGGGCTAGGCAACGCGTCTGGCTCATTGGCGCCTCAAGCGGTATTGGCGCAGCATTGGCACGGCAAGCCTTGGCTGCGGGCGCAACCGTGGTTTTGTCAGCGCGACGCCAAGCTCAGCTCGAACAAGTTGCTGGCCAGCACCCCAAATCAGTCATACTGCCGTTTGATGTGCTGGATACTGCAGCATGGCAAAGCAGCTATACCGAGATCATTGCAAAATTAGGTGGCATTGATTTAGTGATATTCTGCGCTGCTGATTACCGACCCGAGCGCAGCTGGGAAGTCAGTCCTGCAACAGCAGCTCAAACACTGCAAATCAATTTAGGCAGTGTTTATACTGGGCTTTCGATCATTTTGCCCGACCTGATTGCGCGCGGCAGTGGCGGTATTGGTTTGATTGCGAGTGTAGCGGGCTATATGGGCTTGCCTAACGCCAGCGTATATGGCCCTAGCAAAGCGGCGATGATTAATTTAGCGGAAATTTTGTATGGCGATTTACACCCGAAAGGATTAAACGTTTACCTCATCAATCCCGGATTTGTAAAAACGCACCTGACCGCCAAAAATGAATTCACCATGCCCGCTTTGCAAACACCAGAGCAGGCAGCTAGTGCGATTTGGCAGGGCATTAGCGCTGGTAAATTTGAAATTCATTTCCCGCGCCGATTTACGCAAATGCTGAAATTACTCCAACTCTTACCCTATCGCTGCCGATTTGCGCTGCTGTCTCATTTAGTGAAAACACCATGAACACACTATTACCTCTACTGAATTGGTACAGCACACTCACACCGCATACGGTTCAATATGCCAAGCAGTTTTATGCGCCGACGGCTCGACTTAAAGACCCCTTTAATGATGTTACGGGCATCCCTGCGATTGAAGGGATTTTTAAACATATGTTCGCCACCACAGAAAACCCGCGCTTTGTGATTGGTGAGCAAATCGTGCAGCATCAGCAAGCGTTTGTGACTTGGACTTTTGAATTTAGCCTCAACGGCAAGCCCTACCAAATTGTTGGTGGCTCACATTTGGTTTTTAATGAGGCAGGCTTGGTGACATTGCATCGCGACTATTGGGATGCCGCTGAAGAATTACTACAAAAACTCCCTATCGTTGGCGCACCAATTCGCTGGTTGCGCGGGAAATTTGCAGTCAAACATCAAACCAAGGCCTAACGATTACGTATATTTACGAAGACATTTAAATATATTGCCTAGCAAGCAATACCCACAAAAAAGTACGAACAAAGTTCGTGCTTTTTTTTTAAATCTAAATACTGAATTTATTAGCGTGGTGCAATTCGTGCGTTATTGCCTTTGCCTTCGATAAAGACTTGTTGACCAACACGCAAGCTGCGATCTGCCGGTTGTTGATTTACCACCACCAAGACGCCACTTTCAACGCGAACCACAACTTGTTGCGTTGGCTCTTTGTCGTTGTAGTTGCGCTCAATCGTGCTGCCAGCAACTGCGCCACCCACTGCCCCCGCCACAATCGCGAGATCACGACCTGTACCGCCACCGACCAATGAACCCAACAAGCCACCAGCACCCGCGCCTAATACCGCACCGACGCCCAATTGGCGACCACTGCTAATTTGTACGTCAGAAATTTGCTCAATTTTGCCCACTTGGATTTGCAACGGTTCGTTCGTTGTCGCGCAACCGGCCAACAAGATCAAAGAAACCATTGCCACGCCTGCTTTCATACGACTAGAGATTGTCATTTTATTGTTCATTGCGTTATCACCTTTCAAAGATAGAGAAATTCAAACTATTTCTTGACACAACAAATAACAATTAATTATAGCCCAAGTCTTCCAATTAACTTGCTCAAATTGAATTTCCTAGCAAGGATTAGTCTTGGCTAAGGCCAGAAAAACCAATAAATCAAGCTCATTTAGCATGCAACTGGCGCTAAAAAGCGATGAAACTCATGGCAGCGCTGACATGACTACCGAGGGCGTCACTTTTCCCGTAAAATCGATGTTTTGCTTCTAACTCTCAGGCAACCATGACATCAGCACAGATTCGCCAAAAGTTCTTGGACTTTTTCGCCAGTAAAGGCCACCAAATTGTGGCGTCTTCCAGCTTGATTCCTTTGAATGACCCGACCATTTTGTTCACCAATGCCGGGATGAACCAATTTAAAGACGTATTTTTAGGTTTTGATAAACGCTCGTACACACGCGCAACATCAAGCCAAAAATGCGTACGCGCTGGTGGTAAACACAACGACCTCGAAAACGTCGGCTACACCGCCCGCCACCATACATTTTTTGAAATGCTCGGCAACTTCTCGTTTGGCGATTATTTCAAACGCGATGCGATTTTCTACGCATGGGAATTTTTGACTGGTCCAGAATGGCTCGCCATTCCAAAAGAAAAACTGATGGTCACCGTGTATGCCACGGATGATGAAGCTTTTGATATTTGGAACAAAGAAATCGGCGTACCAGCGGAAAAAATCGTCCGCATTGGCGACAACAAAGGCCCAGGCCAAAGCGATAACTTCTGGCAAATGGGCGATACCGGACCATGTGGCCCATGCAGTGAAATTTTCTACGATCATGGCGCGCACCACTGGGGTGGCCCTCCGGGATCTCCAGAAGAAGACGGCGACCGTTTCATTGAAATCTGGAACAACGTCTTTATGCAATTTAACCGTGACGAAGCCGGTGTCTTGCATCCACTACCAAAACCATCGGTGGATACCGGCATGGGTTTGGAACGTATTTCTGCTGTTATGCAAGGCGTACACGCCAATTACGAAATTGATTTGTTCCAACACTTGCTCGCCGCCGCCAAACGCGAAACCGGCGCAGCAGATGCTGATTCGCCATCACTACGCGTGATTGCCGACCATATTCGCTCATGCGCCTTCTTAGTAGCTGATGGCGCGTTGCCAGCCAATGATGGCCGTGGTTATGTACTGCGCCGGATTATCCGCCGCGCGGTACGTCATGGTTACAAGCTGGGTCAAAAAGGTAATTTCTTCCACAAACTGGTTGCACCGCTCGCTGAAATCATGGGTGATGCCTATCCAGAATTGCGTGTACGCCAAGCACATATTGTTGAAGCACTCAAAAACGAAGAAGAAATCTTTGGCCGCACGCTTGAAAATGGCATGGCCTTGCTCGACACCGTATTAGGTGGCGGCAAGCAAGTACTCGACGGCGACGTCGCGTTCAAATTGTCTGACACTTACGGTTTCCCAATCGATTTGACGGCGGACGTGTGCCGCGAGCGTAATGTGACCGTTGATATCGCGGGTTTTGAAGCGGCACTCGAAGTGCAACGTAAACAATCGAAAGCTGCTGGCTCATTCAAAATGACAGCAGGCTTGGCCTACGAAGGCGAGGCATCGTGCTTCCACGGCTACACTGAAGCGAGCCGTTCGGCCAAAGTATTGGCGCTATATAAAGGCAGCGAACAAGTTCAAACGCTAGAAAATGGCGACGAAGGCGTAGTGGTACTTGATCACACGCCGTTTTACGCTGAATCGGGCGGCCAAGCTGGCGACGTCGGCGTGATTGCTGGCCCAGGCGTATTTAACGTAACCGACACACAAAAAGTAAAAGCCGATGTATTTGGTCACCAAGGCCAAATCATCAGCGGCACGCTGAAAGTGGGCGATGAAGTTACCGCCAGCATCGATATTGCCAAGCGCCAAGCCAGCCAACGCAATCACTCGGCAACGCATTTATTGCACGCCGCGCTACGCGAAGTGCTCGGCACGCACGTTGAGCAAAAAGGGTCTTTGGTGACGTTCGAGCGCACACGCTTTGACTTCTCGCACCCGAAAGCAGTCACTACGGAAGAAATCGCCAAGATCGAAAGCTTGGTGAATCACGTCATCATGGCCAACGAAGAAGCGCAAGTTCGCTTAATGAGCTACGACGACGCGATTAAATTCGGCGCGATGGCCTTGTTCGGCGAGAAATACGGCGACGAAGTACGTGTCTTGAAAATGGGCGACTTCTCAACTGAGCTTTGCGGCGGGACGCACGTAAAGCGGACTGGCGATATCGGTCTGTTCAAAATCATCGCCGAAGGCGGCATCGCTGCTGGCGTTCGCCGGATTGAAGCGATTACCGGAACTGCTGCACTCGTAGCTGTGCAAGCACAAGATGCTGAACTCAAAACTGCAACGTCTATCGTTGGCGCGCATCCGGGCGAATTGATTGGTAAATTAGAAAAACTCCAAGCGGACTTAAAAGCAGCGCAGAAAGAAGTTGGCGCGCTCAAAGGTCAAATGGCGTTTGGCCAACTCGACCAATTGCTTACGGTTGGCATGCGAACTATCAACGGCGTACGTTGCATTGGCAGCGTAGTTGAAGACGTCGATGCCGCGACCTTGCGCGAGATGAGCAACAAGCTAATGGATCGCTTAGAGAGCGGCATCGCCCTACTCGCTTGTGTATCGGAAGGCAAAGTCAGCCTGATCGCTCGCGTATCGAGTGATCTCACCAGCAAAGTGAAAGCCGGTGAGTTGGTCAACGTCGCAGCGCTGCTCGTCGGCGGTAAAGGCGGCGGCCGCCCTGATCTGGCGCAAGCCGGTGGTACTGAACCTGCTAAGTTGCAAGAAGCGATGCAGGCGGCGGCGAGTTGGTTGGAGAGTAAACTGTAATCGCAGTAAATTAAAGCAAACAGCCACCCCTTGGTGGCTGTTTTTTTGTCTACACGATTAGATACAATTAATAAAGCTAAATCATCACACAGTCAAAAGAGTATATGACTCAACTAATTAACCAATTTAGCCCACATACATATACCCAGACTATATTATCGGCCAACGCGGCGCAGAAAATAGTGACTCGGAATCCGACACGGAGAAATAAGTGAAAAGTGAGAAATTACAGCGTGGTGATAAAGTCTGTGTAATCGCACCATCAAGAAGCCTTAGCATCGTTTCTCAGCAAGTGATCGAGTTAGCTACTGCAAGACTTAATGAAATGGGCTTAGAAGTTTGCTTTTCAAAAAATTGCCGCCAAATTGATGAATTTAACTCGTCTTCGATTGCGGCCAGAATTGAAGATTTGCATGCCGCTTTTTCTGACAAAACTGTGAACGGAATTTTGACTGCGATTGGTGGTCATAACTCAATTCAATTACTTAATAAAATTGACTACAACATCATCAAATCCAATCCGAAAATATTATGTGGCTTTTCTGACATTACAGCTTTAAGCAATACCATATATGCAAAAACACAGCTAATTACGTACAGTGGTCCTCATTTCTCTTCATTCGGAATGACTCAAGGGCTCGATTACACGATCGAATATTTTAAAAAATGTTTGATGAATAATGAGCACTACTCAATAGTGAACTCCAAAAATTGGTCTGATGATGAATGGTATATCGATCAAAATCAGCGTGGATTTTGCCCTAATCCAGGCTATCAGGTTATCAACGCAGGTACAGCATCGGGAACCGTTATTGGTGGTAACTTATGTACCTTCAATTTATTACAAGGCAGTAGCTATTTACCTGAGCCAGAGAATGTCATTTTGTTCCTCGAAGAGGATAATCTGCTTGAACGACTAACCCTCAGTGAATTTGATCGTAATTTACAATCCATTATCCACCTAAAATCTTTTAACTCTGTAAAAGGTATTGTAATTGGTCGGTTTCAAAAAGCTTCACAAATCACACACGAACAGCTTTATAAACTGATTCGTTCAAAACCAGAGTTAAATTCAATCCCTGTAATTGCCAATTTGGATTTTGGGCATACAACACCACAAATCACATTCCCAATAGGTGGTGAGATTGAAATTAACGCAACAAGCACCTGTTGTACAATTACAGTCAAGAATCACTAAAGAAAAATCTGTGAGTAACAAGCATTCATATGAGCATCTTGCCATGCATACGCTTGCAGCCATTAATAAATAAATGATAGAGAGCAATACCTATGACACCACGTCCACCACTCGCACTTGGCGAATATCAGCATTACAAAGGCAGTCGTTACCAAGTGATCGACTTAGCACGGCACAGTGAAACGACAGAATGGATGGTCGTGTATCGGCCGCTTTATGGCGAAGGTGATTTGTGGGTACGGCCGTATGAAATGTTTATAGAAAATGTCGTGATTGATGGCGTTGAGCAAGCGCGATTTACCACAGTTCCGGATTAATTCCAGACGTAAAAAAAACCGCTGCAACACAGCGGTTTTTTTCATATACACAGACGATTAGTCTTTGTATGGGTGTTGCAGCACGATGGTTTCATCGCGATCTGGACCAGTCGACACAATCGCAATCGGCGCTTCGCAGATTTCAGCGATGCGTTTCAAGTAATTTTGTGCATTGAGCGGCAATTCGTCGAAGTTTTTCACGCCGAAAGTCGATTCAGACCAACCTGGCATTTCTTCGTAGATTGGCTCGCAGTTAGCGA
Organism: uncultured Deefgea sp.; assembly: GCA_963508915.1. Classification (GTDB taxonomy): domain Bacteria; phylum Pseudomonadota; class Gammaproteobacteria; order Burkholderiales; family Chitinibacteraceae; genus Deefgea. The sequence continues at coordinate 15,740 of CAUOZE010000026.1, forward strand.
TGTTTTCTGCACCGATTGGCAAAATATCAATCGCTTTGCCATCCAGCATATAGCCAGTGCACAACTTGATCGTTTCGATGCTATCCATTACGTCGAGTTTAGTCACGCATAGACCAGAAACACCGTTGATTTGGATTGAGCGTTTCAATGCTGCCGCATCAAACCAACCGCAACGACGCGCACGACCCGTTACTGAACCAAATTCATGTCCACGTTTTGCTAAACCAGCGCCAACGTCACAGAACAATTCAGTTGGGAATGGGCCAGAACCAACACGTGTGGTGTAGGCTTTCACGATACCGAGTACGTATTGCAACATTTGCGGTGCAACGCCTGCGCCCGGTGCTGCTGCACCCGCTACGCAGTTACTTGAAGTGACAAACGGGTAAGTACCGTGGTCAACGTCGAGCAAAGTACCTTGCGCGCCTTCAAACAGCAATGGCTCGCCGGCTTTGTTCATGTCGTACAAGGTGCGCGAAACATCGCCAACCATTGGGCGAATACGCTCAGCGTAAGCCATGGTTTCGTCGTACACGGTTTGGAAATCGAGTGTTGGTGCGTTGAAGTAGTTCTTCAATGCAAAGTTGTACCAGTCGAGGTTTTCCAGCAATTTAGCGGCAAAACGCTCTGGATGGTACAAGTCTTGAATACGGATTGAACGGCGCGCCACTTTGTCTTCGTAAGCTGGGCCAATACCACGACCAGTTGTACCGATTTTTTTCTCGCCTTTAGCGGCTTCACGCGCTTGATCAATTGCGATGTGGTACGGCAAGATCAATGGACAAGCCTCAGAAATCGTCAAACGGCTAGCTACATCAATCCCAGCAGCTGTCAATTCATCAATTTCTTGTAGCAAGGCAGTCGGTGAAATCACCACGCCATTGCCGATAAAGCAGGCTTTGCCAGTGTGCAAAATACCCGACGGAATCAGACGTAATACGGTTTTTTTACCGCCAACCCACAAGGTATGACCGGCATTGTGACCGCCTTGAAAACGTACAACGCCTTGGGCGTGATCCGTTAGCCAGTCAACAATCTTACCTTTACCCTCGTCACCCCATTGTGTGCCGATTACGACGACATTTTTGCTCATTTCTAAAACCTCAATGCGATTCAAAACAATGGCCATCGTCGCTACCGCAACGAAATGCGCCCGAACTTTAACTTCAAAATACAAATTCAGCCAGCCCTTTAAGCGGCTAACTGAAAATAAAAATCTCATGCAAAAGTTTTATGCTAAAGCCTTTATGCCGCAGGTAGTGCAATATAAGTACGACAAAGCTAGACAACGCAGCAACAAACTTTTGCTTAAACTTATTGCAATGGTACGACTTGCCACTGCCCACTGATCAATTGCAATGAGCGATTGATATGCACTTCGGTGACGTCAACGCCCAAATCAACGATGACGGTTTCACCATCAGCCCGCAAAGCACGAATAGCACTCAATAAAGCCGCGTCATCGCCTTGCGGCGCTAACACAGCAGCGCGATGCGATGGGAATGGGATCGCCGTAAGTGAGCGCAAATCCAAACTAAAACCAGTCGCAGGGCGTGAGCGGCCGAATTTTTCACCGACGCGATCATAACGGCCACCGCGTGCAACTGCGCTAACAAAACCCGTCGCGTAGGCGTTGAAAACCAAGCCAGTATGGTAATAACTGCCAGGCAACTCAGCGAGATCAAAACGAACTTCGATTCCACGTGTGATCAATGCAGCTTCTAATTCATTGAGTACATCTAAAGCTTCAGTCACGGCAGGCAACACAGGCAACACAGCACGGGTGCGCTCTAATACTTCGTGACCGCCATAAGCCAGCGGTAAAGCCAATAAACCATCACGCAATGGTGCAGGTAAATTCTGTGATAATTGCTGCAGAGCGGCGATGTCTTTTTGTTGCAGCGCATTAAATGCCAACTGACGAATTTCACCTTGCCAGCCAGCGGCATCGGCCATTGCGTTAAATAAGCCAATATGGCCAATTTCTAATCGAACTTCTTTTACGCCTGCCAGCGTTAAACTCGCTAGCATCAATTCAATCGCTTCAACATCTGCACCAATGGCGGCGCAACCATAAATTTCTGCGCCAATTTGGCGTGGCTGTCGATTAGCCAGCAAACCATCAGGACGCGTGGTCACTACTGACCCTGCATAGCTGAGGCGAGTCACACCTTGGCGATTTAAGATGTGCGCATCAATACGAGCAACTTGCGGCGTAATGTCTGCGCGCAAACCCATTTGACGGCCAGTCAATTCATCGACCAATTTAAAGGTTTTTAAGTCCAAAGCACTGTCGTCTTGCGTGAGTAGTGACTCTACGTACTCAACTAGCGGGGGTTCAACTTGCTCGTAGCCATAACGCTCATACAAATCGAGCATAGCGCGACGCATAGTTTCGAGTTGACGTGACTCCATTGGGAGTACATCGGAAATATATTCAGGTAGGATCCAGTTGCGCATAGTCCAGACAAATCAAATGCCCGCCCATGGGTATATCCACAGTGCGGGCGTAAAACAATAGATTGATAGCAATACATATTAAGAACCCAGCGCATTTCATCAGTAATCCACAGCTAATGTGCGGGTCTTTGAGATTGCAATTGACAGATTAATTTTGTACTTACTACACCATCAAACAAATAAACAATCCAGCCATCAGCGAACAAAATCCAAAAATTCGAATTTGACGGTCCGTCATATTCGCAATTTTTAATAAAGTCGCACGCCAAACCGCAGGCAAGGCAAAGGGCATAATACCTTCAAATATCAGCATTAACCCAATGCCCAACAAAACAACATCGGTCACTACTACGCCTTACTTGCCAGAGCCAGAGCGAGGGTTCTTCATGTATTTGAAGAAATCAGCACTTGGATCGACAACCATCAGGTCACTCTTCTTAGCAAAGCTTTGTTTGTAAGCATCAAGGCTCTTATAGAAAGAGTAGAATTCTGGATTTTTACCAAAAGCCTCAGAATAAATAGCAGCGGCTTTTGCGTCTCCCTCACCCTTCAGTTGCTGCGCCTTATTATACGCGTCTGCCATCATAACCACACGCTGTCTATCTGCATCGGCCTTGATTTTTTCGCCTTCTGCACTACCTTCAGCGCGTAATTGATTCGCAACGGCTTTACGCTCTGACTGCATCCGCTCATAAACAGAAACCAAGGTGCTATCTTCTAGCTCAACACGCTTGATTCGAACGTCAATCACACGAATACCAATCCGAGCAGCATCTTCATCAGCTACTTTGCGAACATGCTCCATGACTTCATTGCGTTTACCATAAATGATGTCTTGCACCGTGCGTTTACCAAACTCATCACGCAGCATATTGTTTACAGTATTACGCAAACGAACAACGGCTTTACCTTGATCAACACCAACTGCTTTGTAGAAGCGCTCTACATCGACAATTTGGTATTTAATAAAACTGCTGGCTTTAACGTTCATTTTCTCGATAGTTTGGATACGCGCAGGCGAATCCTCGTCAATCGTCAAAATCCGTTTATCAAAAAAGCGAACGTCTTGCAGCATTGGAATTTTGAAATATAAACCAGGATCTTTGATCACTCGTTTAGCTTCAGAAAATTGAAAGACAACGGCGTATTGGCGTTGGTCAACAGTGAACATTGACATCGACAACACAAACAAAGCCACCAATAAAACAGAAAGTACAGGAAGAATTCGATTCATTTTTTATTCCTCCTTATCGACCGTCACGCTCACCGCGCAATGCGCGATTTACGGGGTTATCGTTGGCCGCAGCAACAGCCGATGCTGCTGAAACAGCAGGTTTTGTTGCGTCGCCTCCGGTAGCAGGTACGGCACCATTCATTTGCATTAATTTATCCAATGGCAGATAGAGCAAGCTTCCACCTGCTTTTTGATCAACCAAAACTTTAGTCGTATTTTGGAATACCGTTTGCATCGTATCAAGATACATCCGATCACGAGTAACTTGTGGCGCTTTGGCGTACTCAACTGCAATTTGTTTAAAGCGTGATGCGTCACCTTCAGCAGTTGCCACTACTTCTTGGCGATAACCTTGCGCCTCTTCATTCAAGCGAGCGGCCATACCACTAGTCCGAGGAATAATGTCGTTTGCGTAAGCGCGACCTTCATTAATCAAACGGGCTTTGTCTTGTCGAGCTTTTACGGCATCGGAGAACGCTGCTTGAACTTGCTCAGGCGGCTGCATATCAGAAATATTCACCCGCGAAATAACAATCCCTAAACCATAGCGGTTAAGTAGATTTTGCATGATTTCGCGACTGTCTTCTGAGATAACGCCACGGCCTTCATTCAAAACATAATCAACATTATTTTTACCAACGACTTCACGAATCGCCGTTTCAGCTGCTTGCTGAACAACGTCTTTTGCATCTGCATCAGCAAAGCGATTGTTAAACAAGAAATCTTTAGCAGAATTAAGTGTGTATTGAACTTCAAGCTGAACTTGGATGATATTTTGATCACCCGTGAGCATCAAAGATTCAATATTGGTCGACCCCGCTTCAGCCCGAACACCAACATCAAGACTACGAATTTCAGTCATATTGACAATTTCGCGCGCTTCGATTGGGTACGGCAGATGCCAATGCAAGCCGGAATCTTCTACTGTTTGCATATAACGTCCAAAACGAGTGATCACTGCGTCTTCACGTTCATCAACAATATAGAAACCCGATGCCATCCAAAGCACGGCCAGCGTAGTTAAAACAATCACTATACCTGTAGTGCCACCAGCAGAATCACCACTTGGCGTATTACTTTGCGGAATTTTGTTACCTAGCAAACCATTGATTTTTTTGATGACATTACGAAAAATCTCATCCAAATTTGGTGGGCCACTGTTTTTATTGCGACCACCACCCCATTGCGGATCATTTTGACTCATTTATCTTCCTTAACGGTTTGATTCATTGCTTCTATTAGGGCATCACGTAGCAAGTTCAAACCTTGCCCACGTAAAGCGCTCAATTTAACGCTAGAAATCTTATCTAATTCGTCACGTTCAATTTCTGCGACGAGATCACGCTGATCAATCTTATTAAAGACCATCAGCTGCGGGATATGTTCCGCACCAATTTCAGTTAATACCTTATTCACTTCAACAATCTGCGAATCGCGCATCGGATGATTGATATCGACGACATGCAACAAGATATCTGCTTCGATTGTTTCTTCCAAAGTAGCCCTAAATGCTGCAACTAAAGAGTGAGGCAAATCGCGAATAAAACCAACCGTATCAGAAATCACCACCGAATGATCAGCATCGATATACAATTTGCGGCTACTCGTATCCAAAGTAGCAAAGAGCTGATCTGCAACGTACAGCTTGGCCTTAGTCAGCGCATTAAATAGTGTTGATTTACCCGCATTAGTGTAGCCAACGATAGAAACTGTAAACTGCCCTGTTCTTCCACGCTGCTTTCTTTGAGTCGAACGCTGTTTTTGTACCGTAGCCAGCTGATCTTTTAGTCGCTTAACACGAATGCCAATTAATTGTCGGTCTGTTTCAAGCTGAGTTTCACCCGGCCCACGTAAACCCACCCCGCCCTTTTGGCGCTCCAAGTGAGTCCAACCGCGAATTAATCGAGTCTGTAAATGCGCTAATTGCGCCAGCTCAACCTGCAACTTACCTTCCGATGTTCGTGCACGTTGCGCAAAAATATCCAAAATCAAAGTTGTTCTATCAATGACGCGGCACTGAACTTTTTTCTCTAAATTACGCTCTTGGCTTGGCGACAATTGATGATTAAAAATTACAATTGAAGCTTCGTTCGCTAAAACTGCCTCCGCAACTTCTTCGGCTTTGCCACTGCCCGAAAAATATGCTGGATCTGGGCGTTGACGTTTACCCTCAATCACCACTAATGGATTTAAACCCGCAGACCTTACCAATTCGAAAAATTCTTCACGCGCATCTTGAAAATCGATTTCACCAAAATCAAGACAAACCAGAATTGCGTCATCACCGCCCTGATGGCGTTCAAACATGCAAACCTCTTACTTCCAATAAATTCCATGCAAGAGAAAACCCCGAAAGAGCTTGCCTTCGGGGTTGATTAATACTCAATCAGTTAACCTTCAGTACTTGCTGCTGCAGGATTCTCATGCGGCACATTCACAGCACGTGAAGGTACTACAGTTGAAATCGCGTGTTTATAAACCATTTGCGTCACAGTATTACGCAGCAACACCACATACTGATCAAATGATTCAATTTGGCCCTGCAATTTAATGCCATTCACCAAATAAATAGATACCGGTACGTGTTCTTTTCGCAAGATATTCAAAAATGGGTCTTGCAGCATTTGCCCCTTAGCACTCATTATTATTCTCCGACTTGTTATTAGTTTTCCGTCTTTACGGGTATGGGCTTCTTAAAACATCTTACACAAACGATACCAAACCTGCCAGCTTAGCGTCTTTTCAACGCATTTTTAGCTGCTTGCGGCCCACGACGACCGCGTTGTGGCGCTTCTTTACCCTCAAACGGATTGTCATTCTTTTTAAACTGCACTCGCAACGGCGTACCTTGCAATTTAAACGTTTTGATAAAGAAGTGTTCTAAATAGCGCCAGTATGAAGCATGTACTGCCTCTAAAGCGTTACCGTGAATAATTACCACAGGGGGATTACTACCACCTTGATGGGCATAACGCATTTTTGGGCGAATTTTGCCAGCCAACGGTGGTTGCTGACGCTCCATGGCCAACTGCAAAGCGCGTGTTAGTTTTGGCGTTGGAATCTTAATCATCGCCGCATCATAGGCTTGGTTAATTGAGCCAAATAAATCGCCGACACCACTACCTTGCAAGGCAGAAATATTATGGAACTTGGCAAAATCCAAGAACGCCAATTTGCGTGCAATATCACGTTTAATGGTCTCTCTTTGTTCTAAATCAGCCGCTTCCCACTTGTTAATCGCAACCACCAAAGCGCGACCAGACTCCAATACGAAGCCTGCAATTTTGCCGTCCTGATCCGACACGTCTTGCGTCGCATCCAAAACTAAGATCACAACGTTACAATCTTCAATCGCCTGCATCGTTTTAATGACTGAAAATTTCTCAATCATGTCGGTCACTTTACCGCGGCGACGTACACCCGCAGTATCAATTACTGTGTAGTTGGAGCCGTTTCTTTCAAAATCAATAGCAACTGAGTCGCGAGTAGTACCGGGTTGATCAAACGCAATAACACGATCTTCACCCAAGATTGCATTCACTAGCGTCGATTTACCAACATTAGGGCGGCCAACAATGGCGAATTTAGGATGAGTCGGCTCTTCTTCCGGCTCTTGATCTGGAAAACCTTCTAAAATTTCATTAATCAAATGGCGCACACCTTCACCATGTGATGCTGAAATCGCCACCGGATCACCTAGGCCAAACTCATGGAATTCAGCAGTCATAATGGCGCTATTCATGCCTTCAATCTTGTTTACCGCTACCCACACAGGGCGATCACCTTGACGCAAACGATTGGCAATCATTTTGTCTTGCGGTGTTAAACCATTTCGACCATCAACAATGAAAATAATCGCATCGGCTTCATCAATCGCTTGGAGCGTTTGCTTGGCCATCTCAAACATAATGCCTTCATCGATCACAGGCTCAAAACCACCTGTATCAATGACAAGGTATGGCTTCTCACCGACTTTACCGTGGCCATAATGGCGATCACGCGTTAAGCCCGGCTGATCGGCAACCAAAGCATCGCGTGTTTTGGTTAAACGATTAAACAAAGTTGATTTGCCCACATTCGGGCGGCCCACGAGGGCAATAGTTGGTTTCACTTCAATTCCTTATTCCACTGGCCCGCCTACGCCACACCGTGCAGCGTACAGGCTTAGACCAAATGGGTATTACTGTGCACTTAACAGCAAAATACTACCTTTTGCTGTCTGAACAATCGCCTGCGCGCCATCAGACTGAGGCGCTAAATAAATACGTCCGCCATCGGTAGCCATTTGACCAACAAATTGACCATCCTCAGGACTTAATACATGCAAATAACCAGCAAAATCGCCAACAACCACATTGCTACCCAATATCGCAGGTGCCGTTACCAGACGATTTGCCAACCCTTCTTGCCGCCAAACACTGCGCCCTGTTGATTTCTCAAAGGCGTTCACTTGACCTTTACTGTCTGTTACATAGACTTGCTGGGCATCCATAGCTAAGCCAGACCAGCTTGATACTTCACGGGTCCATAACAAATTACCTTGCTTGGCTCCAAGGCAAGCCACGCGCCCCTGAAAAGCAACGGCACACACCACGTCACCCTGTGCAACAGGAGGCGAGACGATATCGGTAACACGCTCCAGCTCACTGGCACCACGTGGCAATGAAACGGGGGCCTCCCAGAGTACACGACCATCAGCAATTGAAATTGCCGTTAAGCGACCAGCTGCTTGACCCAGGTAGACGACACCATCAGCAACGACAGGCGGAGCATAATTTCGCAATAAGAGCGCAGGCTGTGGCCGTTGGTAAATCCACTTTAATTCACCCGTTGCCGCAGAAAAAGTCGATATCTTGCCATCACCAGAACGAACAACGACAAAATCATCACTAACTACAGGAGCAGAAATGATTTCGCTAGTTACTTGTGCCGACCAAGTTTTTTTGCCCGCCAAATCAAATGCTAGCACTTCACCGCTAATAGTGCCGACTGCAATCACACCACCGGAAATGCCAACACCACCAGCGATTTCCTTATCCAGTTTGACTTGCCAGCGCTTTGAGCCACTTGCTCTTTCAATCAAAGCAAGCTCATTATTGCCACCAACAGCCGCGATCAAATCACCATTAAAAGCAGGTTGAAAACGATATTCAGTTGTATTACCAACTGTGTTTTGCCACTGCACTGATGTTTTAACTTTTGAAACAACAATTGGCAAAGGCGAAGGTTCAGGAGTATTACTAGTCGTGCTGCATGCAGCCAGTCCCAGCGCGCTTAAGAGTAATAGCGGTCGTAAACCGTTCATTATTACTTGCCTCCTAAAATATCAAGTTTGATCTCGACTAATTTCAAGTTTGGCGCATCTTTTGGAAGTTTTGCAATCGCTTGACGATACGCATCCGCTGCGGCTACTGGCTCACCTTTAGCTACAAAAATATCACCGCGCTGTTCAGCATAGAGCGGAGAAAAGCCTTCTGCTTCAGGTGTTTTCATTAAAGCTAATGCTTCTGTGAACTTTTTATCTTCTAGCAAAATACTCGCCATGCGCAAACGAGCCGAATCGCGCAAAGCTGCCTCAGTGCTGTTATCAATCACCCATTGCAACTCAGCGCGCGCAGCTGCTGCATCGCCTTTTAGATATTGCAACTTTGCAGCAATCATTGCCGCGCGTGGTGCATACGGCGTCTTTGTATAATCGGATTTCAGCAAAGCTACGCCAGCTTTAAACTTACCATCTTCAGCTAAATTGCCCTCAATTTGCGCATAAACTTCTGCTGCTTTAACAATCTGAGTTTTCTGATATTTTTGCCAACCCGCCCACGCAGCAAAACCAATCAAAAATGCAGCAACGCCCAATGCCAACCATTTACCCCAACTTTGCCACCATGCCTTTAACGTTGCAATTTGTTCTTGTTCTTGTAAATCAAATGCGGCCATGCTGATCATCCCCTGATAAATTAAATACGAGCAATTGCTTGTGCTAACTGGTCTTGCGCTAATGTTTGCTGCGCACCTTGCAACTCACCAGTGAGCGTTTTTAAATTCGCAGTTTGCGTTTCTACCTCACCATCACCAATCACAACTGCAAAACGAGCGCCTGATTGATCCGCTTTTTTAAATTGAGACTTAAAGCTTGCACTGCCACCGTGGTAAATGACATTTAAACCCGCTGCACGTAATTGCAGTGCCACGGTGAATGCATTTCTTGCTGCAGCTTCACCTTGGTGAATCACGTAAACATCCGCTTGCTGCGCAGGAATGGCGACCTCATTAGCTTCAAGCAAAAGCATGATGCGCTCAATGCCAATTGCAAAACCGACTGCTGGGCAAGGCTTACCGCCCAATTGCTCTACCAAACCATCGTAACGCCCACCGGCTGCGACCGTACCTTGCGCACCCAACTGGGTTGTCGTCCACTCAAACACGGTGCGATTGTAATAATCTAAGCCACGCACTAAACGAGAATTGAGCTTATATGCAATCCCAGCATCATCGAGCAAAGCTTTCACCGCTTCGAAATGCGATTTTGATTCTTCACCTAAGAAATCCATCAATTGCGGAGCATTTTCTGCCATCGCTTGCAGTGCAGGATTTTTGGTATCGAGCACCCGTAAAGGGTTGGTATACAAACGACGCTTGCCGTCTTCATCTAGAATATCGATATACCCTTCAAGATACTTAATTAGCTCAGCGCGATGTGCCGCGCGCTCATCCAGATTACCCAGCGAGTTTAACTCCAGACACATGCCACTCAAGCCCAGACGCGGCCATAGATCGGCCAGCATCACGATCATTTCAGCATCAACATCCGGCGTAGCAAAACCAAAAGCTTCGACCCCAAGCTGATGAAATTGACGATAACGCCCTTTTTGCGGACGCTCATGCCGAAACATTGGACCTGTGTACCACAAACGCTGAGTTTGCTTGTATAGCAAACCATGCTCGATACACGCACGCACACAACCGGCAGTCCCTTCTGGACGTAGCGTTAACTTTTCACCATTGAGGCTATCCTCAAAGGCATACATTTCTTTTTCAACAATATCAGTGTGCTCGCCCACGCCTCGAATAAACAAGTGCGTTGACTCCACAATCGGCATACGAATTTGGTTGTAGCCATAAGCCGCCAACCATTCACGTGTTACTTTCTCAAAAAACTGCCAGCTAGCACCTTCCACTGGCAAGATATCATTCATACCACGAATTGCTTGGATTGTTTCTGCCATATTCTTGTTCTTTCGTTTACAGATAAAGGGTATTGCATTGCAGCCAATAATTTGCAACGCTTTGAATAAAATACATCACTAAATTTGCGTTAAAGGAATGACCTTAGCGGCAGTTTCACGGCGCTTAGCACCATCAACACCGTATCGTGTTGCGACATAATTCTCAACAATCGCCTGAAATTCAACGGCCACATTGTCACCTTTGAGGGTTACATCTTTCTCGCCATCCACATAGACAGGGCACACCGGCACTTCACCGGTGCCAGGCAAACTAATGCCAATATCGGCCAGCTTAGATTCACCCGGACCATTAACCACACAGCCCATGACCGCAACTTTCATATCCTCAACTCCGGGATAATCTTTGCGCCAAATCGGCATTTTTTCACGCAAGAAAGTTTGGATATCTTGCGCTAATTCTTGAAACACCGTCGAAGTGGTACGACCACATCCAGGGCAAGCAGTCACTAATGGCGTAAAACTGCGTAAACCCATGGTTTGCAATAATTCTTGCGCAACCACGACTTCTTTTGTGCGGTCACCATTGGGTTCTGGCGTTAAAGAAATACGAATCGTGTCGCCAATCCCTTCTTGCATCAAAATTGACAAAGCAGCACTCGAGGCAACGATACCTTTGCTACCCATTCCTGCCTCAGTCAAACCCAAATGCAAAGGGTAATCACAACGCGCACCTAAATCACGATAAACCGCCACTAAATCTTGCACATGCGAAACTTTGCAAGACAACAAAATCTTATCGGGCGACAAGCCCCATTGAATGGCTTGATCAGCCGATTCAAGTGCCGACACAATCAAGGCTTCACGCATCACAGCATCGGCACTTAGAGGTTGCGAACGTTTGCTATTTTCGTCCATCATCCGCGCAGCAATACTTTGATCGAGCGAACCCCAGTTCACACCAATTCGCACCGCTTTATTGTATTCAATGGCTTTTTCAATCATCAGTGCGAATTTTTCGTCGCGCTTGCTACCCTTACCGACATTACCAGGATTGATGCGATATTTAGCCAAAGCTTGCGCGCAATCTGGATAATCGCGCAGTAAGCGATCACCGTTGTAATGAAAATCACCAACCAGCGGTACTTTACAGCCCCAGTTTTCTAGCTTGGTTTTGATATTACCGACTTGCGCAGCGGCCTCTGGGCTATTCACCGTAATACGCACCACTTCAGAGCCAGCACGCCAAAGCTCAAAGATCTGACGTGCAGTGCCTTCAGCATCAGCAGTATCGGTGTTGGTCATTGACTGCACCACAATCGGGTGATCGCTACCAACCCAAACATTTCCCACTTGGACTTGGCGTGTTTTACGGCGAGTAATCAGATTCGACATACGTTTATTTCAATTCCAAATTAACCACATCAGAACCAGGCTTGAGATAAGGACTCAAGTCGACGTTTTGACCGTGAAAATATACAGTTGTTTTTGGCGCATTACCCACTTTGACTGCAAAAGGAGGCTTGCCATCCACAGTACGCTCAATACCTGGGCGAATAATTTCCGACAATACTTTATTCCCGTTGGCATCAATGATCTGCACCCAGCTATCTGTCGTAGACACAATTTTAATTGCGCCTACCGTTGCGGAGGTTACTGATGAAGCCTGAGATGCAGTAGCTGCCGAAGCACTTGCAGCGATAGAAACTGGGCTAGCAACTACACTTGCAATCACAACAGAACTAGCAGAGCTTGCCGCACTAGCGGAGGAAAAAGCAACTGCAGAAGCCGTTTCGAGTACAGCGGAAGCAGCAGGAACATCCAATACCGGCGGTGATTCAAGCTCAGGCAACGCGAGCTCTGGATTGGACGGTTGCTGCAAAAACCAAACAGCGACAGCAACCCCAATGGCGGCACCCAGTAGAGCCATCAAGGCCGTGGGTGACAAGCTGCGTTGTTTTTTTGGAACATGCTCACCAGACAGACGGACACCCGAGGTCAATGATGAATCCACTGGAGTACGAGCTTCCTGCTCTTGCGGTAAGACTTCAGCCAAATAAGCCAGCAGCGGCTCGACATCTATTTTAAGCAAGCGCGCATAATTACGCACGAAACCACGAATAAATAGATTGCTGGGCAGTTCGTCAAACGCCTCTTGCTCAATCGCAATAACTTGCCGAACTGAGAGTTTGAGTTGCTGAGCGACTTGCTCAGGCGTTAATTCCAATGCTTCGCGTGCATTGCGTAATTGACGACCAGCGGGTAGCAGTGAAGATACTAACGATGGTTCTGAGGGGGCTGTAAACTGATCAGTCATATTTTCCAATCTGTAACTTAGTTGCTTCAACCGAATCTGGGTATAAAGCCATTAATTCAGCGGCATAACGTTGCTCTGCGGTTTTATTACCAATCGCGTGCTCAATTTTAACACCCAACCAAAGCAACTCTGATTGCGGCGTTTTAGTAGCTCTAAACATTTCAATAAAGTAGCGCTTGGCTTCAGGTAAATCGCCGGACTTAAGCAACAAACTACTCAACTGAAATTTTGCTTGGATATTATTGGGTCTAAACGAAAGCACTTTCTTATACCATTCGATGGCCAAAGGCAGATCGTTGCTGCTAATCGCACAGTTTGCTGCAGCAAGCATCGTTTGGTCGGGAGTCGAGTACAAGGGATTACTTAAGGCGATGCCAAATCGCTCTTGCGCCTGCTTCACATCCCCATTCGCGCACAAAAAATTGGCATAGTTGTGGTTCAGATCTGAGTTAGTTGGCTCAAGACTCAGAGCATCTTTAAATAATTTAATCGTCATTGCATTGTCTTTTAGTGCCCAATAAGACAATGCCATGACATTGTAAGCTAAAAGGTATTTTGGGTCAGAATCCAATGCTTTTTTAGCCTCTGACACTGCAACAGTGTACTGACCTAATTTGTAATACTCAGAAGCCAAACGTGTGCGGACCGAAGCACGTGATTCACCGTCATTTGCCCAAGCAAATTGACTTAGACCTAGACACAATATGAGGACGACTAAAGTATTTTTCACGCACTACCTCCAGTTTTAAATAAAATAGGTCGTGTCTCTGCCATCCGCTCTAGACGACGAGTTTTATCTTGCACTTGCCCTGCTAATTGACCACAGGCGGCATCAATGTCATCACCACGGGTTTTTCTTACCGTCACGATATATCCAGCTTGCAGCAAAATATCACGGAAGCGAACAATAGCATCTCGGCTCGAACGTTTGAAACTTGAATTTGGAAACGGGTTGAATGGGATCAAATTAATTTTAGCCGATGTCGAGCGCAACATCGCCGCAACTTGCCGAGCATGCTCAGGCAGATCATTCACACCATCAAGCATCACATATTCAAAAGTAATAAAATCACGCGGCGCTTTTTCAAGGTAACGATTACACGCATCCAGCAATTCTCTGAGCGGATATTTTTGATTGATGGGCACAATGTCATCACGAATCGCATCATTGGGCGCATGTAAACTCACCGCCAAAGCCACTGGACAATCTTCGCGCAGTCGATCTAACTGCGGCACCAACCCAGAAGTCGATAAGGTAACGCGACGGCGTGACAAGCCATACGCATTGTCATCCAACATTAGGCGCATCGCGGCAACCACATTATCGTAATTGGCGAGCGGCTCACCCATGCCCATCATCACCACATTCGAAACAATTCGAGTATCTTCATTTTTGGCATCGCCAATACGCGCAGCATCAAAAGACAGGCGTTTGTTCGCCCACCACAATTGACCAATAATTTCCGCAGTACTTAAATTTCGGTTAAAACCTTGTCGTCCAGTTGCACAGAAGGAACAATCCAACGCACAGCCGACTTGGCTGGATACGCACAAAGTACCTCGGTCATCTTCAGGAATAAAAACAGCTTCCACGCCATTACCGGTCCCTACATCGAGCAACCATTTGCGCGTGCCGTCTTTGGCCACCTGCTCAGCCATCATTTCTGGTGGCGCGATATTGGCATCTGCCGCTAATTTTTGTCGGAACGATTTAGCGATATCACTCATCGCATCGAAGTCAGCTACGCCACGCTGATGAATCCACTTCATCAGTTGTTTGGCACGAAACGGTTTTTCTCCGAGTTGCACCATTAATTGGCCTAGACGCTCCGCATCGTAATCCAACAAATTCATCGTCATTTTTATATCCACCAAGGCTTGCGCCATTTTATTTCATCACTCAACCTCCTCTTCAGTGCGAAGAGGAAGTTCGTACAACTCAACTACATTATATTTAGCGTGCAAAAGCTTTATGGCAAGGCGTGAAGCCGAAAACAGTACAAGTCGTACGGCGAGGCAAAACAACGATGCAAGAAAACTTTTGCTTTCCTACTTACGACTTAGGCTGCGTACACTTCCGATACATCAAAGAAGTAAGCGATTTCAATCGCTGCATTTCCCAAACTGTCAGAGCCATGTACTGCATTTGCGTCAATGCTTTCGGCGAAATCAGCACGGATAGTACCTGCCGCTGCTTCTTTTGGGTTGGTTGCGCCCATCAAGTCACGATTCACTTGCATGGCGTTTTCACCTTGCAAAGCTTGAATCATCACAGGACCTGAAATCATGAACTCAACAAGCGCATTAAAGAAAGGACGCTCTTTGTGTACGGCGTAGAAGCCTTCAGCTTCGGCACGTGTTAACTGCTTTAGTTTCGCTGCGACGACTTTTAAACCCGCAGTTTCAAAACGATCGTAAATTTTACCGATAACGTTTTTAGCAACAGCATCAGGTTTGATAATCGACAGGGTAGTTTCAACAGCCATTTTATAATCTCCAGGGTAAGGCGTTATTTTCGTACAAGAAACTTTACGGCACAGTGTAATTTCAGCTAGCCTGATGCGAATTAAATATTCTCATCCGACCTATTTCGCCAAAATACGAGGCAAATAGTCTAATAGTATACCACCATAGCGAGCACCTGACAGATGAGTGATAAACCGGACCCCATCTTGCAGCAGAAAGAACAGCAGCAATTAAAAAAGCAACTTTTATGGCGTCTAGGTATTGCTGGCACTTTGATTGCTGGCGTATTAGGCGCGATTTCTTGGCTCGATCGAGAAGAAAAAAACCTACCACCAGAAGTTCAAATCCCACAAATAGCGCCAGCAGCTAGTAGCGTAAGCGTAATTACTACACCAACTTCAGCTCCAATCGAAACAACCCCAGAAGTCGCTAGCACACCAGCAGCAACTGAAGTGCCTACGCCAGCTCCAACCATTACTGCAGCACCAAGAAACCCTGCGCCAAATCAATCACAGGTCGAACCCATTAGCAATATACCCAAGCGAACAACTGAAACTTCGCCTACCAAAAGCCCCAAAGTTGCAGCTCCTACAGAGCTTCCTGCTGTACCAAAATTGAAATTAAACACCACCGAATCAGGCCTCACCGCCGTGCCGCGTGCGCCATTCCCAGCAGCGAGCAACACTCAATTAGGGTACAGCGTGCAGGCGGGCGTATTTTTACATTCCAACAATGCAGAGAAATTACTCGCGCAAATTCAGGCCGCCGGCATTCCTGCTTATTTAGAAACACGGGTGCAAATTGGTCCGTTCAAAACCAAAGCGGAAGCAGAAGCAGCCGTTAAAAAGCTGCGAAAGCTCGGTATTGAACCGATTGTCAAAACGCAATAAATAGCAAAAAGCCCATCCTGACGATGGGCTTTTTACTTTCACGGATTGAAGTCATTTAGCGATTCTTTTCAATTCCTGCAGGCAATCAATGTAGCGGCTGATTAGGCCAAAACAACTGGTAAATCTGGGGTTAACGCCTGCCGCTGCGAGGTTGCTGAACCCAGCAAAGCAAAGCCAGCCATACTTCCTGAGTCGGACATAAATTTTGCCACAATCCCAGTCTCACTCGTCTCCAAATGCCACTCCCCCACTGTTCCCATCGCAGGTGGTGCTACGACAGTTGGACACGCAGGCGTTTTCACCATTACAGGCATAGCAGGGTATTTCACTACAGTCGATATCCCCACTAGCGTAGCGGCCAATGCCCTTGCTTGTTGCATAATCGGCAACACAAATGACAAAGTTAATCCCGCCACTTCTGCGCAATCGCCAACGGCATAAATATGCGGCTGACTCGTTTGCAAATAGCGATTCACCAGTACGCCACGATTCACTTGCAAACCCGCGGCGGCAGCCAATTCAGTGCGTGATCGCAAGCCGACCGCCGATAAAACCAAGTCAACAGCCAATGCGGTTTGATCGCTCAGCTTCACGACAAAGCCTGCACCTTCTGCATCGACCGCCTGCGCAGTCACGCCCCAGTGAAATTGCACACCGGCATCGCTCAACTTAGCCGCCATAAAATCGCCAGCCGCTTGCGGCAATAATCGCGATAAAGGCCAAGCCGATGGATCAATCACAGTTGGCGTAATGTCGCGCGCTAATAAGTCATTGGCAAATTCACAGCCAATCAAACCAGCGCCTAAAATTGCGACACTTTTTGCACTGGCCAAGCGTCGATTAAAATGCGCAAAATCGTCCAAATCATTCACCGATAAAACATCGCTCGCACCATCCCCCCCCATCGGCAAGCGAATTGGATCCGCGCCGACCGCCAAAACCAAGTCACGATAAGGCAAAACCGTATCATCACCCAGCATCACCTCTTGATTGTGCACGTGAATTGAGACCACCTTGGTGTGACTCAAAATCGTCGCATTGAGTTCTTCGGCCATTTTTTCTGCGCTTTTCATCAACAATTGCTCTGCGCTTTTATTCGCTGAAAATGCATTCGACAACATGGGCTTAGAATAAAAACCCGCATGATCACGAGAAACAATCGTTAAAGCCGAGGTTTTATCTAATTTGCGAAATTCCCGCGCCACGTTATATGCCGCAAGGCCGCTGCCTAAAATAATCACTGGCGCTGTCATTGTTTTTTCCTATCAATTAATCCATGAAAAAGCCGACCTAAGCCGGCTTTTTATCGTGAGCAGTATTTTTAGATTTGAACCATATCAAAATCGGCCTTGGCCACGCCACAGTCTGGACAGGCCCAATCTTCTGGAATATCAGCCCAAGCAGTCCCTGCTGCGATACCTTCGGCGGGTAAACCTA
Organism: uncultured Deefgea sp.; assembly: GCA_963508915.1. GTDB lineage: Bacteria > Pseudomonadota > Gammaproteobacteria > Burkholderiales > Chitinibacteraceae > Deefgea. The sequence continues at coordinate 33,728 of CAUOZE010000026.1, forward strand.
CAGCTTCGTCATAGATAAAACCACAAACCACACATTGCCATTGCTTCATGATGAACTCCTAATTGGGTATGGCGCTCAGCGCCTTAATATAAAATGGCTAGGGTTAAATACCCATTATTTTGTTAAATTATCTAGCACAGCTTGGTAATGATTGGCATGGCGCTCTTCAACCTTTGCCAATGCGGCAAATCGTTTCGCAGCTTTTTCCAGCACCGCTTTAAACATTTCTGCATGCTCTTTCGATTCAGCAATTTGTTCGTCGATTTCTTGCACTGCGGCATCCTGACCTTCTTCGACTGCGACATGACGGAACTTTGGATACATCTCGGTGTATTCATAAGTTTCGCCTTCAATCGCAAACTGTAAAGCCTTTGCTGGCGTCATATTGGCTTTTGGAAACAGCAGGTCAAGATGACCAAATGCGTGCATGACTTCTTGGTCGGCCGTTGCTTCAAATGCTTCCGCTGTCGCCACATCACCCATTTCGCGGCACAACTTTGCGAAATAGCGATATTTAATATGCGCCATTGATTCACCGGCAAATGCCGACTCAAGATTTTGGATCGTCAAAGAATCTGGATTATGGAATGGTGATGCCATGAAATACCCCTTCGTTTAGATCAAGAAGCCAGCTCTTGCTGGCTTCCGACTCATATTAGTTGCTGACGAAGACAATATTACAACGCATCGATTGAATTTACCAATGACTTATTTGAATTCGATAGTTAGTAAAAAACTATTGACTCACCAAGGCATCCGGCAAACGATGAATAGGTTCTAAATTTGATTGCAGCAAAGCTTGCCGTACCACCTCGATGGCAGCATGCCTTGGGAAATTGCGACGCCAAGCTAAAATCACACGCCGCGATGGCACAGGCTCAGAGAACGACCGCACACTGAGCAAACTATCGTCAGCAGCACTAACCGAAGTTGCAGGCAACACGGTCACCCCAATGCCACCAGCCACCATATGCCGAATCGTCGTCAACGACGAGCCTTGCAAAGTACGTTGCAAACTGCCCACCGACATACTTTCACGGTTCAAATCCGAACAGGTTTGCAATACTTGATCGCGAAAACAATTACCGGGCGACAAGAGCAACACGTTTTCATCCGACAATTGCTCAGAAGCAATTTCGCTCAACTGCTCCCACTCATGGCCTTTGGGCGTAGCGACGACAAAATCCTCATCATACAAAGCTTGTGTGCTAATACCGCCTTCATGGAAAGGCTCAGCCAAAATAGCGATGTCAATTTCACCCTGCTTAAGCATTTCGCTCAAGCGCGCAGTGTAGTTTTCTTCGAGCAGTAATTGCATCTGCGGCGCCAGTTCGCGCAAGCGCGGAATCAGATGCGGGAGCAAATAGGGTCCAATCGTGTAAATCACGCCGAGTCGCAAAGTCCCCGCGAGCGGGTCTTTGCCCTGCTCGGCGAGCTGCTTGACTAGCGAAACTTCTTCGAGCACACGCTGCGCTTGCTCGATGATAAGCGTACCTGTTGGGGTCACCGTCACATCGCCAGCGGCACGCTCAAACAAAGCCACGCCGAGTTCTTCTTCTAATTTTTTCACCGCGACCGACAATGTCGGTTGCGATACAAAGCAGCTATTGGCCGCACGGCCAAAATGGCGTTCTCGCGCGACGGCAACAATATAGCGAAGTTCAGTCAGCGTCATTTAAAGTCCCCGACGGCGGATTTCAGTCAAGCGCGTCCGCGCCAATATCGACAACGGTAGCAAAAAGCCAATAAACGCCACCAAGAGCCAGAACGGCATCGACATACCAAACAGCGCAAAACTATCAACCGAGCAATCGCCAACGGGACGGATCACCGCAGTAATCCAACCCGGCAAGGCATTTAAGTCGATTGGGAATGGCAGGCTTGATGCGCAAGTCACGCCACCTTCTTTGGGGCCGTACTGCACCAAAAGATGCCACACGGTAATGCCCGCGCCCCACAGGGCAATCAGCGCGTAGATTGACGAAAAAATCAACACACCACGACGCGTACTTGGTTTCCAAACGCTGGCGCACAAACTCAATAAACCCAAGACAATAACGATCAAGCGCTCATACACGCACAAAAGGCAAGGCATGAGCCATTGATAAAATTGGTGATAAAGGGCAAAACCCATCATGCCAACGCACACCAGAAACAATACAAAAAAACCAACTCGCCACTGTGCCATGCCAAACCTCTGGCCTTTTAATAGAAAAAAGCTATTCTACGCTGCTTGGCTTAGAATTTGCAGCCAAAAAAACGCAGAGTTCCGACTCTTTTGCCATGGCATCTCGATAGCCCAAGCGAATCAATTCTCGTAAGTACGCGCCACTAAACAATAAATAGCTAGCCACCACCGAACCTTGCCGCCGAAAAGCGCCCAAGCCGCCCAATAAAAAACGCATGCCCAGCGAAAAATCACGGCTAAAACCCAAGGTGAGGCACTCCAAAGGCTGCGATGGCGAAATCGTTAACACCTCAATCGGGCGCAGCTCCAAGCCGGATTGCACGCGAATTGATTCGGGGATGTGCGACAAAGTCCGGTTAATCCGCGTCATACGTTCCAGATCAGTATCTAGGCTATCTAAGAAGATACTATTCATGAGTTGGCCGGTGACTTGCGCTAGCGTTGGATAACTATTGCTGCGCTGCCGAGCCGGCACCTCATCCGGTTGCGGCGCGACCCCAATCACCAGCACACGCTTCGCCCCTAAGTGAATGGCTGGGCTTAGCGGCGCAATCTGGCGCACCGAACCATCACCAAAATACTCACGATGAATATGCTCTGCAGGGAATATCAAGGGTATTGCACTGGAGGCCATCAGGTGTGATAGGTTGAGCTCGGTACGTACACCGATTCGTTTGGCCCTCGCCCAATCTTTTAATTCATCGGCAGCTTGAAAAAATGACACTGATTGGCCACTGGTATAGCCCAAGGCCGAAATTGACACGGCGCGTAGCGCACCATTATTAATATTCTGTTGAATTTGTGAGAAATCCATTCGCGCCGATAAAAATGCGCGCAGCGGCTCATTATCCAAAAAAGCACGCGGGTTGTATTTGCCCAAGCCCCCCAACAGCAAAGCACTCAGCCAATGCCCCGCGGCCCCAGCCAGCCACGGCAGACTACCGCGGTAGATATTTTCAGGGTTTAAGCCTTGCCACATCCTTGCCAACATAAAGACCGTTTTACGAAACTCACCCGCACCAGCCGCCATAGCCGCCGCATTAATCGACCCAGCGGAGGTACCACAAATGATAGGAAAAGGATTGACTGCGTGTTGCGGCAATAAATGCGCGATGGCCAGTAAAACGCCCACTTGATAGGCGGCGCGAGCGCCGCCACCGGATAAAATCAACGCCGTATCTGGCGCGACAGAAAGTGCCTGTTTCATCACGACGACCTCCTGCAAAACGGAAATTGAGCTTACACACTGTATGCTCTACTTCACGTTAGCCTGAGTTTTGCGATCTGCCCATCATGCAGCGCAGCAATTAGAGATCGGCCATTACGCGATTACGGCCGCTTGATTTAGCAGCGTACAATAATTGATCGGCACGCTGAAAAAATTCAACCTCTGTCTCGCCCTGCAACAGCTCCACCACACCCAAACTAATGGTGATTTGAAATGAATCAGGCAAAGCAAAATCAAACTCAGCCACCGCCAAACGTAATCGCTCAGCCAACTCCAGCGCCAGCACTTTCGGACAATCATCGAGCAAAATTACAAACTCCTCGCCTCCCCAACGCGCCACCGTATCACTAGAGCGGGCAGTTTTTCGCAGCAAATTCGCCACTTGCCGCAAGACTTCATCACCCGCGGTGTGACCAAACTGATCATTGACCTGCTTAAAGAAATCAATATCAACCAAGATGCCCGACACAGAGCGCAGACGCCGTGTTAACTCACTGCGTTTTTGGGTCAACACGGCCTCAAATGCGTGCCGATTAAGTAAGCGAGTTAAGCCATCCGTTTTGGCCAAGGCTTCTAAATAACTTTGACTACGATTAATGCTATAAGTCGCAATAAACAGCACCAATAAAGTGACCAGCGCTGAAATCAGTAAATTAAATTGAAACATCGTTTGCACTGGGCGCAAATCGGCAGTTTCATTCTGCTCAACAATCAAATACCAACCCAACTCTGGAATGAAACGCGTATTGAGCAATACCAATTGCTCATTCAAGCTATAAGTCACCGCCATGGGCTCAGTTTGGTGATTGAGAATTTTGTGGGCGACTTCGCCGATTCCCTCTTGCTGCAAAATCGACGTTCTAGCTTGCTGGTCATCTCCTGTCAGCATCACTTGGCCCGCTTGATTAACAAAATAAATACGCCGCTGAAAACGTACCTCATAGTTTTGCAGTAAATGGCGCATGGTATCGAGCGTAATGCCTACCCAATCCTATCAACTTAAGCCTTCAGACCGTTGCTTTGTAAGCAATGTAATCGTGAGGTTTGGGGTGATTGGTGCGTTCTTTCCTCGCTCTGGGATTAAAATTGATCAACGATTTCCTGATCTCAGTCAGCGCAAGC
>CAUOZE010000027.1:0-37458 GCA_963508915.1 uncultured Deefgea sp.
CTCATAACGTTGGTTTTGGGTGAGATGTTGGTAATCCATTTCTTTGTGCTCCTGACTTGCCGGTCAAATGACAGAGAAATGTACTTCATTTCACCCATTTAGTGACCCGCATTGCCGTTGCACTTACTAGTTGAATCCGCCGCCGAATTGAGAATGAAATCACGTGAAGATGATGATTTCCCCAGCCACGATGCATTTAACAAATTAGGAAAAAAAACAGAACGAATTACTCTGCTATTAGATTTTTGCAATAAAAATAATCAATTTAGCGATGTGTGCTTCTTTTTGCCAAAACTTCCTCCTCAGCAGTTGGATGGTATCGCTGACTCTAAAACTGATTCAGAATCTAAAGCAAAAGGGTATGTTTATTTGCTACAGCATGGCACTCGATATGAATATAAAATTGGGCGAACCAACAATCCAATAAGAAGAGAGGGTGAATTAACTATTGAACTTCCAGAAAAGCTAATACCAATTCATTGGATAGAAACAGATGATCCAGCTGGGATTGAAAAATATTGGCATTCTAGATTTTCAAAAAAACGCCTGAATGGTGAGTGGTTTGAACTTTCTGCGGATGATGTTCGTGCGTTTAAAAGATGGAAGCGTATCTTTTAGGTGTTTGAGATCGTGTGGGTGACGCCTTCGGCTAACCCACACTACATTTTTATTTCGGCAACGGCTGATCCTTCGGCCATAGCAACCACAAACTGCCCGTCTGCTTCATTTTTCCAGCTAATTCCCCTGCGGCATCACCCGTTCCCCAAAAGAAATCTGCTCGTACACTGCCACGTATCGCGCCGCCGGTGTCTTGTGCTGCAACTAAGCGGTGGATACCCCCGTCATTATCAGGACGTGTCGTGGCGATAAAGGCCATGCTGCCGAGTGGCACGGTGGTCGGGTCAATTGCAATGCTGTAGGCGGCGGTGAGTGGCACGCCGAGCGAACCAATTGGGCCGTCTTTACTTGGCGGTAGTTTCTGGAAAAACACATAACGTGGATTGCTATTGAGTAATTCGTCGACGCGCTTGGGATTTGCTTGCGCCCATGCACGAATGCTTTGCATCGAGACGTCGCTAGCGGGCATTAAACCTTGTTCAACCAACCAACGGCCAACGGGTTTATACGGGCGGCCGTTTTGGTCGGCGTAGCCGAGGCGAATTTCTTGCCCGTCAGCGAGTTTGACGCGGCCTGAGCCTTGGATTTGCAAAAATTGCACGTCCATCGGGTCGTTCAGCCATGCCAGCACGGGCGCATTGACGCCGTTTTTGACGATTTCAGCGCGATCAGGGAAGGGCACGAGTTTGTTGCCAACCACTTTACCGCGCAGGCGTTTGCCTTTGAGTTCGGGGTAGACGCTATCGAGTGCGACGGTAATCATATCCGACGGTGGGCCGTACACAGGCTGTGTGGAGGTATTGCTCTTTACGGTATTGCCTGCATAGATCGGCTCGTAATACCCGGTTATCAAACCTGTCGTTGTATTGTCTGGATTTTGTAATTGATACGGCGTTAAGCGCATTTGCAAGAAATTGCGAATCGCTGCGGTATTGGCCGGAACGTTGACTGCATCTTTACAGATGGGGGCCCAGACTGGATTTTTCTGTAACTTAGCGCAGCCATTACGCCAAGCTTGAAAGCCTTTCACTAATTCATCTTGCTGCCACATCGGTAGTGCTTGCCATGAGCTAGCAACATACTTGGGCGTCGTAGCGGCTTCAGGAACTTCAGTAGGTTTTGCCGTTGGGCTAGTTTGTTTCGGTGTTGTCGGTGCTGTACCGCAGGCCGTAAAAAAACCGGCCAGCAAGCTGGCCAGTGTGATTTGCTTCAATGTAGAAGCGATATTTCGTTGAGTCATTGTAGTCCGTTAACTGTGTTCTGGTTTTGGGTCGATACTTTGTTTAAAAGCGGCCAAACCAGCTTTTTGCATTTCTAAAGTTTTTACTGTCATTTGCAACATGCCGACTTGCATGGATAACCATTGCTCAACCGTTTTGCATTCGATGATTTTACGATCGATTTCTTCCTCGGTCAGAGGTGGCATAAACGGATTGGTTCCGCCTGGTTTCATCATGTTGGCAAAAAAACCAAATGGATCATTCGGATTAAATTCACTCATCGTGGGTCTCCTGTGCGATAGCAGCTTCAACTGCAGCCAGTGCGGCCATATTGATGATACGGCGAACCGAGGCGGTTGGCGTCAAAATATGCACCGGCTTGGCAATGCCCATCAAAATCGGACCGATGGTCACGCCATCGACAGCGGTGGCTTTGAGCAGGTTAAATGAAATATTGGCGGTGTCGAGATTCGGCATCACCAAGATATTCGCTTCCCCTTTCAGGCGTGAATTGGGGAAAATCTGCGCGCGTATCGTGCTAGAGAGTGCCGCATCGCCGTGCATTTCACCATCGATTTCTAGATCGGGCGCTTGCTGAGTGACGATATGCAGTGCGTCTTGCATTTTAATCGCAGACGGGCTGTCACTGGTACCAAAACTAGAATGACTTAGCAGCGCCACTTTCGGCGCAATCCCAAATTTGCGTACCGCTTCAGCCGCCATCAAGGTGATTTCGGCGAGCTGTTCGGCAGTTGGATCGGCATTCACATAGGTATCGGTAATAAAAATATTGCCAGTATGCAGCAGCAAAATATTCATCGCAGCCGTCGTCGAAACGCCAGCTTTGAGCCCAAGTACATTTTTTACGTGCGCAAGGTGATTGTGATACAGCCCGTAAGTGCCGCAAATCATCGCATCGGCTTCACCACGCTGCACCATCAGCGCACCAATCAACGTCGTTTTGCGGAGAACTTCGGCTTTGGCAAGGTCTTCTGAAACGCCTTTGCGTTGCATGATGCTGTAATACAACTGCCAGTATTCGCGGTAGCGCGGGTCGTTTTCTGGATTACAGACGGCAAAGTCAATCCCAACACGAATGCGTAGGCCTAGTTTCTCAATCCTAGCCTGAATCACATTCGGGCGACCAATCAAGATCGGCTCGCATAAACGCATATCGAGTATTTCTTGGATCGCATGCAAAACGCGCTCGTCTTCGCCTTCACAAAATACGACGCGTTTTTGCGCTTTTTTCGCTGCCATAAAGACGGGGCGCATAAAGAGACTGGATTTATAAACGAACTGTGTCAGTTCTTCGATATAGGTCGCCCAATCTTCAATCGGGCGTGTCGCAACGCCGCTGTCCATCGCTGCCTTGGCCACGGCTGGAGCGATTTTGACAATCAGTCGTGGATCAAATGGCGTAGGAATCAGATATTCAGCACCAAAAGCGAGATTTTTACCGCTATACGCATTGGCAACGACATCGGATAGCTCGGCGTGAGCGAGCTCGGCAATCGCATCAACGGCGGCGTGTTTCATCGCTTCATTAATCGTCGTCGCGCCAACATCGAGCGCGCCACGGAAAATAAAGGGGAAACACAGTACGTTATTGACTTGATTTGGGTAATCGGAGCGGCCAGTACAAATAATCGCATCCGGCCGAGCGGCGCGCGCTTCGGGCGGTGTGACTTCGGGATTGGGATTAGCCAGCGCTAAAATCAACGGCGATGCTGCCATCGTTTTGAGCATTTCAGCATCAATCGCGCCGGGCCCAGAAAGCCCTAAGAAAATATCTGCGCCAACGAGTGCTTCAGCAGGCGTGCGAATATTGGTTTCGCGTGCATAGCGCTGCTTGGTTTCATCAAGCGGCCCGCGCTCGGTGTGAATGACGCCTTTGGAGTCGCAGACGAAAATATTGCTTTTTTTTACGCCGAGTGAAACGAGTAAATCTAAGCAAGCAATCGCGGCTGCGCCCGCGCCTGAGGCAACGAGTTTGACATCAGCAATGTTTTTACCCAGTAAAGCCAAGGCATTTTTCACTGCCGCACCAACGATAATGGCGGTGCCGTGTTGATCGTCGTGAAAAACGGGGATTTTCATCCGCTCACGCAGTTTTTTCTCGACGTAAAAACATTCCGGCGCTTTGATGTCTTCGAGATTGATGCCGCCAAAAGTGGGTTCAAGTGAGGCGATAATCTCGATGAGCTTGTCTGGATCGTTTTCGTCGATTTCGATGTCAAACACATCAATACCGGCGAATTTTTTGAACAGAACGCCTTTACCTTCCATCACCGGTTTGCCTGCGAGTGGCCCGATATTGCCGAGGCCTAGTACCGCAGTGCCATTGGTGACGACGGCGACGAGATTGCCTCTTGAGGTTAAATTGCGCGCCTCAGAGGGGTCGGCAACAATAGCATCGCAAGCGGCGGCAACGCCGGGCGAATAAGCGAGCGCTAAGTCGCGTTGACTTGCGAGACCTTTGGTGGGAACCACCTGAATTTTGCCCGGTTTTGGGAAACGATGGTATTCAAGTGCTTTTTTGCGTAGTTCTTCGTCCATGACCTGCCCCTGAGTGCGTGTGATGTTGCGACTTAATCCTGCTCTATTCTGCGCTGCAACAATATCAGGGATATTCCTGAGATGAGAGTGAGACGCAGACTTTTTCATTGCGTGTTGCTTATTGTAGGTATGGCTTGCAACAATAATTAAGTCAATGCTTGTGGATAAATACCCATTCTATGTATTTGATAAAGTGTAACTTTGTTATTAGAACAGCATAATGTCATCGCAACTTTCATTTTCAATGGTCGATTTTTCTGCAGCATTTGGTGATTGCTGGGTTAGATACAGTAACGTGGCAATCACATGCGAGAATTCATCATCAAGCGATAAGCCTTGATCATAGATTTGCGTGGCTTCTTGTAGACTATGCGCAATCATGTCAAAGAGTGCGCCTTCTTGTGAATCGGTCAGCCCTAGGTAGACCATTTTTTGTTCAAATTTATCCTGCAAATCAGTGAACAATCGCATCGATGAGCCGGCTTGCTGGCGGTATTCTTCTTCTAATTTCTGAATCGACGCTTGAATCAAGCCAATCGCATTTAAGGTCAGCGCTTGCTGTCCGCGAATTTGCTCTTCATTCAAAATACCATCAAAGCGATTTTCGGCTGCCTCGACCAAGATCGCGATGTGATCGCGTAATCGACCACATAACTCGGGCAGCTCGGTCGGCATGGCTTTCACTTGTAAAATGATGCGGGGGAAATTAATGATCAGCCGCTTGCCCATTTCATATATTCGCTGCGAATCTTGCGCCAAGGTTTGCAGCATATGCTCTTCAAGCGGACTGCTACGGCGTTGCTATTGAGCGTGCTCAGTTCCCCTTTATGGTGGATTTGTGCGGCAACTTGCAGATTAAATTGGCTGGCGGTTTGCACGAGTGCAGCGAGTAAATCGGATTTATTGCTGGCCAGTGATGATTTTTTGAAAAAGTTGATCAAAGTGCCCAGCTCTGCGGTATTGGATATAGCTTGAAGTGCTGTGTCTGTGGCAGTTTTTACAGAAGATTGCAGGTCTTTAATCGCTTCGTGCTGGCGTTTGAAGATGAGTAGTTTTTGTTGCAAATCACCTGTTTCGAAAGGATGTTTAATGAAATCATCGGCGCCAGCTTCATAGGCTGCAATATGCGCTGTTCGGTTATCTTGTTTGGAAATACAGAGCACGTAGCACTGTGGGAGATGCTGCTTATAGGCCTGGCAAATTTCATGGCCGTTGATATCGGGCATTTCAACATTGATCAGCGCAATATCAGGTTTTAGGTGCTCCAGATAAGCCAATGCCGCCATGCCGGTGTTGGCTTGGTGAGTTTCAAAGCCGTCTGAACACGCCAAGCGAAGTTGCTCGCCAGAAGCGTTCCCATCTTCAACAATTAAAAGTTGTAAAGGCATCGTTTTTCTTCCACAGAAAGTCACCAAGCCTAGTGCCTTGGGTCAACAGACACTAGGCACTTTGGCGTCGGTTTTCTTTATAGGATATTTATAGGTAAACGACAGCTTGGAGAAAACATCAATCAATTAAAAATAATACATCCCCATCGCAGATTTGACTTTATGCAAGGTCAGCGCCGCCGTTTGGCGTGCTTTGGCTGAACCACACAGCAACATCGAGAGTACCGCATCAGGGTCTTGGGCAAATTGGGCTCGTCGAGTGCGAATCGGCTCAATCAGAGCTTGCAGGACGTCATTTAAGCGCGCTTTGATCACGCTATCGGCTAAACCACCGTGCGCGTAGTGCGCCTTCAGTTGGGCCACTTGCTCGGTATCGGGATCAAACGCATCTAAAAATGCAAACACGACATTGCCTTCAATCTGGCCCGGACTGTTGATCGTGAGGTGCTGCGCATCGGTGTACATTTTATTCACTGCCGCTGTAATTTCATCGGCACTGGCGGATAAGGCAATGTGATTACCCGCAACACGGCTCATCTTTCCTTTGCCGTCGATGCCAGGTAGGCGGGTGGTGTTCGAAAGTAGCGCTTCGCACTCATTGAGGATGTTTTCGCCGACCATACGGTTAAAGCGGCGCACGATTTCATTTGTTTGTTCAATCATCGGCAATTGATCTTCACCAACTGGAATCAATGTGCCGCGCAGCGCGGTAATGTCGGCAGCCTGGCTGACGGGGTAGCTTAAAAATCCGGCCGCAATATTGCGATCTTCGCCTTCATAACCCTTTGCGCGTAATTCTGATTTCACTGTGGGATTGCGCTCTAAGCGTGCAACCGACACTAAATTCATCAAGTAAAACGATAGCTCTGCCAATTCAGGCACCATGGATTGAATCAGAATGGTCGATTTTTGCGGATCAATACCAACTGCGAGGTAATCGAGCGCCACATCAATGACGGCTTGGCGAACCGCGCGGTAGTCGCCTTGGTGATCGGCTAGCGCCTGCGTGTCGGCTAAGAGAATCAATGGCGTGTGGGTTTCTTGCAGTGTGAGCCGTGTTTGCAATGAGCCAGCAAAATGGCCCAGATGCAGCGGTCCCGTGGTGCGATCGCCAGTGACGATGATGGTGGGGCTGGTCGATGATGACATGTGTTGCTCCTAAGATGGGGAGCTGCCGGATGGGGGAGGGCTAAAAACAAAAAAACCTGTCACCGAATCCGGCAGCAGGTTTTGTATAGATACGCAAACCCAGTGCCGCCTAAAGGCGCCACCAGTAATAAGAAGCTACAGCGAGGGTTTGTTTGATCGAGTTCATGATTTCATCTTCGCAGTGTTGCCTAGCCTACGTCAAGCTAACTAGGGTCAGGATTAACCCTAGTCATAAATAATATTGATAAGTATAGAGCTATAAGTATTATTTAATATGGCCTACTGAGCAATACCTTGCTGATTAATTAGCCATGCCTTGGTTTTTTTGATATTCCGCTACCGCTAGCGCGAGTCGTTGTGACAATTTGGGTGGATCGCCTAAGCCAAACTCTTTTTGCAGTGCAGTTTGATTGCTTTGAATATAATCAATCGCACGATCTAAATTGCCCAATTGTTTTTGGAAGAAATTGCCGTTGGCAGTGAGCAAGTTTGCCGCTTCGGTGAAATTTTTACTGAAATCTTGGATGGCTGCGGTTGCATCAGCAGGCTGTTTGTTCCAAGTGCTTTCAAAAGCCGCAACATCAAGTTTGGCCATTTTGCTTACTGGATCAATTTCTAAACCCAGCGCTGATAAGCCTTGAAGGCCGTACTGAGCGCCATGAAATGGGCTACTGATACTGGATTGCAGTGCATGGCGCGCCGCTTGGGCTGCTTGGGTATTGCCAAGTAATTCGGGATCTTGGCTATCGGTATCAAACTCGCGCCGCCAACTATTGTATTGGTCAGCAAAGCTTTGTAATTGAGATTTTACTGTCGAAAAGCTGCTTTCTGGGCCGATGCTATCAAGTTTGGCTGCCGCTTGCCCCAGCTGTGTAACACCCGATTGCATATCCGCCAGTGTAGTGTGCTGTGCTTGGTATTGCACTGAGCGGTAGTTAATCTCGGTCATCATTTTGTAGGCCGACTCAGGGTCGGGTAAGGCCATATTGCGGCCCACGGCTGAAATGCCCGCGAGCGCTTGGATACCGCTGCTCTGCTGAATGCCTTGCTGGCTTGTGATGTAACCATTGGCGAGCTGAGCAATGTCAAAGCTATCATTTGAATTCGGATTGAGCAGGGGACTGAGCGCATCAGTTTTCATGCGGGCGATTTGCCCCGCAATTGATTTGGCTGAAAGATCCATGATGCACTCCTTGTCATTAATACTTAAATGAAGACCTCATTTAAATTAGCAAGCAAAATCAATACCAACTAGGTAAATATGTACGGCAGTCATTTAAATTGAATCAAATATTAGACGGTGAGTGGCTTGCGCAGCAGACGATAATAGCCAACTGGGATTTTTTTAGGATCAGCAGTTCGCATCACGCTGCAAAAAATTTGCCACTCGCTACCCGCTAATTTCTGATTCATCGCTTCAATCAAACCGTGCGGATTTTGAATGCCGCAATGTTTAATCAGTTCGACACTGGTGGATTGTCGATGTTGTGTTAGACGCTGAAAAACGATAGCTTCGTCGCTCGTCCATTCGATGATAGGGAAAGATTTATTTTGCATCGGTGTGACCTGTGGGTTTAGAGGGAGTGAGACTATTTTGCATCGGTGTGACCTGTGGGTTTAGAAGGAGTGAGACTATTTTGCTGCGGTGTTTCAAGTTGCACGCGCAGTGGGCCTGCTATATCTAAATGCACATCGCGTTGCGGGAAGGCGATGCAAATATCATTTTTTCTAAAGCTTGCTTCGATCATAAAACGCAAATCGCTGGCCACTTGGCGACCAATGATGCCCGCGCCGATATCGATCCAGTAATACACGCCGAACGTGAGTGCATCAGCGGCAAAGTCTTCCAATAATATCTCGGGGTCTTTATCGGCCACAATTTGACCATGTCGCTTCACTTCGTCTTCCAATAATTTGGCGACCAAGCGTAAATCGCTACCGTAAGCAACACCGACTCGAAAGCCTTGTCGAATGATGCTGGTGGTGTGATTCCAGTTGGTTACGTTTTGCTCCAAAAATGTGCTGTTGGGTATTAAGGTATCGATGCCATTGATATCACGCACAACGGCCGCGCGGACGTTCATGTCGACAATCGTGCCCCGTATCCCTGCTACTTCGATCAGATCGCCTGGGCGAAATGGTCTTTCTAGTAGCATCATCAAACCACTTATCAAGTTTTTGAGAAGCGTTTGCATGCCAAAACCTAAGCCAATTGCAATCGCACCGCCTAAAAATGCAAAAGCTGCCAGCGGGATTTGCACGATCAATAAAGAATTGATCAATAAAATAATAAAAGCGACCGACAGCAGCCAGCGCTTGGCGATGCGAACGGAAATTTCAGCCCATTGGGTATATTTGAGTATCAGTCGTTCAATTAAATTGCTGCTCAAAATACAGATGGCAAAGCCAACGGTAATGAGTAAGAGCGCAATACTCATTTTGCCAACAGTGACGCCCCGCGACAGGGAGATATTTTGTCCATCGACTTGAACTGAATCATTCACGCTAAATAATTCGTAGTTCCAAATTGAAACTAATCTGCTGTGAATTTTTTCTTGCCAAAAATCAGTCCGCATGGCGAGCGTTTTATCTTTGAGCGAGGAGCTATTGATCCAACGATCAAATTTCTCATAGGAATGGCGCAAGTCAGTGCTGGCATTACGATAGATGAGCTCACGTTCTTGCCACGCTTGAATTAATTCAGGCGATGCATTGGGTGTGTTTTTCAGTTGATCGAGCTGATCTTGGGCGATGCTGGCGGATTTTTGTGCCGCATTGAGCATGTCGCGCAAGGTGACCAGCCATAATTGCACCGCTTCATTGAGCGCTTGAGTGTCACTTTGTGAGCCATTCTTAAGCAGTGCTTGGCGGCGTTGCCAGAAGTTACCTTCCAAGGTATTAGCCATCATCAGATCGGTTAGCAGACCTGTATGAATCGCAAGGGTTTCCAGTTGTTGCAATAACACAGATTCTTGAATTTCAATTGCTTTCGCTTGTGCTTCCAACTGCTCTTTGTGCTTTGTTTTTGGGTCGTCCAATTTAGCTTGTAGCGCTTCGCCTTGTTGTTTTAGCTCAGCTAAATTCCGACGTAACTCTTGTTCATTAGCCAATTGTTCATGTTGTAGCTGCCGATAAGACGCCTGTTGTTTTTGAATGGCTTGTAAATTGGCATCGAGCACTTCAGCTTGTAGTTGATTGCTGTCATTGCCGATGCGCGCATTGATCGCTAGAACGAGTTCGCGCCGATCTTGTAAACGTGCGCGGCTAAATTGCTGGCGGGCGTCGATACTGGCTAAGGTGGCGAGCCAGGTATCTACTTTGCGTTGTGAGAGCGCCATTTTGTTTGCCATTTGACTGCGCTGGCTACTTAATGGCGCAGTTTTTTCAAATTGGCCTTGGTTTAAACGCAGCTCTGCTTGGGCTTGCTCTAACTCATCGTGGATTGTATTGAGATAGGTTTCTTGTACCTTGAGGCTGCTAGTCAGGACATTGATTTCCTGCTCGATCAATTGCCGTTCTTGTTGGAGTTGGACACGGCTGGACATATTGTTTTCAATGTCGCCTGAAAATTGGCGCTGCTCTTGGTTTTGTAGCGCGTCCAATCCGGTCAGTGCGGCGATGTGCTGTTGAAATGCATATATTTCGAGTGTGAGCCAAAATCGCTTACTTTCTCGATCCGCTGCGTTGAGATTGCTATCTAGGCTGTTTAATTGCGCTTGAGCCAACTCAAGCCGTTGATTTAACCGTGCTAATTTCGTGTTGGCGGCAATCGGTGCTGCGGCACTAGCTGGAGCGCTGGCTGTTTTGTCCAACAGCAAATCCATTGGTGCGGCAAATGGCTTGCTACACAATAAAAGTAAGCAACATATTAAGATGCGGCGCATAAAGGGATCAATGATGAAAGTGGATAAAGTTTATTTTACCTGCTCGCTCGGCCAGCGCAGCAGAAAATGGCGAACGCGCCATGATTGTTTGAATAGACGGGATTGAAACTTGGAGAATACAGCGATTTCTTGAAGAGGAAATTCTTATGGCTGACATGTATGTAGATACAGCGCATATTTAGCGCTGTATCTATGCATATACCTATTAGAGAGTTACAGCGTGTTCACGCGTCGCATGGAAACGCAATTCAGGCCAGCGCTCCATCGTTAAATCGAGATTGACACGGCTCGTCGCCAAGTAGGCTAAGCTATTGGCTGCATCACGGCCTAGATTATTGGTGAGGGTACGCTCGAAATCGGCGAGTTTTTTCGCGTCTTCACAAGAAACCCAACGCGCGGTGTAAATCGTGGTCGATTCAAACATAGCTTCAACACCGTATTCGTTCAGAAGGCGCGAGGCGACTACCTCAAACTGCAATACCCCCACTGCACCCAAAATCAAATCACCACCGTTGAGCGGTTTGAAAACCTGCACCGCACCTTCTTCACCAAGCTGTTGCAAGCCTTTTTGCAATTGCTTAATTTTGAGTGGGTTTTTGATGCGGACGATGCGGAACATTTCTGGCGCAAAGTACGGAATACCCGTGAATGACAGCAATTCGCCTTCACTGAAGCTATCGCCAATCTGGATATTACCGTGATTGGGTAAACCAATAATGTCACCGGCGTAGGCTTCTTCAACTTGCTCACGGCCTTGCGCCATGAAAGTCACTACCGAATTGGCGGCGATTTCGCGATTTAAGCGCAAATGTTTGAATTTCATACCGCGAGTAAATTCGCCCGAACAAACGCGCAAGAACGCAATGCGGTCACGATGTTTTGGATCCATATTGGCTTGAATTTTGAACACAAACGCGGAGAATTTCTCTTCTGTCGGAGAAACAGCGCGTTGGACCGCGGCGCTGTCTGATGGTTGTGGTGCCCAATCAACGAGCGCATTCAAAATTTCACGAATACCAAAGTTATTGATCGCCGAGCCAAAGAAAACTGGTGTCAATGTGCCATCGAGGAACTCTTCAATCACGAAAGGGTGCGACGCACCGCGAACCAATTCGAGTTCCATGCGAGTTTGGTCGATTTCGAGTGGAAACAATTCATCCAAACGCGGATTGTCGATGCCTTTGATGACTTCGACTTCATCGAGCGGGCCTTTGCCCGGCGTGAAGATAATCACTTCGTCTTTGAGGATGTGATACACACCGCGGAAGGTTTTGCCCATCCCAACTGGCCAAGTAATCGGCGCGCAGCGGATTTCGAGCACGCTTTCGACTTCGTCGAGCAGTTCCAATGAATCACGGACTTCACGGTCGTACTTATTCATGAAAGTGATAATCGGCGTGTGGCGCATGCGGCAGACGTTCAAGAGCTTGATCGTTTGCGCTTCCACACCCTTGGCGGCGTCAATGACCATCAAGGCCGAATCCACTGCTGTCAAAACGCGGTAGGTGTCTTCCGAAAAGTCTTGGTGACCTGGTGTGTCGAGCAAGTTTACGACGTGATCACGGTAATCAAACTGCATTACAGAAGACGCAACCGAGATACCCCGTTGCTTTTCAATATCCATCCAGTCGGAGGTGGCGAATTTACCGCCTTTTTTACCTTTGACCGTACCGGCGTTTTGAATCGTGCCTGAAAAATAAAGCAATTTTTCAGTCAGCGTCGTTTTACCCGCGTCAGGGTGGGAGACGATGGCGAAAGTACGGCGGCGCGCCACTTCACTGAAGATATCCGGCATGGTATTGATGTCAAAGGGGAAAAACGCGCAATTGTACGCGATTGTGCCCCGAAGTAAAACCATAAACGCCTGACCGATATTTCTAACTACTTAACGAGTATAGCGACTAGGCTTAGGCTCGTTCAAGATTCTACGTTTTGACTACCTGCAGCGGGGAGTAAAACAGTAAAGATTGCGCCGCCATCAGGATGATTTGCCGCGACAATTTGCCCTTGATGATCGTTAATAATTTGACGGCTAATCGCAAGCCCAAGCCCTGTGCCACCGCCATTACGGATGCGGGTACTTTGAATAAACTTATCAAAAATGTATTCGAGTTCTTCATCAGGGATGCCAGGGCCATAATCACGAACGCTAACACCAATTGCAGTTTGACCATCGGTAAGGATCGCATTGTCGATGAAGTGAATATCAATCAGGCTACCAACAGGGCTAAATTTGATCGCATTGGAGAGTAAATTAACCAAAACTTGCGTCAAACGTGCTTTGTCAAAACTGGCGGTCGCTTCGAATTCTGGCTCTTGAATATTTAATTGCAATTGCTTGCTGTTAATTAATGAACTGATTTCATTAGAAGCTAAGCGAGCCACCAGTTGCAAGCTATAGTTGGCTTTATCATAAGTCATCTTATTGGCTTCAAGGCGCGACATATCGAGCAAATCATTCAATAATACTAATAAGCGTTTTCCTGAGGCATTAATACGCTCGTAATAGCGATACAAATTTACATTTTCTGGCGCATCTTGATTTTGAGTTTTTCCTAAACCCATCTCAGAGAATGACAATATGGCATGCATTGGCGTACGTAATTCATGTGACATATTGGCCAAGAATGAAGACTTCGCATAATTGGCACTTTCGGCAGCTTCTTTGGCTTCAACTAAATGAGTTTCAATTTTTTTGAGCACCGTAATATCGGTAAAGAAGGCGTAGGCATATTCAATTGAATTTTGATCATCCAAAACGATGCCACTATTGACCAAGAATGGGTGAGTTTTGCCTTCTGCATTACTAAGTTCTAAATCAATCGGCGCTTGTGGCTTATTTATCAATTCAGATAAATTGCCTGGGAAAATACAGCTTGAATTATCTGGCCACAATTCTTCTGGTCGTCGACCAATCAAATTTTCGCGGGTAAAACCAAGTAGTCGGGTAAACGATCGATTCACATCACAGATGCGTAGCCCCGCATCAACCAGCAAAAAGCCGTCGGCGGTTTGGTCAATAATGGTGCGGTTCAGTCGTTCAGATTGGCGAAGGGCTTGCGCTGCAATTCGTTGTGAGGTGATGTCTTCAATGACGGCAATGAGACCTTTTGACATATCACCAGGAACTAAAGCTTTGGCATAGATCATCGCCCAAAATGGCGAATGATCACGGCGATAGAGCTCGGCTTCACCGCGATAGACACCGCCGCTGGCAATTTTGCTCCAAATCACTTGGCTTGTTTCGCTAAAGCGCTCTGTCGAAGAAAAAATATGATGGGTCGGTAGGCCAATAATATCGCTGGCGGCGTAAGTAAATAGTAGCTCAAATGCAGGGTTAACCAGTCGAATAACTCCGCGCATTGAGAGCATAATCGCTAGCGGGCTGGCATCTAGCACCGTGCGAATTTCGGCGGTGCGCTCCATGACCATCTCTTGCAAATGGTCGCGATGACGGCGTAATTCTTGCTCAGCTTCGCGACGTGCTGAAATATCGCGCGCAGTACAGCAGATATAAAACTGATTTTGAAATTGAATACGCGATAATGAAACTTCGATTGGTGTTATTTTGCCTAAGGCGTTTTTAAGCAGCCCTTCAAAGCTAATTGGTTTGTTTTCTTGCAGCCGTAGTAAGAGTATTTGCCATTCTTCTTGCGAAGTTTCAGTAAACAAATCCGTAAAATTCAGCTGGTCGATTTCATCTACTTCATAAGCAGATTGTTTTACCATGCTTTTATTGACGTAAATTATTTTTCCTAATTCATTGCACCATAAAGTGAGATCAGGTGATTCATCAACTGTAAATTGAGTTAAATGTAAGCGAGCTTCTGTCTCTTCTGCGCGGCGAATTTGGCGCATTAAAATGTACGTTAGAATTGAAATTACCAACATGAGCGCGGTGGCCAGCGCAATTCGTATATGTGTTTGTGATTTGAACGAGGCCAGAATCGAATCGACATCGTACGATAGGCGAATAATTAGCGGGTTGTCACTTTGGTTAACAATAAACGTGACCAACTTTTCACCATTCTCGTTCTGAATAAAAGTGCTGCTTCGCTTTAGGCGCAGTTGTTCAAAAAATAGGGAGTCATTGTTTCTTATGTTGAGGCCAAGCTTACTTTCATTAAATGGATAGTTGACCAGTATAATGCCATCACTGCGCAACAATTCAATTTGCATCCCTTTCGGGAGTTGTAGCGAGTCATAAAACTTTAGGAAGTAAGCGGGTTCCATGCCTGAAAGCACTACGCCACCAAATTCACCATTGGGTAAATTGATACGACGTGTGATGGGGAGTAGCCATTTTCCATCTGTGCGCGACAGGATGGGTTCATTGATGTATTGCCGATTTGAATCAAAATCGCGGTGATAGCTAAAGTAGCTCCGATCAGATAGTGTAACCTTTCGAACGGGGTACTCAAGTCCGTGGCTGTGAAGTACACCATTAGGAGCAATTGTAATAATGCCGCGGATTTGGGGGGTCAAGCGCACCTTATCTTTCAGTAATAAGTGCATGACATATTCATCAGACTTTTCTACACCACCTTGACGCTCGATGTCCTCGATGATGTTCTGCATCGCTTGCTCGGTTGAAACATAAGCGCGAGTGGCATTTTCATCTAAAGAACGAGCGAGAGACAGATTGTATTTTACTGCCTCTTGAATAGTTTGATGGTAGTCGCGAATCGTAATCCACGTTAAGGTCAATAAAACCAGCAGCACGGTTACGCCATAGAAAGCTAGCAAGCCAATACGCAATACTCGAAGTGTATTGTGGTTGGCTTTCTTTTCTAATTTCTGTGGGCGTAACAACTTCAGCATGCTGTTTATTTGGCCTCTAATTCTTCCCAGCGTTCCATTTTTACGATGGTCAACGCATCAATTTCATCGATTCTAGCCTGCATTGCTTTGGCTTTATCAGCAGAATCACGATAAATCGATGGATCAAGCAAAGATTGTTGTAATTCTGCTTGCTCGTTCTCCAGTTGCGCGATTTCCTTGGGCAAGTTTTCTAACTCACGTGATTCATTAAAACTGAGCTTGGCCTTTTGCGTTTTTACGCGTTCAGCGGGTTTGCTGTCTTTCGAACTGATGACTTTGTTTGGTTCTGTTCGCGTAGCCAGCATACGTGCTTTGGCATCGATCCAATCTTGATAACCGCCAACATTTTCGATGATTTCGCCGTTGGGTTCAAACACGATGGTTTGTGTCACCACATTATCCAAGAACGCTCGGTCATGGCTCACCAAGAAAACGGTGCCCGGATATTCGTCGAGCAATTGCTCAAGCAATTCGAGGGTGTCAATGTCCAAGTCATTGGTTGGCTCGTCGAGCACCAAAACATTCGCTGGGCGTGTGAACAAACGCGCAAGTAATAAACGATTGCGTTCACCACCGGATAATGACTTAACGGGGCTGCGAGCACGTTCGGCAGGGAACAGGAATTGTTCCAAATAACCCATGATGTGTTTACGCTGACCGCCGATTTCGACGAAGTCATCACCTTGGCTGACTGAATCGGCGACAGATTTTTCGTCATCGAGTTGTTCGCGGAATTGGTCAAAATATGCGACTTGAATCTTTGTGCCGGCTTTAACTGAGCCAGAATCAGGCTCGAGTTCTCCTAGAATCATTTTGAGTAAGGTGGTTTTGCCGGCGCCGTTCGGGCCAATCAAACCAATCTTGTCGCCACGTAAAATGCGGGTACTGAAGTCTTTGATCAGCACTTTATCACCGTAGGCTTTGCTGACGTTTTCGAGTTCGGCCACAATCTTGCCACTGCGATCGCCCGCCTCAACTTGAAACTCGACTTTACCGAGACGTTCACGGCGCTCGCTTCGTTCGCGGCGTAGTTGTTCTAGGCGGCGTACGCGGCCTTCATTACGGGTACGGCGCGCTTTCACGCCTTGTCGAATCCAGACTTCTTCTGCGGCGAGGTCTTTGTCGAACTTCTTGTTGTTGACTTCTTCTTGGGCGATCAACTCTTCTTTCTTCGCTTCGTAGGCGGCAAAGTTGCCAGGGAAGCTGGTGATGTTGCCACGATCCAGTTCAATAATTCGGTTGCTGACATTATCTAAGAAGCGGCGATCATGGGTAATAAATAAGACGCTGCCGCCAAAACCTTTCAGCATGGTTTCTAGCCATTCAATCGCGCTAACATCTAAGTGGTTGGTTGGCTCATCCAATAATAATACTTGTGGCTCAGTAACCAAAGCGCGCGCAATCGCGACCCGTTTTTTCCAGCCGCCTGATAAGGCTGAGACCAAAGTCTCTGGCGGCAAGTTGAGCTGTGACATCGTCGTCGAAATCAAAGAATCGAGTCGCCAGCCATCTTGGCTTTCTAGCTCATGCTGGATGTCGGTCAGTCGATCAAGGCTTTCTTGCGTGTCGTCGAGGTGATCGAGCGCATTGTGGTAATCAATCAAAATTTGGCGAATATTACCAAGACCTTCGGCCACAGCTTCAAATACAGTGTGCTCAGGATTGAGCATCGGCTCTTGCGGAACAAAGGCCATTTTGGCGTTGTCTACAAAGCGAATCGTGCCTTCGTCGAGTTTTTGCACGCCTGCAATCGCTTTGAGTAACGACGACTTGCCTGCGCCATTGCGACCAATCAAACCCACGCGTTCGCCAGGCTCTAAAACGAGGGCTGCGCCATCGAGTAGCGGCCAGTGACCAAAGGCGAGGTGGGCATTTTCAACCAGTAACAAAGGCATAACAGACTCTTTAATTTGCAATTTAAGCTGCGATTATACGGGTGTGTTGGGGATTCAGCACGTTAGCGATTAGAATCATGACAATCTCATTTGGAGCCGCAGGATGAAACAGATCGCCCTGTGCCTTATTTTTGCGTGTATTTCAGCGTTTTCTTGGGCCAAAAAACCGACACCTAAACCAGTCAAAGTCGATGCCGCACAAGCAAAAAGCACTCATCCGGTGTTAAAAGCCAGCAGCGCTTTGGCCGAATCGGGTGAGTTTGATGTGGATAATCCACCCAATCGTATTCGCGTATTGGTGGGTTTAGGTGCGTCGACTTATTTTTTAAAAGACGGTCGGCCTCATGGTTTGGAATACGCTTTACTGAGCGGGTTTGAGGCGGAACTCAATCGAAATCGGGCGAAGGGCTTGCCACCCGTTCGTCTGCAGTTCATTCCGATTGAATCTGGTGAGTTGATTCCTGCCTTGCTCGCGGGCAAAGGTGATATTGCTGCAGGCCTGATTCCTTTGACCGAAGGCGCACGATCGATCGTGTCATTTTCCGAGCCTTATGCATTGGATCAATGGTGTTTAGTGGGCCCAAAAGACAGCGCGATTCGCCGCTTAGAAGATTTGGCTGAACAGCCTTTATTACTCGACTCTGCGAGCATGGGCCGACGTTTACTGGATGCACATCCTGATTTGAAAGTGAGCCTGGAAGAGCCTGCTTTGGGTAGTGCGGTTGAAACACAGTTAGCTGAAATTAATGCCGGTCAAGCTAAGTACACCTTGGCGAGTAAAACCATTTTGAATTTATGGGCTCCTCGTTTTAAATCACTACAGATTGGTGCGTGTTTGAATGAGAAAGTACCTCTCACTTGGGCGGTACGTCCTTCAGATGTGGCATTACTCGAATTAATGAATCGCTACATCGCCAGTAAGAAAATGTCGCTAGAAAAAGCGACCAGTTTGACGCAGCGTTACTTACCACAAGATGCCAAGGCGGCGCGCTCGGAGGCGATAGCACCATTGGATAAATTGGGCTTTTTTATGCCGATGTTTCAATCGATCGCAGCGGCAAATAATTTAGATTGGATGCTGCTGGCGGCGATTGGGCAAAAAGAATCTAAGTTAAATCCAGTGGTTCGAAAGAATGGTCCAACAGGCGTGATGCAAGTCAATCCATCGACAGCGCGTGCGATGGGGGTGAGCGATCCACATGGCAATGAAGGAAATATCACTGCGGCAGCCAAATATTTAGCGCACCTCAGAAAGATGTACAGCCAGCAAGGCATTACTGAGGACAATCAACTTTATTTTATGATCGCAGCGTATAACGCGGGTGAAGGGCGTTTGCAGCAGATTCGTGGCCGCACTAAGGCGCAGGGCTTGGACCCGAATGTCTGGGTGGGGAATGTAGAAAAAGTCGCATTAAATCATGTCAGTAAAGGTATGGTGGATTATGTTTCGACGGTGAATCGTTTTTATTTGGCCTATCAGTCGGCTGAGAAAACCACCGCCAAACGAGCAAGTAGCGCCGGTGCAAAAAAATAGCTGCTAGTAGTTTGAAAACCATTAGGGGTATATCATTGCGGCCATATAAATGTAATGCGCATATGTTAATACATGGGTAGTGTATTTTTAGCCTTAGCTAGGCTTTGCCCGGTAGTGCAACGAAGCGTTGCAAAATAAATAATTTCTTTTCAGGATTTACTGTTTTTTATCATGTTAAAGCGGACTTGATCCGCGTATTGTTGGCACAAGTTTTTTTTGCCTTTCATTGGAGATTTAAAGTATGCAATGCGGTACAAAAATTGTAGCAACCCTAGGCCCTGCGTCGAATGATCCAGCTGTATTGGAAAGTCTGATTGTTGCCGGTGTGAATACCGTGCGTTTGAACTTCTCTCATGGCACAGCGCAAGATCATACTGATCGCGCGGCTTTAGTTCGCTCTATCGCGGCAAAATTAGGTAAATCGGTTGCGGTTTTGGCTGACTTGCAAGGTCCTAAAATCCGTGTTGGCAAGTTTGAAAAAAACAAAATCGAATTGAAAAAAGGCGCCAAATTTATTTTGGATGCTGAATGCGAATTGGGTAACCAAGACACCGTAGGCTTGGATTACAAAGAATTGCCAAACGACGTTGAGCCAGGTGTTGAGTTGTTGCTCGATGACGGCAAAATTCAATTGATCGTTGATTCAGTGGTCGGTGCGAAAGTATTCACGACCGTGACGATGGGCGGCGTATTGTCGAACAATAAAGGTATCAATCGTAAGGGCGGTGGTTTGACTGCACCAGCGTTGACTGCCAAAGACATGGAAGACATCAAAACCGCAGCGGCTTTGCAAGCCGATTATATCGCTGTGTCGTTCCCAAAATCGGCTGCTGATATGTATATGGCACGCACTTTATTGCGCGCTGCAGGCGGCCATGGTGGTTTGATTGCGAAAATCGAACGTACCGAAGCGATCACTAATCTGGAAGAAATCCTTGCTGCTTCAGAAGGTATCATGGTTGCCCGTGGTGATTTGGCCGTTGAAGTGGGTGATGCCACAGTCCCTGCATTGCAAAAGCGCATGATCAAGATGGCACGTAAGATGCACAAATTGACCATCACTGCGACGCAAATGATGGAATCAATGATCGAAAGCCCTGTGCCAACGCGCGCTGAAGTGTCTGATTGCGCCAATGCGGTATTGGATGGTACTGATGCGGTGATGTTGTCAGCCGAATCTGCTGCGGGTAAATATCCACTTGAAGCTGTTCAAGCGATGGCGCGTACGTGCTTGGAAGCAGAGCGTTCGGGTGAAAGCAAGGTTGAAGCCGAATTTGATAAAGTGACTGAGTTTGCAAAAATCGACGAAGCCGTTGCGATGTCGGCTTTGTATGCCGCTAGCAAATTGCCGATCAAAGCGATTGTTTGTATTTCGTATTCAGGTGCATCGGCATTGTGGTTGTCACGTTATAACACCGGCGTGCCAATTTATGTCTTTACCCAAGAACTCAATACGTATCGCAAACTGGCCTTGTTCCGTCACGTTCGCCCAATTATGATCGACCCCAAAGTGGGCTCAGATCGTGAAGAACAGTTGGCTTTTGCCCAACTGGAATTATTGCGCGCGGGTGTCGTTGTGCCGGGCGATAAACTGGTTGTGACCTTGGGTGTGCATAAAGCGGCTGTCGGTTCTGGCGCTAACACGATGCGCATCGTACAAGTCGGTTCTGCGTCTCGCTAAGATTTAAATGCTTTGAATGATTAAAACCGGCCTGCGGGCCGGTTTTTTGTTGGTTAGCCAATTGATTTTTAACGTTTGTCGTTTGATACGAGCTTGAAGAGTCGTAAGCAAGAAAAATGACGACTACACTGGTTTTTTAAAAAAGGATGTTCCCCATGACGCAAGAGCTAATTCGTCTTTCTAAACGTATGGTCGAGCTGGGCTTGTGTTCGCGCCGTGAGGCTGATGAATTGATTGAACTGGGCCGCGTGACTGTCGATGGTCAAGTGGTTGATCAACTGGGTAGTCGTGTGACGACTGAGCAAAAAATTGCCGTTGCAGCGGCGACGATGTCGATGCATAAACAGCCAGACCGCGTAACTTTAATCTTGAACAAGCCAGCAGGGTATGCCGCTTGGCCTGAGGCTGAAGGCCAATCTTGGCTTGAATTACTCAATAACGAGCATCGTGATGCGCAAGATAAAACGGGGTTTGTGCTCCTTAAAAAGCATCTGCCGCATTTTCAAGCGCCTTGTGGTTTAGATACGGAAGCAACAGGTTTATTGGTGTTAACGCAAGACGGTCGTTTGGCAAGGGCCTTGGCAACAGAGCTCGAACAAGAATTTTTGCTGTGGTTTGATGGTGAACTCAGTGCAGATGCGCTCAAGCAAATGAATAGCCGCACCAAATTTGATGGTGTGCCGCTGAAGCCCTACAAAATTACACGGCAAAGCGATCAGCAATTGCGTGTGGTACTTCGCGCTGGCGCGCCAGAATTTTTACCGGCCTTGTGCGAGTTAGTCGAAATTAAACTACGCTCATGTAAGCGGATTCGGATTGGTCGAATTGCGCTTTCTAGCTTGCCAGAAAGTAATTGGCGTTTTTTGCAGGGTAATGAACGTTTTTGATTTTGTAGGTATTGTCATATAAGCCAATTTAATTAATGTCTATATGGCAATACGTATAGGTTTTGTCCTGTAGTACGGAGAGGGCTATGCGCAATCGTGTCTTAAAAATCGTAATGGGCTGCTGCTTGTTTGGCTTGCTTTCTTCAAACTATGCCGCTGACACGATCAAATTGACCGTTGGCGATTGGTCGCCCTATATCGAAAATACGCACCGGGTTACGGTGACTTAAGTCAGATTATGCAAGAGGCCTTCGCGCAAGTTAGCGTGGAGGCCAAATTTCAATTTGAGCCGTGGAAACGAGTTGAAAATGGTCTCGATTCGCAAAATTACTATTCTTTCGGCTATATCAAAACCACTGATCGATTAACGCGTTGGTTGTATTCAGATTCTATGTTGCGTAGCCGATCGATTTTGATTAGTATGCAAAAGCATAAAAATTTTTCTTGGCAAAATTGAGGTGACTTGAAAAGTTATCGATTAGGCATAACGCAGGCCTATAGCTATGGCGAAACGTTTGAGCAGTACAAAGCCAAGCTCAAAACGGTGTCTTCGTATAGTGATGTCGTGAGTTTCAAAGCTTTGCTGCATGATCGAGTTGATTTTGTATTAATGGACTCGCGAGTGGCGGCGGCTTTGATTGAGCAGAATTTTAATGTGAAAGAAAGAGCAGATTTTGTGTTGCTGCACGACACAGAGGTGGCTGCGGGTGAATTGCATTTTGTGTGCGCGATTAAAAATCCTAACTGTGCCGCACGGATTACACAATTCAATCAAGGCCTAGCAAAATTAGCCACGAGTGGTCGTTTGAAGCAATTGCAGGCAATTCATTAGACGACTATTTATTTTCGAGCATCGCACGAATTACACGATTAATTGGTGCAATCCATTCGGCGGCAAACTGGCGGTCAGAGGCGTTGATTTCTGCAATTGCGCGCAAAATAGAGCGCTGTTGTCCACGGTGACTGTGCTTTAATAAAATCGCATCAAATGCATCAATAATCGCCAAAATCTTGGCGCCATCGACAATCTCAGTGTGCTGCAATTGATTGGGGTAGCCGCTGCCATTGGGTTTTTCGTGATGTTGCATCACCATCTGCGCCGCCTCTTGCCAGCCCACCATTCGCGCGGCTAGCCCCGCCCCCCATTGCGGATGTTGATTAAGTTTTTCGCGCGCACTCTCACTCAGTTGTTCAACTTGCAGCCAAGAGGACTCAGGTAAAAACATCATCCCCAAATCGTGGAGATAAACCGCCGCTTCAAGCTGGACGGGGTTGACTCGGTTGCCGGCTTCTTTATTAGTTTCTAAAGCCAGCTCTAAATTTCGTGCGGTACGGCCTTGAAACAAAGGTGAGCGTGCTTCGAGCTGTAAGGCCAGTTGATGAAAGAAATTGAGGTCTTCATGTCGCTCGGCCATATTGCGTTTCGCATGGCTGGCATCCCGTTGCGGCAAAACACTAAGCCCTGGTCGAAAACCGGTTACTGCTTCAATTAGACGTATTGCGCTAGCATCAATATTTTCTAATGGCTGCTGAGACATACCCTCAATACCAAGTGCTAATGCGGGGAGCGCCAAAGCCGAGGCCGACTCTTTTTCGCTTAATAGCTCGATCGTTTGTTCGAGCCGATCTAGCGTGAGTAGAATCACTTCAGCCAGTAAATCACTAAATGGCAATTCACCCGCCCGCATTCGACCCAGCAGCGTTTCTACGCCGTGAACCAATGGAATTACAAAGGGTAGGCGGCATAATCCTGCATCGCCCTTGATATTATGAAATAAGCGAAATAATAGCGTGATACGACTCAAGTCTTGTGGTGCTTGCTTGAGTTCGGCAAGCAGGGTCTCAATTTTCGGTGCGGTATCCACGAGACCATCACGAAAATCGGTAAACGCATTCCAATCGATAACTTGTGGATTTTCTAGCTCGTTCGTATCCGGCATACTGGGGCGACCTTCTTATTTGCAATTCCCAATCCGTTTCGCACTGCCGCGCATCGTCATTGCGTGATTTTCTGATTGGATATGGTGCTTAAATTGATAAGCATCACGCGCAGAATTGAACGTGATGATGCTTTGCATCTTACTCGCATGGGGCTTTTTACAAACCATATTCATTTTGACGACATTGCCACTGTCAACTAATTTGTGGCTTTTCACAGTTTTGTTGTGGTTTTTGCCCCATTTGATGCCAATCGGCGAGTTGTTCTTCTTTAATACAAAAAGTGCTCGTCATCGTGCCAGCTTTGGAATCGACTTTCATGCCTGAGTTTTGCATCTCGTTGAAGTGCCTCAGGCGGCATGTTTTGGAACATCGCTTTTTGCTCAGCAGGTATTTCGCTGGTACTTTCCCACAGGCCTATTTGTGGATTTAGTGCGGCATAGCATGAACTGCAACTACAGAATGCAAGGGCGAAGATGGGTTGAATTGAGACTTTAAGCATGGTGCCACTCCGAATTGGTCAAGATGCTTTGTTTATAGTTTTTTTTTGTCGAAGCGAAGATAATGTGTTTTTTTAGCTAAGAGGTCATGGTTATGTTTGAAGGGACTGCATTGAGTCTGTTGCAAACGCGTGTGTTGGGCGTGTTGATTGAAAAACAGCGTACCGTACCAGATTCTTATCCTTTGACTTTAAATGCCTTAGTGACAGGCTGCAATCAAAAATCCAGTCGCGATCCCGTGCTAGATGTCTCTGAAGGCGATGTCGCCTTGGTGATTGACGAGTTACGTGGCTTGGAGATGGTCAATGAAGTCAGTGGAAGTCGCGTTCCGCGCTATGAGCACTTGCTAGGTCGTGCATTACAGATTCCAAGTCAGTCGGTTGCCTTGCTAGCAGTGCTGATGCTTCGTGGCCCACAAACAGCGGGTGAGTTGCGTCTCAATTGCGAGCGTTTGCATCGCTTTGCTGATATTTCTGCGGTCGAAGGCTTTTTGGATGAGCTAGCAGGGCGTGAGGCAGGTGCTCTCGTCGTGCAATTACCTAAGCAAGCAGGTGCACGAGAATGTCGCTGGGCGCATTTATTAGCAGGCGAGGTTCAATTTGAATCACGCGAATTACCGGCGGGCGGGTTTGCAGAACGAGTTAGCCAGTTAGAGCTCGAAGTGGCTGAACTGAAGCAAACGCTGGCTTTATTGCTGGCCGCCAATGCGGATGAGTCCTAGTGCTGGGATGATTTGAGTGTGAAAAGTGCCGATCAGCTTCTTTTTGTCGGAAAATGATAAATAAAGCTTGCCAGCAGCGGCACACTCAGACAAGATACGTGCTGCAGGATCTTCAAGTAGTGGATGTGTGTGATGTAGTGGCCTTGCCGTACCGCAGTGCTTCATTTCCCTTGATTTTCGTGCTTTAAATTTATTTTATTTTAGGGAAATACAAAATGGCTCAAGGTACAGTTAAGTGGTTCAACGATTCTAAAGGTTTCGGTTTCATCACTCCTGATGAAGGCGGCGAAGATTTGTTTGCTCACTTCTCACAAATCAATTCTGCAGGTTTCAAAACCCTAGCAGAAGGCCAAAAAGTTTCGTTTGACGTGACTACTGGTCCTAAAGGCAAACAAGCTTCTAACATCCAACCAGCTTAATTCTATTAGCTAGGTCTGTTGATGTAGAAAAAAACCCAGTTTGCTGGGTTTTTTTACGTCGATATAAAACGAAATGCTTTATTGATTTTCTGGGTTTTTACCGCGAATGCCTTGGTAAAATTGTTGAATTTCCTGTAGGTCTAATTCGATATTGCCTGTTGGATAAAATACTTTTCCGCAACCACCCGATTTAGTCTTGAAGTCCAGATAGCCAAGTACAATAGGCACTTGGGCTTGCAAGGCAATGTAATAAAATCCGGTTTTCCACTTATCGACTTTTTTTCGAGTCCCTTCCGGCGGCACAGTGACAATCAATTTCGTGCTATTTCGGTAAACCTCGGCCATTTGTTCGACCAGCGAATTGGATTTGCGTCGATCAACCGGAATCCCACCTAGCCAGCGGGCGAGTGGCCCCAAGGGGCCTGTAAACAAAGTGTGTTTACCCATCCAGAATACTTTTTTGCCACCAATAAAACAAATCGCCAAGCCAATTGGAAAATCCCAGTTGCTGGTGTGCGGGGCGGCAATCAACACGTATTTGTCGATTGCAGGAAAGTCGCCCACCATTTTCCAACCAATTAGCTTAAACAGCATTTTCGATACACCGGGCATGACATCACGAATAATCGGTGTATCAAAGATGGTGCGCTGCATTATTTGTTCAGACCGGCTTGAATCAGCTCAGCCACAAGATCGTTCACAGAAACATCACGTGCTGCGCAGGCGTCATGCAATTGTTTAACAAGGTCTTGGTTGAGTTTGCAGGCAAAAGGCACTAGACCTTTGGCTTGGTCAAGTTTACGTTGTTCTTTTTTGTCGAGCACAGTACCGGCAGCTTGGCCAAAACGGGCCGGTGCATTAGCGGCACCAAGGTCGTTATGTAGTTTTTCAGCTTTGCGTTTTTCTAATTCAAATTTCTTCATTGGCATGATAGTTTCCTTTTTAAGCGCGCCTATTATAAAGCTTTGCGTGTGTTCTATCGCTGACAATTTACCTCTGCTTGGCGCTTGCTGCCCATATTGGTAATTTATCTAGTATTAATACGTAGTATGTTCAGTTTGAATCGAGAAAAACTGAGAATCGACAACGTTTTTCGCCGAGGTTCTTGCTACAATCAGAGGCTGATACAAAATTCATTCCCCCTTACGGAGAAAACGCATGGCTAAGCTGTTTATTGAAGACCTAGATCTGGCTGGTAAACGTGTTCTGATTCGCGTTGACTTTAACGTTCCTGTTAAAAATGGCGTGGTTGAAAGTGATAAACGGATTCGCGCGGCATTGCCGACAATTCGTTATGCTTTGGCGCAAGGTGCATCGGTGGTGTTGATGTCACATTTGGGTCGCCCAAACGGTCAGAAAGTAGAGAAATACAGCTTGGCACCCGTTGCTGCACGTTTAACTGAATTGCTCGGTAGCCCAGTTGAATTCCTGAATGATTGCGTTGGCGCCGAAGTTGAAGCGGCTTGCGCTAGCTTGCCTGCTGGTAAAGTGGTGTTGTTGGAAAACGTACGTTTCCATATTGAAGAAGAAGGCAAAGCCAAAGACGCTGATGGCAACTCAGTGAAAGCAGATCCTGCTCAGGTTGCCGCTTTCCGCGCGAGCTTGTCTAAGCTCGGTGATGTGTTTGTGAATGATGCGTTTGGTACTGCGCACCGTGCACATTCATCAATGGTTGGGGTTGAATTGCCACGCGCTGCGGGTTACTTGCTGAAAAAAGAACTCGATTTCTTGGGCGAAGCGGTAAACAACCCAGTACGTCCTTTGGTGGCGATTATTGGTGGTTCGAAAATTTCTGGCAAAATCGATGTGATTCAAGCTCTGCTACCTAAAGTAGACAAACTGATCATCGGTGGCGGTATGGCATTTACTTTCCTCAAAGCCCAAGGCTACGAGATCGGTAAATCATTGTGCGAAAACGATAAAGTTGATTTGGCGCGTGAATTAATGGCGCAAGCGGGTGAGAAACTCGTTCTGCCAAGCGATACGATGGTGACTCGTGCTCTGAACTTTGATGCGCGCACTTTGGATGGTTTGGTACAAGTTGAATCTACCGCAATTCCTGCTGATCAAGAAGGCGTGGATATTGGTGCTGCAAGTCGTGCTACTTATGCGGCCATCATCAAATCGGCAAAAACGGTGTTGTGGAATGGCCCGATGGGCGTGTTTGAGATTGATGCTTCTGCAGAAGGTACTTTTGCCGTTGCACACGCACTGGTTGAAGCGACTGCGACTGGCGCGATTACGATTGTTGGCGGTGGTGATTCAGTGGCTGCAGTTGAGAAAGCCGGTCTGGAGGATCAAGTAAGCCACGTTTCAACAGGTGGTGGTGCTTCACTTGAATTCTTGGAAGGCAAAGCATTGCCAGGCGTTGATGCATTGAGCGATAAGTAATCGATACGTATTGCTGTACAGCCATTTATTTATAATGGCTAGATTAATATACCTACAAAAAAGCCGATCGCTCGATCGGCTTTTTTTATGAGTCAACTTTAAATAATCATTTACGCAATTGTTGCGACCAAGTAGCTAAAGCTGCCAGTTGTGCTTTTACATTCTCTTGTATTTTTTCGTCAATCAGATTGCCATCGGCATCAAATTGCCCGGCAAACGCATTGGCAAATACTTCGGGTTTATTTAGTGGATGAATATCGGTAAACACGAAGACTTGGCGTAAATGGTATTGCGCGCGTGAAGTGCCCATTCCGCCGCCAGCGCCCATAATGGCAGCTGCTTTACCGCCCAAAAGCACATTGTTCGGCGCACGGGACGCCCAGTCGATGGCGTTTTTTAAAGCTGGTGAGATTGAATAATTGTATTCGGGGCCTGAAAAAATAAAGGCATCTGCTGCGGCAAATTGAGCAAGTAGGGCTGTTACGCTGGCGGGCGTGTCAGTGATGTCTGAATTGTAAAATGGAATGTCAGCTAGGTTGGCGATTTCGATACTCATTCCTTCCGGCGCATTGGCTTGCGCGTAACGCAGTAAGCCTTTATTGCTGGATTTAGCGCGTAAACTGCCGCAGAGCGCGAGAACTTTGGTGCTGTTCAATATCATTTGAGACTCCAGTTTGATAACTACAAATGAGTTTAAGCGATAGGATTGCGATTTGATAGCTCAAAGACTTGTCGCTGATGTTCAATATTCTTGAATAGATGATGGTATTGAATACGGAGGTGTAGGGGCGAGCGTATATTGAAATTAAAGCTTAAACGATACAAATTCTTGCCTGCAGCCTGTTTGATTCTCTATAAATAAGAGATATTTTTTCGAGGATGCAAATAATGAGTTCTTTCTATGAACCGAGTGATTTGCGGACTTTATTGATTGAGCCGTCTGCGGTGCAAAGCAAAGTGAGGGCTTGTCGCTTGGCCGAGTTAGGCATTACCCATGTTAAGCGGGTAGAAAGTGGGCAGGCAGCCTTGGAGTTATTAATTCCTTTGGATGATAAATCGCCGAACTTAGTCCTCAATTCGCTGTATTTGCCTGACATGAGTGGGATTGAGTTATTGACGCTATTGCGCAATGAAGAATCCATACAAGACTTAGCATTTATTCTGATTTCAAGTGAAACACGCCCGCAAGTACTTGAGCCCGTGCGTCAGCTTGGCGCTTGCGCCATTTTGCCCAAGCCTTTTTCTGCTGACCATTTAAACAATGCTTTGATGATGACGCTGGACTATTTATCGGTCGATCATTCTTTAGACCAGCACGAAATCGATTTAGAGTTGGTACGTGTTCTTCTGGTCGATGATTCGCGCGCGGCGCGCAATTACATGCGCAAAGTGCTTGAAAATATGGGAATTCGCAACATTACTGAGGCTGAAAATGGCCATGCTGGAAAAGTCCTGCTTGAAGAAAGTACTTTTGATCTATTGATTACCGACTACAACATGCCAGAGATGGATGGCAAAGAATTGGTTGAGTACGTCAGAACACAAAGTTGGCAAAGCCATATTCCTATTTTGATGGTGTCTTCTGAAAAAGATTACGGTCGTTTAGCGGCGGTTGAGCAAGCGGGTGTTTCCGGTATTTGTGATAAGCCCTTTGAGCCAGCCATGGTGAAGTCATTACTTGAGCGTGTGTTGCCTGCGCAATAGTAGTGTGTATGTATTTGTCATGAGACATTGGTAAATAAAGCTGCTATAGATATACCCACTTGCTATGTTTTATTTTGATGGCGTGCAATGCCCATCTGACTTTCATAAATTTCTAAATACCAATCAAATAATACGTATTAATACTACATTTTTGTATGGCGCACGGTATACTCCTTTTGAGATTTCGTCCCGTCATTTCCCATTTGGAGAAGCCATTATGAATACAAAAATCCCTCGTATTGTCGTTGTTGGTGGTGGAGCTGGCGGCTTGGAATTGGCTACCAAATTGGGGCGGACCTTAGGAGTAGCAAAAAAAGCGAAGGTGATTCTGGTAGATGGCTCTGCCACCCATATTTGGAAGCCTTTACTGCATGAAGTGGCCACCGGTGCATTGAATACGGGTGAAGATGAAGTCAACTATTTTGGCCATGCTTGGCGCAATCAATATCAATTTGAATTTGGCTGGATGGCTGGCATTGATCGTGAGCGAAAAGTCATTCAGATTACCGGCGTGAAAGATGATCAGGGCGTCGAAATCGTTGCGCCCCGCGAAATTGCCTACGATCATTTGGTGCTGGCCTTGGGCGCGATTGCCAATGATTTTGGCACGCAAGGCGCGCAAGAACATTGTATGTTTTTGAATAATCCGGTGGATGCAGAAAAACTGCGCAAAAAAATTCTCGCCTTGTCGTTTGCCGTAGGTATTTCGGGTAATGCAGTGAAGAAACTAAATATTGGTATTGTCGGCGGTGGGCCAACTGGCGTTGAGTTAGCGGCTGAAATTGATCACACGATTCGAGAAATGCATATTTATGGTGCTGAATTGAGCCCCGCACAGCTTGAAATCACTATTATTGAAGGGATGCCGCGCATTTTGGCGGGCGCACCTGAATCTTTATCGGAATACGCCACTGAATCGTTGGCGCAACGCGGCATTTTAGTGGCTACCAATAGCCGCGTCACAGCCGTCACCGAGTCTGGTTTCCTGTTGGCGGATGGCCGTGAAATTGAAAGCGATATTCGAGTTTGGGTGGCCGGCGTGAAGGCGGCGGATTGGCTCAGCACTTTGGGTTTAAGAACCAATCGCTTAAATCAAATCGAAGTCACCAGCACTTTACAAACCTTAACGGATAAACACATTTATGCGCTTGGCGATTGCTCAGCTTTGTCGCCAAACGATGATGGTATTTTATTGCCAGCCACTGCGCAGGTGGCGCATCAGCAAGCTGAATGGCTTGCTAGCGCATTAGAAAAGCAAATCAAAGGTGCTGAGGTGCTGCCATTTCAATTCAAGCCGCAAGGCATGATGGTCTCGCTGGGTAAACATACGGCGGTCGGTAGTTTGGCGGCGATTGTGGGCCCGCAGCGCAATTACTATGTAGAAGGGAGGGGCGCCAAGCTAATTTATGCGTCTTTGTACCGAATGCACCAAGCTGCTGTACATGGTTGGATCTTAACGGGATTGCTGTGGGTGGGTGATAAGTTGCGGCGCGTCGCGCGACCTTCGCTCAAATTGCATTAATAAAAAAGGGAACTTCGGTTCCCATTTTTTATGATCGCTTGATTAGCGAGGTAATTGAATATTGTCGAGTGCTTCCCAAAGCGAAGGTGCGGCTTCTGGATTCCAGT
The DNA here is from genome assembly GCA_963508915.1 of uncultured Deefgea sp. Lineage (GTDB taxonomy): Bacteria > Pseudomonadota > Gammaproteobacteria > Burkholderiales > Chitinibacteraceae > Deefgea. The sequence continues at coordinate 30,939 of CAUOZE010000027.1, forward strand.
TTGCGCCACGTTCTGATTTATGCGCTTGGCGTACACGGTAGCTACGACCTCGGTATTCGACAATTTGCCCTTGGCGATAATGTTTGCCTTCTTGCCAACTAAAGCTTGGATTTTTCATTTCAAAAGGCGCCCAGAGTGAGGCTGCCACTTCTGGATTCCAATTCGCTCCGCGTTCCGCCTTGTGGTTTTGCAGCGCTTTGTAGGTGCAGCCTTGGTAAGTCACGATTTCGCCTTGCCCATATTGGCGGCCTTCGCGCCAAGGGCTTGCTGCCCATGCCAATGAACTACTGATCAGCAGCAAAGTTAGGATGAGTTTATTTAGTGTAGACATGCGTTTAGCCGCTATAAATTCGATCGTTCAAGTTTGCCATGCAGCGTCGGAATCAACAATGAACTAACTAACTCTATCGCTGTGAATTTGTGTGATGGCGGCTAAGTCCTTGTTCTGAAATTTAAAATTGCTTGGCGTATAATCAATTTATAGCTGAGGAGGGCGCATCGTGGGCGGGTTAGGGGCAGTTTCATCGAGCAGTACGTACACGGCATCGGCTTGTGGGCCCAATTGCCAGTGCGCATCTTGCTTGGCCACTAAAGCCCAAGGCTCAAGCACAAAGTCGCTCAGTGCCAGTGAAGGCAAGTCAAGCGCTGGAATGACAGATCCAACAGGTAAACCACTGAGTCAGGAGCAAGTCGCACAAGTACGCCAGCTGGCCGCTCGCGATGCAGAAGTTCGCCAGCATGAACAAGCCCATTTAGCCGCTTCGGGTGGTTTGGCCAAAGGCGGTGCGAGCTATAGCATGCAAAAGGGGCCGGATGGTAAGCAATATGCCGTCGGTGGCGAGGTGAGTATTGATGTGAGCCCTGGCAAATCGCCAGAGGAAACTATTCGCAAGGCGCGAATTATTCAAGCCGCCGCCTTGGCGCCAGCCGATCCGAGTGGGCAAGATCGCGCCGTCGCCGTCGCCGCCGCTGCGCAAGCGATGGAATTACAAGCGCAATCCGAAATCGCGACACGCAATCCGCAGCAACAAAAATTGGCCGAGGCTTATTCGAGCAATGAAGTGCCTCGCTCTAATGTGGTGGTTGATGCGTAAATGTAATAATGGGTATATAGATGTAGTCATTTATTTAAAATGGCTTCATCTATATACCCATATATGTTAAATTGGAGTTAGTTACTGCTTAGTGGCTTTTTCCACCGACGCTCAATACCGTTTTGCCATACACTTCATTGAGTACCTGCGCCATCGCCGCGTAGATTGCCGCACTACCGCAGGCAATACCGACAACACCAGCGATTTGTTTGATAACGTCGATCTCGGTGAAGTCGCCGAGTGCAAGCAAGGCAAATAGCAAGGTGAGTGAACCAAAAACAAATTGCGACACTTTATCCATTTTCAGCGTACCTACAAATAAGAACGCTGTGAAAATACCCCACATCAGCAAGTAGGCGCCCATCGCACTATTGCTTGCCGCTTCCGCCCAACCTAATGTAGGTAAAACGAGCAATCCAACCAATGACAACCAGAAGCAGCCATACGAGGTAAACGCAGTGGTGCCAAAGGTATTGCCTTTTTTCCACTCCAAGATGCCCGCGATCAATTGAGCGATACCGCCATAAAAAATACCCATCGCCAAAATCATGGCGCTATTGCCGAATAAACCGAGGTTGTGCAGATTCAGTAGCACCGTGGTCATCCCAAATCCCATTAATCCTAATGGAGCAGGGTTGGCGGTGAGGTCTTTTTCGGCAAAGAGTGTAGGGGCGGTCATCTTGCGATTCCTATTGTGTGTAAGTTAGAGCTGTTTTATACAGGGGCGCAATGATAAAAGATTTGCAGCGCATCAATAAATAGTTGCTTGAGGTTTATTTTTTTACGTCTTTTTGATAAAGGCTCGCCAGCTATCTAAGGCATAGATGAATAATGCTAGCCAGATGAGGCCAAAACCAATTAGGTGTTCGATGCCAAAATCTTCATGAAACACAAAAATCCCGATCAGTAACTGCAAAGTGGGGCCGGTGTATTGCAAAATTCCGACTAATGACAAGGGGATTCGCCGCGCGCCAGCGGCAAATAACAATAAAGGAATCGCCGTAATGGGGCCTGCCAGCAAAATGAGTAATTGCGTATTGAGTGGCGCATCAACAAAATCGCTATGCCCAGTGAAAACCAGCCAAAGCAATCCGCCCAGTGCGATAGGGAAGAGTACTAGAGTTTCTAAAGAAAGGCCTTCTAGGGCACCCAGTTGTGCTGTCTTGCGTAGCAAGCCGTAAAAGCCAAATGTTGTTGCTAAAATAAGTGCAATCCAAGGCAAGTGCTCTGCTTGCCAAGTGAGCCAACCCACGCCCAAACTCGCGATTGCAATTGCAAGCCATTGGGTTCTATTCAAGCGTTCATGCAAGAACACCACCCCAAGCAATACATTGATCAGCGGGTTAATAAAATACCCAAGGCTGGCGTCAACGACGCGCCCCGCATTGACTGCCCAAATGTATGTGTACCAGTTGGTCGCCAGCAAAACGGCACTTAAAATAAATAAGCCAATCAGTTTGGGCTGTCGCAACGCCGGCTTTAGCCAAGCCCAACGTTGCTTGATGAGTAAAATAATCGCCAAAAATGCTAAAGACCAAATAAAGCGATGCAAGACTATTTCTTGCGGCGCGATAGCGTGTAGTGCTTTAAAGTAAAGTGGGAACAGTCCCCAAATTAAAAAAGCCAGCAGGGTATAGAGAATGCCAGTTTGCATTTGGAGCGCCATTAGAGACAAGGGTTCAGTGTAAGCGCTGAACCCCTAAGTCAGCTATCTCGATTACCCCAATTGACCGAGTGCCGCTAATTCACGAATTTTTCGTATCGTATCAATATCCGTTTCGCGCCAAGCTGATTTTAGGAACTCTAAGTAATGCGCCGTCTCTGGATCTGGTGACTCTGGGTGGGGTGTTATATAAGTGAAGCGCACAAAAAGAGCATCTGGACTAGGTTCTTCAATTTTCATGATCATTTGTCCACCACCATGCTCGGCGCTGGCTGCGGTGTGATAGTGAACATGAACCTCGTGTGCATACTCAATTTTGTCGTGTACCGTGAGTTTTCCCATCACGATTTGTCGTTCAATCCAGTCTTCGCCACGCTCAAGAATCGTGACATCATCAATGTGATCCATAAACGCTATCGGTGATTCTGCGCGATAAACTAGGCCTTGCCATAGTTGATTGCGGGTAATGAAAGGGACTAGCGCTTGATTAAAATCGTTAATCTGGATGATGTGTTCAAATTTCATTGGGCTGCTCGCGGACGATATGGGATTACTCAATTATAAGCCGATTCATGGATGTAGGCCGCTTGACGTATTGCGTTATGCTCTGTAGTATCACGCCTCTTCGCTGTGATCTATCTTTGATTGCATCCCAGTGCGCCCGTAGCTCAGTTGGATAGAGTATCTGGCTACGAACCAGAGGGTCGGGCGTTCGAATCGCTCCGGGCGCACCATTTCTACTGCAATATCTGCAAATTTCTTTCCTGTTACTTAGTACTGTATTTACACTGCATTGCTTGACAATTGCTTTGGCTTCAAAAACATCATTTACTGATGTAGCTTACGTATTTTGGTTGTCTCCTTGTGGTTCAGCGTTTATGCTGAACTGCTTGTAATCAGGAATTCGCTTGCGTGCTGTCATCTTTATTTTCCAGATTAAGAAAACTCTATTCGGCCAATCAGCTAGCGTGGCGATTGGTCTTTGCTGTTTTTGCGGTTGGCTTAGTGGTTACGGTGTCTTTGACTTTGGTGCTCTTACAATTTGAGTACAATCGTGGCTTGGATAAAGTCAAAGCAGACCTACGCACATTAGGGAGTAGTGCGGTTCCTCAGTTGGCGAGCAATTTATGGTTGGTCAATACAGAAGCCATTCACGGGCAACTGCATTCGCTTCGCCAAACCCGTGTCGTCGACTTTATCCAGCTCATCGAAAACGATGGGCAAATCTACACCTCAGGCATGGATATACAGAAACAAAGTAATACGATTACTGAAGTGTTTCCAATTGCCTATTTGCATCCTTTGAAAAATAAAAAAGTAAATTTGGGTGAACTCAGTTTAACCACGTCATTACGTGATTACAAAACTCAACTCTTTGATCAATTTTTACGCCTGCTCTTACTGCAAGGGCTGGGCATGTTTACCGCCGCGCTGTTATTTTTGATCTTGTATCATCGACTGATTGCGCGCCACCTTGGTCATATTGCTGAATACACTGGGCGCTTGAATTACAACTTATTGGCAGCGCCTCTTAAGCTGTCGCGTAATCAGCATGAGGATGAGTTGCAAACCTTAGTGAATGCATTCAATCAAATGCGACTCAATTTGCAACACGGTGTGAAAGAAAGGGAAGAGGCGCAGCGGGCGCTGTATGTTGAAAAAGAGCTCGCTGAGGTCACACTGATCTCTATCACCGATGCGATTGTGACGACAACGCCTGATTTCAAAGTCAAACTACTCAATCCTGCCGCAGAAAAACTATTACGTTGGACTCAATTTGAGTCCCGCGATTTATGCATCAGTGACATTCTTTGCCAGGGCGGAGAACTCAATGCCGATGCATTTTTAGCGGTACTTCACCACGCACGTGAACGCAATAAAGCAATCTCGCGGCAAACCGTTGCGATGATTAATCGCCGTGGTGAGCAATTTACGGTTGAATACGCGATTGCGCCGATTGGTGATCAAGATGGTCAAGTCGAAGGCATGGTGCTAGTGCTGCATGATGTCACTGAATCACAGGCCCTCACTGAAAAACTTGCGTACCAAGCAGATCATGATTACTTAACGGGACTCACCAATCGACGAGGATTTGAGCGAGCTTTAGCAGTGGCACATAAGTCGGCGATTGATTCCAAAAAGAAATATGTGTTGATGTTGCTCGATTTGGATCAATTTAAATTAGTAAATGATACCTGTGGTCATTTAGCGGGTGACGAGCTACTGCGCTTGGTGACTAATTTATTGCAAGGTTTAATTTCGTCGCCGGATAGCTTGTTGGGCCGACTAGGTGGTGATGAATTTGGTATTTTAATTACTGGCGAGCAACTGCTCGAAGCTGAAATTTTAGCCGAGCGCATTTTACATGCCTTGGCGCAATTTCGTTTTGTCTGGCAGGGGCGTCCCCATGGCGTGACAGTCAGTATTGGTCTAGCCACAATTGATGAGTTTTGCGTCAGTGCCCAAGAAGCAATGAGCCAAGCTGACATTGCTTGCTTTGCCGCCAAAGATGGTGGGCGAAATCGCTTGAGCTGGTATCGCCGAGACGACATGGAGTTGCAAGAGCGGCACAATGAGTTGCAATTATTGGCTACATTGAAAGAAGCGATTGAGCAAAATCGTTTTCAGCTGTACTTCCAAAAGATTGAGCCCTTTGATCGTGAGTTACATCAACTGCCGCATTTAGAAATATTACTGCGTTTAATTGATGCCAATGGGCGAATCATTCCCCCTGGCGCCTTTATACCTGCCGCCGAGCGTTACGACATGATGGCGCAGATTGACTGCTGGGTGGTTGAGCACAGCTTGATTTATCTTGCGGAATGCAAACGCGAAGGTCGAGCACTGCCTCATTTAGCTGTCAATTTGTCAGGTAAGTCACTCAATAACAAAACGCTCATTTTTATATTGCAACAACTTGATAAAACCGGTGTTTCGCCAACGAATATCTGTTTTGAAATAACAGAAACGGCGGCAATCTCAAATTTGAAAGAATCGACGATGTTTATCGAGACTTTACGCGCTCGCGGTTGTATGTTTTCACTGGATGACTTTGGTAGTGGCTTTTCGTCATTCAATTATTTAAAAACATTGCCTGTTGATTATCTTAAAATTGATGGCAGCTTAATCACTGACATTTTGGATGACAAAGTCAGCCGGCAAATGGTGATTGCAGTGAATGAAATTGCGCACAGCTTGGGATGTAAAACGATTGCAGAGTTTGTAGAAACAGAAGAAGTGCTGCAAATTCTAAAAGATATCGGCGTTGATTTCGCCCAAGGTTATTATTTTGGTGAGCCTTCAGCACTACTTTAAGTGAGCGCCAATTTGAACAAAAAATAGCCCAATTTTTTGGGCTATTTTTTAGCTGGTAGCTTAATTCAGCCGGTTCCAGTTACGTGTGGCGTTATTGAAAAATCCAGAATCGCGGTATACTTTTTCAATCGAGCCTTGCTCACGTAATTTGCCTAGACCTGAGTTGAGCGATTTAAATACATCTGATCCAATGGGGGAGGCTTTGCTGACAAAAAAGTGCCGGCTCCCTTGTAGGCCGACCTTGACGTTCAAAATCGGCACTAATTTTTTGCCATTCACATCCATCGATAAATCAGGGGTGGGTTGAAAGGCAATCGTATCAACTTAAGCGCTGCTTGTTTTTTCAATCTCCATCCGGCATGATGCAGAAACAAACATAACTCTTTGATTATTAATTACTATATGATTAAGCACCCTAACTGACTCCCTTCGTAATGTGTCCACTCTC
>CAUOZE010000028.1:0-37249 GCA_963508915.1 uncultured Deefgea sp.
GAGAGTGGACACATTACGAAGGGAGTCAGTTAGGGTGCTTAATCATATAGTAATTAATAATCAAAGAGTTATGTTTGTTTCTGCATCATGCCGGATGGAGATTGAAAAAACAAGCAGCGCTTAAGTTGATACGATTGACTTTTAAGCGGCCTAAACCGAGCAAATTGAGTGTTTGCCCCCACAAAAAACCCGCCTCGGCGTTGATTTTGAGTGCTTCATTAAAGCTCGCCAATGCCAATTCATTTTCATGCTGAGCGGCATGAATCATGCCAAGGTAATTACAAATTTCAGCCTGCCAGTCACGGCGTAATGGCAAAATTAATAGCGTTTGCGCGTACATTAAAATACGCTCAGCCAAGGTGTATTGTTCCAATGTAACTAGAACAGCAGCCAAATGCAGGCGCGATTTGCAGATAAATCAGCCCACTCGACCGCTAGCGATAAAAAGTGCAAGGCCTTACTTGGCTCAGCGCATTGGACGTGCAAATCGCCTAAGCCTAAATAAGCCTCGACATAGCATTCACGCGCTTCTGCACTTAATGCGCTTTGTAAGGCATATAACCACAACAAAAATGCCGCATGGAACTGGCCCAACATTTGCTGAGCGGTCGCCAGACTGACTAAGATTTCTGCTTCTAGCTTCGGAAAATTGAAAGGTTTAACTCGTTTGAGCGCACACAGCAGCGTAGGCAGTGCAATTTCTGGTGTATTTAAAATCAGCTGGGCTTTACCGATCAGAAATTCGGCATGGGCTAGCCCTTCTGTATAGCGAATCAACTCTGATGCGGTGTGAGCCGCTTGCGCCAGTTGGCGAGTTTTTTGGCAATTGACACGATACTGCGCCCGCGCTTTATGCAATAAAGCGTCAATATCGCGAGGGGTAGTGGCCGCTTCGCCACTCGATGAAGTTATATTCACAACGAAAACCATGTTAAGGTATTGCCAGCTAGCCATTTATAAATAATGCATAGATGGCAATACATGGCTATCGATTGAGTTCCTGTAATAGTTCACGCAAGCGATCGCTGTCTTCTGCATCCAGCATCTTCGCCACAATCGGTTTGATATAGTCCATTTCAGCAGACAAAATCAATTGCTTCACTTTCAGCAATTGAATTGGCAACATCGAAAAACGACGCAAGCCAAGTCCCAGTAAAAGCCGGCTTAAACTCGGATCGCCCGCCATTTCACCGCACATCGACACCGGTTTTCCGAGTCGATTGGCAGTGCTAATCACATGATGCAAAAGCTGTAATACGCCGGGATTGAGTGGATCGTACAAATGGCTCACTGCATCGTCATTCCGATCTACCGCCAGCGAATATTGAATCAAATCATTGGTACCAATCGATACAAAGTTCAAATGATTCAGAAATGAGCCGACCGCCATCGCAGCAGCCGGCACTTCAATCATGCCGCCCAATTCGATCTGCTCATCAAACGCGATGCCGTTGGCGCGCAAGTCGGCCATCACTTCATCTAAGTGCGCCCGTGTTTGTTTGACTTCGCTAATTGTCGAGAGCATGGGCAGTAATAATTTAATATTGCCAAATGCCGATGCGCGCAAGACCGCACGGAGCTGAATCCGGAACATTTGTGGCTCGGCCATGCAGAGTCGAATCCCGGTTAAACCCAGCGCAGGGTTGGGCGCTTCATTTTCTGATTGCCAAGATGGGATTTTGTCTTTTCCTAAATCCACCGTACGGATAATCACGGCGCTGCCTTGCATCAATTCAGCAACCGCCTTGTAGGCAATAAATTGCTCTTCCTCGGTTGGCAAATCGTCTTCTTTCAAGAACAAAAACTCCGAGCGGAATAAACCAATCCCTGCGGCACTATTTTCGAGCGCCAAATGGCAGTCTTCTGGCAATTCAATATTGGCAAATAATTCTACTGCCGTACCATCGAGCGTAATCGCTTGGCTGGTACGAATATCTTGCAGGGCATTTTGCTTGAGCAGCCATTCACCTTGGCGCAGGCGATATTCGGCAAGGATGATTTCATCCGGATCAATAATCACCACGCCATTGATACCATCGACGATGATGAGTTCTTGTTCACGGATCATTTCGCGCGCGTGGCGTAGCGCTAGCACGGAAGGCAAATCCAGAGAGCGGGCTAAAATCGCCGTATGTGAAGTAACGCCGCCGACATCAGTAATAAAGGCGCGGTAATTGGTGTCTTTAAACAGCACCATATCGGTCGGCGACAAATCATGCGCCACCAAAATACAGTCATCGCCGCCACAATGCGGCGCATGAAAAATGGGCTCGTGACCGGCCAGCGTTTTGAAAATCCGCTCGGCCACTTGAATGACATCGGTGCGGCGCTCACGCAGGTATTCTTCTTCAATCTCATCAAATTGCGCCAGCAAAACATCAAGTTGCTGCTGCAAAGCCCATTCGGCATTGCATTTTTGCGTTTGAATCAGTTGGATAGGGTCTTTCGACAGTGTATGGTCGTTGAGCAGCATGATGTGCAGACTTAAAAACGCCCCTAACTCGGTAGGTGCGTTTTCTGGGATGCTACCCCATAACATCTCAAGCTCTTTGCGCGTACTGCGAATCGCGTCTTCAAAGCGTGTGACTTCCGAAGCAATCCCCTCTGCGGGAATCTGATAATGCACAATTTCGATATCAGCTTGTGATACCAAATGAGCGTGACCGATGGCAATGCCGCCACCGATTCCCAAACCATGCAAAGTGATACTCATCCACTACCCTCCGCTTAGCGTTAGCGCCACTGCCTTTGGCTCTTTGGCCAAGGTCAACATCATGGATTGCGAGTTCTTACTCGCCTTCGCCAAATTTATAAGCAATCAATGCAACCAGCGCGGCCATCGCCGTTTCTTCATCGGGTGCATTGCTGGTTTCAATCGTAATCTTGCTGCCTTTACCAGCCGCCAACATCATCACGCCCATAATCGATTTGGCGTTCACACGGCGTTGGTTGCGGGTGATCCACACTTCACATTGGTATTGACTAGCAAGCTGAGTAAGCTTGCTCGATGCGCGTGCGTGTAAACCTAGTTTATTAATAATTTCAACTTCTTGCTGCTGCATAATCAAATGCCCTTATCTTCTGACTGCATCGATGGCAGCATGTACAACACCCCCTCTAAACCACCAGTAATCGCTTTACTCACCGCGATATCTAGCGATTGATGCCCATACGTTAATGCACGCACCAGCATCGGTAAATTGACGCCAGCCACGGCTTCGACTTTGCCCGGTACAATCAAACGATTGGCGATATTCGACGGTGTGCCACCATAAATATCGGTGAGTAATAACACGCCTGAGCCATCGTCTAGCTCACGGATTAAGGCTTGTGCGCGCTGCACGAGCTCTTCTGGGTCATCAGACTTGCTGACAGCCAACTGCGCGAGCTGCGGCAAAGCACGGCCCATGATGTGCTGGGCACAGGCAATTAAAGCCTCGCCCATTGTGTAATGCGTAACAATTATGATTCCGACCATGTGTGATGGAGTCCTTTTACAACTCAAGGCCTTGTGAGCCTTAAAATCTATCTAGTTTTGTATCATATAACTGTTTTTAAACTTAAGACATGTTCATAGTATCCAGACTCAGCGTAGCAACAACAACTTATCGTAATCGGTAGAGATGTTCTGGCTGTTTGAGCCATTTCAACCGCGCCTGCAATTGCTCGGTGATATACACATCGCCATTTGCAGAAATCAGCAAAACCTCTTTTACTCCAAAGCGCCCAGCGTACTGAAGTGCTGTTGCAGTGCCATTAATAAACATCGGTTTGGTCGCCACGTCTGAAATCGCACCTGCATCTTTACTCACCGGTGCTAGCACGGTTGCGGCTTGCATGCCTTGCGCGGGCTGGCCGGTGCGCGGATCAATAATGTGCGAGAAACGCTGGCCTTTGATTTCAAAAAAGCGCTGATAGTCGCCTGATGTACCGATCGCTTCACCATCTTTGAGCGCAATCGTCGCCATTGCTTCTGGGCTGCGCGGACTTTGCAATCCGACCGTCCACGGCTCGCCACCTTTTTTGCCCAGCGCCAAGACATTGCCGCCAATATTAATCAGCGCGTTCATCACGCGTTTTTTACGAAAGTGGTTCGCCACATGATCAAGCGCCCAGCCTTTGGCAAAGCCACCGAAATCCAGTGCGACCTGTGGGTTATTACTGTTCACACTTGCGCCATCCCACTGCAAATTTTCGAGGCTAGGCTGTGCTGCCAGCGCCGTTTGTAATTTCACGGGGTCGGGCGTCACGGGGGCAAAGGTGTCTTGATGGAACCCCCATAAACCAACCAATTGCCCCACGGCGGGATTAAATAATTGATCCGAGCGCCGCGCATAATCCGCCGATTCTTTAATGAGATCAGCCAATTCAACATCAACTACCGCCGTTTCGCCCTTGGCGAATGCAGCATTCAAACGAGTGACTTCGGATGGTTGCCAAGCGTGTAATTTAGCGTGCAGGCGATCCAATTCTTTGAGCGCTGCGCCCGCGTGCTTGGCGGCAACGTCATCTTCTAGGCCATAAATGCTGATTTGCACCCGCGTGCCAAACACATAGCTTTCTTGGGTATACACTTGCGAGCGACTGCAGCCAGCTAAAAGCACTAAAGCCGCTAGGATCAAGTAGCGGCTTTTTTGACAAATAGATCCAGCAGAAATCAACTGACTTTCCTCTCCAGCGCATCAATAAACAGCGCAGCCACATTGATGCCCGATTGCGCGGAAATTTCTTGGAAGCAAGTCGGGCTGGTCACATTCACTTCAGTCAGATTGTCGCCAATCACATCCAAACCGACCAGTAGCAAGCCTTGCGCCGCCAAACGTGGGCCGAGGCTTTCAGCGATGTCTCGATCACGCTGTGTGAGCGGCCTGGCCACGCCGGTGCCACCTGCAGCCAAATTGCCGCGTGTTTCGCCTTGCGCTGGAATCCGCGCCAAGCACCAATCAACGGGTACGCCATCAATCAGCAAAATACGTTTATCGCCGTCCACAATCGCTGGCAAATAGCGCTGCGCCATAATGGTTTGTGTGCCATTGGCGGTTAAAGTCTCAAGGATAGAGCCCAAGTTGGCGTCGTCTGGGCGTAAGCGGAAGATGCCAGCACCACCCATGCCGTCGAGCGGCTTCACGATCACATCGCCTTGCTCCAAAACAAAAGCTCGAATGTCGGCTGGATTTTGGCTAACCATGGTTTCGGTGGTGAATTCTGGAAACTTAAAAATCGCCAACTTCTCATTAAAATCGCGCAGCGCTTGCCCGCTATTAAACACATTCGCGCCTTGCTCTTCTGCCAAAGTGAACAGCTGCGTGGCGTAATAATATTGCTGATCAAATGGCGGATCTTTGCGCATCACGACGCCAGAAAAATCACGCAGCGCGATGGTTTCGGTATCGCCTTCGCCGTACCAATTCGGGGCCGTTGCATCATGAATCGTCAGGCGCCGAGCTGCAGCTTGCACCAAAGTATTTTTCAGGCTGAGTTCATCAATCAAACACGTCCACACCTCATGCCCACGCGAAACAGCCTCGCGCATCATCACGTAAGTCGTGTCTTTATAAATCTTAAAACTAGCGAGTGGATCAACGACAAACAGAAAACGCATTTTATTTATCCGTGAGGAGTAAGGGGTGAGGAGTAAGGGGCAAAACCCTCAAAATCCACACGTATATTAGCCTAGACAGCACCAAATAATGGCTACGTAGACATACCTATGGTATAGGCTCAATCAATGCGCTAATTTGATCACAATCACACCGCCGACAATCATCATCACGCCGACTGAGCGCATCACGGTCAGCGGGTCGTTAAACCATAAAACGCCCACGGCAAATGTACCCGCCGCACCGATACCCGTCCATACTGCATACGCCGTACCAATTGGAATCTGCTTTTGCGCCAGCCACAGCATAAAGCCGCTCACGCCGATTGATACAATCGACGCTGCAATCGCGAGCTTTGGATAGTTTGTTGTTTGCGATAGCTTAAAGCCAAGCGGCCAGCCAATTTCACACAGACCGGCAGCTAATAAATATAGCCACGCCTGTGTGAGTGCCGACATTAGTCTTGCTCCAACTCGAGCGAGGCGGCTAACAAGGACAAACGCGCTACGACGCCGTAGGCGTAGAAACGATTCGCCTCACAATCAGGCGAGCCATCGCAGTCGGGTGTCGTCAGCGGAGTAGCGAAGGCTAAGGGTTTGAAGTGCATACCCGGTGCATTTAGATTTTCATCAATCCCACGACCCGTGTGCACGCGGTAGAAACCACCGATAACAAAACGATCCAGCATATACACGACAGGCTCTGCCACGCCATCGTCGACCACTTCCATCGTCGGCACGCCTTCTTGCACGATCACATCATGCACGGTCACGCCTTCTTTGATGACCGACATCTTGTTGCGCTGTTTACGGTTCAAACCGAGCAATTCTTCGCCCGATTTCACACTCATAATTCCCATGCCATACGTTCCGGCATTGGCTTTAACGATGACAAATGGCGTTTGCGTGATGCCGTGCTCAGCATATTTGGCGCTGATCTTGGCAATCATCGCATCAACAGTGGCTGCCAGTTTTTCTTCGCCTTCGCGAGATTGGAAATCCAAACCATCCACATGATCGAAATACGGATTAACCACCCAAGGGTCGATGCCAATCAACTCAGCAAACTCATTCACCACGGTGTCGTAGGCGGTGAAATGCTGCGTTTTGGTGCGCGTTGACCAACCCGCGTGCAGCGGTGGCAGGAGTGACTGCTCGATGTTTTCCAAAATCGCAGGGATGCCCGACGACAGGTCATTATTGAGCAACACCACGCACGGGTCGAACTCACTCAGATCAGCCCCTAAACCCACCCGATTTTTTACGCGAATCACGGGCTCTTGCACCATGGTTGAGCCATCTGGCAATTCTAAGGTCGTCAACTCGGTGATTTCAGGGTTGAGGCTGCCGATGCGGACCACCATGCCTGCTTGGCGCAAGATTTTGGCCAGTGCCGCGACGTTTTGCAGATAAAACTGGTTACGCGTGTGGTTTTCAGGAATGAGCAACACACGGCGCGCATCAGGGCAATAGCCTTCTAGCGCCATCATCGTCGCTTGCACCGCCAGTGGATGAAAGTCAGGGTTGAGATTATTAAAGCCACCGGGAAATAGATTCATATCTACCGGAGCGAGCTTATACGCCGCATTGCGCAAATCAACCGAGCCATAAAAAGGTGGCGTGTGCTCTTGCCATTGATTGCGGAACCAGTGCTCGATTTCCGGCTGCGCCGCAAGAATTTTGCGCTCAAGGTCTAAAAGAGGGCCCGTTAAGGCGGTGGTTAAATGCGGCACGCTCATAGCGACTCCGGCAATAATTAGAAAGTAATCTGCAAGATATGGCGGCGAGCGGGTCAAATTCAAGCGGCAGTATTACCTAGCTTGAGTAAAATCAAACGTATTGCCACCTAGCCATTATTTATCATGGTTCGTAGCAATACATCAGCAATTTGAAAGTCAATTGGCATAAGGCGAAATTGCGAAGCTCGCTTGAGGCCCGCTAAAGCACCCACGAGCGCGGGCCAAGGTGCCGCATAGATATTGGGGTCTAGACATTCGCCCGGCAAATCATGGCGAAACGCAAAATTATCCTGTCCCAGCACCAGCTGCGCATTAATCCCCGGTTTATTGCCGCGTGGATCACAACGCGTCCAGCCGTATTCTTCCAGCCAAATCGCCACCAAACCATGCAAACAAAATGGCGGATTCGCACCTGCAAAAGTCAGCCGTTGATAACAGAAACCCGCCGCAATCCCATTCGCCCGCAATAACGCCACCAGCAAATGGCTTTTGCTATAACAAAACCCAGTCCCAACGGCGAGCACATCCGAGGCGATACAGGTCACCTCTTCCCGCCCTGCATCGATGCAGTGCGATATTTCATCGCGCCCCCACATAAATGATTGCTGCGCGGTTTGGCTTGGCGTTTCTGCGCGCAAGTGCTGCGCCAATTGGCCAATATGTGGGTGCTGCCAATCAATGATGGCATCACTGGCGCGATAGGGCGTTAAATCTATCGACATTACTTGCCTATTACGTTAAATTTCAGAACAAAGCGCGAATTAACTCAACGCCGCCAGCGATCACGCAATTCCTCGAGCGCCTCGCTCTCATCGCGACAAACTTGTCGGCTATGCGCGTTGAAACCGCGCCACCAATCCTCATGACTACGCGCAAAAGCATCATATTTATTTTGATTTTCCGTCAGAAATAGCCATGCAGCACAAACCCAGCTCCACATTACACACCTCGCATCAATTCACCTTATGCCGACATCATAGGTGCATAGTAGCGTTGTGATTAGCCGTTAAAACCAACTGTTCTCATATGAAAACGAAACTGTTACCAGAAGCCTTATTGGCATTTGAATCTCTAGCTCGATTGGGCAGCTTTACCGCCGCTGCTGGTGAGCTTGGCTGTGCGAAAAGCCATGTCAGCCAACTGATCAGCCAACTCGAAAGCGAGCTTAGTTCTGTGCTGCTACTGCGTAGCACGCGGCGGATTTCATTAACAGAATCGGGACATAAACTGCTGCCGCATGCGATGTCATTACGCGAATTATTGGGGCAAGTTCGGCTCGATATTGAAGACACACAACAGCATATTGAAGGCGAATTATTAATCAGCACCACGCCGTCGATGGCGCAATATGTGGTCGGCCCACTGATGGCACAATTCAGTAAAATTCAACCCAAATTACGTATTCGCGTTGATGCCAACAGTCGTTTCCAAGATCCGATTACCGAAGGTATCGATTTTTGTATTCGCTCTGGCAAGGTTGGCGATGAGCGTTTGGTGGGGCGTTTACTGGGCCACTCTTTGGATAAACTCTACGCCGCGCCCGCCTATTTGAATAAAGCACCGCCCTTACGCTCGCCTATCGATTTAGCACAACACGATATTTTACTTAGCGATGATTACCAAGCCACGCGGCAGTGGCAATTACGTAATGGTCATTCCAGCATCACGGTCGATTTACTGCCAGTGCTCTGCAGCAATAATAATCCAACGCTGGCCATGAGCGCGGTAGCGGGCTACGGGATTGCGCTGTTGCCAGAAATCGTTGGTGATAGTTATTGTCGGCTGGGCTTGCTGCAAGCGCTATTGCCCGAATGGTATGAAAAACCAACGCCGGTCTATTTGGTGTTTGCTCATCGCGCGACGATGCCGCGCAAGTATCGAGCATTCATCGATTTTATTCAGCCCCCCTTACAAGCACATTTAGCGCAAAATATCTAAGCGGGCCTCCGTTTGGCCTAGTCATTTGTCATTTTTATGCACAGCGGTCAGATTTGCTGCCTACATTAAAATCAAATCGTTTCTTGCTGGTAAAGATCATGCTCAGAGCATCTCAATGGACTTGTGTATTTTGGCTGTGCTGCCTACTTGGTATGCCAAGTTATGCTGCGGACATCGTCATTTATGGCGACGAAGATTACCCCCCTATTATGTACAAAGATGCCCAAGGCCAAGCACAGGGAGTGATGGCGGAGGCGGTTCGCAATTTTGAGAAATTCAGTGGGCAGAAAATACGACAAGAACCGACTTCATGGCGGCGTGCTTATGAATACGCCACCAGAGGAAAAGGTGGCATCATCGGACTATCAAAAACCAAGGAAAGGTTGGCCATTTTTGATTATTCGGATGTGATTTTTGAAGACAATGTCTACCTTACCGTACGTCGTGGCAAAGAGTTTGACTTCAAAAAACTCAACGATCTAAAAGGTAAGCTCATCGGCGTACATCTGGGGGCGAGCTACGGCGAAAGCGTCGACGCCGCTATCAAAGCAGGCATTTTCAGTGCAGATACCAGCACGACGGATGTGATTCGCTTAAGAAAGCTACTTCGCGGTCGTCTTGATGCGGCGGTTGTCACGCATGGGCAAATCGGGCTTGATGCCATTCTCAAATCCGATCCGGAACTCATCGCCAATAAAAATGAATTTGTCGTGTTAGCAACGCCCTTAGTGCGCGATCCGCTGTATTTGGGATTTGCCAAGAGCATGAAGATGACGACTTTTCTAAATGAATTTAATCAAAGCCTAAAAGCCAATAAGACGCCACTTACGGTCAAAAAATAATAGATGTATGTCCATCAAGCCATTATTGAAATTTGGCTTGATGGATATACGTCATAGCCAACCTTTGCGCTTAAAGAATCAGTACGGCGCGATACCCGACATAATCATCAACACTAACGCCGCCGGATAAACCCAGTTTTGGCTTAATTCGGGCATGTGGGCGAAATTCATCCCATAGATGGATGCGACCAAAGTCGGCGGCAAGAAAACTACGCTGGCGATCGAGAAAATCTTGATGATTTTATTCTGCGCCAGATTAATCAAACCCATCACCGCGTCCATCAAGAAGTTAATCTTGTCGAATAAAAACGCGCTGTGATTATTCAGCGATTCCAAATCACGCAATACTTCGCGTAAATCGCCCTCTTGCGCGGTGGCCAATACGCGAGAGCGCAGTAAAAAAGAGAGCGCGCGCCGCGTGTCCATTAAATCTAGCCGCACTTTACCGTTAATGTCTTCATGCCCCGCCAATTCGGCCAGCGCCTGCCCCATCAATTCATCGGTCATTTCCGCACTGCGATCCAACACGCGGCGGCTCACGCCATCGAGCTTGCTGTAGATTTCTTCGAGCACATCGGCATCGTATTCGACGGCGGCATCATAAATCGACAGCAGGATTTCTTGTGCTGTTGAAACAAAGCCGGGCTGTACACGGGCGCGCAAACGAAATAGCCGAAATACGGCGAGTTCTTCTTGGCGAATAGTCATTAAGCGGCCTTGATTGAGCAAAAACGATACCGTCACATTGCCGTATTCATCATCATGCGAGAGGAAAAACGAACTAATGTGCACGCCGTTTTCATCAACATAACAGCGTGCAGACTCTTCCAAGTCTTTGACTTCTTCGTCTTCAGGCAGCTCAAGTTTGAACACTTGCTGTACCAATTCACGCTCTTCATCCGTTGGGTCAACCATATCCACCCACAGCACTTCGGGGCGTGATAAATCAGCGGGAACAAGAGCGGGAACTTGAATCAAACGGCCAGCAGAGAGAACAAAGGCATTAAGCATCAGAAAAGCCCAACAAAAAGCAAGAAACGCGCCGATTATACGCCGCAGCACCCGCTGACTGCATTAATTCACTGATCACGTTTTAATATCGATAGCGGTCGGGCTGGCTCGAACTCACAAAGGGCGGCACTCGGCCGACGAGGGCTTCGAGTATTGTTAGTTCGGCATCCGAGTGATTTTTCATCGCCGCCGACGCCATAATGGGTTTGCTGACATCGGAGGAGAACATGAGCGGCTTTTCATGGTGCGTCGTCGTTTGCGTGATCACTTCATCAGGCTGCGCTGTGGGCCTGTACTCAGCAGTGCCATAGCACAAACAGACATAGGTTTTGTCTTCGCAGGCCTCGATATACACGCCTGTACCCCGAATTCCTAGCGTTACCGTGGGCGTTGCAATCTGCGTCTCCCCTTTGGCAAATACGCCCAACACTCGCCCTGAAATCACGCGGAAAACTTGGCTGAACGTAGAGCCGCTCCCACTTTCTAGGCGAATCTTGCTGCCGGCGCGCTGCAAATAGGCGTCTTTGCCAACGACAAACACCACTTCGCCATCAGCAAAGGTTTCAACATGATCGCCCTGCTTGACTAATTGCCCGATGCTCGCTGGCTGCCCGTTCAAATGCACCGTGCCTTTGATGCGTAAGATCTCCGCATTTTGGCTCATCGCCTGCACTTGCTGCCAAGGCAGCAAACCGCCCAGCACCAGCGTGGCCGCCAAGCGTTGTAAGACGGTACGGCGTGAGATTTGAGGGGAACGATAAATTGAATCCGACATTGGGCACTCGCGATATTCAATAGTTATATCGGTATAGACAAGCGGCGAGATTATTTGCTGTCAAATTCATAAACGCCAGCCCAGTCGGCAGGAGGCGGGTGAAGGCGGAATTGCTCAATCCGCTTGATGTATAGTTTTCGTAAAACAGGATTACTAATAGTATCCAACTGCAGCAAAGCAGAATCAAAGTCTAGCGAGCGATACATCACCAAAAATTGCTGCATGATTGCGGCCTGCGCTATCTCGCCGTCTAAAATTGGCGCAAACAAAGTCACTGCCGTTTGCTTGCCCAACACGCGGACACGATCGACTTCGAGATAATGAAAATCGGGGGCGGCATTGCGAGTCGCTTCGCCGACCAAGACGCCAACACCATAGACTTTGGTCAGGCTCTCAATCCGCGCGGCTAAATTCACCGTGTCGCCCACCGCGGTATAACTCATCCGATATTTGGAGCCCATATCGCCCACATTGGCCACGCCGCTATTGATGCCAATGCCCACCGCAATCGGCGGCCAGCCTTGCTGCTCGAGTTGCGGATTGAGCGTTGCCAGCATGGCTTGAATTTCCAGCGCCGCCGAAACCGCATGCCGCGCATGCTGCGGATCGGCGACCGGCGCCCCCCAAAATGCCATCACACAGTCACCAATGTATTTATCAATGGTTCCCGCCTGATACGATGGCGCATTGCCGCCTTCGCGAATCACCTTGGAAATGCCGGTCAAAAACTGGTTCATGTATTTCGCCAGCGACTCGGCGTCCATGCCTTCGGAAATCTGCGTAAATCCACGCACATCGGTAAACAACACACTCAATTCGCGACTCTGCCCCTGTGTATTGTAATTGGCGGGTGAAGCGCTCATTTTGTCGACTAATTCGGGTACGACGTATTGACCAAATAATTGTGTGAGCTGTTGTTTATGGCGGTTTTCTTGAAAATAAGCGCAAATCATATGAATAAAATACAGCAAGGCAATCAAAGTCATACTGCTACTGAGCGGCATATCTAAACTGTGCTGCCGCCAGAGGTACACATTGATGGCCAACACCACGGCGAGCAAGAAGAGCGTGGCTAAGCTGGCTCGCAGCGGCGAATTGCGGCGTAGCAAGATCAACAACAGCGCCGACAACACCAATAACTGCACCAATTCGGCCGCGCGCAAATAATCAGGCCGATGCAGTAATTGCCCATCGAGCAAGCCCGACACCAAATTAGCGTGCACTTCAACGCCGGGAAATGCCTCGCCCATCGGCGTTGCGCGCAGGTCATTCAGCCCCGGCGCACTCGTGCCGAGCAGCACAATTTTGCCCTGCAGTTTTTCTAATGGAATTTTTTGCTGCAGCACGTCCGCCGCCGATAGGTAATGATGCGTGCACGCCTTGCCTCGATACGGCACCAAGGCACGTGCGGCCTCATCAACCGGCAACACAAGATCGCCCAAGCGGATTCCTTTAATCACGCCCGAAGCGCCATCGTCATAAACGACAGGGGTCGGCGGCGGTAAATCTTGCGCCACCTGCGCCAGCGCCAAACCCAATGCGGGATAAACCGCGCCTTGAATATTCACCGCCAGCGGAATACGCCGAGTAACGCCATCCCCATCGGTAGCGGGTAAAAAATGCCCACCCGCTTTGGCAATAAACGGCGGCAAATTCGCGCCAAACGTCGTGCCGCCATTGAGCCGATTCGCCAGCGCGCCCCAATCATTGGTCGCCAATGCCGGCGGCAAAGCGCCACTGCTCACGCCATCAGCCGCAAAATAAAATCCAGTCACAATGCGGCGCTGCTGCAAAGACTTGGCAAATTGAGCATCGTAATCAAGCTGAGTTTGTAGTTTTTGTAGCGACAGCAAAAAGGCTTGGTTTTCTTTCAATTCACCTTGCGCCAACTCATTGAGCGCCGCCAAACCACTGCTGTGGTCGGCCTCGGCAAACACCATATCAAATCCCCGCGCACGAATCTGGCAGTGATCGAACATCGTATCGACTAACTGCGCCAGCTGATTGCGCGGCCACGGCCAGCGCCCCACAGCAGCCAAACTTGCTTCATCAATATCGACAATCACCACGCGATCATCCGTCTGCTGCGGTGCAATCTGACGCATCCGCGCATCATAGGTCAAAGCATCCAACATCTTTAATGCAGGTATAGCCAGTAAACCGACTGCATACATGGTCAGTACGGCAATACATACCAAAGAGAGCGCGGCGGCAAGGTGGCGGCGAAACATGGCAGCAGCTTTGGAATAATCAATGATGTATTTAGTCTAGCGGTGATTAATGGCGCACGAAATGCGGCAGACGATAAGCAAGTCAATTTCGACTTAAATTACAACGATTTACCACACAAGTAGCGATTCAAACTGCCATTGGCATATCGCCGTGGCAATGTAAGTCACCCTAGAAATAACTAGGGCTTTCCCTAGTCAGCAATAGACTGACGGGCAACCTAAAGGATGGAGATTCCTATGAAATACCCGAAGTACATCAAACCACTGTGTCTGAGTCTTGCGGCCATGATGGCCTCACACCTGAGCTACGCAACTTGCGTTGCACCACCCCCATCGTTGAGCTTTTACCCGCAAAATTTGCCCAATGACGAGCATAAATTGGGCTTTATGCCACAGTTGACGACCGAGGGATCTGATTACCAATGCCCACATCCATTTCTAAAACCTGATGGCACTTGGGGTTATGAAATGCGTACAGCCTATCGCACCGCCAGTTTACTCAATAAATCGATCGTGCATTCCTTATCTGATGCAGAAATGCAGGCCATCGGTTTAGCGGGTGAGCCTTTAAGTAAAGAGCCGTTGTGGAATAGTGACGCCATTTACCAGCAAGGTAATAAGGTGCAATGGCAGGGTACGGAATACACGGCGCAATGGTGGACGCAAGGTGAAGCACCGGGCTCAGCACAAGGCTCGTGGCTCAAAGCCAGTAGCGGTAAACTCAGTGCATGGGATGTCAGCCAAGTCTATCAAGCCAACGCCAAAGTGATTGCCGGCAATAAAGTCTGGCAAGCACGGTGGTGGAATCAAAATGAAGCTCCTGGTAGCAATGAATGGGGCGCATGGCAAGTCACTAACGATGCATTGCCCGCAGCAGGAATGGGTCGCTTTAGTGCTGCGTTAACTTTAGAGCAGACAGGCAGTGATGGCGTTTTGAAAATCAACGTGCAACCAGCGAAACCCAACACCGACTGAAGAAGCAGAAACGCCCCCCGTACCAACAACACCCGGACATTCTGTCACCACACCAACACCGACAGACGATCCTGATGTCACGCTGCCGCCTACTACTGCGCCGCCGATTATTACACCAGCACCTGTATCTGACCCAGTCAAACAAGCATTAAGCTTAGCAACGCAGCGGGCGATGGCTTATCAGCAGCAGCAATCCATCGCGATTGCAGATATTTATGGCGACATCAGTCTCAATCTTGCCTTGAACCATAGCAAGAACAGTAGTGAAATACATCGTTCAAACTCAACGTCAGCAATGCCATTGATTGTTGCAGATGATGGCAGCGGTATGGCCGCCATTTCTCAGTTCGGCCAAGGGCGAGCTCTTGCCTACGGCGCGGATGTATTGCTGTGGATGGCAAACCAATCAAAAGAAACCCAACATCTGCCGCTGTTTACCCGCGCATTTAACTGGGTCGTCACGGGCAAAGCGAGTGGGCCACTCCCTGCAACACTTAGATTTGCGACCGCAGGTTATGATGCTGCCACCGTCAGTCGAATGATTACCCGATTAGGTAAGAACCCGTTGGTGATTCCTTGCAATGTGGCCGATGTGAATAACACCTGCTGGCAAGGTACCGATCTACTGGTGTTTGGCTCACACGTAAAAGACGATCCCGCACTCGCGGCGCTGGTACGCAAGTACCAAGAAAATGGCAAAGCCATCATTTACATGCACCCAAGTTGGTCCGACTCTGCAGGTGGTCGTAGGGTTCTGCAGGGCATCGGCATGGAGTTAGGTGGCTATCCAGGCAATTATTTTTCCCCAGTTACTGGATACGCAGTAGGTAGCACCCGTACCGTAGCTGAATCAGTGCAAAAAGCAGATCAAATGGGTGCCTTGGTCAATGCGCTGACGCAAATGGCGGGAGATAATCCTAGCCTGAATATCAGTACCGAAACCGCAATGACCAATGCCATTTCGCAAATGCAAGATGAAATGGCGTGGATGCAAAAACGTGGCATTGATATCTTCACCGCGCCCAACGCAGACTTGCATCGTCTATTAATTCAATGGTCTGATCTATATCGACCAAGTATCCAATACGGCACTATTTTCCGTAGCCGTGATCCAGCCAAATTCTTGCGCACTTATGCGTCAGACTCTTGGGTTGCGTTTAATCGTGCTAGCACCACCGTCAACGCCACGGGCCAAGGCGATTACATGCCTGCGGTAGCGCAAACCATTCCGGTGAGTACTACGAGTGAAACGATTGAAGTCACGATTGCCCAATCATCGGGCATCACTGCAATTGGCCGTGGAGCGATTCCTGGCCAGCCAGTCTATATCGAGATTGTGAATACCAGCGGAACAGGCGCGCTTGAACTGCAAACCAGTCATGTACGAGCCTATGGCAATCCACTGACCGACAATGAAAAAGAAGGTTATAAACGCCCTCGTGAGCCACAATCGTTTCCGATTCCCCTTGCAAGTACTGGCGAAAACGTCTTTGTAACGCCGTTTGGCGGGCCATTAATGTTGCGCTATAGCGGAGCGACTGCGGGGGAAAGCGTCACACTGAAAATTCGCGGTGCAGCAAAATACGCTCACTTTGACTTCACCAAACCACAAAGCGATGCGGAAATCGCTGAGGCCGTTGCAGCGCTCAAGCGCGCTGACTTTGGCTGGCAAACTTCAAAGTTTGTCGGTGGTGAAATCCAGCAAACGATAGGCTGTGCAAAACAAGCGATCGGCAATGCGGATCCTAAAGTCGTCATTGTCGATCAAGTTAAAGGCAGCTTGTTTGACTCCAACCACATAGCCAATGGCTACAACAATATGCCGATGAGCAATAATGTATCGATGCTATGCACTCAGTTTGGCTGGGATTGCACAGGGCCGATTCATCGTGCACCGGGTGTACAGCACTTTATTGGCTGGATCTCCGCCTGTGGTTTTCTCTGCTCGGGTAATCCATCCGATGGTTTTTCAGGCATCGGCGGCACCGGTTGGGGCCATGCCCATGAACTAGGCCACAACACCGTACAACGCGTGATGAAAATTACCTTCAATGGCAAAGGCTGCGTCGTTGAATGTGATAACAATATTCTCGCCAGCATTCAAATGATGCGCCAATTTAAAACACTGGGGATTGATACTGGCCATGCTACCGATCACCCAGGCCTGTATCAGCGCGTCGTCGCCAACCGCAATAGCGGCACGGTGGGGGATGCCAAAGTACTCAATATGCAAACGAGTTTATGGGATATGGACAAGGGGCAAAATCCAATGCGCGCGGTGCATTTCCAGCTCGGCTTCTTGTTCAGTAAATATCGAGCACAAGAAGCAATACCGAGCATGGAGGCCACACTGGACTACTTTACGCTGCTCACCAAAAGCGACCGTTTAGTTGCTCGTGCCTGGGATGCTAATAGTAAAGACAAGTATGCAATGGGTAGATTTAGCAACAACACCATCAGTAATCCTGACTTGTTGTATGTGTTGAGCTCAAAAATAATCGGTAAAGATGTTCGCGCGATTTTTGCCATGTATGGCATGACCGTATCGCAAACCGCGCTCGATTCGGTCGCCAGCCTCGGTTTACCGATCGCATCCGAAGAGTTTTATGCATTAGCAAGCGGTAAACACAATCAACCTAGCACAGGGCAATGGGTCAATTTGGCGGGGCAAACGCCAAACTATCCTTATTAAGATGAACAACGTCATCACTTAAATAGCACCGAAAAAAAGCCCTTGCTGCGCAGCAAGGGCTTTTTGCTTTCTGGTTAGATTATTTTGGGAAGTAATTTTTGAGTGGCTGTTTTAGATTGAGCAGCCACAAATCAGTCGCTTCACCGCTTGCTGCCACAACAAGGCTATCGCCGTCTGGCAATTGCCCGTCTTTAATCAACACATCATCCACGTCTTTGCCACTAGCCAAATCCGTTTTGAGCCCAAAATCATTGTCGTTCATCACCGCAATGCCATTCTCAAACAGCGCTAAGCCTTCGGCTTTTTCGGCTTTCCAGCCGAGTTCACGTAAATCAAGTACGCGTTGTTTACGGATCATTTTGACATTTGCCAGCGCGTCTTTGCTCGCAAATTCAGGCTCTTTGCCATCGATGGCCACCAGATTATCTGCACCCGCAATATCAATCACATACAGCACATTGCGTAGCTTTTTGTCTTTACCTTTACCTTGTTCGATCAAAGCAAAGCGGGTGTCATCAATCGCCACTAAATCGCCAATCTTGGCATCGCCGGTCTTTTTGTAGGCATCAACGTCAAGTGGATACGCCAAGGTGCGTGTGGCACCGGTGGCAGGATCTAGCTCAACGAGGCGAATAAATTGAGCGGTCGATTTGGTTTCACCATCCACATTCAGCGTGGACTGCAACATCGCATAGACTTTGCCATTCGGTGTCACTGCCACCGCTTCAAAACCACGGTTAGGCTGGCGATGTTTCAGCACCTCTGGCAATCCTTTGCCTGGTGCCAATTGCTTGAGCACTTTGCCGCTCGCGGCATCCACGTGCATTAAAAACGGACCATATTCATCCACCACCCACAGTTTGCCGTTCTTATCGCTGGCTATGCCTTCTGGGTCGATCCCACGCGTGCTGGCATTCAGCGTTTTCAAACCGTCGGTCAACGCGACTTCACCCGTTGCACCCACAGTGCCTTTAGGTAACGGTAGGCCGCTGGCCACTTCACCATCAATCAAAAATGGCTTGCTTGAAATCACATCGGCGGACTGCTTGCGGGTTACTTTGATCTCGGCAAATCGCGGTGCGTAATCGGGCGCTAAGAAGATCTTGGCATCACGTTTCTTTTCGCCCTCGACGACTTTAGGCGCATCGCCATTCGGGCCACGATCACCCGTTGCCCAAAAATACAAAGTGCCGTCTTTATCCATTTTCTTCAGCGCTAACCCTGAACCCGGCGCAAAACCAAAGCCTTTTGGAAACGCACTTACAAAGCTACCATTGTAGGGAATGTTTTCTTTGCTCGGGCTTTGCACGGCGTAGCGTTCAATCGACGCAATCGCAGGATGCTCGCTGGTTTGCAATTCAAAAGCGGGAGCCGCGTGCACAAAGCCAGCCAAAAGGGCCGCAATAGGAAGTAACTTAAACATAGGATTTCTCAACTTGATGTGGGCTTAAGGTGCGCGCGATAGTAGGCTCGTTGGATGACAGAACGATGACAAGAAATACATTGCAGTCAAACAACAATATGTATATCTCCATAAGCATTA
Source organism: uncultured Deefgea sp. (assembly GCA_963508915.1). Classification (GTDB taxonomy): domain Bacteria; phylum Pseudomonadota; class Gammaproteobacteria; order Burkholderiales; family Chitinibacteraceae; genus Deefgea. Next base: position 19,346 of record CAUOZE010000028.1, read on the forward strand.
AAATTATTGGCATTCAAGCTCATACCCAACAAATCAACTGAAACTTATTCGTAACAATTCAACATCATACTGATGTATTTTGCATATTCAGCAACAATTTCATTGTTACTTTATTACATGGTCATAGCCATCTAGCTCAGGTAATCTTCTGCCTTGCTCAAGGCTTTAAAATTTTGGAGTCATCTGAATGTGGTCACCGATTTCGCGTTTTTGGTCTCGTCTCGCTTGGCTGCGCTGGGTTTTATTGCTGGTCATTGCCGTTGGCGGCTATTTTTACTTTACCCGCGAAAAGGTCGACCCTGCGAGCCAAGTGATTACCAGCGTGGTGAAACGCGGTGATGTTGAGGTGTCGGTGCTGGCAACGGGCAAGGTTGAAGCAGCCAAAACGGTCGATGTCGGTGCGCAGGCCTCGGGGCAGATTCAGCGTTTAGTGGTCAAGTTGGGTGATCGCGTCAAAAAAGGCGATTTACTCGCTGAGATTGATCCGAGCGTATCGCAAAATGATTTTGACGAAGCGCAGATGTCGATTGAAGGCTTGCAAGCGCAAAAAACCATCAAGCAACTCATGCTCGATGACGCCGAACAAGAATTAGCGCGGCAAAAAACCATGATGGAAGGCGACGCGACACCGCGTAAAGAACTCGAATCCGCCGCCAATGCCGTCAAGATGCGCCAAGCCGAGATTCGCCAATTGGCTGCGCAATTGCGCCAAGCAGAAATCAAATTGGCAACCGCCAAAACTAATCTGGGCTTTACGCGGATTTTGGCGCCCATCGACGGTGTCGTCGCCTCTATCGCGGTCAAAGAAGGCCAAACGGTGAATGCCATCCAATCTGCGCCAACGATTTTGACTTTGGCCGATATGGACACGATGAAAATTCAGGCGCAAGTGGCCGAGGCCGATGTGGTACGCCTCAAAGCGGGTACACCGCTGTATTTCTCGGTACTGGGCGCGCCTGAAACCAAGATTAAGGCCATCGTGGCCGCTGTCGAGCCGACCCCACAAACCATCAACAATGCCGTGTTTTATAACGCGCTGTTTTATGTACCCAATCCGCAAGGTCTGCTGCGCCTACAAATGACCGCGCAGGTGACGTTCATTTTGGCAGAAGCGCGCAATGTGCTGACGATTCCGGTGGGCGCCATCGGTAAAAAGGGGACCAACGAGCAATACGCAGTTCAAGTGCTCGATGCGCAAGGGCAGATTCAAGATCGCATGGTGAACATGGGATTGCGCGGCAATATTGTCGCAGAAGTGAAATCGGGCTTAAAAGAAGGCGATAAAGTCGTGATCGGCAATGGCAGCGATGCAGAAGATGGCGGCAGCACGAAATCCAAATCAGGCAAGGTCGCGGTGCGTGCATGAGTACGCCGGCGATTGAGCTAACGGGAATCGGCCGAGTATTTCCCGCTGGTGATCAGCAAATCCGTATTCTGGACGATATCAATATCGTCATCGAAGCGGGTGAAATGGTCGCGATCATTGGGCAATCGGGCTCGGGAAAATCAACCTTGATGAATATTCTGGGTGGGCTCGACAGCCCCTCGGAAGGCTCGTATCGCTTTAATGGCCGTGAAGTGGGTGAACTCAATGCGGATGAGCTGGCGACTCTGCGGCGCGACCATTTTGGTTTTATTTTCCAACGCTATCACCTGCTCGGCGCGCTGAGTGCTACTGAAAATGTTGCGATGCCTGCAATTTATGCCGGTACGCCCTTGGCTGAGCGGCAGAAACGCGCCGCGATGCTCTTGGATCGTTTGGGACTGGGCGAGCGACTCAATTATCGCCCGCGCCAACTTTCTGGCGGCCAGCAGCAACGGGTATCGATTGCCCGCGCTTTGATGAATGGCGGAGAAGTGATTCTGGCTGACGAACCAACAGGGGCGCTCGATTCACGTAGCGGCGCAGATGTGCTGCAGATCTTGAAAGAGCTGCACGAACAAGGGCATACGGTGATTTTGGTGACGCACGATGCCAAAGTTGCTGCACAAGCCGATCGGATTATCGAAATTCGCGACGGAAAAATTCTGTCTGACATCTGCAATATCGCGCGGGACGAAGAAAAACGGCCCGACAATCCACCCCCACCAACGCCACGCGATGCCACGCCGCAAGCTTTGATGGGACGCTGGCGCGAAGCATTTGCGATGGCTTTTCGCGCACTGCTGGCCAATCCGATGCGCAGTTTGCTGACGATGCTGGGCATCATCATCGGGATTGCCTCGGTGGTGTCGATTGTGGCGCTCGGCGACGGGATGGAAGAATCAGTATTAAAAAATTTCTCTAGCCTTGGCGTGAACAATCTAGACATCATACCCGGTAGCGATGTCGCGGATGACAAGGCACAAAGTGTCACTTCGCTGCGCGAAAGTGACTTGGCTTTGATCGCGACCGAGCCCTATGTGCAGGCCGTCACGCCCATCACTGCAAGGGGTATGCGCACGCGGCAAAAGAGTGTCGACGTGGCGACGACGATACAGGGGGTAGCACCGGCATTTTTTGATTTACGCAATCAAGCGATGCAATTTGGCGTGGCATTTAACGATGAAGATGTTCGTCGGCAAGCGCAAGTCGCCGTGATCGGTGAAGACACGCGAAAAAAACTGTTTGGCGATGAGAGCGGTATCGGTGAAGTCATTTTGCTGGGCAATATGCCGGTGCAAGTGATTGGTGTGGCGGAAAAAAAATCGGGCATGTTTGGCGGTGAATCGCTCGATGTCTGGGTCCCCTACAGTACCGCGGCCAGTCGCATGTTTGGACAGCAGCACTTTAGTAGTATTTCAGTGCAGATTAAACCCGACGTGCCACTGAAAGCCGCCGAAGAAGCATTGACCGCCCGCATGACGCAATGGCATGGCAAAAAAGATTTTTACACCCGCAATATGCAAGACATGATGGATTCGTTTCAAAGCACCGCCAATAGTATCAAGATGTTTTTGATGCTGATTGGGGTGATTTCACTCGTCGTCGGTGGGATTGGCGTGATGAATATCATGTTGGTTTCCGTCACCGAGCGCACGCATGAAATTGGCATTCGAATGGCGGTCGGCGCGCGGCAATCAGACATTCGGATTCAATTTTTAATCGAAGCGATTGTAGTGTGTCTGCTCGGTGGTGCGATTGGTATTTCACTCTCGGCCTTGCTGGGCTTTGCCATCAACACCTTGATGAAAGACTTTCAGATGCTGTTCTCGCTGGGTTCGATTAGCACAGCGGTCGCTTGCTCAACGGCCGTGGGGGTCATTTTTGGTTTCTTACCGGCGCGCCGTGCCTCACAGTTGGCGCCGATTGAAGCGCTGTCGCGGGAATAATGATGATGCAAACTGGCAATAAGCAAATTTTAGTTCGACTTTCTCCGCTGCTGCTGGCGATGCTCACAGCGTGTGCTTCGCCCACTTGGCAAGCACCAACGCTCGCAACGCCTCAGCAATGGCAAACAGCGCCAACTCAGGCTGATCAATCGACCACGCAGGCAAGTACTGACCCCGCGTTTTGGGCTGGCTTTGCCGATGAGCAGTTAGTCGCCTTGCAGACCATCGCAGCGGAGCAAAATGCCGATCTGGCTTTGGCCGCCATTCGCCTACGCAAAGCGGGCTATGCTGTGGAGAAAAGTGGTTTGGATCGCCAGCCCGACGTGTCAGCCAGCTTGAATAAAGGTGCGTCATGGGAGCTAGACCCTGTTCGCTATCGTGGCGAATCGACCAGCGCCAATATTGGCGTATCTTGGGAAATTGATTTGTGGGGCAAGCTGGCCGATCAGCAGCAAGCTGCGCGCTGGCGCGAGCAAGCCAGCGTCGCCGAGCAAGAGGCTATGCGCCAAAGTGTGATGGCCAGTGTCGCCACCGCGTATTGGACCATCGCCCGTGATCAGAATGCACTGATTTTGGCGCAAGATGATTTGCAGCGCGCCCGTTCCACACAAACCATGGTTGAGCGGCGCTACAAAGCAGGTGTTGTATCTGGTCTGGATATAACTCAAGCGCGCAGCAATACCTTGCAACAGGAAAACAACCTCAGCAAAGTCCAGCTCGCCCTGAATAAAAGCCAATGGCAGTTAGGCGTTTTGCTGAATCAAACGCCGGAATCCACTGCGGGAACAACGGCGATATTGCCTGCGGTCTATCCAACTATTCCTGCGGGAATTCCTGCCGATGTGCTCAATCGCCGCCCCGATTTAGCCGCCGCCACCGCCAAATTACAAGCGAGCTTTGCCGATCAGCAAGCAACGCGAAAAAGCTGGTACCCGACTTTGTCACTCACCGGTGGCGTGGGCACCAGCAGCAAAGAGCTAGCTAACTTCTTGCTTAATCCCGTTGCATCATTAGGTGCTGGCCTGACGCTACCATTCATTCAATTCAATGAAATGGCCTTGTCAAACAAAACCAATGCCGCAGATTACGAAGCAACGGTGATTGAATATCGGCAAAAATGGTTGATATCACTGCAAGAAGTGGAAGCTGGGCTGGCGAATTTATCTCAGCTGAATGCCGATTTACCGAGAATGCAGGCGCTGGCAGAAGAAACGCGCAAAGCGGAACAACAAACCCAAATCCGCTATGAGGCCGGTGCGATGGCCTTTGATGCCGTGCTCAACGCCCGCGCTCGCCGCCAAGCGGCAGAATATGCCTTATTGCAGCACCAGTTCCAGCTCGCCTTAGCGACGGTTGAGGTTTACAAAGCGCTGGGCGGCGCACCAATGCTGCCGCCAACTACTTCGTAACAGTAAGCGCTCATCAACGAGCCGATACAAAAAAAACGCCAACGTAGCGATACGATTGGCGGTCTTAGTATTGCGATGTAAGACAATCTAAAACAAGGCTACAGGCTGATACCCTGCACCATTTAATTCACTGTTTTAGCTTCCACTGCAATCCGCTTCATCCGAATCCCCGCATAAGCAATCGCAATGGTCAGCGCGGGGCTAATAAAGCAGAAAAACGCGAAGGGCGCATAACTCCAAGTGGCGACACCTAAGGTCGCCGCCATATACGCGCCGCAGCTATTCCACGGAATCAGTGCCGAAGTCGGCGTAGCGGTTTCACCCACTGCGCGTGACAACACCACAGGCGCCAAGCCGCGCTGTGCAAATGCATTTTTTGTACATGCGGCCAGGCAAAACGATGGCGATATATTGGTCGGCGGTAATCACATTGGTCGCAAAAATCGATGTCGACAAAGAGCCGACCAAAGCACCATCGGATTTCGCTTTATTAATAATCGGCGTAATCAGCCGATCAAGCACACCGACTTTCTCTACCACGCCACCAAACGCCAAGGCGCTAACGATCAACCAAATCGTATTGAGCATGCTGTCCATGCCGCCACGAGTTGCCAGCAAATCCATCGGCGCGAAACCTGTTGTGGATGTATAACCACTAGCTAAAGCCAACCAAACACCTTTAAACATCGCAACCGATGCGGGTAAATCGCCCGCATCAGCGAAGGCAATCACGCGCTCAGGCGCAACAATCACGGCCAACACGCCACCCGCAATCGCCCCCATGAAAATCGCCGTTACGGCAGGTACGCGAAATAGCGCCAACACAATCACCACCACCAGCGGGATAAACAGTAGCGGCGTGATTTCGAAAGCATTACTGATCGCCATCATCTTCTCTGACGCATCAAAATCACCCGGCTCGCCGAGCATAAAAAACAGCCCCAGCACCAGCAGCAATGCAACAATCGAAGTCAGCAGCGTTTCGCGAATGTGGTCGTATAACTCGACCCCTGCTGCGGCGGCAGACAAGTTGGCTGAATCAGAAAGCGGCGACGATTTATCGCCAAAATAAGCACCAGAAATGACCGCGCCCGCTGCGATGGCGGGATTGAGATCCATGCTGATTGCAATCCCCATAAAGCCAACGCCAATCGTACCGACCACTGTCCATGAGCTGCCGATGCTTAGAGAAACCAGCGCCGTGATCGCACAGGCGGTGACAAAGAAATAATTAGGGCTGAGCAACTGCAATCCGTAATACACCATCGCCACCAAAGTGCCACTGAGCGCCCAAGTGCCAATCAATGCGCCGACGGCAAATAAAATAAATACCGCGCCAATACCGGTGGAAACACTATCCGTCGCCGTCTTGGCCAAGGACTCACCCGAATGGCCACGCCGCCAACCGATAAAAACAGCAATCATTGTGGCAACGACCAAAGCCACTTGATTCGGCCCCAATGCGCCAGCATCGCCAAACAAAAAATAAGATAAACCGACTAATAAAATGAGTGCGGCGACGGGAATAATCGCCTCGATGAGGCTGAGCGGCTGGACAGTGTCTGGGCGTTGCATGACGGGGCTCGCTTCGAATTTGGACTTGGAATAGAAGAATCAAGCTGCAATTCATTGTTTACGGCATGCTGCAGTGATTACTAAGGGCGAAGTAAATTGTAGCGCAGATTTCACGACAGATTAGCGTGCAATTGATCGGACTGTAGCGCTATTGGGGCAGGACGCTAGATCTGGGATTGAAAAAATCACTAAAACGTAATCCGCGCTTGGGCTGATTACGGTTGATGGTGATGTTCGGATTTGGTGTTGCTGCCTGTGAGTCGTGGAAGCTATCCCCTCTCCCTTGACGGGAGAGGGCTAATAGGGTGAGGGTGAAATTATTGGTACCGATTACATTAGCGAGTACGTGCCACAGGAGGGAGTGTCTTAGTCTTAATGCGACCTAAACCTTTAACTGTCGAAGTGATTTTTGGGCTATTGGCAAATGTGACATCTCCAGTGCCATACAGGCTCACCATTGCAGCCTCAACATCATTAAAACTTACTGAGCCAGTACCTCTAGTATCTACATTGGCGGTACTAATCTTATAAGCAGTAAATAGAACATTGCCGGTGCCTCTATTTTGTACATCGACATTTTTGATGTAATTATCGCCAACGGTGACGTTGCCAGTACCTAGGTTATATAAGGTAAATTTCTCTCGGTCTGGGCAGTTCACTGTGAGATTACCCGTACCTTGATTGCTCACTTCACTAACAGGCTTACCTGAATTAAACGTGATATTTGGCATTTGCTGGCTGATGTTAATATTCTGCGGGCTAGTGACAATACCTTGCTTGAGTTGAGCTTGATCTAGAACAGCGAGCAAGGCGGAATCAATTTTTATATTGGGCAAATCTGTGCCACAAAATTGACTGATAGCGCTGTCCGTCTGATTTTCCAATCGAACTAAATTGACATCGAGTGGAATCGTAACAATGTTGCCGCTGGGTTGAACTCCTGCGTTTCTTTGCCACAGATAATCAAAAGAGCCGCCAGTACTATTAATGACGTATTTTTTATTAGTTTCTTTAGTGAGCATTACTGCGCTGCCCATCAGTAAAACGACGACAATACACACTGGAACAAGCCATTTTTTCATGATTTTTCCTTTAGGCCGTTTGGCCATTTTTACGACGCAAGATCAGCGCGTAGAGGCATGCCGCGCTGCTGAGCAAAACGAAGAAGAACGGCCAATTCACGATGTAATTCAGCAGTGATGTGAATTGCAGCCCTAAATTGACGTGCTCGGAAAAGTAACTGAGGAAATAAACATATTCTTGAATGTCGTTGAAACCTGAAAAATAGACATGCAAGAAATTGGCATAAAGATGACCATTAAACAGCCGCGACAGCATATTTTCTAAGATCGGCACGCCAATCAACACAATCGCAATTCCCCAGCGCCGTACCATGCTATTGCCCACAGCCAGCACTAAAGCGACAGGCAAAAACCACAGCAAGGTAAACGCGGCTTGCAACGAGGCACCGATATACACCAGCAGCAAATCAAGACCAAGTTTGAAGCTCAAATCACCAATCCACAGCGGCGCAGACAGCAATAAATTCAGCGCAAGTGCGGTCATGATCGCCATCAGCGGCAACACAATCGCATTCATTAAAACGGGAACAATCACTGCCGAGCTATCAGTGACAGGCAATGAGCGCCAGAAGGCCACCGATTTATCGTCTAAATCGCGGTAAGGCAGACCAGGAATCATCAGTAAAATTCCGATAAAAGCCAGAAAAGCAATAAATCCAGTTTGATAACGCAAACCCAGATTGGTGAGTAGATAGGTGTCTTTTATCTGAGCATCTTGAAAATCAGGCATACCGAATTTCAGTAAAAACGCATACATTGCAGCCCAAAAAATTATCGGAATCCAAATCCCCATGCGGATCCAAGTTTGGCGGTGCTGCATCCATTCGCGCAGCATCAGCGTTTTAATTTGTTGCATGTTCTTTCTCCATTCCCGCAGCCGGTTGGGCAAGGGCGACAAAAATATCGGCGAGTTCAACGCGGAAGATTTGACCTAATTCAGCCAAATTAGTGGGAGCGTTGCCAGCGAAAATCGCGCATTCACCACCCATTTGACGGAAACGATGCAGCGGCGCGGCGGCTTCGATTTGGGCGGCGGCGTCTAAGCCATAGCGCACGCCAATAAAGCGCTCTTCCAGATTGCTAATACTGTCGTGCAGCACCAGCTCACCGTGGTTAATCATCATCACATCTGACAAGAGATTTTCGATTTCATCGACCTGATGCGTTGCGATGAGTACGGTGCGCTCATCGGTACACCAATCGTTGACCAACATATCGTAAAACGCTTTGCGCGCCGGAATATCTAGCCCCAATGTAGGCTCGTCCAAAATCATCAATTTGGCATCAATGGCGCTGATCATCGCCAAATGGAGCTGAACTATCATGCCGCGCGAGAGTTGCTTCACTTTGGCATCCAGCGGAATGATGGTGCGGGCGAGTTTTTGCTGTGCCAGTTCGAGCTTGAATTTCGGATGTAGGCCGACCATCAACTTCAGCAAATCGGCAACAACAATCCACGGCGGTAAAATCGCGACGTCGGGGATATAGCAAACGTGTTCGAGCATCGCTTCGCGCTGAGTTTTTGGATCAAAACCCAAGATATCGATCTGCCCCTGAAATGGAATTAGTCCCATCATCGCCTGCATCAGCGACGTTTTGCCTGCGCCATTGCTACCGAGCAAGCCAATAATGCGCCCCGCTGGCAACTCAAAAGCGACTTGCTTGACGGCTGATTTCGCGCCGTATTGCACCGTGAGTTCACTCACTTTCACTAAATGATTCATGCAGATTCCTTGGGCCAAGTTAAATCGGCGGCGCTGATACCCAGCCGCTCTAGTTTGGCCACCAGTTGTGGCCACTCGGTTTGTAAAAAGCGTTCTCGCTCTGAAGCCCGCAACCGCTCGCTGGCTTGCGGCAAAACAAACATGCCCAAGCCGCGACGGCTTTCGAGCAGCCCTGCGTCGACCATTGCCTGTAAGGCGCGGTTGACCGTCAGTGGATTGAGTGCAAATTCTGCCGCCAGAACGCGCACCGACGGCATCGCCGCGCCCTCGGGCGGTTGCCCATCGAGTAAGTTTTGGCTCAAGCGATCTGCGAGTTGCAGATAGATGGGCGATTGATTATTCCAGTCAGCCATGGCCTGTGCTTGTGTATTGGTTATGTAGCACACTATATATTCAACTTTCAGCCGGCGCAAGTGAGTCCTCGTTTTATTTACGCCCCCTGCAGATCGCCAAGGCACTGCAGTCAACACCGAAACGCCATGCAGTGTTGCTGCTCCAGCACTTTCGGCTGAAATCGGGCTATAAAAATGCCATTGCGATGGAAATATTCACGTTTTGAATGCACCCGATAGGTCTTGCCGTTCTGAATGCCTAAGCGCAGAATACTCATCGTTTAGTCAAAAAGACAAAGAGCTAAACAAAACAATCAAGGATGGCAACCATGGCAATGCTGGCTTTTTACGACGCAAACTTTCCTTTTTCGGGTGTTCGCCCGAGTCACGCACCACAGCAAGCCGTGGGCGCCGATGCGCTAAGCGATGCTTTAAATCACTGCAAAATGCCTGCCGTCTTTGTGCACTTGCATGGCCGCTATTTTCCGCAAGCGGCATGGCCTGCTTTACTCGATTTCCTAGCGCGCGGCGGCAATATGCTGACTTTAGGACAAGCCGTTTTTAGCGAACCAGTCGATGCCAATGGCCAAACCCAGCCGCAATCAGCGCTATTTCGGCAGCTTGATATTCATGAAATCCAACGTGTAGAAGCGCCGCAGAGCACCCGCCTCACTGCTGGCATGAGCTTCCCTTGGTTGAGTGACAGCCTCACGCAGCTTGATTTGAATCTGACCGCCAGCACCGATAGCTTCGTGCTGATGCCAACCAAAACCAAAGATCAGCCGCTCGATTCGGGCTCGGCGGGGCCGATGGATGCGCGGATTTATCCTTTGCTGATGTGCATGGATGAACAACAACGCCATATTGCCAGCCCGATTGTGATGATTGAGCGCTTGCGCGGCGCGATGGCGGGCTCACGGCAAGTGTTTGCCAATATCACGCCAGATGAAACGTTCTGGCAGCAAGGCGGCATGGCGCTGCTCGAAAAACTCGCAGAGCACGCCAACCATGGTGTGACCGAATGTTAGCTCAAGCCCGACTTTGCCTGCTATGAACCGGGAGAGCGCGCGACGCTGACCTTGCAAGCGGAAGCGCTCGGCTCTGCCATTGGCCAAAATTGGACCGCGAACATAACGACGATGTATCGCGATGCAGTCATTGATCAGCAAGAGCTTCAGATCAATACCCAGCAAGCTGGAATTCAGAGCGTCCGCTTTATCTTGCCGAAAACGATTGAAGCTGGGCTGTACACACTTCATGCCGAACTCAAAAGTGAACACGGCGATGTGATTCATTTGCAGCAAGGCTTTTGGGGGCGCGATGCCGAGCTGCTCGCGCGCAGTACAAGGATGAGCGCTGGGCGCGATTACTTCGTTCGCGACGGCAAAACGACGCCGATTGTTGGTATGACGTATATGGCGAGCGACGTACATCGCAAATTCCTGCACCTGCCGAATGTCGCCGTCTGGCAGCACGACATGGCGACGCTCGCCGACATGGGCGTCAATTATCTGCGCACCGGAATTTGGACTGCGTGGCGGCAATTGATGTTTGTCGATGGTCACGCCAATGAGGCGCTGTTGCGCGCCATTGATGCGTTTATTTTGACCGCTGCCAGCCATGATTTGGAATGCTGCTTTACCTTTTTTGCATTTACGCCGGAAAGCTGGGAGGGCCGTAATCCTTATCTCGATCCGCGCAGCCGCAGCGCGCAAAAGCGCTTTATCCGCAGCATCGTCAGCCGCCACACGCAAACCACCCGCGTACATTGGGATCTCATCAACGAACCATCAATGTTTGATCCGCAGCGTATTTTTGTTGGCCCGCGCAGTTTGGGCGATGAATTTGAAACGCGCGCCTTTATTCAACATTTACAAGCGATCAACCCCGATATTGGCCATTGGCAACGCGCTTGGGATTTAAGCCCGGCGCAGCTCGCCGATTGGTCAGCAGTTCGCCCACCGCAGCCTGAAGCCATCGGCTTTAACACGACCGAAATCGCCGAAAAGCAGCACGGCATTTGGTTGGATTACGCGCTATTTACGCAGGCGATTCACCGCGAATGGGCGGCAGATTTGGCAGCCAGCATCCGTGAGCTGATTCCAGACGTGATGGTATGCGTTGGCCAAGACGAAGCGCTCGGCCAGCAGCGTCCTTCGCCATTTTTCTTTGCCGATGTCGTCGATTACACCAGCTTGCACAGCTGGTGGCTGAACGACGCGCTGTCTTGGGACAGCTTGTTTAGCAAAACGCCACACAAGCCAAACCTAATCCAAGAAACCGGCATCATGCACGTCGCGCGCGCCAATGGCCGTTCGCGCCGTAATGAGGCCGAGCTAATGCAATTGTTGGAACGCAAATATGCGTACGCCTACACCTATGGCAATGCGGGCGCGGTGCAGTGGATTTGGAATTGTAATTACCACATGGACAATATCAACGAGTCGCATATCGGCGCTTGCCGTGCTGATGGCTCGCAAAAACCCGAAGCGTCCATCACTGCGGCGTTTGGTCAATTCATCAGCAAGGTTGGGGTATTGCTCGATCAGCGAAATTTAGCTGAGACTGCCGTCGTATACCCATTTAGCAACGATTACAGCAATCGCCGCTCTACGCTCGATGCCACGCAAGCTTTGGTGCGCAATCTGGCGTTTGAATTTGGCGAAAATCTACGTGCCGTAGGCGACCATGATTTAAGTAGCCTATTTGCCGCGCCACCTAAATTACTGCTTTTACCTTGCCCGCAAAATCTAAACGACGCGTGCTGGCAACAAATCGAGCAATTGCTCGCGCAACACGCGATCACCGTACTGCTGACAGGGCCTGCAACGCTCGATCGTTATTTCAACACTTGCCAGCGCGCACCGTTTAGTCAAGCCGATATCCGCAATTTAAGCCGCGAAGAAACGCTACAAATTGGTGAGCAGGAATATCGTGCTAGCTTCATCGGCGAAGCCATCGCGCGACTCGATAGCGGTTGCGATGCTGCAGGTAATGCTGAGCGGATTGAGCATTTCTCACTCGGTAAAGGGCAAATCATTTGGTGCCCGCTACCGTTGGAACTGAATGCCAATCCCGACACGTTGAGCGCGCTTTATCAATATGCACTCAACGCCGCCAACATTCAGCCCGCATGGCAATGGCAGGGTAAATCACCAGCGGGCGTCTTTATGCAGCAACAGCAATTTGCCGCACATTCACTGTGGATTGCCGTGAACGAAAGTAGTCGCGAGCACGCGCTGCATTGGCAAGCTGGCGCACACCGCTACCGCACCACACTCGCTGCAGGCCGCGCACTGATGTGGCTCACCGATCAACAAGGCAAAGTCGTCGATAGCCTTTGGCAACATCCTGTGGAGAAACTATGAACACCCCAGCCCAACGTCCAGCAAAACCGCGTTTTTCATCCACTGCAGTTGAAGCCAAAATCGCCGCAGTTAGCCAGCAAATCAGCGATGATCAATTGCGCGAGTTATTTATCAATTGCTATCCCAATACGCTCGATACGACGGTGTTTCACCAAGAATGTATCAACGGCAAGCCCGATACTTTTGTGATCACCGGCGATATTCATGCACTGTGGCTGCGCGATAGTTGCGCACAAGTCTGGCCCTACTTGCCACTCGCGCAGCAAGACCCCGCATTGGCGCGGATGATTGCGGGTCTGATTCACCGCCAAACACAATGTATTTTGCTCGATCCTTATGCCAACGCGTTCAACGACGGCCCTGCGCACAGCGAATGGCAAAACGATCACACCACGATGCGCCCCGAAATTCATGAGCGCAAATGGGAGCTCGATTCGCTGTGTTACGCGATCCGCCTCGCGCATGGCTATTGGCAAACGACGCAAGATGCCAGCGTGTTCGACGCAGATTGGCTCGCAGCGATGGAGTTAACCGTGGCGACGATGATAGAACAGCAGCGTAAAACCGATGCTGGCCCCTATCGCTTTACGCGCCAAACGCATTGGCAGTCGGACACCTTGCCGTGCAATGGCATGGGTAATCCGCTGAAACCCGTTGGGCTGATTGCATCGATGTTTCGCCCGTCGGACGACGCATGCATCTTGCCGTTTTTAGTACCAAGCAATCATTTTGCCGTCGTTAGTCTGCGCCAGTTAGCCAACCTACTGGACATACATTATCCACATCAGAGTTTGGCAAAAACTTGTCGCGTCCTCGCCGATGAAGTTGAAGCTGCGCTACTGGCCTACGCCCGCGTGCAGCACCCTAAATACGGCACGATCTGGGCGTTTGAAGTGGATGGCTATGGCAATGCGCTGATGATGGATGACGCCAACGCACCTAGCCTATTATCCTTGCCGTATCTGGGTGTATGCAGCGCAGATGATGCGCTCTACCTCAATACACGCCGCTTTATTTTATCTAAAGATAATCCTTGGTATTTCACTAGTAGCGATGGGCAACTCAGTGGCGTTGGCAGCCCGCATACGCTCGCGCCGCGAATCTGGCCGATGAGCCTGATTATGCAGGCGCTGACGAGCAACGATGCCGATGAAATTGCGCGCTGCCTGACGATGCTCAAACACAGTGATGGCGGCTGCGCGCTGATGCATGAATCCTTCTTGCCCGATGATCCAAGCGACTTTACCCGCAGCTGGTTTGCTTGGGCCAATACCTTGTTTGGCGAATTGATTTTGCGCGTAGCACGCGATTTTCCGGCGCTACTCAATACAACAACTGCGCGAGCAGTGCGATGAGCATCAGCCTGAGAGCGCTTGCCCAAGCCGCTGGCGTCTCGATTGGCACGGCATCGCGCGCGCTCAAGCATCAAGCCGGCGTTTCCGAGCAACAGCGCCAGCATGTGCAACAACTTGCGGCGGAACTCGGTTACGACATCTCGCGTTTACAGCGCGAGCCGATTCGCCGCATTCTGTTTCTATTGCACGCTCAGCACACCACTGCCAACGCGACGCCTTTCTATGCCGAAGTCGAACGTGGCGCGCGACTTGCGTGTTTAGAGAAGGGTATTGAGCTGCAGCCATTCAGTATCAATGCCAATAGCTCAATACGTCGTCAATTACTCCAACAAGAAGCCGACGCGATTTTGTGTGTGGGCTTTATCGAGCCAGAAACGCTGGCCGTCGTGCAAGCTTTGGGCAAACCGACGACCTTGATCGACGCCAGCGCGCCACAACTCGCCAGCGTCAACCCCGACAACCAAGCCGGAACGCGCTTGATGACGGCACAATTGATCGCACAAGGTCGGCAGCGAATTGCGTTTTTATCCGGTTCGCTCGCGCATCATTCGATTCGCTTGCGTGAACGTGGTTATCGCGAAGCACTGTTTCAAGCGGGCCGTCTCGCCGATCCGGCCCTAGAAGCGCTCATTCCGCCAGGGCTCGATTTAGTTCAGGGAACGCGCTTGGCGCTGAATGAATTAATGAATTTGGCTGCGCCGCCCGACGCAATTATTGCGTTTAACGACGCCTGCGCGCTCATCGTACAAGATGCATGTCGCGAGCGCGGCATGACGCTGCCAGACGATATGCTGATTTGCGGCTTTGACGATATTGCCGCCGCCGAGGCTGCGCAACTGAGCACCGTTGCCGTCGATAAAGCCGCGCTGGGCGCTGCAGGCGTCGCGCAATTATTGGCTGCCGCTGAACACCAAGAGATTGCCGATGCCTTGCATCCCGTCAAACTGATTTTGCGTGGCAGTACGGGGCTTTAAATGAACGGTCTGTATTTGAAATGCAAGTCCACGAACCACACGAAAGGCACGAAAATACGACAATCTCTGCAGATTTTTCGTGGATTTCGTGCTTTTCGTGGACTCCGTTTTTAGTTTTTTGAATCAGCGGTAAACATCCCTTCCTGTGAGGTGCAATATGCAAACCCCAAACTTCCAAGACCGCAGCACTTTACTCGCGCACATTGCGCATACGATGAGTTTTTATCATCCACGCGCGATTGATCCTAGCGGCGGTTTTTATCATTTTTTCCGCGATGACGGCACGATTTACGACGCCAACACACGGCATTTGGTCAGCAGTACGCGCTTTGTTTTCAACTATTCGATGGCGTATCGGCAATTTGGCAATGCCGAATATCTCAGCGCCGCGCGGCATGGTCTAGCCTTTTTGCGCGACGTGCATCGCAATCCGGTCAGCGGCGGCTATGCATGGCAATTGCAATGGCAGCAAGGCAAAAAAACGCCGGATGACGACACCAACCATTGTTACGGCCTCGCTTTTGTCTTGCTTGCCTACGCGCACGGCATGATGGCGGGCATTACTGAAGCACGTGAATGGCTAGAAGAAACATGGCAACTAATGGAGCTGCGCTTCTGGGATAGCGAGTACGGCCTCTATGCTGACGAAGCCAGCGCGGATTGGGCACTCAAACCGTATCGCGGCCAAAACGCCAATATGCACGCTTGCGAAGCGATGTTAGCGGCGTTTGAAGCGACGGGTGATGTGAAGTTTTTGGATCGTGCCGAGTTGCTGGCTAGCCATATCACGCAAAGACAAGCGGCGCTCGCCAATGGTCTGATCTGGGAGCATTACCACGCCGATTGGTCGGTGGATTGGGATTACAACCGACACGACAAAAGCAATATTTTCCGGCCATGGGGTTATCAGCCGGGCCACTTGACCGAATGGGCTAAATTGCTATTGATTTTAGAGCGACACCGCCCGCTGGCATGGCTCAAACCTCGCGCCGAACAACTATTTAATACTGCGATGGAACGCGCTTGGGATGCCGAACACGGCGGCCTTTATTACGGCTTTGGCCCCGAGAATGAGATTTGCGATAGCGATAAATACTTCTGGATACAAGCCGAAAGTATCGCCACCGCCGCGCTATTGGCTGAGCGCACTGGCAATGATCGCTATTGGCATGATTACCAACGCTTGTGGGCGTATGCATGGCAGCATTTTGTAGATCACCAGCACGGCGGATGGTGGCGGATTTTGCGCGCGGACAATCAAAAATACAGTGATGAAAAAAGCCCAGCTGGTAAAGTCGATTACCACACAATGGGCGCGTGTTATGAAGTGCTGAATATTTTGAAATAGCAATCCACAGAGGCAATACGATGAGCTGTCCTCAATTTATTTCCGCCGGTGAAGCGCTCACCGACATGATTCGCGGAGCAGACGGCCACTGGCAAGAAAAAGTCGGCGGCGCGACGTGGAATGTCGCCCGCGTGATGGCCAAACTCGGCGTGCGCAGCGCATTTGCTGGCGCAGTTAGCCAAGATTGCTTTGGCGATGCGCTGATTGCTGCTAGCACAGAGGCGGGTTTGGATTTACGCTTTATGCAGCAGTTACCTTTTTCGCCGCTCTTGGCCATCGTGCATCAAACTCAGCCACCAGCGTATTTTTTTGTTGGCGACAATAGTGCAGATCTGCATTTTAACGCTGCGCAATTACCAGATGGTTGGCTGAGTTCTGAACTGTGGCTGCATTTTGGTGGCATTAGTTTGGCGCGCCCGCAACTGGCCAAAAAACTATTACAGATGGCACACGAGGCAAAAACAGTCCGCGCGAAAATAAGCTTGGATCCTAATTTTAGAGTGCTAATGGATGAGGCTTACGACCCTGTCTTGCGAGAAATGGCGCAATTAGCCGATGTGATTAAAGTATCGGATGAAGATTTGCGCGGCCTATTTCGTACCAATGACGAAGCCAGCGCGCTGGCGACACTGCGCAGCTGGCAACCGAACGCCACCATTTTGTATACCCGAGGCGCTGCAGGGGCGAGTCTTTATCAAGGAAATGAAGAGTGGCAGCAAACACCGCCAGCATTAAACATTGTTGATACGGTCGGCGCAGGAGATGCCAGTATGGGCGGGCTGATCTGGAGCCTGCTGCAATACCCCAATGCCAGTGGCGGCACCCATTTACGTCATGCTGTCGCCGCAGGTAGTTTGGCGTGTACTCAAGCTGGCGCGAATCCACCGGATGTAAATGCCCTGATGCAATTAGCCAGCCAAATATAAATTAAATAGCATTAAATAATTATTCGTCGCCAATTTAATTGGTGACGGCTAATTACGCACATAAAAAATATAAAATAGAGTGTGAAAATTACACAAAAAATACGCTTAACAAACAAAAACAATAGGCGCATTATTTTATCAGAACAAAAATTACTCATTCATTTTTAGAGGACGCCGATATCATGAGAATTAAAACTAGTGCTTTGCTTTGTGCCAGCGTATTTCTATCTGCAGCAATGACAGCGAATGCGACAGTAAAAGTAGAATTTTGGTCACATGCATTAGGTGGCACTTATGACAATCGTATCAACTTAAGCGCTGCTTGTTTTTTCAATCTCCATCCGGCATGATGCAGAAAAAAACATAACTCTTTGATTATTAATTACTATATGATTAAGCACCCTAACTGACTCCCTTCGTAATGTGTCCACTCTCATGCATTCTAGTGAGTTGCTTCAAGCTTGCCCATTAAAGCCCTCCGCCTTCACGCGTGAACGTA
>CAUOZE010000029.1:0-35826 GCA_963508915.1 uncultured Deefgea sp.
AGCACTCACACTCATCGGCTGTATTTTGTTAAAGATCAGTGGCTTAGACACCGAAACCAGCACTAGAACCGCTTGTTTCGTTTGCTGTGTCAGCAGCAGAGAGGCCGAACTATACCCACGCCCCGCAGACCCGTCAACACCTACGCACAAAGAAAATGGATAGAAGGCGATAAGCCGTTGATTTTCATAACATCTAAATCTAGACCAAAGTGCGCTAAATAGCCAATAGCAAATCTACTATCGTCCGCTGCACGTCAATAAATCGCCTTCAGAGCAATCAAAACTTAAGTAAAACGCCTGAACGAGTACAATTAGCGCATTCAAGCTCTCTTTTATATGTATATATATGCTCAGTTATCGCCACGCCTTTCATGCCGGCAACCATGCCGACGTTCTTAAGCACAGTATCGAAGTCATGTTGCTCGACTACATGAATCAAAAAGACAAGCCTTGGTGGTATATCGATACACACGCGGGTGCGGGCGTGTATTCATTAACGCAAGGCTATGCAACTAAAAACGCCGAATTCGAAACAGGCATTGCTCGACTCTGGCAGCGCAATGATTTACCCCCACCGCTGCAACGCTATATCGATGTCGTAAAAGATTTAAACGCAGGCAGTGCGCATTTACAGTTGTATCCTGGCTCACCCTATGTGGCACAGGCCATGCAACGCCGTGATGACAAATTGCGCTTGTTTGAATTACACCCAAGCGACAGTAAATTACTTGCCGAAAATTTCCTTAATGCCGGCCGTGCCGCCAAAGTGGTACAAGCGGATGGTTTTGCCAGTATCAAAGGCGTATTACCACCGCCACCTCGGCGCGCTTTGATGTTGATTGATCCGCCATATGAAGAGAAACATGATTATGTGAGTGTAGTAGAAACGCTCAAAGAGGCGCTGGAACGCTTCCCAACGGGAACCTATGCCGTGTGGTATCCGCAGTTATCACGCGAAGAAACCAAGCAACTGCCGGAGAAATTAAAAAAACTTGGCGCAAAGAGCTGGGTTCATGCCGCACTGACGATTCATACGCCACGTGCTGATGGCTTTGGCATGCATGGTAGCGGAATGTTTATCTTAAATCCGCCTTGGACTTTGGCCAATGAGCTCAAAGCAATCATGCCCTATCTAGTGCAACACTTAGGTATTGATAAAGGCGCAAAATTCATACTTGAGCAACAAGCAGCTTAAAGTTCACCCACAAAATAATGGCTAGGTATATAAACCTAGCCATTATTTAATAATACCATCAGAGCAATACCCTACTTATTTGCCTGCACCCATTGCTGCCAAGCGCTGAACAAGCTCGGGGTTCGCGCGGCAACGGCGCTGCGGTGCCATGGATTCTCTTGCCAATAGTCGGCATGAAAAATAGATCCGACTTGTCCGCCCGACTCCAGCAAGATCAACACCCCAGCGGCGTAATCCCATAGTTTCTGAGCACCATGCAGCATGATATCTGTGCGCCCTGCTGCGAGCCAGCACCAGTCAATGGTTGAGGCTCCGTAGTTTCGGTGGCTATGATAGGGATTCACGGTCACAATTCGCGTCGCCAAATGACCCGACAACCATTTGGTTTCAACGGCAGCCATCGCGTGCTTTAATTTTTTATCGTCACCCCAAAACGGCAAGCGATCTTGATTTAACCAAGCGCCCTGCCCCGCTTCGGCGGCAAAGCACTCATCCAGTACTGGCACATACACAACCCCCAGCACTGGGCGATGCGCGCGAAATAAGGCAATAGAGACTGCAAAGTAGGGCAATCCATGCGCGAAATTACTGGTGCCATCAATCGGATCGACTACCCACAAGCCATCCGTGCAGGTTTCCCATAGCTTTTCCTGCTCATCCTGCGTCATTTCCTCGCCCAGCACAGGACAATCAACTAAAGCAGGCAGCAGCCGCTGCAACGCTTGTTGCGCAGCCAAATCCGCTTCGGTAAACAAGCTGCCGTCATGCTTGATTTCTGCGACCACTTTTTGGTAACGCGGCATGACTTCGGTAGCGGCCACCGTGCGGGCGATAGCGCATAAAGCTTGTAGTGTTTCGCTGGGCTGGGACACGATCAGTCTCTTTTCAAAATGTCTGGGCAATACTTATTGCTTTGCAGCATTGTATCGGAGAGCGAGCCACTCTGCTGCGGGGGTTTTACTTTAGTTTTCGCTCATTTTATATAAGGCACTCACGAAGAAAAAGCCCGTGCAGTTTGCACGGGCTTTTATCATTGAGCAAACACCCATTACTGGGTGATATTGCTACTTAGTAAGTCCATTTCCAGTTTTTAACTTCGTCCATGTCGTCGCCGTATTTAGCGATGTATTCAGCATGCTCAACGAGTTTACCAACCAGTTTTTGACGAACGTGAGCACCGATTTTTTGCAATTGTGGTACACGATCAATCACGTCGATGGCCAAATTGAAACGATCCAACTGATTCACTACAACCATGTCGAACGGTGTCGAAGTAGAACCTTCTTCGATGTAACCACGAGCATGGATATTGCTGTGGCCGTTACGACGGTAAGTCAGACGGTGAATCAACCATGGGTAGCCGTGGAAGGCAAACATCACTGGTTTATCAGTCGTGAAGATCGCGTCAAATTCGCGGTCCGACAAGCCGTGTGGATGCTCTTCTTGTGGTTGCAAGGTCATCAAATCGCAAACGTTAACGAAGCGGATTTTCAAGTCAGGGAAGTGTTGACGCAACAAATCAGTTGCCGCCAATGCTTCCATTGTTGGGATTTCACCCGCACACGCCATCACTACATCTGGCTCGCCGCCTTGGTCGTTCGATGCCCAGTCCCAGATACCCAAACCAGTCGTAGCGTGTTTAATCGCTTGGTCCATAGTCAGGTATTGCAAGCAAGGTTGTTTACCCGCAACGATCACGTTCACATAGTGGCGCGAGCGCAATACATGGTCAGTTACCGACAACAAAGTATTCGCATCAGCTGGCAAGTACACACGAATCACTTCCGCTTTCTTGTTGATCACGTGATCCAAGAAACCTGGATCTTGATGAGAGAAGCCGTTGTGGTCTTGACGCCAAACGTGTGAAGTCAACAAGTAGTTCAATGACGGAATTGGTTTACGCCAGTTGATGTGTTTCGTTGTTTTCAACCATTTTGCGTGTTGGTTAAACATTGAATCAATCACGTGGATAAACGCTTCGTAGCAGCTAAAGAAGCCGTGACGACCGGTCAAGTTGTATGCCTCGAGCCAACCTTGGCAAGTGTGCTCAGACAAGATTTCCATTACACGACCATCTTGTTGCAGATTGTCGTTCTTGTTGATGCCATCCACTTCAAAGTGATTCGCCAACCAAGCTTTACCTGAATACTCAATCGTTGCATTCCAGCGGTTTGATGCAGTTTCATCAGGGCCAAAGATGCGGAAGTTTTTCTCAGCTTCGTTCTCTTTCATCACGTCAGCTAGGAAATTACCCATAACGCGAGTCATTTCTGCATTTTCAGTACCTGGTTTTGCAAACTTCACTTCGTAGTTACGGAAGTCAGGCATTTTCAGGTCTTTCGAAACTTGACCGTGCACGATTGGGTTAGAACCGAAGCGTTTGATACCTTTTGGTGCCAAATCAACGATATCTTGTTTCACAGAACCATCATCGTTGAACAAAGTTTCAACTTGGTACGAACGCATCCAGTTTTCCAAGTTGATCACGTTTTCTGCATCGATATCAGAGAACGGAACTTGGTGGCTGCGCCAGTAGTCTTCTACTTTTTTGCCTTTAATTTCTTTCGGGCCAGTCCAGCCTTTTGGCGTGCGCATTACAATCATTGGCCAACGTGGGCGAACGATCGGTTGACCTGCTGCCACTTCGGCTTCAGCTTTAGCACGAATCGCAGCAAATTTATCCATACACAAGTCCATTGCTGCAGCCATGTCTTGGTGAATTTGGTCAAAAGATTCTAACTTGTCGTTAAATGTTTCTTGTTTCAATTCAACGAAGATTGGCTCGTAACCGTAACCTGTGAACAATGCAGTCACTTCTTCTTTGTCCATACGGGCAAGAAGCGTAGGGTTCGCAATTTTGTAGCCGTTCAAATGCAAGATTGGCAATACAAAACCGTCATTGATCGGGTGGATGTATTTAGTTGAGTGCCAAGATGCTGCGCATGGGCCAGTCTCTGCTTCACCGTCACCCACCACTGCGATTACCACTTGGCCTGGATTATCTAACGCTGCGCCGTAGGCATGTGAAACGCTGTAACCCAATTCGCCGCCTTCGTGCATAGAACCTGGAGTTTCAGGTGCTACGTGTGAAGGTATACCGCGTGGGAAGCTGAATTGCTTGAACAAGCGTTGCATACCTGCTTCAGTGCGATCAATCGCTGGAAAGAATTCTTCGTATGAACCTTCAATCCAAGTGTTTGCAACGAAACCAGGACCACCATGGCCAGGGCCAGTGATGTAAATCATTGATACATCGCGCTCAACAATAACGCGATTGGCGTGAACGAAGATGAAGTTCAAACCCGGAGTAGTACCCCAGTGACCCAACAAACGTGGCTTAATGTGCTCACGTTTCAGCGGTTGTTTCAACATTGGGTTGTCGAGCAAATAAATCTGACCTACAGACAGGTAATTCGCTGCCTGGAAGTAACGATGCATTTTACCAATTTGTTCTTTTGATAGTTGAGCCACGGTTAAACCTCTTCTGGGTTGTGATAGTGTAATTGCTCGGTGATTTGCTTTATCAGTGAATCACCTTATGTGATGCAGTATACGGAGACAGCCGGACTGGCTACTGATACAAATCAAAGTTGCGGCAGGACATATAGATTTCGGCTATTTCTATTTGACGCAAAGCAAAAAAAGCCCGTTCCGACACAAACTCAGACCACCATCGGCGAAGTCGATCTAAATACTAACAGAAGAAGTAAATTATTCTAATGACAAATACGTGATTACCATTGTAAAAAATTACATTGATTTGATGAACTTAGAAACAATCAAGCTAAGTCGCTCAAAATTGACGGGTTTACTTAAATAGTCACTCATTCCCGCAAGGCGGCACATGTCTTCGTCCCCCGACATTGCATTCGCCGTCATTGCGACAATCGGAATATCACGCTGCCTGACTCTACTCTGTGGGCTACGAATCGCCCGTGTTGCCGACAAGCCATCCATTTCAGGCATATTAATATCCATTAATACCAGCTCGTAGTCGGCATTTTCCAGCATGTGTAGTGCCTCAAGCCCATTCTCAGCACTTTCGACCTCACAACCCAAACACCCCAACATAGCGGTTGCTACCTTGCGGTTGACCGGATTATCTTCAACCAATAGCACTCTTCGTAATGCTGCAGGCTGCGGCAAAATTGCATGCGACTCATTCGAAGCATGAGTTACTGGGCTTAATAAAACTTGGCACACACATTACTGCAGGCGCCCTAACTTAATTGGCTTTATTAAACTGCCGCTATATTTCGAAGATGGCGGCACTGGGAACTGATGCGTGGTCATGATAACAATCGGGGGTAACTGGATTGTGACCGCATTCATCTGCTGAACAAAATCACCTTCGCCCACCAAAGGCAGGTCTCGTTTTAATAAAATCAATCGAATCGGCGGCTCGCTGCGCTCGGAACGCTGCAAGGCCATTTGCGCCTCGGCCACATTGGCCGCCAAGTTAGCTTTTGCCCCCAAATGCCCCAGCAGCACCGCTAATTGGGCACGACTATACGCACCATCATCAACCACCAAGATTTCGACACCGAGTAATGACTCCGGCAACTGCAAGGGTGGGTATAAAGCCGCTGTCACACCAACTTGAACCGTAAAGGTAAACCAAGCCCCTCGCCCAGCTAACTCGCTGCGTGCAGTTCGCCACCCATCATTTGCACTAGGCGACGTGAGATCGACAAGCCCAGCCCGGTTCCGCCAAAGCGTCGAGAAATTGAGCTATCCGCCTGATTAAAGGCCTCAAAGAGCGATTCAAGCTGATCGGCAGCCATGCCGATCCCACTGTCGCGCACACTAAATTCAATGGTGGCTTGGTTTTCATGCTGGCTGAGCAGCCGCGTAAACAGCGCAACATCGCCCCGCGCGGTAAATTTAATCGAGTTCCCGATTAAATTAGTCAGCACTTGCCGCAATCGAGTCGGGTCGCCCATCACTTTCACAGGCAAACGAGGGTCGATATCACACATCAACTCCAAGCCTTTTTCTTGCGCTCGTAACGCTAAAAGATCTGTCACCTCTTCGAGCAACTCACGAAAATCAAACTCGAGCCGCTCAATCGATAACTTCCCCGCCTTAATTTTGGAATAATCCAAAACATCATTCAAAACGGTCAACAAGGCATCTGCACTATGCCGAATAATCGTCGCGTACTCTTGTTGCTGTGAGTTTAACTGACTATCTAGTAAAAGCTGGCTCATGCCAATCACGCCATTCATCGGCGTGCGAACCTCATGGCTCATATTGGCTAAAAATGCACTTTTGGAACGCGAAGCCGCCTCAGCGGCCTCTTTGGCAGTCGCTAAATCCACCATCAAGCGTCGTCCGCGCCGATAACCATATAATAATAGTGCTACGCATCCAGACAACAGCGCAGTCAAACCCCAACCCGCCCAACGAATTCAATCAACTCTCTTGGCTAAGCCAATCGTTTCTGGAATCTTTAACCACAAACTCCAGTAGCCACCAGGCACCGCAATCGCCATTTCAACTCGCGCTTGCCGATCTATACTTTGTAGACTCCCCCAAATTACGCCGCCTTCAATACCTTGTGCGTCTTGCCCGCGTAATAAGACATCGTTTTTATTGCCCTCGTGCAAACCAACTGAACGCAAGAAAGGCTCAACATCCAGCACGGTACTAAACATTCCCCAATATTGGTCTTCGGCAGTAAACACCGGCACCCGATAAATGAGGCCTTCGCCGCCTTGCGCCAACTTCACTGGGCCGGCCAAAAAAGGTTTTTTCGATAAAATCACACGCTCAACCGCAGGCCACTGCTTTGGAAGATCGGGATAGTAAAGGCCAATGGCTTCCTCATTCCCTTTTAATGGGTAAATGTAACGAATTCGATTATCAGGAGCGATACCAATATTACGAATATTGCGGCCACGGAAATAGATATTGGCCAGCATACGATTAAGCTCGGCCGATTTGTCTGGGTGATAAGCCGCACGAATATAGGCCTCGATACCCGAAGCTAAATATAAAGTAGAACTCAACTCCGTCTCTATCCGCGAACGTAACGCTACCGCATCCCCCAGCACGCGTTCTTTCTGCGTTTCCCAAGCACGGATTTTCTCTTGTTCTGCAATGTACTCAGCACTCAGAAAACCACTCAGCAGAATCAAAACAGGTAACAAAAAAGCAAATCGTAAAACCAATACGGGCATCACTCAGCCCCTAAGCATACACAGTGTATTCACTATAGAAGTTAATGCTTAATTCGCAGCGCAAACTCGCGACCAATAAAAAAGGCCAGCAAAGCCGGCCCCTTTAATCGATTGACTTAAAAATCAAAAGAAGACAAACGTCATCACAAAGAAAATCGGCAATAAGCAAACACACGACCACAGCATATAGCCAAAGAAGCTTGGCATTTTCACTCCACGATCTTCAGCAACCGCTTTCACCATAAAGTTGGGGGCGTTACCGATATAACTCAGAGCACCCATAAACACCGCACCAACTGAAATCGCCAACAATGTCGGTGCCATCGGCCCCATCAAGATTTGCGCATCGCCACTCGCCAAATTATAAAAGACCAAATAGGTTGGCGCATTATCAAGGAAGGCCGACAGTACCCCCGTCATCCAGAAATACATATGATTAATCGGCGTGCCGTCTGGGTAACTCACCATTTGCACCAAGTCAGCCATTTCCCCGGCCGAACCTGCGCGCAAAATAGCAATCGCCGGCGCCATAGCGATAAAAATAGCCGCAAACAATTTAGCCACTTCTAAAATCGGGCCCCAATTAAAATCATTGCCGGCACGAACTTGCTTGGGCGTGAATTTTAACGACAGCAGTGCGATCACCACTAGCAACACATCACGAACAACATTTTGCAATTCAACATGCGTGCCCATCACATCCCAAGCAATGCCCGGCTTCCAAACGCCCGACATCACCACGCAAGCCACAATGGCCGCGATCAAAGCAAAGTTCCACAAACCAAAGAACTTCAATTTGCAATCTGGCGTTTTATCGACCGGCAACACGCCCTCTTTCTTGTAGTAATAACTATCGATGGCATAAAACATCACCAACAAGATACTGGCGGCAAATGCAACCGGAGCCAGCATATGCTCGACAGTCCACAAGAAATCAACCCCTTTTAAGAAACCCAAGAACAAAGGTGGATCACCCAGCGGCGTCAAGCCGCCGCCAATATTGGCGACCAAAAAGATAAAAAACACCACCACATGCACATTGTGTTTGCGATTATCGTTTGCTTTCAACAAAGGACGAATCAACAGCATCGCCGCACCGGTCGTACCCATCAAAGAGGCAATCACCGTGCCAAATGCCAAAATTCCGGTATTTAATGCTGGAGAGCCATGCAAATTACCCCATACCAAAATCCCGCCTGACACCGTGTACAACGCGAATAGGATCAAAATAAATGGAATATATTCAGCGAGCA
This sequence comes from uncultured Deefgea sp., assembly GCA_963508915.1. Lineage (GTDB taxonomy): Bacteria > Pseudomonadota > Gammaproteobacteria > Burkholderiales > Chitinibacteraceae > Deefgea. The sequence continues at coordinate 8,631 of CAUOZE010000029.1, forward strand.
TCGCGTGTACAACCAAACTCGCCGCGGTATCAAGACCAAACGAGGCAATAAATGGTAGCAAGAATGCCGCGGCCCAAAATGCTGAAATTTTGCCGAAATGGTGATGCCAAAATCCAGGCGAGAAAATGGGAAACAGTGCTATCGACAACAGCAAACCAGCAAATGGCGCAGCCCACAGCAAGGACAATTGTGCACCATCAAAATCGGCAGCCATGGCAACGTTCGGCAACAGCGCCAACAAGCCTAATATTTTTTTATTCATTAAGATACTCAGTTAAATTCAAATCTCACATGTATAAGCCTATAAGCACTATCCAAAAATGAATATAAGCCAATACCCCCTAGCGTTGAATAAATTCAATTTTATACCCACGGCACAGTCTTCAACAAAAGCGATGACCGTTGTACCGTGCTGCATCGGGCTCGGCTCACGGACAACTTTACCGCCTTTGGCTCGCACCGCATCACAGGTGGCCACGATATCATCCGTTTCAATCGCTAAATGCCCAAATGCTGTGCCTAAGTCATACGCTTTCGTGTCCCAATTATGCGTAAGTTCAATCACAACTATGCTCAGACTCATCCCCGTAACCCACAAAGGCCAGAGTAAAACGACCCGCAGGAAAGTCATGCTGGCGCAATAAACGCATCCCAAGCACATCACAATAAAAAGCAATTGCACGATCTAAATCGACGACACGCAACATTGTATGTAATAAACGCATGTGCTATTTCCCCTTAAATCAAATTGTTAGCGCATTGTACGCGAGGATAGTTTGGGATTGCAGTGTCATTTTACTGTCACTTACCCAATGTTTTTTGCAAAAAGGGGTTGACGCCATTTTAAAACCATCTATAATCGCTGTTCTCTGAACGAAGCAGTTGGGTCGTTAGCTCAGTTGGTAGAGCAGCGGACTTTTAATCCGTTTGTCGCAGGTTCGAATCCCGCACGACCCACCACCCAATCAAAACGGGCTGTTAGCTCAGCTGGTAGAGCAGCGGACTCTTAATCCGTAGGTCGGCGGTTCGAACCCGCCACAGCCCACCAGTAATATGTAGTACGCCACTCGTTGGGTCGTTAGCTCAGTTGGTAGAGCAGCGGACTTTTAATCCGTTTGTCGCAGGTTCGAATCCCGCACGACCCACACCCAATACCAAGTAAAAAGCCCAGCTAAAAAGTTGGGCTTTTTGCATTTCAGCCAGAATCCATTCTTAATCGCAATTTTTATTAAGTATCGGCCTATACGCATTTAAATAAAATGACTACAGGCCAATACATCACAATAAATGCTGTTGCGCGTAGGCCTTGCCTGTTTGATAACCCAATTGATAGAGCTTACTCAGATTACTGCGTGACCAATCAAAGACGTCGGGCAGATCCTCAGCGGGAATCGCTTCCAGCAGTGGCACCTTGTGTAACTTGATTCGCCCTTCGGCATTATGCAAAGCCTCAAACAATTTCACATCATCGCGCGCAATTTCAACTAAGGGCGTCATGATGGACATCACCCACGCATCGTACAAATCACGCGGTGGGCGCAATAATTTCTCGGCACCGAGTAAGTCAAAAATTACGATTTCGGCCAAATCGCCATCGTAATGATCGATCAAGGCTTTAAAATTCAAGCAATCAATCGCTGCGCCTTCGATGTAGTAATCGTCACCGATTTGGGTCGGCGGATACAGATAAGGGAAAGACAATGCCGCTTGCAGTTTTTGATTGTCGATCTGCTCGCCCGACCAATTCACCATCTGCCGCTGGCTCAAGTTATACGCATTAATCCATAAATCAGCCTTGCACGCAGGCAGCGCGGCAAAGTCGATTAATTTTTCAGCAAATGGAATATGCGCGCACAAGCCTAAGGATTGTTGCGAAAGATCGCTCGGGCACGCACTGGCGAGTAGCAACTCACTACTGTCTTTCAGAGTTTGTGAAAACGCATCGTGAACAGGCCAGTTTTGCAACGCCTGCACCATCGGATTGCTCGATAACAAATTGCGATAAAACTCTGCCATCGGGCCAGGTTTATTGAAAACTTTAAAATTAACGGGGAATGCGCGATATAGAAAATCCGCAATCCCCATTTGCTGCATACCACGCAAAGTAGCAATCACATCGCCATTTTTGGGCGCGCTATACATCAATCCCAGCAAGGCCCCTGCGCCTGCCATTGAAATAATATCGAACTCAAGACCCAGCTCGGCAAAGGCTTCTAGTGCCCCCGCAACCAAAGTGGCATTCGGCGCGCCACCGCTAATAATCAGCGCTCTTTTACTCATGAAATACTCAAGGTGAAGTGAATATGCGCGATGAATTGGCATTATTCTATGAAGGAGAGGCTAAGATGCCGGCAGTCGATCGCTTGCTTTGCCAATACATCTAGCACAACTGCGATCTTATTGAATCATCCTGTGATAATTATGCCGAGCAATCTTGCGGCGAGTTTTGGCACCCATGGCATCAAACAAGTATTGTGCCACTTCCCGAGCTTGCTGCTCTTCATTCATCGAGAGTTTAAATGCCAGATCGTAGCGCCGTATCGCTTCCCTTAAATGCTCATTACCCACTTGTAAATCGGGCCGTTCGGCACGAACACCAAAACCAAACATCATAATCAGACAATGCCACATCCACGCTTGGGCATACTTTTTATCCTCGCGCGCCTGCATAGCCATCTCTTTAATATGCCCGATATGCTCAACAGAATGCACCTGCACCAGCAAATGCCCTGCATGCTGATCTTTATATAAAGTGGAGTGACCCTGTAATTGCATAATGAAACGACCTCAATAACGGTATAGACAAAACCCAAAGCGCGAGGGGAAGACCTTCACTTAATATTTGTGCTTAGCATACGCTGAAGGCGTTGCAAATTCATGCAGAATCGATGAAACAATCGTGACAACTCGACTGCAATTTGCCACGCCACAGGCATCAATTGCATGCAAAGCCAAGCCAGGCAGTTAAACTCAGCACTCTGGCTCTCTACTCAGGCACTGCGAACTCATGAAGCTCAGCATCATCATTCCTTTTTTCAATCCTCATCCAGCACACTTTACGGCCATGCTTGATGGACTACGCACTGCCGACTACACCGGCTTTACGCAGATTGAAGTTATCCTCGTTAATGATGGTGGCACTTACTCTGGGCAAGATGAAATCTCTGCGTTGAGCGCTAATTTTCCGCGATGCGCAACTCAGCTGATTGCACTAGCAGAAAACCAAGGCGTGTCGTGCGCGAGAAATGCAGGCTTAGCTGCGTCAACAGGCGATTGGATTGCATTTCACGATGCCGATGACATCAGCCTGCCGCAGCGGTTTGTGCTGTCGGCGAAATTCCTCATTCAGCATCCAACGGTCATCGCGGTGGCGGGTGATATGCATGTATTTGACGATAGCAATCCACTCGTGTCAGTACGGCTTTTTCCTTTGAGCCACACTGAAATCAGCGTCGACAATCTATTTTATTGCGCCATGGCCATGCCCGCGCTCATGATCAATCGCCAACTGTGGCAAGCCAGCTGCGTGTTATTTACACCCAAAATGGATATGGCGCAGGATTGGGATTTTATGGCTCGGCTGGGTCAACACGGGCAATTGGCGAATATAGGCGTGCCGCTGGTGCGCTATCGCCAGCACCAGCATCAACGTAGTAGCGGCATTCAGCGCGAACACGCCAATCAGCACGTCCGCAAAATTTGGCAAGATCAGTTGCAGCACCTTGGCCTCTTCGTGACGCCCGAACTTTTGCAGACGCATGGATTATTATCGCCGTATTGGCTATGGAATATCACTGATCTGGATGGTGCTTGGGCATTGAGCGAGGCAGATGTCCTCAATTGGCGCGATACGCTACTGAATCACAATCAAATTTCTGGCTTTCTATCGCAAGCGCTACTTCAGCAGCGAATCGATCACATCGTGCGACTTTGGCAAGCTTGGCAGGCCAGCGGAAAACAAGCGATACAAGTCCATCAATTATTTTAATAGATAGGTATTGCCATGTAGGCATTACAAAATAATATCTACATGGCAATACTCAGCACAGCACTATCGCATTGGTAGTAAACGACTCAAACTCACATTATTTCTGCCGCCAGCGGCATCATTCCAATAGACCGCCACATCGAGCCGTAACGCATCGCACGATGCAGCGCAGTTGGTATTGTTGTTGAAGGTATTCGGGCTGGCGCTGGATTTAGTCACCGTCAGCCAATGAATCTCATACGTGGCATTCACGCCGTTGACTCGATCCGTAGTACTGGAGGTAGGCACCGAAACTTTACCGCTTAACACCCCCACCAATTGGCTCATAAATTGGTCGGCAATTAAAGTCGCCTCGGCGCGCTGCATTGCAATCGCTTGATTCTGGGTGAGCTGCGCTTGAAAGCGAGTCAGCGCCAAAAATCCCCCTGCCAAAATCAGCAGTGAAATCAGTACTTCAATTAAACCCACGCCAATTTGCGATCGATAGCTCGGCCTATTGAACATAATCACGCCAACGCCCCGCGTGTCTGGAAACCGAGAAATTCGACAAAATATTCAAACCTTGCAAATGGCGCAACTCGGTTTTGGTGGCAAATGAACCATTGCCGATGATGTCACCCTCGACAATCCCAGCGCCGTTGATTTGCATCGCCCCCGTGTAATTCAAATTTCCACGCACATAAGTTGCACCATAGGTCAGCAAGCGTGACTTAGACGGCAAGGTGACATTGCCGTCAAAGATTAAGGTTACGCCACGATTGTAGGAATAGCCCGCCGCCAAAGTCGCATTGCCAATTGCAGGATCGCCAGCCGCCAAGGGAATAAAATCAGTTGAGGACATCGCAGAAACACCAGGCGAACCAGATAAAGCCCCTGTGCCATTATCGGTTGTTAAGGTTTGGCTATAACCCGCTACGCAATTTTGTCCTGCCGTCAAATTGATTTGCCCACCCGAACCCGCATCAAGCGAAGGATCAATCCAATACACCGCACCACGTGGCGTTTTGCTAAAGCTCGCATCCGGCCCCGCCACATACGTTGGCGTATAGGATTTGGGCTTATAAGGACGTCTTAGCTCGCTGTTTTTGTTTTGGCACTCAGCAAGAAATTCAGCTACGCTCAGCCGGCGATAAGTACTGTTGTCATACGCCGCCGTGGTTTGACCACCTGAAGTTTGATAGCGGGTGAATTTACTGACATCTAAATATTGACTGGGCTGCTGACCAAACACGCTGTAAAACAAATCGCCGCTACTAGTACTTGCTAATGTGCTATCACTTTTCTTGCTATCGTCTGCCCAGCCTTTTTTACCATTTAGATACAGAGTTGGTGGATTAACTGTGCCGCCAGCATTCAAGGAAACGCCCTTCAGCGGCGCATCAGCCAGCATACTGACATCTACGGAACCAAATATATCAACGCGACCTTTGACCGTTAAGGAGTTTTCTAAGCCCACCGCAGCCAGATTCAAATCCTGCGTAATCACCACTCTGGCCGAGCAGTTGTTCGACCAATTGGCAAAAGTCCCACTCGGCGCGCTGCAATCAGCAAAACCCGTACTGGCAATACGCAGTGTTTTACTATCGATTTGATAAACCTGAAAATAAAATGCGCTGGCGCGGCCCAATGCATTGACGCTACCAATGACTCTATTCTCTGCAAAAATCACATTCCCTTTGGTATCAATGGCTGAATTTTTAGTCGCGAGCATCACATTATTACTGTCGAGAAACTGCGTTTTATCACGCTGGATATTCGCAATAAAATAGCCAATCCCTGCTTCAGCAGCTTGTTTCGCTTGCAAATTCCATGTCTGATTCGAGATAGATTTTTGCTCGATAAATAATCCACGGTTCAAGTAGCCCAGCACCCCTGTTAGCACAACAAGAATCATAATCGTGGTGAATAAGGTTGCCATCCCTTGCTCAGATTTGCGCATCATCGCCCTCATGGAAACGCCATCACTTGATTTTCTAAGACAATTTTGGTCGATAACTGCCGAACTTCCGTCGGTTTAGTCTTCAGCCGCCCACTGATCGACACATTCAATGACAGCACAGGTGCGCCACTGGGCCACGGGCATTGCGAAGCTGGCGGAGTGCTGCCACTACAGACCACATCCCCATTACTAAAACTCAGCACGGTAATTTCAAGCAAAGCACTGTCGGTCAGATCGCTCCAAGTACCGGCCGAACAACTGGTGTACGAGCAAGCAACGCATGAAGTTCTGACTTGCAACACCCCATTACTGAGGCGAATCCCCGTTAACTCACCATCGTCATACTGGTCGACCCGATTAGTACCGATCAAATTGCCGTTGCGGTTATAGCCATACAATAAGCAGCTCCCCGCTGGCGTCACGCTAGGCCGATACATACGCAAAAACGTATCTGGATTCACCGAGGCGTTCACCACATTGATGCCATTGCCCGTAATGCTCGCCGCAGTCAGCGCAGCTAGATCTGCAGTATCTAAAGAAGGTTTACCTTGGTAATAACCAGCGCGTTTAACATCATTACTAATAAATTGCAGCGCAAGCCGCAGCTCAGCATCCAATTTATTGCGTGTGAGATTGTCACCGGTACTTTTCAGCATATTGACGAAAAAGGTGCTCGCACCGAGCAGCAAGAAAACCCCAATCGCCATCGCCACCATCAGCTCAATCAAATTAAAACCACGAGCTCGGCGCATTGAATGAACTATGGGCATACTGGAAACCCCGCCATTGCCGTTTTGCCGCAGGATTTAACGCGCCCCACCGGATTCAAGGTAACGGTAATCGCCATTTGACTATTGTTTTGGCTAGTTAATGTAATGAGCTGATTGCTCGTCAACACCGTTGACGTTTTACTCAAAGGAAAACCCCGTACCATATCAAATTGAATCGCATCAAAGCCGGTTTTCGCCAAAGAGGTATTTTTGCCCTCAGAAACGGTGTAATTGACCAAATCACACACCGTCGTGGCACCGGGCTGGCAACTACAAGGACTACTCGGCGTGCCATTCGCTCTGGCCACGCCGACACACCACGCGGTACCGCTCTCCACCACCATGTAGCTGTTGCGGTTGGAGCGAATCGCTTCACTGCGCGCCAAATTGATAGCCGACAGCACTGCTTCTGCGGCGCTAATGGTATTTTTTTTCGCGATCATTTGCGTAAATGAGGGCAAGGCGATGGCCAGCAATATCCCTAAAATCACGACCACAATCATGGCCTCGATTAAAGTAAAACCGCGAGATAAATGGCTGCTTGGCCGAAACAACATGCACCACTCCAAAGGAACACTAGAGAAGGTCAACGTACTTCAACATAGACCGAATTGTGTCGATCAATTCGAAAACCACTCACATGGCACTCTAGAGTAGATGGAAGGAAGTGAAATTCGTTCTTAACTTGAAAAATTGAACGTCGCGCGGTCAATTCATTGATCTGAAAGGAAATAACTCCGATTGAGTATAGCTTGTAAGCAAATCTGCATCAGTAAGTACTAATACTTGCTAATGCAGATTCTCACCGGTAGCAGCGCAACAAGCCAATGCCTTTAATCAGTCGGTCTTATTTCACAACTACAAAAATTCATCAAAGCTTTATAATTCCGACTTTATTTCGTCATGATTGTTTGCCAGTGAAACTACCCGCTTTTTTCTCCAGCCCGCTCGCACAACGCTGCATACCAATTGCATTGCCTATTTTGGCGCTGATTGCAGGGCGTATCTGGGTGGATACGCAATGGAATATGCCGCGCGTCGGCTTTTCACTGCTGCTGTATTTCTTCTTCGCCGCTTTTTTGCAGCGCTGGGCTGCGGTAGTCGCCACTTTGGCGCTTGAAGGGCTGTTGCTGAATATTTCTTATATTAAAGAAGTTGCGACCAGCGAACCTTTACTCGGTGCTGATTTATTTGAAGTGGGCCAAGGCATGGCGCTCACCGGCTATATGGATTGGCATATTTGGGCGTATGCGCTGATTTTGCTGGCTGCGCTCGCTTATGGCCTATGGCGGCACCCTAGTTTTAGCAAACGCCGAGTTGGCTTGGCGCTCATCTTGTGTGTTTTAATGGGGATGCAGCTGGATCGCACCGGAAAAATGTCGGCGTACGCGCAACCCTTGATGTCGCAATATCTAGGCAGCCACTATTCCAATTACAATTTTCGCGTCAATGCGCGGCAAAATGGCATCTTGGGGCATTTAATGCTCACCGCCGAAACGGCGCACAAACCCAAAGCGGGGCAACACCAATTTTATTCGCAAGCGCTAGCTGCGGTAGAAAACCCGAGCAGCCCCGACATCGTCGTGGTGATGTGCGAATCCTGTTATACCGAGGCGCGCTTACCGACCAAAATGGCCGAACTGACTCAAGCGGGTTTTAGCGAAGCACGTGTGATTAGCCCTGTGTATGGCGGCGGTACGGCCGAGGCCGAATTTGAAGCGCTCACCGGCCTTTCGGCCTATACCTTGCCCGGCATCGATTTTCAGAATTTTGCAGGGCAGTTCAGCGACAAAATCAGTGCGCTACCGCATGCACTGGCCGACGTAGGCTACACCACGATCGGCATGCATAATTATTTTGGTACGTTCTGGAAGCGGCAAACGGTATATCCCAAAATGGGTTTCCAACGCATCGCCTTTGTCGATCAAATGTACTGGAAACGTAAAGACGGTTGGCCAAAAGATTTTTCATTGTATAACCAAGCACTCGCGCATTACAAAGTCGCGCCAGCGGGTAAAAAGCAATTTATGTTTTTGGTCACGGTGAATACGCATGGCCCATTTATCAAAGAAAATGACTCTGGGATTGCACAATACCAAGCCCGCCTTGGACAAGCTATCGACGAGTTTAAAACCTTTACGCAGCAAATCGAAGCCAGCGCCAAAGCGCGCAAACGAGATGTAATTATTGTTATTTTTGGTGACCACAAACCGGGGCTGAATCAAGAATTTTATGAACGCGGCATTTTCGATGCGAGCTTTTTCAGTAATCGCGATCCAAAAAACTTGCAGTTTAAAAACATTCTGAACCAAGAACAAACGCGAATTCGCGGTGATGTGCCGCTGTTTATCAAAGACAGTCGCGACCCAGAACAAGCACAGATATTGACTGAGAAACTACAAAATCGGCCACTATTTTGCTTACCTGCTGAGCTGGCACGTTTAAGCGAAAATACCGACCCGTTTTACAATGCCGTCGCCAAGCGTTGCGCCAAGAACGAAGGGTTTTACACGAAAGATTTATGGTGGCGAAGCGTATTCCCCGAAGCGGTTTACGCTGAGCGCTTATTTGCAGAGACAAAATAAAAAAACAAGGTATACGCCTCTAGGCATTACCAATTAATAGCCAGAAGCAAATACCAAACAAAAAGCCGTTCAGTCTTCCAACTGAACGGCTTTTGCAATTGATGTGGCTCTAAATTATTTGGCCAATCGAGCCAAAGCCTCTCGACTAGGTACAAAAAATGCAGCGCCGCTGACGGCACGGCTGAAGTTAAGCAAATGGTCGACGCGGCCATCCGAAGTTGGCGAAATCATTTTGGCGAGCATTTTTTCGAAATTTGCAGGCGTTTTACAGTAAGACGTAAAGTACAAACCTTGATCGCCCCCCGGCGTGCCATACGGTAAGGACTGGCGCAAGATTTCTAGCTCTTGCTCGTGTTCTTCGATCACCACGCGGCTAATGTGCGCAGTCAGTGGTTTGTCTTCATCGGACAACTCTTCATTGCTTTCTTTGGTGCGACCAATCACCGCTTCTTGCTGCTTTACTGGCAATTTATTCCACGTTTCCATGCGATGAACGTAGCGCTGCACGTGTAAATAACTACCACCAGCCCAAGTGGCATCTTCATCTCCGACCAAAGCGACTTTGGCGCGATCTTCATCTTCTGGATTCTCTGTGCCATCAACAAAGCCGGTTAAATCACGACTATCACGATAACGAAACCCGTGCGTGGTTTCGATGACATCCAAACAGTGGTTACAGGCTTGCACCACTTGATCAGCAAATTCATGGAGTAAATCATAGCGCTCAGCACGCAAATGCAAAATCACATCGGCCGAAGTGGCTGGAGCCGGGTGAATCGCCCCCGGAATCCGCGGAAAGCTGCGCAATAAAGTCGGCTTGGCTTCGGGATAAAACTCTGGCCACACTTCTGCCCCCAAACCGACTACGGCATAAAATTGTGCTTCAGGATTGGCAGCGGCAAGTGCATCGGCTTGCGTGGGCACCGCCGCAAAAAAAGCCTTCAGCTGTGCATCCGCTCGGCGCCCCAAACGGCGACGAAACAATAAAAATAAACCATGACTTGAAGCTGCGGGCAAAATACCACTTTGCGGTGTAGACATGCCTTCCCTCTTATTGTGATGTTTTTAACTGACTAGAACATGCAAAAGCCCAAATGGGCGCCAACCATTCTGAATAGCCGATAAAGCTATGATCGCCACCGGGTAAAATCGTTTGTTGGCAACCCGCATACCAAGCCATGGCATCTCGATAATCGAGCACTTCATCTTCAGTTTGCGCCAGCAGCCAGTAACGACTCAAATCGGTCGGCCTCGCCTCAAGCTGACAAAGTTTATCAGCAAAACCAGCATCTATAAAATGAATCTCGCCCGTTTGGTAATTTTCTTGCTCGCCCAAATACTGATTAATCAGCGTATACGGGCGCACGGCAGGATTAATCAATACCGCTCTGCCGCCAAATTGCTCCACCGCCCACGTGGCAAAGAAACCACCAAGCGAGCTACCAACCAAACAAAAATCGCCCTGTAATGGCTGCAGCAACTCAGTCAGCATCGCTGCCGCCGCTTGCGGCTCCATTGGAATACTTGGACAAAGATAATGCGCTGCTAATCCTTGCTCGGCCATCCATGCGGTGGTTTCTTGCGCCTTTTGCGACAGCGGGCTCGATAAAAAGCCATGCAAGTAAATCAATGTCGTCATGGCAGCAATATAGTCGAGCCAATCGTACGCCGTGCCGCTAAATCCAAATGCGCTTGCTGTACATCAACCATTGCGTAGCTTTGACCGATTTGCGGCACAATCCATGACTTGGCCAGCACGGCAAAATAATCTTGTGCTGTTTCCACTAATTCAGCGCGATTGCGGGTGTAATGCGCCAAAGTCGGCCGCGTCAAAAATAGCGACCCTTTTTGCGCTAACAAGCCCAGATTAAAGTTTGAAACCGCCCCTGATGCATTGCCAAAACTCACCAAGATACCGCGCACCGCCAAGCAATCGAGCGAACCGGCAAACGTCGCCTCGCCCACCCCATCGTAAACCACAGGAACACCCTCGCCAGCGGTGAGTTCGCGCACTTGCGCCACCCAATCGGGGTCGTGGTAATTGATGACGTGATCGCAATAGGCGCTGGCTTGCTCCGCTTTCTCTGTTGACCCCACCGTACCAATGACCCTCACCCCCAATGCTTGCGCCCACTGGCAAGCAATTTGCCCCACGCCCCCGGCGGCGGCATGAAACAACATCGTTTGCCCAGCTTGAACTGGAAAAGTGCGCTTTAATAGGTACTGCGCGGTCATGCCGCGTAGCAAGGTTCCAGCAGCAACTGCATCATGTATTGCCTCAGGAACCAGCACCAGCTTATCAGCAGGCATGATACGGTAGGTAGCATACGCCCCCACAGCCCCGCCAGCATACGCGACGCGATCACCGACTTGTAGGTCATGAATGCCGTGCCCAATGGCCTCAATCACGCCGCAGGCTTCGAGACCTAAACCCGAAGGCATCGTCAAAGGATAGAGCCCACTGCGATGATAGGTATCGATGAAATTGACACCCATCGCCAAGTGCTTGAGCAAGACTTCACCCGCGCCTAAATCGGGTAACTCACTGGCCACCAGCGCCATTTCCTCGACACCGCCATGCTGTTTGATTTCAATCCGCTGGGTCTGCATTGCCTTCTCCAAAAACAGGTTTTCATCATATTCCAGCATTTTGCCCGCTGCCCAATTAAATTAGCAATCCAAGAGTGTATTTCAGCGAACAAACATTAAACCGCAGTTAAGTCCCCAAAAACAGGGAAAAATACCGCGAAAAAAAGCGGCAAACTTAGAGCTGTGTCATATAAAGAAAACCTCAGCCAAGTTATAGTCTCGTTATTGCTCACAGTTCGAGCATCTCAATAGTAGGTTTAAATTCATGCAAACATTTTTTATTGCCCCTACGCGGCTCAATGTCGGTCTTACTTCGGTCACGCTCGGTGTCGTGCGTTGCCTGCAAAACCAAGGCTTGAAGGTCGGTTTTGTCAAACCCGTTGCGCAAGACCAATCGGCGTGTGAAATTGAACGCTCTACGCATTTTGCGCGGCAAATTTGCCAGCTTGATGTCCCTGATGCGCTACCAGCCAACTACGCGATTGAGCAAGTCTCCATCGATGAAACCGATGACTTGCTCGAAGAAATCATCACGATGAGTATGTCGGCAGGTAAAGATGCCGATGTGTTGGTGGTGGAGGGCCTGCATCCTGATCCGAGCAATCCATTTACCACACAACTGAATACCGAAATGGCGCTCGGCCTACAAGCCACGGTGATTATCGTTACTGATGCGAGTGCGAAAACCGCCGCCGAAGAAATTCGCGTGACTGAGCGCCAATTTCGCAATGAAGGCGTGACCGTTGGCGGTGTGATTTTCAATAAAGCCGCTGCCGATTTTGATTTATCGGCAATGCAAGCCGAAATAGGCGAGCTAAAAATCTGGGGTGTAGTGCAATTTGATCCCAAACTACTCGCCCCGCGTACGCTCGATGTGGCGATGCATTTGAATGCTGAAATTATCGTTAAAGGCGAGCTGACCAAACGCCGCGTCACTGAAACTATCGTTGCGGCACGCGCCGTACCCGAAGTGATTCGTCGCCTCAAAGCCGGTGCGCTGATTGTCAGCTCGGGCGACCGCGACGATGTGATTTTGGCAACGGCACTCGCCGCCAGCAATGGCGTACAACTGGCTGGCTTGGTGCTCACACACAATACCAAACTCAATGAAACCGTGCGCGCATTTACTGAAATGGCCTTCCACACCGGCATCCCCGTGCTACGCACCGAAGGTGATAGCTTTGGTACTGCCTTGGCAATTAGTACGGTACCAACTGCAGTACCGGCAGATGACAAAGACCGCATGACACGCGTAATGAATTCGGTGGCCGAACAACTCAATAGCGAAGCGCTTAAAGTCGGCGTAAACACAAAACTGGTTCATCACTTGAGCCCTCCGGCCTTCCGCTATCAACTGATTCAAAAAGCACGTAATGCCAATAAACGCATTGTGCTGCCCGAAGGCGAAGAGCCACGCACCATCAGCGCGGCAATTGCATGTGAAGAAAAAGGCATCGCCCGCTGCGTCTTGCTTGGCAAACGTGCGGTGATCGAAGGGATTGCTGCGACGCAAGGTTTGGTCATTCCAGCATCACTCGAAATTCTCGACCCAGATGACATCCGCGCTCAATACGTGCCGCCGATGGTTGAATTGCGTAAATCGAAAGGCCTAACCGAGATCCAAGCGCTACGCCAACTCGAAGACAATGTCGTGCTTGGCACAATGATGTTGGCGATTGATGAAGTCGACGGCCTCGTTTCCGGCGCAATTCACACCACGGCCAATACGATTCGCCCAGCTTTGCAATTGATCAAAACTGCACCTGGCTCATCGATTGTGTCGTCGGTATTCTTTATGCTGATGCCTGAACAAGTTTTGGTCTACGGCGATTGCGCGGTCAATCCTAACCCTGATGCCGAACAACTGGCTGAAATCGCGGCGCAAAGTGCGTACTCCGCGCGTGCCTTTGGTATCGAGCCGAAAGTAGCGATGATTAGCTACTCAACGGGGCAATCAGGTACCGGCGTCGACGTAGATAAAGTTCGCAGCGCGACTGAAATCGCCAAAGCACGCCACCCACAATTGATGATTGATGGTCCGCTGCAATACGATGCGGCATCGGTACTCGAAGTCGGCCAGCAAAAAGCACCGGGCAGTCTGGTCGCCGGTCAAGCGACCGTATTTGTGTTCCCAGACCTGAATACCGGCAATACAACGTATAAAGCCGTACAACGCAGCGCTGATGTGGTCAGCGTGGGTCCAATGTTGCAAGGCTTAAGGAAACCAGTAAACGACTTATCGCGTGGCGCATTGGTCGACGATATTGTATTTACCATTGCACTCACCGCCATCCAGGCGGAGCAAATGACAGGACAGTAGTATTAATTTCTAGTCATTGCTTAGTAAAGCCTACAATTAAATACCCCAGCGCTAGTCTGGGGTATTTTGCATTTATCGATGCCTATTTTTCACAACGTACATAATAAAAAAAAGCACCTCCGAGGCCGACCTCAATGCCCTCAGCACAGCAATGGCACGCTTAGAAAAACTGGGGGTATTAGAAAAAATCCGAGTTCAGTACGGTATGAGTTTGAACGAAACACCACGTCCATCACTCGAGCCCACTGCGTTTAAAGACCCGAATAATGCTCGTGCTCTTCCACGATGAGCGCAACGGGTTCGCCCTTTTGCCCTGCGCGGTTGCGGGCTGAATACATCGCTCCGCGCGCCTCTTGCTGTGGAGCAAACGCTAAAAAGCCGATGTCGTCGGGTACGTTATCGTAAATCGCCTCCATACCGCCCTGCATGAAATAAGTTTCATGCAAAAACCCGTGCCACCGGCATCGCGTAGAAAGTCCCTCCACCATTGCCGATGCGGTTCAGAGCGAGCCCATTTTTCTAGCGAGGCAAAGTCGCGCCAATATTGGCGCATCCCCACATGTGGAGGAAAAATCGAATACGTCACGCTTTCGTGTCGCAGCAAACCATCTGGCTGATCGTTGATCGCCTTGCCAATTTGCGGACCATAACCCAACAATGTTTTAATTCCCGTGAATGTATTGACTCGCATCCCCAATGAAATAACGACTAGATCAGGATACATCGACAAATCAACGGTACGACGCTCTACTTTTTTCATATCCAACCTTTGAGGTGATACATAAACTGGCGTTGTTTTCTGCTGTAGATCGCATGATAAATCGATAACAAGGGCAAATGGTAATAGTGAATCGACTCAAATCGTTCATTCGTAAGGTGATATATTTAGCCACAAGTCAATTACGTAACTTCACTACATTTAATCCATGCAAAACCCTTGTTTTTATATGTTTTTTATTTATTAAAAATGTAGTAAATTCGAATTCATAACGAATATACAAGAAAGATTCCTACATGCAAATCGATCCAGTAGTGCTGTTTTTCTTACTGGGTTTAGCCGCGGGCTGGGCTAAATCCGATCTTAAACTCCCGAGTGCCTTGTATGAGACGCTATCGGTATTTCTATTACTGGCGATCGGGATTAAAGGTGGCTTGATTCTGGCCAAGCAGCCGATTCTAACGATATTGCCACAAGCTGGCTTAGTGCTGCTCATGGGCGCGCTGATTCCCTTGCTGATTTATCCCTTGCTACGGCTTAAACTCAGCCAAGTCGACGCCGCCAGTATGGTGGCGCATTATGGCTCGGTCTCGGTGGTGACTTATGCGGTCGGCGTGGCCTTTTTGGCGCGACAAGGCATTGATTACGAGTCACAAACCACGCTGTTTTTAGTTTTACTCGAAATGCCAGCCTTGATGGTCGGCGTGGTGTTGGCACGAATGGGGCCGAGTGCCGCCAAATCAGGACATGGCTGGGGCAAATTACTGCACGAAGTCTTCCTCGGCAAGAGCATGGTGCTGCTGATGGGCGGCTTGCTGATCGGCGCGCTTGCGGGGCCGATCGGGATTCAACCGCTAGACAAACTATATATCGATTTATTCAAACCGGTATTGACGCTGTTCTTGCTGGAAATGGGTTTAGTCGTTGCGGGAAAACTCGGTATTTTGCGTAAACACGGTATTTTGGTACTGGCGATTGGGATTGGCTTGCCGCTGGCGCTCAGCTGGGTCGGCATTGCGTTTGGCTTGTTGATGGGCTTGTCACTTGGTGGCCTGACTTTGATGGCGATTTTGGCGGCATCAGCGTCGTATATCGCGGCCCCCGCAGCGATGCGGATGGCACTGCCCGAAGCCAATCCGGCGCTTTCGCTCGGTGCTGCGCTGGGCGTTACTTTCCCGTTTAATATCTTGGTCGGCGTGCCACTTTATCTGCAATTTGCCAGCCAAGTTGCCTAAGGAGCTGTGATGAATTTCCCTACTCGTACTTTGCTCACCATCGTCACCGAAGCGGTACTCGAAAACGATTTGATTGAATTATTTGAAGCAAGAAAAATTCGCGGCTGGACTATCGTCGCGGCGCGCGGCAATGGCGCACACGGTGAAAAACACGGTAATTTTGATGCCAATGAGAATATTCAGATTGAATTGATTACCGATACGGCGACAGCAGAACAACTAGCCAGCGTCGTGCAACAGCAATTTGGCGCGCACTATGCGCTGGTGCAGTGGCTCAGCGAAGTGCGCGTTTTGCGTGGTGAAAAATTCTAAACCCTCACTTGGATACAGATGTATTAGCTGCTATCCATTATTGAGAAAAGCCTAGCAGCCAATACAGCAACACAAACGGTGATGTTCAGATTTTGTGTTGATATCGTTTCGCGCTCGTCGAGTTGGGGTTTTAAAACCCCTCATATCAAACCGACGAAGTCGGTGCAGATATATGGGTCGCCTTCTTTTGCTTACTTTTCTTGGCGAAGCAAGAAAAGTAAGTCCCCATCGCGGATTGCGATTGTAAAACGCCGTGCCGCAGGCACTTAAAACCATCAACACGTAATCTGAACATTGCCACACAAACTAAGCAATCACTTCTGGCTGCGGTACCAACGTTTCTGCCGGAAAATACGCGGCGAGATGTTGGCGATAACGTGCAATATCACCTGCAATATCAGGCTGCTTGATAACGTCATTGCAGATAAACGTCGGTAAAGCCGTCATTCCCAAAAATTCATTGGCTTTATGAAATGGCAAATACACGACATCGACGCCTGCGCCAGCAAAGAAATCATCGGGCGCATCAAATGCACTCTTCGGCGCACTCCAGGTCACCGATAGCAAATACGTTTTGCCTTGCAACAAACCACCTGAACCATATTTTTTTGACGCATCGCTACGGCTGCGACCATCACTGGTGTACAAACGCCCATGCCCAGCAGTAAACACTTCGTCGATATATTTTTTTAAAATCCACGGCGTACCCATCCACCAAGCTGGCATTTGATAAATAACGGTATCTGCCCACAAGAATTTATTTACTTCGGCTTCAATATCATACCCCTGTCTACCTCAGTTAGTTTCACGGCATGACCACTACTCAACAAAGCCTCGTAAGCCACATCACTGAGCGTGTGATTCAGCTCACAATTGGAATGCCCAAGCTGTTTACCCGCATTGATAATCAATATTTTCGACATTAGAGTAGCTCCTCACATGAAATCTATGCCAACAGGATAGCAATAATCACCGCTTAATAAGCGGTAATAAAGCCGGCATTCAGTGCCAAATTGTTCATAACACCTCGCACTCGCCGCATACGAATTGCATAAATTGGTATTGTATTTACGCAGCACTGAAACAAAGATGTCATATGATGAAGCTAATTTGCAGCCACTGCTTAGTGCTGTCCCACTGACCCAACCACGACAACATGCTCAACTTAATTCGCGCTACGCTTATATTTTTAGCGCTCTGCTGCCACACTAGCTATGCAGCATCACAAAGCATTGCCCTAGCCAATGGTGAATGGCCGCCGCTGCTGGGTGAAACTTTGCCCAATTATGGCTACGGCAGCCAAATCGTGAGCCGAGCTTTTGCGCTCAAACAAGTTCACGTCACTTACCATTTTTATCCTTGGAAGCGCTCGCTTGAAGAAGCCCGCACTGGGCGAGTAGCCGGTACATTGCTGTGGAGCAGTAATGCAGATCGGCAAAAAGACTTTCTGATAAGTCAGCCCGTCTATCGTAGTAAAACGATGCTGTTTTTTAATCGCAACCGCCCCATCGACTGGCAGCAACTCAGCGATTTAAAGGGCAAATACGTTGGCGTCACCAATGGCTACAGTTATGGCGAAAGGTGGAGTACGCTCATCAGCAATCGCACCCTCTTTGCCGATCAAGCCAATACCGACGTGCAAAACTTTGCTAAATTGCTTGCCAATCGCATTGACGCGTTCCCTTGTGAAGAAATCATCGGCATGCACATTATTCGCAGTCAGCTGGGCGATGAAGCGCTCCAAAAAATCAATATCAGCCCCAAGCCGGTGCATGAAGAACCAATGTATTTATTAATTAGCCGCCGCCATCCCAATGCTGAGCAGCTCATGCGCAGCTTTAATGCGGGGCTGGCGCAAATGAAACGCAACGGTGAACTCGACGCGATTCTCAAAAAAGCTTTTCAACGCTAATTACTGCAGCTCAAGCCCCCATCTTCATCAACTCGTCATCTACAGCGCCCGCTTATTGCGTACTATGGGTTTTCTTGCAGATCGGCGGAGTTTGATTCATGGCGGCAACAAATGGCGTAATGATGCAGTACTTTCATTGGTACAACCCCGCCGATGGCACGCTGTGGGATGAGGTCAGCCGCAACGCCAGTGAATTGGCACAAGCCGGCATCAGCGCGCTTTGGCTGCCACCCACCTACAAAGGCAGCAATGGCGCGAGCGACGTGGGCTACGCCGTCTACGATATGTACGACTTGGGCGAGTTTGAGCAAAAAGGCAGTGTCCGCACCAAATACGGTAGCAAAGCCCAATACCTCGCCGCAATCCAATCGGCGCAAGCCGCTGGCCTACAGATTTACGCCGATACAGTACTGAATCACCGCATGGGCGGCGACGAAGTCGAACCCTGCCGCGCTACGCCATTTGAGCAAAATGACCGCATCAATGCCGCAGGTGAAGCGCGCGAAATCAGCGCTTATACACAATTCAATTTCCCCGCCCGCCAAGGCAAGTACTCGACCTTCCAATGGAATCACACGCATTTTGATGCGGTCGATTACGACGCTAACAATCCCAATTCGCACGAAACGATTTACCTATTGGAAGGCAAACAGTTCGACGACGAAGTCGCGCTCGATGGTGGCAATTACGCCTATTTAATGGGTTCCGACTTGGATTTTCAAAATCCAGCAGTGCAAGCGGAAGTCATCAACTGGGGCAAATGGACGCTCGATACCACTGGTATTGATGGCTTTCGGCTCGATGCCATCAAACACATCGCAGCGTGGTTTTTCCCGACCTGGATCGATGCGATGGAACAGCACGCGGGGAAAGATTTATTCGTCGTTGGCGAATATTGGACGCCCGATTTACAAGAATTGGTCGATTACATTGACCGTCTCGGAGGGCGCATTGCCGCCTTTGATGTAGCGCTGCATTACCAATTTCACACCGCCAGCCGCCAAGGCGCGGACTATAACCTGTGCCAACTCGGTTTTAATAATGTCGAGCAACGCCGCCCCGATCATGTGGTCACCTTTGTCGACAATCACGACTCTCAGCCACTACAAGCCTTGGAATCTCCGGTTGAAGCGTGGTTCAAACCGCTTGCATACGCGTTTATCCTACTGCGCCAACACGGCTATCCCTGCATTTTCTACCCCGATTATTACGGTGCCAGCTATAGCGACACCGGCAAAGACGGCCAAACCCACGAGATCACGCTCGCGTGCCATCGCTTTCTAATCGACCGTTTCCTGCACGCCCGCCAGTATTATGCCTACGGCCAGCAATGCGATTATTTCGACTTCCCCAACTGCATCGGCTGGACGCGCTTGGGCGATACCGAGCATCCCAAAGCAATGGCGGTCGTGATGAGTAATAGCCTCGCTGGTTACAAACGCATGTATGTCGGCCAAGCGAAAGCGCGCTTTAACGATCTCACTGCACATTGCCCAGAGCCCATTCACACTAACGCCGACGGCTGGGCCAGCTTTCCCTGCCCAGCAGGGTCGGTGTCGGTATGGGTACAAGCCTGAATTGGCTCAGCGATTAGTAAGCTAATTGCTGAGCCGACTTGTTTGTCTTGAGTTCAACGAGCTTTGAACCCTCAGCCGAAGACGTTTAAAAGACATTGACGTATTACCTGCCAAGTACTGCCAGAGAATAGCTAGTGAGCAATACCATGCTAAAACAACATACATTCGTCTTTGGCAAAGCGCCCACACGGCGTGATCAGCACGCACCACCAGCCAAATCGTGACTGATGTCCAGTGCTAATGCTGATTTATTGTGCAAAACCACCCGCACCAAAAACTTCAGAAAACAACGCTGCCGCCGGAACCCCTCTGTTTTTAAGCGCAGTTTTATGCTCTTGCATAAATGGACTTGGCCCGCAGAGATAATATTCTGCATTCGGTAAAATCCATTGCTCATTGAGCTCGGCCACGTTGATCCGGCCAGCCGCGTGGAAATCGTCGCCCGCGCGGTCTTCATCGCGTGGATTTTCATAATAAATCCGACTTTGTAATTGTGGATGAGCGGCACTCAGTGAATGAATGCGTTCTTTGAACGCGTGCACCGCACCGTGGCGACAGGCATGAATAAACCTCACTTCGCGCTGCGGTTGGGCCTTAAGTACATGCTCAAGCATAGCGAGCATCGGGGTTTGACCCACGCCCGCACTGATTAAGATAAGCGGTGCGGCACTGCTTTCATTTAAAACAAAATCACCCATCGGAGGTGCGATATCCAGTAGCGCTCCCTCATGAATAGCGCGGTGTAATTGATTGGAAACCATGCCGGCAGGCGTGCTGGCTTGGCCAGCTTCTTTCTTCACAGAAATTCGCAGATAAGGCGTGCCGGGCGCGTCTGATAAAGTGTACTGCCGTGCTTGCATCAAACCCAATTCCGGCACAAAAGTGCGAACTGAAATATATTGCCCAGGCTGATAGTGCGGCACTTGTCCACCATCTACCGCTTGTAGATAGAACGACGTAATTTCAGTACTTTCAACGACTTTTTTAACTACCTCAAAACTACGCCAGCCACTCCAGCCACCGTTCTGGGTTGCCACTTCACCATAAAATTCATTTTCGATACGGATTAAGGTGTCGGCTAATAAGCAATACGCGACAGCCCATGCCGCGATCAGTTCATCACTAGCAGCATCACCCAACACTTCTTGAATGGAAGCCAATAAATGGCGCCCAACAATCGGATAGTGCTCAGCACGGATGCCTAAACTGACGTGCTTGTGCGCCACCATTTTTAAGACGGGCATCAGAACGGATGGATCATCGATGTGCTCGGCGTAAGCAGCAACAGCCATGGCAAGCGCTTGTTGTTGTGTTCCCGCCTGTTGATTACCCTGATTAAACATCGCTTTCAGCTCAGGATTGTGGCGAAACATACGTGCGTAAAAATGAGTCGTCAAAGTCACACCGTGTTCTTTGAGTACAGGCACAGTGGCTTTGACGAGTTGGCGCATTGATTCAGTTAGCATATAGACCTCTTTTTACATATATATAATATACATATTTAGGTTAAAATATTACGCAAAGTGCGGTGATCGATGGAAACTTAATATACATCAATAATACACATTAAAAATCAGATATGTCAATGTGCACTAAGTACGCTTCATGCGCATCTGTAAATTCAAATATCGGGCATAAAAAAACCATCAGGCCGAATTGTGACACTAGAATCGCCCAGCAAACCAAACAGTCTGCGTAAAACAAATAGTAGTAGATCTTTTAGCAACCTAGTCGATGTATATGCACGTAGACATTGATTTACAAAGAACTAATGGCAATACATAGCAATAAACCATAGCTCATTAGAACCCGTTTTTATCGGCTTTCACATCAGAATAAGACGAGCAATTCATCATAGAGCAAATAAAACGCCGTCAGCGCCATTAACGTGGCCATGATGCCGTTGAAGATTTTTAGATTTCTAGGTACGAGTAAATGATGGCGTAATGCGTCGCCCAGCCATGCCCACACGCCAATGCAGGGTAAATTAATCAGCGCGCAAATCATCGCCAAGCCCAAGGCGGCATGTAGATTTTGCTGCCCTTGCGGCAAAAATAAAATCACCGTATTGAGCACCATCACCCACGCTTTGGGATTGATCCACTGAAACGCAGCCGCGGCAATAAATGACATCGGCCGAGCCACTTCTTTGCCTTCGGGTGAGGCCGAGCGCCAGATTTTCCATGATAGCCATAGCAAATAACTGCAGCCCAGCACCGTCAAGATCGGGCGAATACTGCCCAGTATCGCCATAATCCATGCCAAAAACAGACCGACCAAAAACACCTGCACCGCGTGACCAATGCTGATGCCGAGCATGTGCGGAATGGTGCGGCGAAAGCCAAAATTACCGCCCGATGCAGCGAGCATTAAATTATTCGGTCCCGGCGTGACCGACATGATGGAAACATAACTAATCAAGGCAAGATTGAGCACTGGCGATCCCTTTTTGAAACAAGGCTTTGATACTAGTTGGATTGGCTCGCGGATTACAGTGGCATTATTAGCCCGGTTTAAGGGTTACAGTTTTGAACAATCTTGCGATTTGACAAAGCTGTTCTGAGTTATTCTGCGGTCTGTGGCTGGCCAGTGTTAGCATGACTCACCTC
Organism: uncultured Deefgea sp.; assembly: GCA_963508915.1. GTDB lineage: Bacteria > Pseudomonadota > Gammaproteobacteria > Burkholderiales > Chitinibacteraceae > Deefgea. The sequence goes on from CAUOZE010000029.1 coordinate 31,185, forward strand.
TAACGATAAGCACCTCTGCCCCGCCGTCTACTCCTCGCCTTGCAAAGCGCCCATGCGCCGCGTCGGTTCGAATTGAATTCTTCGCCGCATATGCCCAAGGCTCGCTCATGCCCATTCCTTTGCCACTTGGCTATCAAGTCAAATGCCAAGCCGTTGCCGTTGTCGGCGGCGTTGATTTAGAAATTCGCTCTTTGCTGGATAAACAGCAGTTTTTTGACCCACTCGGCGAAGCTGAAGCGGCGGGCATTTCTGAATCGTGCTGGCCGCTGTTTGGCCAAGTTTGGCCGTCGGCGCAAAAGCTGGCCGATTTGATGCAGGTGTATGAACTCGGTGGACGACGTATTTTGGAAATTGGCTGCGGTTTGGCGCTGGCCAGCATGGTGATTCATCGCCGCCTTGGCGACATTACCGCCAGTGATTGCCATCCCTTGACCGAAACCTTCCTCAAAGCCAATCTCGTGCTCAATACCTTGCCCGCGCTGAAATATTGCACCGGCAATTGGGGACGGGAAAACATCAACTTGGGCGAGTTTGATTTAATCATCGGCAGCGACGTGCTTTACGAGCGCGGGCATCCCGAAGTTTTGGCCGAATTTATTGATTTACATGCCGCGCCCACGGCAGAAATCTTGATCATCGACCCCAATCGCAGCAATCGCAGCGCCTTTCACAAACAAATGGCCAGCCGTGGTTTTACAATGAGCGAAACGATGCTGACCACACCACTACACGATGGCAGCGCCTATCGCGGTCGATTGTTGCAATACTTACGCTCAGCGCCGATGGCCGCATAAAGGGAACGAAACGACTGCAACTTGGTCTAGTCTTTATCCTTTGACCGAGAGCACACCATGCAAGCTGCCCAGCAACAAGCCATTTTGAGCATCGCCCTACTCGCCGCTTTTGCCGATGGCAATAACGACGAGCGTGAACGCGAGCATATTCGTGGCCTAGCGCAGTCTTTGGGGCAAGATAGCGGGCTGGACTTAAGTCGCCTCTATCAAGACGTCTTATTCAAACGGGTTGATCTGGCCAGCGTCTGCGCGCAGTTGACCGACCCCGCCGAGCGCCAATTTGCTTATGAAATGGCCGTCTGCGTCTGCGATGCCGATGGCAGTACCAGCGCCGCAGAAAGTGCATTCCTAGCCGATTTAAAAGTACGCCTCGCGCAAGCCACGATCCCAACGTCGACCTTATTCCAACGCGACGCCGATACCCTCGCCAAAGCGGGCCAAAACATCGTGCCTTTGCAATCTGCAACGCCGCTAGCGCAACAAACGCCAAGCAATGCCGCCCTCGTGAATACCGCCGAGATTGACAGCAGCATTTTGAAATCGTCGATTTTGAATGGCGCGCTCGAGCTATTGCCGCAAACGTGGGCTTCGGTGGCGATAATTCCTCTGCAAATCAAACTGGTGTACAACATTGGGCAACGCTACGGCTACGAGCTGGATCAAGGGCATATTCGCGAGTTTATCTCGACCGTTGGCGTGGGTCTGACCTCGCAATACCTAGAACAATTTGGCCGTAAATTGATGGGCGGCTTGTTTGGTAAAGTCGGTGGGAAATGGGGAAAAACCATCGGTGGCGCGGCAATGGGCATGGCGTTTTCATTTGCCAGCACCTACGCGCTCGGCCAAGTCGCGAAACGCTATTACGCCGGCGGCCGTACGATGAGCGCCGATTTACTCAAGCGCACTTTCCAAGAAACACTCGCTCCGGCCAAAGATTTGCAAACCAAATATCTGCCCGAAATTCAACAGCGCGCCAGTACGCTGAATGCCACTGAAATAATGGCGCTGGTAAAAGGGAAGTAGCTGACAAGTATTGCTCGCTAGGCATTAATAAATAATGGCTAGCTAGCAATACCTAACAATTAGATTTCAAGCTCACGATTGCGCATGGCCGTTTTATGCCGATACATGCGCTGATCGGCCAACTGCAGCAATTCACTGACACTATCAGCCTCGGCCGGATAACTGGCCATACCAATACTGGCAGATAACGTTAAAGATTGCGATTGCCAAATAAACGGCGGCGCCAGCGCATCAAGTAGCGCCTGCCGTAGAGCGGCAGAGCGCTCATTGTCACTTAAGCACACCACCAAAATGGCAAACTCATCACCACCCCAGCGTGCGACCAAGTCTTGGCTGCGTACCGTTCGACGCAAGCGTTGCGCCACTTCGACCAAGACCGCATCACCCGCTAAATGCCCGTATTGATCATTGATCGGTTTGAAATAATCTAAATCCAGATAAACCAAGGTAAACGGAATACATGTTTGACTGGCTCTGGTCATTTGCTGATCAAAACTCTGGCGATTAGCACAGCGCGTTAAACGATCTTGTGCCGCCCAGCCATGCAGCTGATTTTTATGCCGCTGCACCGTGATACGACGCAAGCGTTCACTGTGCTGCCAACGCAATGCCAGCAGTAATACCAGCAGCAAAAAGGCCAGCATCATCAAAGGTACTAATCCAAACCAACTGCGCCAAGATAATTGCTGGCGAGTGCGCAATTCAAATGGCTGTGATTCAGAAGCGATAGCCGAAACCATTTCGATAGTCGGCAACAATCGAGCAATCCAGAATAACTCTCCGGGAGAGATGACCTCAAATAATTGCTTCCGCTGGGTCGTCACTGAACCAATGTAATCCATGCTCACCTGCCATCCAGGGAGAAAGCCTTGCATCTGAGGCATTAAATCTTTGGCTTTAATCACCAAACCGGCATACAGTGGCCAACTGCCGTCTGATTTTTGCCCCCCTAACTGATAGACAGGGATCGTCACGCCATAGGCGATATCGCCCTCAATCAATTGAAACGGTCCAGTACTCCATGCCTTGACCTGACGACCCGCATCCTGCAGTTGCGGACTCAAAAAATTGATCGCATTCACATCAAGCCCCAATACAGCATCGGCCTCGCGTGGTAATGGTTCCATAAATACAATCGGAAAATGTACTTCTCGGTTAGTCAAAGGAATTGTTTTACGGGTTTTATCATAATCAAAATCATGCACCTTAAAGCCACGATACCCCGCAGCGCGCATGTTGCGCTCAAGACTATTCACCTCGTCATGCGTAATGCGCTGCACCGTCTGCAAGCAATAAAAATGTGGATTGCGACTGAGCAATAACTCAGCAAAAGGCCGAATTGATTTATCTTGAGGAAATGTTTGCCGAGATTGAAATGCCGCAAAACTTTCCAGCACCGTATCGGCTTGGGCTTGCAACTGACCAATTTGCTGGACGATTTGATTGTGTTTTTGTGTATGCTGAATATGCTGGTTTTGCCACCAAAATAAGGTGTAGAGGCTAAAACTTAAGACCAGCAATGCAAGCCATGCCAAATAAATAAACCGTTTGGTTTTGAGAGGCTTAGCCATTTTCTTTCACTGCGTGCAAATTGTATATTTGGATAGTATCAATACCTGTAATGCAAAGTAAGTAATTTCATAGACTTACTGGATGAGAGTCTGTTTATCACTACGATGAGAAAACACTTGTTTTGTGAAAATCTTCACGTTTGTATTGGTACTTTTTGATAGCAAAATGGCATAACAGTGTGGTTTGATGGCGGCATCAACTGATACATCAAGGATTCATCATGAAACGTGCTCTAATTCCGACTTTATTGGCTTTAAGCTTAGCAATTACTGGCTGCTCAAATATGTCAACAACTGAAAATACGCTACTGGGTGCTTTGGGCGGCGCAGCAGCAGGCGCGGCGGTGAGTAAAGCGTCGAAAGGGCGTCACACGGGACGTGATGCGGCGATTGGTGCGGCTGCAGGTGCATTAGGTGCTTATTTATGGTCTTCCAATATGGAAAAGCAAAAACAAGCGATGGAACAAGCTACAGCAGGCACAGGCATTGAAGTCAGCCAAACCGCCAATAATGAATTGAAAATTGAAATTCCCGCTGATTTCTCTTTTGATATCGGCAAAGCCAATATCAAACCGAATATGCAGCCTGTCCTTAACCGCCTCGCTCAAACGCTCAATCAAAACTCTGTAACGCTAGTTCGCATTGTTGGGCATACCGATAGCACGGGCAGCGATGCGATCAACAATCCATTATCAGTCAATCGTGCGGTAGCTACGCGTAATTACTTGGCTGGACTCGGTGTAGCGAGCCAGCGTATGAGCGTTGATGGCGTTGGCTCTTCAACTCCAATCGCAAGCAACGACAGCGTGGCAGGCCGCGCTCAAAATCGCCGTGTTGAAATTTTTGTCGCCGAGCCAACACAAAAATAATGTAAATCTTTAATTAATCAATAAGCCCCGCTCAATTAAGATGCGGGGCTTATTTTTGACTTCAGCATGATTTATAAAAACCTTTAAGCTAAATCGACTTTCAATTCTGCAGCCAAATCAATTCACAACAGACATTGCTAATAACCTGTACACATTATCAAATTGTGCCTATAGTCAGCACATATAATGCATGCCCAATAACGTCTACGCACTTAACACCTCAACAATCATCACACCCAATACACACTCAATCCTATCAACTTAAGCCTTCAGACCGTTGCTTTGTAAGCAATGTAATCGTGAGGTTTGGGGTGATTGGTGCGTTCTTTCCTCGCTCTGGGATTAAAATTGATCAACGATTTCCTGATCTCAGTCAGCGCAAGCT
>CAUOZE010000030.1:0-35096 GCA_963508915.1 uncultured Deefgea sp.
AAGCTTGCGCTGACTGAGATCAGGAAATCGTTGATCAATTTTAATCCCAGAGCGAGGAAAGAACGCACCAATCACCCCAAACCTCACGATTACATTGCTTACAAAGCAACGGTCTGAAGGCTTAAGTTGATAGGATTGAGACACGCCTCACTTGGGGGCGCACATCTCATCAAGGCGCCTTGCAGTTGCTACCGTATCAAATTTATATTTCTATAGTTAACTGTCAGTGGTAATGTATTTGAAATTAAAGGCAGGCAAAGTGTAATTTAAATGCGCGGCGATTTGATTTTTGTTCGTTTATCGCTGGCAACAATACTTATCCAGTGGGGGGTATCGAATGTCTATGGAAAATCCAAGCAATATTCTTGCCGGTTATAAAGCGCTTGTTATTGGTATCGCCAACGAAGATTCAATTGCTTATGGCTGCGCTAAAGCGTTTCGTGCCGTGGGTGCTGATGTGGCGATTACGTATTTAAACGACAAAGCAAAACCACATATCGAGCCGTTAGCTCAAGCGTTGAATGCGTCTATTTTCGCGCCACTTGATGTATCCAAAGAGGGCGAGCTTGAAGCGCTATTTGCCTTGGTTGAAAAAGAGTGGGGCAAGGTCGATATTTTGCTGCATTCAATTGCTTCCGCAAAAAAAGAAGACATCAAGGGTGGCTTACTCGATTGTTCTGCAGATGGCTTTGCCATGGCGATGGATATTTCGGTTCATTCTTTAATTCGGATGAGTAAATTAGCTGTGCCATTGATGAAGGATGGCGGTACGATTTTCGCGATGACCTATCACGGGGCGACTAAAGTAGTGCCAAATTACAATGTGATGGGGCCTGTAAAAGCTGCGCTGGAAGCATCATGCCGCTACTTGGCGTATGAGCTTGGGCCAAAAGGGATTCGAGTTCATTCCATTTCCCCAGGGCCACTAAAAACTAGAGCGTCTTCGGGTCTGAAAGACTTTGACCAATTATTGAATGAAGCTGCCGAGCGCGCGCCAGTGGGTGAGTTGGTCGACATCATGGATGTGGGCTATACCTGCGCCTATCTTGCGTCTCCGTACGCGCATCGCCTCACTGGCCAGACGATTTATATCGATGGTGGCGTCAATATCATGGCTTAAATGCCATTTAATCGAATACAACGTAGTTCATTTGGAGCATGACCATGTCGAATCCGAGCCCTACACATTCAGTTGATCAGCCCGCTGCGCCAACGAGTCTGCAAAACCTTATGTCGAATGCCTTTGGGGCTTCGGTGTGGCAGGCCCCGAGCGAATATATGATCGATGTGACGCAGCGTAGCATTTTATTTTGGGATTTACTGCGGCAGCGTAGTGAGCAGTATTATGCGCAAAAAGAAAAAGCAGTTCCGCATGTACTGAGCTTTGATGCTGAGTTAGTCCTTGATGCGCGTACTTTTGAGCGGCCTGTCAATTACTTGTTGGTGCGAGCTACACCACCACATGGTGTTGAAATAAATGAAAATTTACGGCCATTTGTTGTCGTTGATCCACGTGCGGGTCATGGCCCAGGTATTGGGGGATTTAAAGCCGACAGTGAAATTGGCGTTGCCATGGCCGCTGGCCATCCATGCTATTTTGTTGGCTTTACCCCTGACCCAATGCCAGGGCAGACCATTGAAGATATTACGCTGGCCGAAGCTATATTTTTAGAAAAAATCATTGCGCTGCATCCAAAGGCCGAAGGCAGACCCTGCATTATTGGCAATTGTCAGGCTGGTTGGGCGGTGATGCTGCTGGCCGCGTCTCGTCCAGAATTATGCGGTCCGGTGATTATTCCTGGCTCGCCATTGTCGTATTGGGCTGGTGTCGAGGGTGAAAATCCGATGCGCTACACCGGCGGCTTAAGTGGTGGTAGTTGGATTACAGAATTAACCAGTGATTTGGGGAACGGGATTTTTGATGGCGGTCATTTGGTCAAAAATTTTGAAAACCTCAACCCGGCCAATACCTTGTGGGGCAAAAATTACGATATTTGGTCGAATGTTGATAAAGGTGGTGGGCGCTTTCTTGTGTTTGAAAAATGGTGGGGCGGTCATGTCAATCTAAATGCCGCAGAGATTCAATGGATTGTTGATGAATTGTTTGTTGGTAATCACCTTGCTACGGGACAGATTAAAACCAGCGCAGGTCAGTCGATTGATTTACGTAATATTCGTTCGCCGATTATTTGCTTTTGTTCCAAGGGTGACAATATTACGCCGCCGCAGCAGGCACTGGGTTGGATCAATGATTTGTATTCGAGCGATGATGAGATTCGTACATGCGGGCAAACTATTGTTTATGCCATTCATGAAAGCGTAGGTCATCTGGGGATTTTTGTTTCAGGTGGCATCGCCAAGAAAGAGCACAACGAGTTTGCTAGCAATATCGATTTGATCGATGTCTTGCCGCCAGGCTTGTACGAGGCAGTGATGACAGCAAAAACTGATGATGCTGCCAATCTAGAGATGATTTCGGGTGATTGGATTGTTCGATTTGAGCCTCGAAGTATTGATGATATTCGTACGATTGTGCAGCCGAGTTTGAAAAATGAACGCCGTTTTGCTGCGGTGCGAAAAGTGTCGGAAATGAATCTGAATGTGTATCGCCAATGGTTGCAACCGATTGTTCGTGCATCAATCAATGATCAGACGTGCCAGCTACTGAAGAAGCTCAGCACTGCCGAATTACCTTATCAGCTGTTCTCAAAAAATAATCCATGGATGCCGCAATTGGCGCAACTGGCTGAGCAAGTGCGCAAGCAGCGCAAAATGGTCTCTGCAGAAAATCCTTTTCTCAAACTACAAGGCATGGCTTCAGATCAGATTATTGCGTCACTAGATCAATATCGCGATCTTCGTGATCAAAGTATGGAGCAGTTGTTTATTAGTATTTACGATTCACCCGTACTGCAATCGATGTTGGGTCTTAGCAAGACAACAGACCGTGTTCGAGCTGCGCCTGAAACATCGCCTGAGCATAAGGCATTTATTCAGCAACGGATTGTTGAGCTAAAAGCCAATATTGCAGAAGGTGGGCCGCGCGTGGCGATGATTCGTGCTTTGTTGTACATCGGCATGCACGGTGCTGGTGTTGACGAACGCATGTTTAATGAGCTGCGCTTGTTACGTGAAGAGAATAACGGCGTGCCTTTGGCTGAATTTAAACAATTGGTTCGCGAGCAATTTTTTACATTACGTCTCGATCTGGATGGGGCGATCGCTGCAATTGCAAAAATGTTGCCGAATGATGCGGAGTTGCGAGCAAAAATGCTCGAAGTGATTCAGCAGATTGCGCACGCTGCGGGGCAGCTAAGCGGTCCGCAGGCTGCTCGACTCGCCGAAATCGAAGCTTTGTTTTCTAGCCCACGCACATCGAGATCAAAAGCCGCAACGCCCGCAGCATAATCGTTAAAGGCCAAAGGATGGATATGGAACATCAGCACGAGAAATATGAAAACTTGATCGCACGTTGCAAGTCGCTCGCGCCGATCGCAACGGCAGTGGCTCATCCATGCGACGAGAGCTCGCTCAGGGGCGCGGTGGAGGCTGCTCAGGCGGGCATTTTACAACCCATCCTATTTGGGCCCCGCCATAAGATTGAGTCGGTGGCGGCTGAGTTTGGATTGGATATTTCATCATATGAAATAGTTGATACGCCACATAGCCAAGCTTCGGCAGAGACCGCCGTGCGCTGGGTTCGCGAGCAAAAAGCTGATTTATTGATGAAGGGCAGCCTGCATACCGATGAATTAATGGCTGAAGTCGTACGCAGCGCGACGGGTCTGCGAACGGCACGACGAATTAGTCATGCTTTTATCATGGATGTACCAAGCTTGGACCGAGCGATTATCATTACCGATGCCGCGATTAACATCACGCCAAGCTTAAAAGACAAAGTGCACATCGTGCAAAATGCGATCGATCTTGCCCATGCACTGGGATTTAGCGAACCTAAAGTCGCGATTTTGTCGGCGATGGAAACCGTGAATCCTGATATTTTATCGACAGTAGAAGCCGCCGCCCTGTGCAAAATGGCCGATCGCAAACAAATCACCGGCGGTATTTTGGATGGGCCGTTGGCGCTGGATAACGCGATTGATTTGAAAGCCGCGCAAATCAAAAAAATTGATTCTCCCGTTGCAGGTAGGGCCGATATTCTCGTCGCCCCCGATCTAGAGGCTGGCAATATGCTCGCCAAAAGCTTGACTTTTATGGCTGGAGCGGATGCCGCAGGGATTGTACTGGGGGCAAAAGTACCAATTATTTTGACCAGCCGCGCCGATTCGGTAATGACCCGCTTGGCGTCTTGTGCCGTAGCTGCCTTGTATGTAGATGCGACGCGTCAATAGTCTGGTAAGGCGGGCAACTGCTTGAGAAAACGCTGTGTGTTCATATAAATGCCCTGATTATTCAGGGCATTTTATTTTCGATATGCCGGTAAGCAGCGCTGAATCACTTGCCCGTGGTAAAATTAATTAAATTAAATCAACTTTGAGCTAGAGGCAGGCAATGTCAGGCAATTCCTTGGGTTTATTATTTACAGTTACGTCGTTTGGCGAGAGCCATGGTGCAGGAATTGGTTGTATTGTCGATGGTTGCCCTCCGGGATTGGAAATCAGCACTGAAGATATTCAGTTAGAGCTGGACCGCCGTAAACCGGGCACCAGCCGTCATGTGACTCAGCGTAAAGAGCCTGATTCAGTCGAGATTTTGTCGGGTATTTATGAAGGCAAAACCACGGGTACGCCGATTGCGTTGTTGATTCGCAATCAAGATCAGCGCAGCCAAGATTATGGCAAGATCGTTGAAACTTTCCGCCCGGGGCACGCCGATTATACTTACTGGCATAAATACGGCATTCGCGATCCACGTGGCGGCGGCCGCTCTTCGGCGCGTGAAACGGCCGTGCGTGTGGCGGCGGGTGCGATTGCTAAAAAATGGTTGAGCGAAAAATTCGGCATTGTGATTCGCGGTTATATGAGCAAGCTCGGCGAAATTGATATTCCATTCCAAAGCTGGGATCACGTGTCTGAAAACGCATTTTTCGCGCCGAATCTAGAGATCGTGCCGCAACTCGAAGACTATATGGACGCGATTCGTAAAGAGCGCGATTCAGTCGGTGCGCAAATTTCAGTGGTGGCGGAAAACGTGCCGGTTGGTTGGGGCGAGCCAGTGTATGACCGTCTCGACGCTGAAATCGCCTATGCGATGATGAATATCAACGCAGTAAAAGGCGTTGAGATCGGCGCTGGCTTTGACAGTATCGCGCAACGCGGTTCGGTGCATTGCGATGAGTTGACGCCAAAAGGTTTTGCGACCAATCATGGTGGCGGTATTTTAGGGGGTATATCGACAGGGCAGGATATTACTGTGAACTTGGCGGTTAAACCTACCTCTAGTATTGCGCAAGAGCGGGCGTCGATTGATAAAGACGGTAATCCAGTGATGATGGCGACCACGGGCCGCCATGATCCTTGTGTTGGTATTCGTGGGACGCCGATTGCCGAAGCGATGTTGGCGCTGGTGCTGATCGATCACGCGCTGCGCCATCGCGCGCAATGTGGCGACGTGGTGGTGAATACGCCGCGTATTCCAGGAAAAATCGCCTAATGTTGCGCCGCCACTTTGCGAGCTTTTTGTTTGTCGCCTTGCTGGCCGGTTGTGCTGCGCCGTCGTTTGTCGCGACGGTGTCGGTGCGGCATCAATTGCCTGATGCCGCATTAAAAGCATCCGCGCCAGTGGCTTCTGGCTCGGCTGCTGCGGTGCAAGCTGCAATGGTCGCACCGAAGGCGTTTGCGATTGAACGCAATGCCTCACAAGTGCAAAGTTTGGCTTACAAGCAGTTTGAAACCGATTTAGCCCGTCGTTTAATGCAGCAAGGCTTGATTTGGCAAAAAGATATTAGCAAGGCGGATTGGTTAGTTCGCCTTGATTACCAAGTGGATGACGGCAAAGAGAAATCGTACCAACAGCCGATTTGGGGTACGGTTGGTTATTCTGTGAGCTATCAACGCGTATTTACCAATGGCGGTAGCGTGATGTTTATCCCGCGCTATTACCCTGAAACGGGAATTGTGGGCTCGCAAACAGTGAGCGAAACGATTTTTACCCGCGAAGTTTTTGTCGATATTTTAGATCGAAAAACCTTGGATAAAGGTGAGTTTGCCAAACTGTATGAAGGCCGCGCACGGAATCGCAGTCAAAGTGACGAGCTAGATAGTGCGGTGCCATTGTTGATTCAAAGTTTATTTTTACCTTTCCCTGGTCCGTCCGGTGTGAGTCGCGAAGTGCGAATCCCATTGACGCCGGCTCAGAACTAAGCGAGATGTTGCGTGACCCCAGATCAATATTGTGAAGACAAAGCCGCCAAAAGTGGTTCGAGCTTTTATTATAGCTTTCGCTTTTTAAGCCCAGAAAAACGCATCGCGATTACTGCGCTGTATGCGTTTTGCCGCGAAGTCGATGATGTTGTTGATGAAATCAGCGACGAAGGCGTGGCGCGCACGACGCTGGCTTGGTGGCGCAATGAAGTCGACCAAATGTACGCGGGTAGCCCGCAGCATCCGGTGACGCAATCGTTGCTGCCGGCGGTAAAGTCTTATGATTTGCCGCGCGAATTGTTTTTAGAAATCATCGACGGCATGGAGATGGATCTGGATCAGGCGCGCTACAACACGTTTAAAGATTTGCATCTGTATTGCTACCGCGTTGCCAGCGTAGTGGGGCAATTGGCGGCGACGATTTTTGGCTGCACCGACCGCAAAACACTGAAATACGCGCACGATTTGGGTATTGCCTTTCAACTGACCAACATCATCCGCGACGTTGGCGAAGACGCGCGACGTGGCCGGATTTACTTACCTGTCGATGAATTGCAACGCTTTAACGTGCCTGCGGCCGACATTCAGAATTACCGTGAAACCGCCGAATTTAAAGCACTAATGAATTTCCAGATTGATCGCGCCGAGCAGTATTACGATCAAGCGATGGCTTTGCTGCCGGAATGCGACAAAAAAAATCAACGTACAGGCCTAGTGATGGCTGCGATTTATCGCGCCACGCTGGCTGAAATTCGCCTCGATGGCGCACAGAAAGTGCTGAATCAACGGACTTCACTAACACCAATTCGCAAGCTGTGGTTAGCGTGGAAAACGTGGTGGTTTGTTTGAGATTTTCACCCTCACCCTAGCCCTCTCCCGTCAAGGGAGAGGGAACTTGAGTAGTGCGAGCTTAGACGGTTATTCTTGTATTGATGTGGTTTAAGGGTGCTTGTTTAGCAGATGGATCTAGCAATTCAAGATGCACCAACTCCTTCCCCCTTGACGGGGGAAGGTTGGGATGAGGGTGAAATCGTTGAGTAAGCATCATGTGCCTTGTTGGCAAACCCAATTTGCTAGAGAGCTTCGGCATAAAGCCACCGAAGCTGAAAAATTATTATGGCATCGCTTGCGCGCCGATCAGGTGGGCCATAAGTTTCGACGACAATTTTCGCTGGATCACTATATTGTTGATTTTATTTGCTTGGAAGCTCGCCTTGTTATTGAGTTAGACGGTGGGCAGCATATGGAATTGCAAGATGAGGATGCGGTTCGAGATCGCTATTTGAGTGAGCAAGGATTTAAAGTTTTGCGTTATTGGAATCATCAAATTTTGACTGAGATTGACGCGGTACTTGCTGATATTTGGCAGCATCTTCACCCATGAAAAAAGTAGCCATTATCGGTGGAGGCTACGCGGGCATGGCCGCTGGCGTTGAGTTGGCTGCGGCGGGCGTGTCGGTGACGGTGTTTGAAGCTGGCAAAGTGCTTGGCGGTCGTGCGCGGCGCGTTGATCGAGCGAATCGTGCCGTGATGAATGAGTCGCCGCTGGATAATGGTCAGCACCTGGTGATTGGCGCGTATTCCGAATTGCTGCGGCTGATGCAGCGCTGCGGTGTTGATTTGGATGCGGCTTTTTTGCGTCAGCCTATGCGTTTACAAGTCGAACCCGGTTTTCTGTTGGCTTGTCCAAAATTACCTGCGCCGCTGCATTTGGCTTTCGGTTTAATTCGCGCCAAAGGCTTATCGTGGTCTGAGCGCTGGGCGCTGATTCGTGCGATTGAAGTGAGTAAATGGCGGCGCTGGCGCTTAAAAAACGATTTGACTGTGGCGCAGTGGTTGGCGCAGCAACGGCAACCCGCGAGTTTGATTGCTAAGTTTTGGGCTCCGCTCACATTAGCGGCACTCAATACGCCACTTGAGTTGGCTAGCGCACAAGTATTACTCAATGTATTGCGAGATAGTTTGGGTGGTAAACGCGCGGCTTCTGATTTGCTGATGCCGAAAGTGGATTTTAGCCAACTGTTTCCTGAGCCCGCGGCGAGCTTTATTCATCGTAATGCTGGGTATATGCAGCTGGGCGTTCGTGCAAAATCGATAGCGAGTAATACCCATGGGTTAGTGATCGATGATGGCGCACAAGTATTTGATGCAGTCATTTGCGCAACGCCCCCGCATCAAGCCGCTGGGCTTATCGCCGGATTAGATTCGCCACTGAGTGCTCAATTGGCAGCGTGGCAGTATCAACCGATTGTGACTGTGTATTTGCAGTATGCGTTTGAGGTGAAATTGTCGACGCCGATGCTAGGTTTGGCTGATGCTTATTCGCAGTGGGTGTTTGATCGCGGTGTAACGCATGGCCAGCATGGTTTGATTGCGGTGGTGATCTCGGCGCAAGGCGTGCACAGCGGCTTGAGTCACGATGACTTGGCCGAAGCGGTACAAGCAGAATTGCATCAACGATTGGGTTTGCCCGATTTAGTGCTGCGCCAGCAAGTCATCACTGAAAAGCGCGCAACCTTTGCCTGTACGCCGAATTTAGCTCGACCGAGTAATGCCACGGCACAAGCAGGATTATTTTTAGCGGGTGATTTTACGGCGGGATTAGCGGGGCATGGGCGAGGCGAGTATCCGGCAACGCTCGAAGGTGCCGTGCGTAGTGGGGTGAATGCCGCTCAGCTAACATTGAATTATTTGAAAACGCTGTCATAAGACAGAATAAAATTGCACAGCCTTTGTCGAATGGCGAGGATAGGAAAATAAAATGGCAGATTGGAAAACAGCAACACCAAGCGCAGAGGCATTCAAAGACCGCGTCATTTTGGTGACGGGCGCAGGGCAGGGTATTGGTGCGGCGGCAGCGCTGGAATTAGCTAAACTCGGTGCAACGGTGATTTTACTGGGTCGTAACGAGAAAAAACTCAGCCGAACTTATGATGCGATTGAAGCTGCAGGCGGCGCGCAACCCGCTGCCATTCCGATGGATTTGGCCAAAATGGGTGAGACTGAACTTAATCAACTTGGCGTGCTGATTCAAAAAGAATTCGGCCGCTTGGATGGCATTTTACATTGTGCGAATGGTTTTAATCATCTTTCTCCACTCTCAAACCAAAAACTGGATGAATGGGTGGATATGTTCCGTGTGAATGTGGCTGCGCCATTTGCGATGACGCGCGCACTATTTCCGCTACTACAAAAATCACCCGATGCCACTGTGCTGGTGCTGGGCGAAACGCATGCGTTTGAACCCAATGCCTATTGGGGGGGATTTAGTGTGACCAAATCCGCGCAACAAAACTGGGTTGAAATTGCGGCGTCTGAGTGGGACAAAATGGCCAATGTGCGGATTAATTTATTGGTGCCCGGCCCAATTCAATCGCCTTTCCGTTTGGCAACGCATCCTGCAGAATTGAAAGACACATTACCTGTGACCGAGTCGATTTTGCCGGCGATCACCTATTGGTTGGGTAGCGCGAGCACCGGGCAAAGTGGGCAAACATTATTTTTTGCAAAAAATTAAAAAATTTGCAAAATAAGCTGAACTTTATGATTTAAACACCCTCATACATACTGTAAATGAGCAGCTTGTTCATTTAGCTGTGCTACTAGTAGCTCAGATGTGTATTGTGTTTTCATCTCTCCCTGTATTGATTGGCCCCGCTTCGTGCGGGGCTTTTTTTTCGCAAAAATGCTGCGCATCCCGTGATCGCTCTTCGGGTGTTGCTCAAAATCCTCATGTACAAACGTACATTCCGGTTTCTGCGCTACAGCCTCACAGCGCTTACAGGCGCTCGCTATTTTTGCATTTAAAGTATTTCTGAGTGAGCTCTGATATAGCCTCGTCGCCGATACGGTACAATCCTTCATCCGATGTATTGAGCTTTCCATGACACTTGAAGAAGTTTTTGCAGATACAGGCCCGTTTGGCGATGCCTTTCCTGGCTATAAGTTGCGCCAACCACAGCTAGAAATGGCGCAGGCCGTTGAGCGCACGATTGAGTCTTGCGGGCAATTGATTGCCGAGGCCGGCACAGGCACGGGCAAAACCTTTGCCTATTTGGTGCCAGCACTACTGTCGGGCGGCAAAGTGATTGTGTCGACTGGCACTAAAACACTGCAAGATCAATTGTTTAATCGTGATGTGCCGAGCGTGCGCGATGTGCTCAAAGTGCCGGTGGTGATTGCGTTGCTCAAAGGGCGCTCTAATTATGTTTGCCATTATCATTTGGCGCGTGCCGAGCAAGAAGGGCGCTTTATGCGCCGCGAAGACATTGCCGACTTACAAAAAGTAAAACGCTACGCCAACACCACGAACTCGGGCGATAAAGCGGCCTGTCCGGGTGTGCCAGAAGACGCGCCGATTTGGGCGCATGTCACCAGTACCCGCGATAATTGCCTTGGTCAAGATTGCCCCAATCACAAAGATTGCTTTGTGTTAAAAGCGCGTAAAGACGCGCAAGAGGCCGACGTGGTTGTGGTGAATCATCACCTGTTTTTTGCCGATGTGTGGCTCAAAGACGAAGGCGCGGGTGAATTACTCCCTGCGTGCAATACGGTGATTTTCGACGAAGCGCATCAGTTGCCTGAAGTGGCCAGCCTGTTTTTTGGCGATACGCTCAGTAGTGGTCAAGTGGTTGAGTTGGCGCGTGATGCGCGCGCTGAGGCACTGGTCGTTGCCAAAGATTATGTGTTACTCCCCAATGCCGCTGAGGCACTAGAAAAATCAGCGAAAGATTTGCGCTTGGTGTTTAAAGAAGCGCTGCGCTTGCCGCAGCATGAATTGCTGGAAAAGCATCCCGCTTTCTTTACTCAGCTCAACGTCATGACAGGCGATTTGCAGCATTTAGCTGAACTGCTCGCCAAACAAGCCGAGCGCGGCGAGAGCCTTGAAAAGTGCCATCAACGCGCTGCTGAAATGCTGGAATTGCTCGAGAAATGGCAAAAATCGGACTCTGCCGAAACAGTGCATTGGATTGATGTCACGCTGCACGGCTTTTTGCTGCACATTACGCCGCTCAATATCGCCGATTTATTCCAAAAACAAGTGAATATGAATCCGCGCGCGTGGATTTTTGCGTCAGCTACGTTGGCGGTGAACAATCACTTTACGCATTTTCAGCATGAGCTGGGTTTGTGGAAAGCCGAAACGGCAACGTGGGATAGCCCTTTCGATTACAAACAGCAGGCAGTGCTGTATGTGCCGCAAGGCATGCCACAGCCTAATACACCAGAATATACCCGCACAGTTGTTGAAAAAGCTTGGCCTTTATTGCAAACCACACAGGGCCATGCGTTTTTATTGTTTACCAGCTTGCGCGCGATGCGTGAAGCGCATGAGTTGCTAATCGAAAAGCTCAAAGAAGCCGGTCTCGAATGGCCGGTGTATCTGCAAGGCACCGGTTCTCGCACCGAGTTGCTTGATCAATTTCGTAAAGAGCCCAATGCGATTTTGGTTGCCAGCCAAACGTTTTGGGAAGGTATTGACGTGCGCGGCGAGCAGTTGTCTTTAGTAGTCATCGACAAATTGCCGTTTTCGCCACCGGATGATCCCGTCTTGTCGGCGCGGATGGAGCAAATCACCAAGGCGGGGCGTAGCCCGTTTATGGATTATCAATTGCCGAACGCGACGATTACGCTCAAACAAGGCGCTGGGCGCTTGATTCGCGATGAAACCGATATTGGCATTTTGATGATTGCCGATACACGTTTGGTCGATAAGCAATACGGCAAAATGATTTGGAAAAGCCTACCGCCGATGTTCCGTTCGCGCGAATTGGCTAATGTGCAAAAATTCTACGAAGTGCAACGGCAAAAAGCGCGTGCAAACGATGGCGTTGCAGAGAGCGATGAGTAATGTGAATTTGGGTGATGTTCAGATTTTGTGTTGATAGTTTTGAGAGTCGTGGAATTGTCCCCTCTCCCTTGACGGGAGAGGGCTAGGGTGAGGGTGAAATTTTGAATTTATCGACACATCAAACGTTTCCACCCCCATCCCAACCTTCCCCCGTCAAGGGGGAAGGGGTTATTTCAGCTTATTATCAATCATATCAACACCAAATTTGAACATCGTCTCAATCCAAGTGCGATGTGAATCAAGATTGACGAGGTAAAACGCAGTGGCCGTGACAGCAACGAAAAAAAAACCGATCCCAAGAAAACCACCGAACAAATCCACCTCGATCTGGGGGCGATTATTCGGCTTAGTGTTGTTTGGCTTCTTTGCCGCAGTCATCGCTGGTGGCGCGTGGTTTTATAGCTGGGCCGTGACCGAGCAGCCGAGCCCGCCATCGCATTCGGTCTTGATTGAATCGGGCGGTGTGAATTCAGTCGCGCAGCAATTAGTGCGGCAAGGCGCCGTTGATTCTGCGCCTTTATTTGTAATTCTGGCACGTATTTCGGGCAAAGATGCCGAGCTAAAAGCGGGGAGCTATTCGCTCAAGGTACCAATTTCACCTTGGATGTTGCTGAAAAAACTCGGCAAGGGTGAAGTTGATTTGCAGATGTTCAGCATTATTGAGGGCTGGAATTGGCGGCAATTGCGACAAGCGCTCAATACGCACCCCTACTTGAAGCACGATAGTGCAAATATGAGCGATGAAGAAATTCTCGCCGCTTTGGGCATCAGCGCTTTGTCGCCCGAAGGGCTGTTTTTCCCCGAGAGCTATCGCATCGACAAAGGCAGCTCCGACCTCAAACTATTGGCGCGTGCGCATCGTTTGATGCAAGAAAAGCTCGACGACGCTTGGGCTAGCCGTAAACCTGATTTACCGCTGAAAACGCCTTATGAAGCGCTGATTTTGGCGTCGATTGTCGAAAAAGAAACCGGCAAAGCGGCAGATCGGCCTGTTATCGCTGGGGTATTCACCAATCGACTGCGGCAAGGAATGCGCTTACAAACTGATCCCACTGTCATTTATGGCGTGGGTGACGCCTTTAAGGGTGACATTACCAAAACCCATCTGCGAACAGATACGCCGTACAACACCTACACCCGCGCTGGACTGCCGCCAACGCCGATTGCGATGGTCGGCGAGGCCGCCTTAACTGCCGCCACGCAACCCGCTGTGACCAAAGCGGTTTATTTTGTCGCCAAGGGCGATGGTAGTTCGGCATTTTCAGAAACGCTCGATCAGCATAATGCGGCGGTGAGAAAGTATTTACCGAATCGGTGAGGCGTTAGGAGTGAGGGGTGAGGTGTAAATCTGATTCACTCATTACTCTTTCTGCTGTTAAGTTCATGGTGTGGCGTATGTGTGTTTGTTTCAAGGCATTGATAAATAATGCTTATGATCGTATACGCAGTAGCTAATGTTCCTCACACCTCACACCTCACACCTCACACCTCACACTCAAGGAGTCCTATGAAGCCGGAATTGAAAGGCCATTTAATGGTGCTGTTTTGTATTGTGGTGTGGGGAATTACCTTTGTCTCGACCAAGATTTTACTGGAGTGGCGTAGCCCCGTTGAAATCGCGCTTGATCGCTTTGTCTTGGCTTATGGCCTGTTATTTTTATTGCATCCCGTGATTAAAAAACCGCAATGGCGCGAAGAGTTATTCTTTTGCGGTTTAGGGCTATTTGGCGTCACCTTGTATTTCTTGACCGAAAATATCGCATTGCAATACACGCAAGCATCGAGCGTCGGCTTGCTGGTTTCATCCGCGCCGTTGCTCACGGCATTTTTCGCGCATTTCACCACGCATGATGAAAAACTCAGCCCACGTTTGATTGTTGGCTCACTCGTTGCGTTGTTTGGTGTGGCCTTAGTGATGTTTAACGGCAGCGTAATTTTAAAACTCAATCCGCTGGGTGATATTTTGGCGCTCTCGGCGGGAGCGGCGTGGACGGTGTATTGCTTGTTGCTCAAGCGAGCAGGGCAGCGTTATGGCTATCTTTATCTGACACGGCAGGTGTTTTTCTACGGCATCATGACTTTACTGCCCGCCGCGTGGTGGATGAATTATCGGTTTGATTTCGCGCTGTGGCTTGATCCGCTACAAGGCGGCAATATGCTGTTTTTGGGCGTGGTGGCTTCTGCACTGTGCTTTGTCGCGTGGAACAAGGCGCTGGGCATTATCGGAGCAGTAAAAGCGAGTAATTACATCTATTTGATTCCACTGATTACGATGCTGACCGCTGTCGCTGTGTTGGGTGAGCGCATTACCGCTGTCGGTGCCGCAGGTGCGGCGTTAATCCTGCTAGGGGTATATTACGCTGAGCATGGTTTGAAAATGCCTACAGTCAAACACAGTGGGTAGGTATCTATGCGACTGATTTTAGTTACTGGTGCACAAAAAAGCGGTAAAAGCCGCTATGCCGAAGAGCGCGCTTTGGCGCTCTCAGATCGCCCCGCGTATTTGGCGACCTCACGCGTGTGGGATGAAGACTTTGCCGAACGCATCCGCCAGCATCAAGCACAGCGCGATTCGCGCTGGGTGAATCTAGAGCAGGAAACCGATCTCGCTGCGCATGGTTTTGCGGGCGACGTGATCGTACTGGATTGTATTACGCTCTGGCTGACCAATCTCTTTACCGACTGCGAGTACGACAAAACCGCCACGCTGATTGAAGCGAAAACCCGCTGGGCAGATTTTGTTACCGCCACGCCGCAAGCCGTGATCGCGGTTGGTAATGAGATCGGTTGGAGCCTACACGCCGAAACGCAAATGGGCCGCCATTTTGTCGATCTACACGGTAGCTTTATGCAATTCGCCGCCGCGCAGGCTGAGGAAGTGGTGTTGATGGTGGCTGGATTGCCGATGAAGGTGAAATAAGTTTGTATAAATTGATTTAATCTTTGCTATGGCTGCTTTTGGTTTGGTTTTTTTCCGCGAGGCGTTCTTCGATTTCAATTTCTAGACTCTCCGCAAGCTTTTTTGGCGTAGCTTCTCATTCTTACGCTCATTTTTACTGCTGTAATGACATTCAAAGAAAAGAAGAGTGCATAAAGTAATAAATACGATAGACAAAGCTAGTGCTAGGTAGCCGTACTGGATATTGGCATATCCAGATCGATAATATTGGATACTCATGTAACTGGCTATCCCAGATACAACAAGTAGATTGAGCTGCAAAAATAATAATATTTGCTTAAAGCCAAGTTTTATTTTTTTAAAGTCGAATACAAGAATGAATATGATTAAGACAAGTCCTAATAAATATAGGAATGGTTTTGGATTGCTGATTAAACTGGCATCTAACCGATGGCAAAACCATTCTTCATCTACAAAATAATACACTTCGCAGTTTAAATATTTTGGCATATTTACTGCCCATTGTTTTGGAATGCCAATTGCTAAATAGACTTGCATATGGATTATGAAAAACAAAATAAAAGTTACAGCGCCACTTATTAATTTGTTCATAACCCTTATTCCGCGATGTCTTTTTATAACATGCTCTGCTTTGTAAAGCAGAGCAAGCATCTTAGGCTAAGATTTCCGTCAACGCCCCCACCAACGCTTCACATTCCGCATCCGTACCAATAGAAATCCGCAAGAATTGATCAATCCGTGGCAGTTTGAAATGGCGAACCAAGATGGCGCGTTCGCGTAATGCTTGTGCTAACTCGGCGGCATCGCGCTGTGGATGACGTGCGAAAACGAAATTAGCGTGCGACGGTAATACGTCGAAACCCAATTGCTGTAATTGCGCTGTGAGGGTATCTCGGCTGGTGTTAATGGCAGCGCAGGTTTGATTGAAATACCCCGTGTCTTCCATTGCCGCGACTGCGCCAGCTAGCGCAACGCGATCGAGCGGGTAGGAGTTAAAACTATTTTTAACGCGCTCCAAGCCTGCAATTAAATCCGCATGACCAACGGCAAAGCCGACGCGCATGCCCGCGAGTGAGCGTGATTTAGACAGTGTTTGCACCACCAGCAAATTGTCGTAACGCTTCACCAAACTGATTGCGCTGATGCCGCCAAAATCCACATAGGCTTCATCAACCACCAAAACTTGATCTGGGTAGCTTTGCAGTAGCGCTTCGATGTGCGCGAGCGGCAGCAAGATACCCGTTGGTGCGTTAGGGTTGGGGAAAATAATCGCGCCACCATCAGTGTAGTCTGTCGTGTTGATTTCAAAGTCGGCATTCAGCGGCACGGTGCGATAGTCAATGTCATACAGGCCGCAATACACTGGATAAAAGCTGTAGCTGATATCGGGAAAGAGCAGCGGTTTGTCGTGTTTGAGTAGCGCTTGGAAAGTGTGCGCTAGTACTTCGTCTGAGCTATTGCCGACGAATACATTCGCGCGCGCGATACCATCGGCTGCGTGAAATGCCGCCACCGCATCTTTGAGTACATCGCCGTTTGGATCTGGATAGAGCCGCAAATGATCATTCACCGCCGCCTGCATCGCCGCAATCGCTTTTGGCGATGGGCCGTATGGGTTTTCATTGGTATTGAGTTTGATCAGATTGGTGATTTTTGGTTGTTCACCCGGCGTGTACGGCGTGAGGGTGTGAACAACAGGGCTCCAGAATCGGCTCATGACATTGACTTTTGGCGTGGGCAAAAGCTGATTTTACCAAGAACCCGCTAAATAGGAATGCCGCTTTTGCCGATGTTTGAAATTAAATTTACAACAAGTAGCACTTGCTGAACACCAATGTAAGTGGCATCCTGCCAAGGGTTTGTTCTTATAACTGGTATTTGTGCCGTGCCTTTAAAATGCTGTTTGTATATAATTTAATGGTATAAATAAATTGCTATTAGTTATATGCGATTTTGATATCGCATATCGATCTGATCGCTTTGGTATAGACCTCAGTGATCAACGCTGAAAAAGGAGCTTCACAATGCCACATCAACTGATTGGAAAAATTCGTGGATTGCCCACGCCCGTTGCAGGATTTGCCTTGGGTATAAGCGGTTTAGGGATCTGTTTAGATTCCGCTTTTGCGGCGCAGGGGCGTATCGAAACGGTGACGGCGACTTTGGCGGTGTGCTTGCTGATCGCGCTGTGTACGCGCGTGGCCTTACATCCCGATACCTTCAAAGCCGATTTAAAGCATCCTGTGGTCGGCAGTGTGGCGCCGACCTTTGCAATGGCGCTGATGATGGTCAGTCATGGGATTTCACTGTATTGGCCTGCGGTGGGTAGCGCGGTGTGGCTATTGGCGGTACTGATACACGTGTATTTTTTGGTGGCATTTATTCGCTATCGTCGCCGCGACTTTTCATTGCATCATATGGTACCGAGTTGGTTTGTACCGCCCGTGGGGATTGCCGTTGCAGCGGTGGCATGGACGGGTGAAGTGGGTAGCTTTACCTATATCTTGGCTTGGGCTTGCATGGCATTCGCGCTGGCTTGTTATGTGGTGATGATGCCGATGATGTTTTATCGGATTATGTTTCGTGAATCGATTCCGGTTGGTGCACAACCAACGATTGCGATTTTGGCCGCGCCAGCTAGTTTGACCTTGGCGGCGTATTTAAAAGTCGCCATTACGCCCTATCCTTTATTGGTGATTATCATGCTGGGCTTGGCCATCACGATGACGTTGATTGTATATGGTGCATTTATCCATTTATTGCGACTGCCGTTTTCACCCGGTTATGCCGCATTTACATTCCCGATGGCGATTGGTGCGACCGCTTTGTATAAAGTGGAGGCTATTTTTGTGCAATGGAAAGTACCGGCTGAGATGATTCGGCAGATTGATGTTCTAGGGCGAATTGAGCTGGGTATTGCTACGGTGGTGATTAGCTATGTGGCGATTCGCTTTGTGATGTTTCTATTTCAGTCGCCTCGCTCAGAATAATATTTTTGGAATTTGAGTCAGGTATGACACAACAAATTGACCCGATGTTGCCGCTGCTGTTTCCTTTGCTGCAGGCCTTTCCGATTGAAAACCGCAGTGCATTATTGGCTGCCGGTACCGAGCATGATGCGGCGGCGGGGGAGTTGCTCTGGGAAGAAGGTCAGATCATTACGGATGTGTTGTTGATTTCATCGGGCGTAGTGGTCGCGACCTCCAATGCGCAAGTCGGGAATCGGCCCTTTTTGTACGGGCATATGCCCGCAGGCTCAGTGGCTGGCTTGCATGCTTTGTTCACCAGCGATGTCGCTCAAGTGCAACTCACGGTGCAGGCCAATGCGCACTATTTGAAATTGCCGCTCTGTTCATTTAAAGCGGCACTGGCTGCTTATCCTGCCGCATGGGAGGCCGTGGCACGCGAATTGGCGCAGGGTGTATTCCATCTGGTCAATACAATCAATTTACTTTCGCAAAGTAATGGCTACCATCGTTTGCGTCGCCTTTTGATTCAGCTCGATCGGCGCGCCCGTCATGAGCATCAGCAAAGTGGCTTAATACTCAGTCAGCAAGAGGTCGCCGCCCGCATTGGTTTATCACGTGAAATGGTCAACCGCATGTTGGCTCAGCTACGCAATGGCGGCTACATCGAGCAAGATGAGCGCGGTATTTTCAAGATATTACAAACTTTACCCTGCGAATTTTAAGCCCCGCAAGCCCCTGTGCGAAACCGCACATTCGATTCAAAGCATCCTTCGCTTTCTTTAAGATGAACTCCATTGCCTGACGGCTCAAGTTTTTTTGGGGGTTCATCATGTCTCGTTTATTTACTTTATTAGCTACTGCAATCATTACGGTTACCGCATTCTCAGCTAACGCTAGTGTGAGTGGCGCTTACCGCGAAGGCGCTCGCGAAGTGACCAAAGCCAAAATCGATGGCGCTCGTGAAGTGGCCGCCGAACGCCGTGAAGCGGCTCGTGATTTTTATGAGGCCGACAGCCCAAGAGAGCGCCGCCAAGCGATTCGCGAAGGCGCTCGCGAAGTACGTGCCGCTAAGCGTAGCGCTGAGCGCGAAGTACGTAGTGAACGCCGCGAAGCGAAGCGCGACATTCGTCGTGAAGTTCGTAAAGACCGTTGGAACTAATTTAGAAAAATCGGAGCACTACATGAAATTGATTCAAATTGCCGCCTTTATGATCGCCGTACTGTTGTTGATGGCAGCACCCACATGGGCCGATAGCCGCCAAGATGCGCATCGCATCGGCGCATTTTCTGGCGCGATGAAATATTGCGCCGAGCATGATGATGGTCGGGAAGGTCGCTACAAAATGGCGCGTTTGCGCGCATTTAAAGAGGTTGACGGTATGTCATCCAAGCGCAAAATCGATGCGGTGATCGCTCGAGACTTCGCCTATGATCGCGGCCGTTATTTGGGTCGAAAACTTGATCGTAACCATTGCCGACAATTGGTGAAAGCCTCTGAATGGCGCAGATTTTTTAACTAAAATGTAATGGCTCCTCTGTGAGCCATTTTTTAATCGTCAATGTATTTCATTTTAATTAAGTTTTTGAAATTAAATAGTCAGTATTTGTACTGACTTGAGTGTTGCTGTACATTGTCATAAGCTATTTATCTCATTGGTTACAAATAAAATCTATGCCTAATTCCTTAGGTCGACTGACTTACACAAACTTTAAATTCATTTTGCTAAAGCCTATTTTATTGGCTGTTTTGTGCTGGCTTGTGCCCTTTGCCCATGCCGGCGTTGAAGCCGATTTGAGCGGCCGCCGCATTGAGTCGGTGAGCGTTCGCTTTGATGGTGGCCAACAAGAAAACAGCACCTATCGCGATGCGGCATTAAAAGCCTTTGGTACACATCCAGGCAATCGATTTGATCCGGTACGCAGTGATTTGATGCTCAATCAAGTACGGCGTTTGAGCTTTGTGGGCGATGCTCGCTATGAGGTGCAAACCAGTGGCAACGGTAATTTGGAAGTGGTGTTGGATGTCACCTTGACCCAAGTGGCTAAACCCCTCGCAGATAGCACGATGGGGTTGTTTGCAACCGGTGACTGGCAAGATTTCCCCACGCTGTATGCTGATGATCGTTCGGTGCTGCAAGCCAAGCTTTTGAATAAATCGATGGTGTTTTCTAATACCAATGCTTTTTTCGGGCGACCGGATGTCTTAACCGCAGGCAATCCATTGGCCACTGCACCATCGGGCAAGGGCACTGATACTTGGTTTGAAAGTAGCGTTGAAGCAGGCTTGTACGGCATTAGTGCCGTGACTGATCACATCTCTGTGTTTGGTGGTGGCAGCTATATCGCTTCTGGTTCTTGGGGCCCGGAATTATTCACTGATCAATCCCGCGTGCATGGCGGGGTTGAGGATGCCTACTTTGGTTTCATTGGGCGCAATACCACCGAGCAGGGCGGTGTGCGTCAAATGAGTTTGCTCTATGGCCGCAAAGCGTTTCAGGTCGATAACGGCATGATTTTGCGCTTAGCCTCGGCCAATGGTGGCGATCGCGCAGCATTGCAATCCAATCCTCGCAACGCAGCCGATGAATTGATTCATGCCCAGTTTGTGTATGACGATCATAAGTTAGAGCTATTTCAACTTGACCCCGATGAGCTCGAGCCGATCGACAGTCATACTGTCATTCAAGGTGTGAATTACGAAGGCCGTGTATTGCCGAATCTACGTCTGGGCGCGATGGCATTGCAAGTGCCCGAATCCAACTTCAAATACTACACGCCGACCGCCACCTATTCGCGCGAAGGTTTGGAAATTTTAGATCTACGTCTTGCGTTTGATCCACCCGCCAGCGTGTCGAGTTTTTATGCCAATGCTGAGCTGGCACGCCAAACGAATCGCAATTTTGATATGGAAGCGTGGGGCGGTTATGCCGAATTGGGTTATCAATTTAGAGATACCGCGTGGCGCCCAACCTTGAGCTATCGTTACTCGAAATTCACTGGCGATAATCCAGATACGCCAACGTTTGAGCGCTGGGATCCTTTGTTTGCGGGCGGCGGTGGCGATGAATGGGTGCAAGGCTTAAACCAATACAAAGTGGTGCAAACGTCGAATGTGATTGCGCATCGGTTTATGGCGCGCTTGCAACCCGCACCGCGCTGGGAATTAACGCCCCAATTCTGGCTGTTTAAAGCCGATACCTTAAATAATTTGGGTGGGGCGCAAGCTTTGTCGGTGCTCGAATCAGATGACTTAGGGATGGAGGTGAATTTAACTGCGCGCTATGTGGCCAACCCCAATCTGATTTTCGTGTTATCGGCCGCCTATACTCAGCCCGGTGAAGCGATCCGCAGTGCACTCAATAATGATTACAAAAATTGGTTTAGCGCCAGTGCGTTAATGATTGTTCGATTTTAATGACCATCCTCAAGGGGAAAACGCATGAAAAAATTTGCAAAATCGCTTGGCCTTTCGATGTTGACTGCGGGTTTGCTCGCCAGCCCTGCGATGGCCGAAAACTACAAAACGGTTGATATTAAACCGGTTGACCCTGCATATTTCGCCGCGAAACGGCATGAAGGCCGCACCTATCTGATTACCGGCGGCGCGCGCGGCATTGGTGCAGCCTCTGCGATTCGTTTGGCACGCGAAGGTGCCAATGTGGTGATTTTTGACGTGCTCGCCAAAGAGGGCGCTGAAACTGTCGCCCAAATTCGCAAAGAAGGCGGTAAAGCTGAATTTGTCAAAGGCGATGTACGCAATAATGCCGATCTACAAAAAGCAGTGGCGCATGCGGTAGCGACTTTTGGCGAACTCAATGGCGCGCTGAACTCGGCGGGCGTGATGGCGGCAATGGCACCGGATGCAGTATTTGATTATCAAAAACAAAAACACCTACTGCCTAATCCAATTGCCGATGCGGGTGATGAGTATTTCGATACGCTGATGGATATCAACGCCACCGGCATTTTCAAATCAATGCGCGCAGAACTCAAGCCCATGCTCAATCAAGGTAAGGGCGGCGCGATTGTGAATATTTGCTCGATTGCGGGTTTAACCGGCTTGGCGGGCAACTCGGCCTATGTCGCCAGTAAACATGCGTGTAGCGGCTTAACGCGCAGTGGTGCGATTGATTATGCGCCGTACGGTATTCGCGTGAATTCAGTGAATATGGCTGCGACCGAAACGGCGATGACTGATATGGCGATGAAGTATGTGAAAGCCGCCGGCCAAGAAAACGCAGGCTCGACCGTACCGAATATGGGCCGCACCAAAACAATGAGCTTGCAAGCCTACGCCGATACGAATAAACGCCAAGCCACCGTGTGGGAACAAGCCGCCGTGATTAGCTTTTTGCTCTCGGATGAAGCTTCCAACCTAACAGGCGCGCTCTACGCTACCGATGGCGGCTGGACGGCTTATTAATTGTTTGGTCTAGATAAATTGATGTAAATTGATGTATTGCCTGCTAGCCATTGAAATTGAATGGCTGCAGGTAAATACATTGACTAAAGAAGTGCTGATTTCGGGTGTGAATTAGATTGATACACCAGACAATCAAAACAATAAACCCAGCAATTTTCGTAGTAACTCTTCCAAAGGCATCATCGTTAAAGCCAGTGGAATCAAGGGAGCAACCGTTGCGACTGCTAAAAAGATCACCGCATCTTTTTTGACGGGAACGGTATTCATCGATTGCACCACATCAAAGCTCGCGCCCAAATCGACTAAGGACGACATATCCGGATTGCCCAAGGGCGATTCTTTGGGCTTGCCCGAGCGAAACCATTTCTCATCAAACTCGCGATTATGCTGCATCACCAACAGCCCATATTCACGCTTGGCGTTGCGTTTGGCTTGCGCCAATTGCGGGCTAAAAAATAGCAAGGGCGCCAAGAGCAAGAGTTGAATAAACACCACCACCAAGCCAATTTCGAATTTGAAATCAGTGATCGCCGCGCCTTGGTAAAAAATCCGGTTTGCCAACATCGCCGCCAGCATGGTGCCATGCGCAGCAGCCAATGGTGTGAACGCATAAAACGTACCGCTCAAAAACGCAAGCCCGCCCAAGCGATCGGCATGCGTGGGCAGCAGTTGCAATTCAATCCGTGAAACCTGCCATAAAAATCGGCTCCAGATCGCGATGCGGTAGTACCAACGAAACAGTAGAAACTGAAAAATCGGCAAGCTAATCCCCGCATACCAGAAACCCGCCAGCGTGAGACTCAGGCCTTCGCTCGTTTGCGTGACGTACCAAGTATCACTATCGAGCAGCATCACATAGCGCCACAGCAAAAGCCCTGCGGTATAGACCAGCACCAACAAAATCAACTCGGCTTTGACTGAGTTTCTCAATTCAAAGGCCGAATGCAGCGCATTTTCAAATCGGATCAGTGCGGCATCAGGAATCAAACGGCGCTGTAAAAATTGCTGCACTACTTTGCGCATCCGTGTGTGCACCAGTAATTCGGCGGCGACCATAATCGGAATGGCGAGCAAGAAACGCACATGGACTTCTAGATCGAATAAAAACGGCACTGCAGCGCCAGAGACACCCATTGCCCCGCCAGCAGTGAAAACAGACACAGCGGCAGCCACGCCAATAGCGAAATAGTAATGATTCGTCGCCAGAGTAAGCCCTCCGCATCATCGGTGAGGCGCGCGCGGCGCAAGAGTTGAAACAAGGGGCCGCCAAGTACTAAAGAGAAATTGGCTTGCTCGGTTAAGAGGCGTTCACTCAAACGCGCAGTGCTGATTTTGGCCATGGTCGTGTCTGCGATGGTGGTGACAAGTGTCGATCATTTCACCATAGCAGAGCAGGCATCGCGCGTTGGCTCAGGCGCGTGCCGCAGTGCGGCGAACGGCATGCTGGCCGTGCCGATACCATCCCAATCAACGACTTAGGATGGGTAATTCACGCCCACCGAATAGGCGGCGATTTTGCCCAGATGCGTGTAGGGCAGGCCGGTTTCATCAGCCCAATCATTAAATGCCTGTTGGATTTTATTTAAATCACGTTTACTGGTCGGTTGATCGGGAATATCCAAGCCCGCCAGCTGCAGTGCCAGTATCACGTCTTGCGTTAAGACGAAGCCATCTTTGCCGATGTAGCGCAAAAACCATTGCCCCGTTTGCCCGCCCAAGCGGCTGCCATGGCTTTTCAGAAACGCCATTAATTCGATTTGCTTTGAGGCTGGGTAGGTATGCAAAAACCGCGCAAAGCTGCCGTATTCATCGCGATACGCGCGCACAAAACTGACGTTTTCCATCACCGCTTTAATCCTTGGCCAATGCCGCACCACGCGCGTGTCATTGCAATACGCTTCCCATTGTTCGGCTGAGAGCATCGCCAGTCTATCGACATCAAAACCGAAAAAAGCGTCTTCAAACTGCGGCCATTTATTGTGAATCACCGTCCAGTTAAAGCCCGCCTGATTAATCGTTCTGCACATCATCGCCAAAATGCGGTGATCGGGCATTGCCAAAAATTGCGCCTCGCTCATGACGGTTGGTAGTAAATCCTGCAAAGCCTGCGCGCCACCTTTACGCGCGATGGCGCGGGCTTGGATTTCAGCGAATTTTTGCATATTGACCTCGGTTTTTTTGATTTAGGGTAGTAGAGATATCGTCGGTTTGATGTTATGGACTTTGCTATGCTCAACGAGGTTAGGAAATAATTTTGATATATCACCAGCGAAGCGTTGTAAATTAATGCCTGCAATCAAATACCTTGGTGTGGAAGGGCGGGGCGTCTTTTAGACATAACCCGCCAAACTTGCACCGGAGCCATAAATGCCAATCAGGTTTGGTTGATAAAATTAACCCGGCCGTCACGGTCGATCTTGGCTTGAGCCACAACTAAACATACTATGAAGCTGGCGGTGGTTCTGGAGTTAGTTTAGGTTCAGAACTGTAGCGATACTTGTTACTCGGTACGTACTCAGTCCTTTGCATAAGGTTGACGATTTTCACGCTCTCATTGTGCTTTAAATATTTGTAGGTGAAATATCTAGCTACTTTGTCTTCATGCGTGGACATGATGATTTGTTTTGATTTGAAATCATTTCGTAGTAACTCGACAAGCGACGCCATGTTAATTTCATCCATGGTTTGCACAGGGTCATCGATGAGAATACTAGCAAACTTAGTTGAATAGACTCGATGTAGCGCTAAGGTAAGGGCGATGACGACTGCGGATATTTGTCCAGAGCTCATGGTATTAAGAATATCGTGATCGCTTGCCCAGTTTGATACTAAACGCACGTTTTTCAGTTCTTCTTCACCCGTAGGGTCTTTGATAAAAATTCCATGCCCATGTCCAGCCTGATGAGTCTGGAGTATCTTGCCGGAATAGATGTAAAAGGGAATCTCAATGTCGGTGATTAGCTTTTTTCGGTACTGCCGGATCTGAGTCCGGATTATTGAAATGAGTTCACCTATGTCAGTCGCGGCGCGCTCTAAATTTTGAGATTGCTTCGTTAGCTTGTTAAGCTCTTCGGTGACACCTTTTAGCGAGCTGAAATAGAGGCTATTTATGTAGCTTGCTTTCTTATCTAAAAGATCATTACTCACTAGTACAAAATTGTTTTGTTCGCTATTAAAGTAATCCCTATAGATTCTTTCAAATATATTGGCACTGTTGGCTTCATGGTATCCCTCTGGCGCTGAGCCGATTGCAGATCGTATCCGCTGACATAGTTTATCGACGGATTCCCCAATGTAATTCTCTCCTTCTGTTGTCGGGAACGTCGTTACTAGCAAGTCAGCATGATCAATATGTTCCGACAGTAGCCACTTGTTGAGCCGCTCAAGACGCTCTTTTGCGGCTATCGCTTTCGAAAGAGCAAGTAAATGCTCTTGAGAGTAAGTGGTTGTCTTCTCTAAATATGTAGCGCAGG
Organism: uncultured Deefgea sp.; assembly: GCA_963508915.1. Classification (GTDB taxonomy): domain Bacteria; phylum Pseudomonadota; class Gammaproteobacteria; order Burkholderiales; family Chitinibacteraceae; genus Deefgea. The sequence goes on from CAUOZE010000030.1 coordinate 25,960, forward strand.
CCTGGATCAATACTGAAAGTTGGGTTGCATTGAATTCATCTCTTATACTCACCAGTCTCTGATCACTCTGAGATAGTTGCGAACGCATAAGATGGCCATGCAGTGCAATGGCATGATTCAGCGCATTATGTACCTCATAATCGTGCCCACAAAGCAAGCATGCTGTTTCGTCCGGAATCTTCGGTAGCTCGGCCGACATGGCATCGTGGTGCTTGATGAGTTCGGAGTAAATGGAGGTCAAGCCAATTGCTGCACTTTCGGCTTCTATTAACGCTTGCAGAGCTGTTTCAAATTTGGCACTGTCTCCAAGCCCCAAAGTTTGGAAGAGAATCTCAAAACTTTTTATGGTACTAATTTGCTTGAGATCGTCACTTTTAAGCGTCTTATGGGTTTGTTGAATTAATTGATTGGTGGAGTTTTGTATGACATAAGAATTGTAATTATCTATCGATTTGTAGTACCCAATATAAAGCTCAAGGATCTCTTGTTGGAGTGCGGCCTTCTCAAATGTGCGACTTCTAACGAAAAAATGCTGATATGCAATAAAATTCTTGACGCTGTTGATCTCAGCCAAGGAACTGTTGAGTTTCTCCTGATTCAGCTCCGTAATTTTAATTACGTCCCAGAAGGGGGATTTATCAGCTTTAGCCAGCCATGGAAAAGCGTAAATGTGTTCTTCTGCTGCGCCAGTTTCGAAGCTGACATTGTCATCAATTTTGTATAGGTTTTTAAGATCCTGAACTCGCAAAATAACGCTTTTTTTGGAAGCTGCCATTTTCCGCGAAATTTCAATCAATTTATTTAGCTTCTCATCAACTTCGCGAGTATTTCCGAACAGCTGTGCGAGTTCTTCAGCTCTTTGTGTTTCAGTTTTCGATTTTAGGAATTTTGACGTTTCCTCTTGTTGCACATAATGAAATAGCAGAAAATCACGTGAAAAACCCGTGCTGTCAAAGTATTGTTCCAGCGAATTTTGGTTTGCGAGAAAGGCAGTTCCATCGATAATTTCATTGAAGTCCCAAAGGTCTTTGAAGTTGGAAATCTTCTTGGCGCTATTCGGAACTTGATTCTTTAGTTTTCGTTGAAAAATTCTAGTGCTGGATTCTTCATCTTTAAACTCCAAAACTACTTCAACGCTTTTTGCATCTTCATGAGCAACGACTACATCAGCTGGATTTTGACGTTTGTCAAGGGGGATAAGGCGAGTAATATTTCCTGTTAGGCCTAACTCTATGGCATCGAAAACAGAAGTCTTTCCATATCCATTTGGCCCATCAAGCAGAACAAGATTGTTGTCATCAAAATTGATGGTGTAAGGCTTGCCACCAAATATTTTGAAATTTGTAAGAGTTATTTTTTTTAGTTTAATCATGCCAATTCGCCCCAGATTGCCGATACTTGCTGATGGATATTTTCATCTGTCCATTCTGCTTCAGACTCAAGCAAACGTTTGTAAATCAACGCTTGGGATGGACTGAATGAACTCTCGATTTCGCTGTTTAAATTGGTGAGTAGATATTCCTGTGGACTGTAAATTATAAATGGCAGCTTTAGTACGATTTTTAGGATAAGCGAATAGAATTTATCCTTGTTAGCATTACCATTTTTGAACGCTAAAAAATCATTACCACGCCTAGCGTTGATTATTTTATTTATGGCTTCATTGGTAATGTGTTCTATCTTATTTTTAGTGAGATGGGTATTTAGTGTCGTGAGTTCATCTGTGGTGTAGGTGATAACATTTTTCTTGAAGTTATACTGATCTTCTTCAAGAGCAAGAATTGTTTTTCTGCTGATATTTTCTTCTTCGTGACAGATAATCAATGTACAATTTTTTTCAAAATGGAGATCTACTACTCCTGATTTACTGATTGCCTCGAATAGCTCCTGTGCCTTTTCTTCAAGTAATGCTAATGCTGCTTCATTGGATTGTGGTTTAACTTGAATGGTAACAAAATATTCTTCTCGCATACTTTCTTTGGACGAACTGAAAAGATAGAAAGCGTGATTTCCTAGTGAAACATTGCTCTCGACTGGTATGTATCCATTACTCGAAAGAATGTTGTTGATGATATTAATCATTATACTAATGCATCCTTTGCTGTCGTTAGGGGTACGAGATTAATGGTTTGCAATATCTCATTTCTTTTAGGGCGTGCATCCGCCTCGGCTGCTATTGGAGCTGCTGTATGTGCCATTAAATCAGGGGTGAATGAATGAGACTCGTTACCTGTGTATATGAGATTTTCAACTTCGAATAGTATCTCGCTCATATTCGGATTGGTCTTAATGTCTTTTACGATCTGACTAACTCGTGCAAGATTCGTAATTGTGGTGGGCAAGAAATACTGATGTGGTAGTGATGCGGTGCGGTAGATGAATTGCTTGTTAGTAGGTCGATGCGAGGCGCGTTCGATGTTGATTGTGTGTAGGGTCTTTATCAGCGCATAGCGAATACCTAGCAAATCTATGTGAATGGCATTGTCCGTATTGTTGATATGCTGAAGATGAATTTGTGGAGAGAAGTCGCGATAATGAGCCCAGAGCTCCATGGCGCTCATTCCCAATAGAAGTTTACTTGCTGCTTTCAAATTACATCGAATGCCCTGAGCTGGGTCAGTGTAGTCTTCTTCGTCACTCATATATTGATCAATCAAATATGCAAAATTTTCTTTAAATTTAAAGGCTAAATATTCTTTGCTAACATCTTCATGATCTGTTTCAAGCGCTTGAATGATTTCATTGAATGTTATCGGGGTTGCTTGACCTTGTGGCTGTGTCTTGTGTCGCTGGATGATATATAGGTCTATCATCCCTAGAAAGTAATATAAGCTTTTTTCTAATTGCTCATTTGTGGCAAAGGGCTTTCTAATTTTCAATGCCTGATTAATTTCTATTTTGATGTTTTCGTTAATGTTGCTGAGGTCACAGAAACTGTCTAGCCCATATTTATAAGCCTCAAGTCTGTCGAGCGTATTATCTTGAGGATTGCTGATGATGGACTGTAATATGGTGAATAACTCAGCGGATGTTTTTCCAGGGAACGCCGCCCGCAGTATAGCCGACGGCTTAGGTATACCGCTTGCACTAGATGCTGCTTTTTCGAGTGTAGTGCTTCCAATCTTGGGGTTTGAATTTTGATATTCCGTGAGAATTTCTTCTATATCATTACGTACTGAGGCTGTTAGACTTAAGAAAGGCTCTTTCGGGTTTATTTGCTTCCATGTGTGGATTCGACCGACAACACCTTGATGCTTGTATAGTTCTAGGCTAATTTCTAGCAAGGCTTCGGAATATTTACTGTAAGAGCTGGAGTTGTATGCTTTAACTTGATGGAACGAGACTGAAACTCCATTGAAAAGGATTTCGAAATCCTCCGTGGATTCAAGCATCAAGCTATAGTTCGACCAGTCTGTATTTGGTTGTGCGTTTATTAACACGAGTGTGTAATAAAGGGCAACCTTCCCTTGATAATTAAATCCGCTCCAAGAGGGGGACGCGTCAAAAGCCATTTTAACTCCTGTTTGTACCTGTCGAAATGCAAACGCATAGGTAAGATTAATATCTATTTAATACTTTCGTTGCAGTATGCCACTATTGAATCTATTGGTTGCCCTATGGGTACTGTGGGTGAAATTTATTTATTGTCCTGAATTTTGTTTTTGTTAATTAGGTTTCAATAATAAATATGCATCGGACAATAATATTAAGAAACTATACAATTTCAATATTGCTCCTACCCCCCGCCGTCTTCTGCACCAAAATCTTCGTCGCAATCCGCTCCGTCATTTCCTGCACGTGCGAAATCACGCCGACTTTTCTACCCATGGCTTGCAAGCCATCCAGCGCATTCATCGCGACTCGCAGCGTTTCGGCGTCGAGGCTGCCGAAGCCTTCGTCGATGAAGAGCGATTCAACGCGCACGCGGTTGGATGAGAGCGAGGCCAGACCCAAGGCCAGCGCTAGAGAGACGAGGAAGGATTCGCCGCCCGAGAGCGAATGCACCGAGCGCGCTTCATCGCCCATATCTTGGTCGATCACCATCATCGCCAGCGTGTCGTTAATGCGTTGCAGGCGGTAGCGGCGCGAGAGTTGTTGTAGATGGCGGTTGGTGTAGGCGAGTAGGACGTCGAGCGTGTATTGCTGGGCGTAGTTTCTAAATTTTTTGCCATCGGCCGAGCCAATTAATTCACCGAGCTGCGCCCAGCGGCGTTGTTGGGTTTCTTGCGCGGCGATCTCGGTGAGTAAGCCTGCCGCCGTAGCGCGACGCGCTTCGTCTTGCGCGATTTGCAGTTGCAGCGCGGTGGCGGCTGTCTGCGCGGTTTGTTGCGCTGCGCTGATTTGCGTGGCTTGTGTTTCTAGCTCTGCCAAGCTTGGCGCAGGGCGGTGTTCGCTCGCCAATTCTTCGCTCGCCGTCTCTGGCCGCAGTGCGGCATGTGCGGTTTGTTGGCTGAGGCGCTCTTGCACGATGGTGTTGGCTTGCGCCAGCGTAGCATCCAGCGCCAGTAGAGCGGCGCGCTCTTGCGCTAACCATGCGGCATCAAACGCCAGCCATTCGCGCAAGCGGGCTTCGGTCCATCCTTGCGGCGACAAGCCGAGCCAGTGATCGAGTTGCTGCTGGGCGGTGTGCTGGGCTGCTGCGGCTTGCGCTTGCTGATTTTGCGCCTGCGTGAGGGCTTCTTGGGCGCGGGTGACTTGCTGTGTTGCGGCTTGAAAGTCTTGCTGGGCTTGGTGGTGCGCTGCTTTGGCGTGCGCCAAGGTTTGCGCCAATTGCGCTTCAACGACGTGTACGGCTTGCCCTGCAAATAAGCCCGAGCGCTCAGTGCTTAGGGCCGCTATGGCGGCGTGTTCGGCTTGGTGCTGCTCGCTGAGTTGTTGCTGCGCCAGCGTGGCTTTGTCATTCGCTTGGCGTATAGCGGCCAGCGCTTGGGCGAGTAGCTCGGTGTCTTGCTGGCCTTTGAGGTAGGCGCTGTGCTGCATCGACCATGTTTGCGCCATCTGCTGCCACTCGGCCTGCATCGCTGCGGGATTATTAGCCCAGCTCAATTGTAAATCGGCCCAATCGCGCCCATCAGGAAAGTGCTGCAGCGCGGGGGCGAGTTGCGCCAACATGCGCTCAACCCGCTGGCTTTCTTGCTGCTGCGTGGCCTGTGCCGTAGCGAGCTGGGCGCTGATTTGCACTAGCGCCGCTTGCTGGGTTTGGACAAGGTCTTTTTGCGTTTGATGCGCTTGGCTGGCTTGCTCGTAGCGGGTTTGCGCGGTTTCTTTGACTTGCAAAGCCTGTTGCCAAGCCTGCTCTTTGGCGCTGATGGACTCAATCTGTGTTTGCAGCGCGCTCGTTTGTGCAGCGAACCAGCTCGCGATTTGCGCGGCATCGTCAAGGCTGGCGATTTCAGTATGAAGCGGATGCGCCGCCCATTGCTTGCGCAATGCGGCGAGGCTGGTGTTGAGCGTGCTTAGTTCAGCGTCCAGCAATTGCGCCGTGCGCTGCAGATTGCTTAGCTCGGCGGTGAGCGTGGCCTGCTGCTTGAGCGTGGTTTGCTGCTGTTGGCGGCATTGGGAAACTTCGGCTTGCAGCCCCAGCAGTAGCGTATGCAATTGTGGGTTTTCAGCGGCATAGGGGTGATCCAATGCGCCGCACACCGGGCAGGGCGCATCCGGCTGCAAACTTTCGCGCAGTGTTTCGACATTCTGATTGCATGCGGCTTCGGCCAGCTTGAGGGCGCGCTCGGCTTGCATCAGCGCCGCAGCGAATATCGGCAGTTGTGTGCTGGCTTGCGCCAAACCGTGTTCAGATTGTTGCCGACTGGTTTGATTTTCTTGTTGCTGCGCAGTGAGTTTAGCGACTTGCCTTGTGTGCTCACTCAGTCGCTGCAACAGCGATTCGGCGTTTGTTAAATCTTCGCGCCGATTGGCGCATTGGGTTTTAGCCGCGGGCAGTGCGCTGATGTCGATGCTGGCCAATTGCGCGTTGGCGGTTTGCCGATGTTGCTCGGCAGCCTGTGCGGCGAATTCAGTGCTGGCTAGTGCGCTGCTGGCCTTGGCAATGCTGTCGCTGAGCGCTTGGGTGTCTTGTGCCAACTGTATTTGCGTTTGGCTCGCTTGTTGGGCGGCGATCTGTGCTTGCGCAGCTTGCTGGAGTAATACCTGATACGCAGGCCAATTTTCGGCTAGATTTTTACTGTGGGTATTTGACTCTAGCCATTGCTTGGTATTGTCTAGCAGCAAATACCCATTGCTGAGTTCGGCCTGCTTTTGCTCTTGCTCTTGGGTGCTGGCGGCGAGGGTGAGTTTGGCTTGGTCTAGATTGCTTTGCAGTACATTCAGAGCAGGCAAGCGTGCTTCGATACTCGCATCGAGCTTTTTGGCGGCGTCGAGCTGCGGCGCAGCGGCGCTTTGCGCTTGTTCGGCAGCGGTGTATTGGCTTTGTGTGAGTTGCAGCGCGGTTTGACTGCTGGTGCTGGCGGCGGTGGCCGATTCAAGCTGGCTTTGACTCACTGCAATCCTTGCCTGCGCTTGCGCTACCGCGCCGCTGCTGCGGTCTAGCTCGGCAATCAGTGGTCTGGCCGATTGCACCGCATCGAGTTGCTGCAGTTGCTCGCGCCGAGGCGCGGCCTCTGCATGGATGTGTTCAGCATTTTGTTTGTTGAGCTGCGCGGTATGCACGCTTTGCGTGATTTTTTCAGCGTCTTGGTGCCAGCGGATTGCGCTACTTAGCTGCGCGAGCTGCAAATCCAGCGCCGCGAGTTGCTGCTGCGCGGCTTGGCTTTCAAGATCAATCGCCTTGCGGGTTTCACTATCGAGCGGTTTTTGATCGGCAAGGCGGTCATTAATCCGTTGCAAAGCTTGCAGCTCTAATTTGGCGCGGGCAAAAGCGCGTTGCGAGAGCACGCTATAAATCGTGCTGCCGGTCAGCGTTTCGAGTAGCTCGCCGCGCTCGTTATCGTCGGCTTTTAAAAAGCTGGAAAACTCATTTTGCGCCAGCAACACGGCGCGGGTGAATTGCTCAAAACTTAGCCCAATCCGCTGAATGATCTCGGCTTTCACTTCGCGATTGGTGCCGCCAATCGGCTGCAATTCCGGTAGCTGGTGTAAGGTCATTTTGCTAGCTTGCAGGCTGCCTTTCACACTGCCGCGCGCACGGCGTACGCTCCAGCGCGAGCGATAGGTCGCGCCATCGTTGCCGACAAAATCAACCTCGGCAAAACCCTCGGCACAACCGCGGCGCAAGAGATTGGCCGCGTCTTGGTGCGTGATCAGATCCGTGCCATCGGGCAACGTTTTGCCGCCACCGGCTTTCAGCAGGCGCGGCGTGCTCTCATACAGCGCCATGCACAGCGCATCGAGCAGGGTACTTTTGCCCGCGCCCGTTGGGCCGCTAATGGCAAATAATCCAGCTGATTTGAGCGGCTCTTGCTCAAAATCGACACCAAAATCACCAGCCAGCGAAGCCAGATTTTTACCGCGAATAGCGAGGATTTTCATTGCGCATCCTCCGTATCCAGCATCAGCTCAGCAAAGGCGGCCATCAGCTCGGTCGGCGCGTCGGCGGTGAATTTTTGCTGGTAGAGCCGCGCAAAAATGGCGTCGGGCTGCAATTGTTCGAGTTCGGCTAAGGCTTCCGTTTCGCTTGGCGCATTTTTGCTTGCGCTGAAACTCGTTTCAATTTTGGCTAGGCGTACGGGTTTGCCTTCGAGCGCGGCTTCGATTTGCGCGCGTAATCCCGGCTCAGGCTCATCGAGCCGCACCCGTACTTCTAAATAGGGGTGTTGCTGCGGGGCTAAGTCGTCTGGAAAAGTTAAAGCAGCGAGTTCGGTCAGCACTGCGGTCAGTGGTGCTGGCTTTGCTGGAATTCGCAGCAGCTCCACCGCGCGCGGAATCGGCAGCGGTGTAATCTCGCTGGCGTTCTCTCCATCAAGGTCAATGCGCAGCACTTGGTGCGGATAGGCCACTTCGGCAAACGACATCGGAATCGGGTTGCCGCAGTAGCGAATGTGCGGCTGCTTGCCGACTAACTGCGCCAAGTGCAAATGGCCGAGCGCGGCGTAGGCGATATTGGCGTCGAACATCGCCGCCGACAATGGCTCTGTGCCACCAATGACAATCGGCCGCTCGGAATCTTGCGATATTTCGCCGCCGACCATATGGCAATGGCCGAGTGCAATAATAGGCTGGCCTAGTTGGCGAAGGCTCAGCGCATGCTGCAATGCTTGTTGGTACAGCAGCGTGATGCCCGCCATATACGGATCGCGCCCTTCGGGTAGATCAACAAGGCGTGGCACATCGCCGGGGCGTAAAAACGGAATCGCCAAACACCAAGCGGAAATTTCTCCGTGTTGATTTTTGAGTGGTACGACAAGGCGGCTCAGATCAATGTCGCCCTCAGCGGTGCGCGGCACAAAGCCGATCACACAGGCATCCATCGCCTCTAAAAACGGCGCCGGCGCTTCGAGGCGGCCGGGTGAATCATGATTGCCCGCGATGATGACGATATTCAAATGCGGAACGCGTGTTTTGGCATGCTGCAGAAAGCGGTAAAACTGCTTTTGCGCCGCCGCCGATGGATTGGCATTGTCGAAAATATCACCGGGAATCAGCAAGGCATCGGCTTGTTCGGTCACTAAGGTATCAAGCAACCAGTCTAAAAAACATTGATGCTCAAAATCGCGTTCGAAAGAATGCAGAGTCTGGCCGAGATGCCAGTCCGAGGTGTGTATAAGGCGCATGCCGCTGTCCGATAGCGCAGGGTTTTACATAGTTGGACAGCAATTATATCGTAGATCGACGAGCTAAATAACGTGATAGTCAGTTTATTTATGCTTTATTGATTTAGGCTTGCTTTGGATTAGGAAAAATCCAGAAAACAAAAAACCCCGCGAAGCTAAGCTTGTCGGGGTTAATGTTTTTTGTGGCAACACGGGACTCGATTTTTGAATCGTATAGCTTGTTTTCATTGGTTTTTAGTAGTGTGATAATGTGTTTGGGGGTATGTATGGCAATCGTATCAACTTAAGCGCTGCTTGTTTTTTCAATCTCCATCCGGCATGATGCAGAAACAAACATAACTCTTTGATTATTAATTACTATATGATTAAGTACCCTAACTTACTCCCTTCGTAATGTGTCCACTCTCATGC
>CAUOZE010000031.1:0-34332 GCA_963508915.1 uncultured Deefgea sp.
GAAGCTTGCGCTGACTGAGATCAGGAAATCGTTGATCAATTTTAATCCCAGAGCGAGGAAAGAACGCACCAATCACCCCAAACCTCACGATTACATTGCTTACAAAGCAACGGTCTGAAGGCTTAAGTTGATAGGATTGCTCCGGCTCCCAGTGTTCAAAAGCAAACTCTTGAGCGTCTTTTTCATTCTTAAAAGTTCCTGCGAATAAATGGAATGAATAAAGCATCAACTCTAACCTTGAAATGTAATATTCGAGATGCGCATTCGTTTTGGTTTTTCAAAATGCGGGATAATTCTTCTAAATGTAAATCTGATGCACAAACAATTGTGAACTTAGTGACTGGTAATGGCCCAGACTGTGTAAAAACGCGGCGACAGTCAAAGCATATTTTACCTACGCAATCGTTTTTCGTGTTTCCACGGCCAATTCGTTCGCAAACTTAGTCGCAATTGGCGGCAAATAAAAGCCTTTCAGGCTCTAATTGCCACCATTAGGTTCTCAATCCCTACAATCTTCATTACTCGCTTCATGTTGTACGCCAGTATATGCAAACTCATCTCTGTTCGGACGTGCTCCAGGCCTTTGGTTAGGAAATGTGTCGCGCCCATCCATTCCTTTAAAGTGCCAAACGGATGCTCGACCGTTGATTTCCTGATTCGCATGGCGTCAGGCATTTGGTCTAACCGAGTTTGCATCTCTTCCAAGATGTCTTCATGCTCCCAGCGGGTGACGCGCCGATTATTGCTTGGCGTGCATTGCGCCTTTAAATGACAACCTTGGCAGTGTGAGCTCCAGTACTTATGCAGCGTCAATCCCTTTTCAACGGTGGTAAATCGCCAAATGAGTCGTTGATTTGCAGGGCACTGATATTCATTGGTCTGCGCGTCATAAATGAAGTCGGACTTATCAAACCGACCTTCTGCATTCGCGCCGGAGGTCTTGCACTTAGGAACGATGGCGCTAATCTAGGCTTCATCGCAAGCCTGAATTTCTTCACTTTTAAAATAACCACGGTCTGCAATCGCGGTGAGTTTCTCAACCGCCATTGCCGTTTTGGCTTGTTGCGCCATCTTGCTGAGTTGCGAACGGTCTGAGCCCTCGTTGTTCACATCATGCGCAACAATCAAATGATTTTTGGTATCCACCGCCGTTTGCACGTTGTAACCCACGATGCCATTCCCTCGCGACTTCATAGAGCGAGCATCAGGGTCGGTCAGTGATATTTGCTTATCGGGTGCTTGGTTCAGCGCCACTTCAATCGTTTTCAATTCCGCCATCTTGGCTTTTAAAACCGTGATTTTATTTTGCAAGCGTTCGGCGTTCACCGCTGCAGTGGCGGGCTCTTGACGGTCAGCAGAATCAAGCGCAGTCAAATAACGCTGAATGCTATTTTCAATTTCTTCCATGCGGCGTTGTAATTTTGCGCTGGTGAAATTGCGGTCTCGATTATTAACCGCTTTGAATTTACTACCATCAACCGCAACGATGGCTTCGGTGAATAAACCGAGTTGCTGGCGGAGCAATACGAACTGGCGACAGACTTTGATGATAGCCTTGCCATTGTCTTTGCGGAAGTTGGCGATGGTTTTGAAATCGGGGGTTAATTTGCCACTCAGCCACATCAGTTCGACGTTGCGCTGTGCTTCGCACTCTAAGCGACGACTCGATTGAATGCGGTTCAAATAACCGTAAATGTAAATCTTGAGCATCACACTGGGGTGATACGACGGCCGTCCCGTAATAGCTGGCGCGACACCTTCGAAACCAAGTTGAGCCAGATTGAGCTCATCGACAAAAACATCAACAACGCGCACTGGATTCGCCTCGGAGATGTAGTCATCAAGGCATTCAGGGAGTAAGGTAGTCTGCGTTCGGCTCTCGCCCTCGATAAAGCGTTTCAAAGCAAACACCTCGTCCCGTGGTCATGGCAAAATCATACTACAAGGCGCGTTTTTACACAGCCTGGGCCGACTGCGGCCTGTCGCGTAGTCTAACCCAGTCGTTTCAACCGAGCATTAATCCTCATTTGTTGGTGGCGAAATTGGTAAGTGTGCTGGCGATGGTCGAAGAGTTTGGGTTGATAGGTCGAGTCAGATTTTGTATGAGGATGGTTTTTTGGCTTTGAATTAAGTTTGTTTAATTTTTTTATTGCCTTAGTTGGGCTTGCGGCATGCACTCGGCAACATGCCCATTTCTTTTTGCCAAACGCGCCGGAAGTCTCTCGCTGACGCAAACCCCGCTTGCTCAGCGATTTGTTCAATGCTTAGATTTGGATGATTGAGCAATTGCTTGGCGGTGGCGATTCGAATGGCGAGATGATACTGATGCAGCGACACCCCACAATGCTGCAGAAACAGCCGCGCCAGATTGCGTCCGCTGGTGTGGACTTGCGCGGCAACAAGCTCAAGCGTCCAACGCTCGGCAGGAGCGCGGCTGATCAGGTCTTGTGCTTTGTGCACCATTGGATGCAAGTGATTGCGGTGCGCCAGCCACGGCGAAAGTTGTGGGTCTTGCCCGCTACGACGTAGCCAAACGACCATTTCCCGCGCGACCGCTTGTGCGATCAGTGATCCCGCTTCTTGCTCAATCAAATGCAGCGCTAAATCTATACCTGAGCAAATCCCGGCGCTGGTGGCGATATTTCCGTCTTGAACAAAAATGCGATCGTCGAGCACTTTGGCGAGCGGCGCTGTGATTCGCAACCGTTCTAAAATCTCGTGATGTGTGGTGCATTGCCGACCATCGAGCAGACCGGCGTAAGCGGCCAGCATCGTTCCCGAACATACGCAGGCCAAATGATGTTGTGTGGCGTCAAAGTGTTTACGCAACCATGCTACAACGGCTTGCGCTTCGGGTAGTTGCAAACTGACTTTGGAGTTTTCCGCCCCGATCAACACAATATGCGCGCCGGCGGGAATCGGCTGCGGTAAGGGGCTAAGCTGGTGCTGCTTTAAACCAATCGAACAAGTCAGCTCAGCCACCGGCGCCACCATATGCAATCGATAGGGGGCACCGTGGTTAGCGGCGATTTGAAATGCTTCGGCTGGCCCTGCTAAATCGAGCAGCATAAAGTTGGGTGTGAGTACAAAGTAAAGTTCAGTCATGGTATTTCATACTCAAGCCACTTGCCGTCGATTCACCCAGCGCTGTAGTACATTGCCGCCAAATAAATTGAGTAATAATCCTGACATCAGTAGCGCAGCTCCCCACCATTGCTGCGCCAGCAAGGTTTCGCCGAGCAACAAAGCTGCCGCTGATAAACCTACCCACGGAACTAAGAGGCTAAAGGGCGCTACGCGATTGCTGGGATGGCGTTTGAGTAAGACATTCCATAAACTCGTGCCGAGCAAGGTGGCGATAAAGGCTAAATAGAGAACGGCCAGTGTTGATTGCAGCGTAAAGTGCTTTAGTGCAATGCTGATCTGTGTAGGGCCTTCAATCATCAAGCTTAGTGCGGCAAACACAAACATTGGCGCTAGCGAAGTCCACACCATAAATGCAGGAACGCTAAATTGAATGCCTTGCTTAGCGCATTGCTTCATCACAATATTTCCCATCGCCCAGCCTGCAGCACCGAGTAGCGTCATCACGAAACCGAGCAAAGTCATACTTTGCCCGTGGCTACTGCCAATCAGCCACAGCCCACAGCCTGCGACAACAAGGCCGATCAGTTGGCTGGTTTTCCATGACTCTTTGAGCCAAATTGCGGCAAAAATCAGCGTAAAAAAAGCTTGCGACTGCAAGACGACCGATGCCAATCCGGCTGGCATGCCGTTGGCCATAGCCGAAAACAAAAACGCAAAATGGCAAACGCCCCACGTCAGGCCGTAGCCCAATAGGTATTTCCACGGTAAGTTGGGTCGGCGCAAGAAAAAAATCGCCGGAAATACCGTCGCGGCAAAGCGTAAAGTAGCCAGCAGCAGCGGTGGCACGCCGACCAAACCCCATTTGATCACGACAAAATTAAACCCCCATGCCAAAACGACAATCAGGGCGAGCGCGAGGTCACGGATCGGCATATCAATTCCTTAAGTGGATAGACAAAAGTTTTCTTGCATCGTTGTCTCGCCTTGTCGTACTAGATGTACTGCCTGCGGCTTCGACGCCTTGCCATAAAACTTTTGTACGAGTACTTAGCGTTAAGCGGCGACAGCTTGGGCAGCAAAACGCTGCATGATGTCATTTACAGTGCAGATTCTGGCAAAGCGTTCATTCAGTACCAATTCAGTGCGCTCTTTGATTTCGGCTGCGCTATAGATGTTGCCGTTTGGATGTTGCATCGCAAAGGTCAGCGTCGCTTCAGTAACAAAATCGACCACATAACCCAAATCAGAGGCGACTCGCGTCGTTGTTTCGCAGCATTGCTCGGTACGAATGCCGCTGATAATTAAATGCGTAATCCCTTGCTGCTGCAGCCATTCATGTAGACCAGAACCAATCAGCGCGTTGTGCACGGTTTTTTCAAACACGGGCCCAGTCAATGGCGGCAAGAAATTCATGGGTTTCACCCAGTTTGACGCTTTGGTGACCTGTTTGGCGAAGGCACCCTCTGGTTCGACATGCAGCACGGTGACGACAGGAATCGAGTTGGCTTGGCAGGCATTAATCAGTTTAAGCAGCTGAGTTTGAAATGCGGGAAAGTCAGCATCGTTAAAATACGGTCAATGAAAAAACGAATCTTGTACGTCAATCAGGAGCAATGCAGATTGTGAATAAGACATTTTGTTTGCCAAATTGATTAAAGTAAAGCCAGTTTAGGCTTTAATTTGATAAGGCTTAAGCGCGATTGATGACAGCTTTGGGGACAAAATAAGACAAAAATCCCTGCCGTGAGTCAACGGCAGGGCGATTCATGGGGGATGAATATTAATTAAGCCTGATTGATGTGTAAACGCACCTCAATATTGCCGCGCACCGCATTCGAATATGGGCAAATTTGATGCGTAGCTTCCACCAAAGCTTGGGCTTCGCTCTCACTAATGCCGCGCACTTCAATGTACAAATCGATATCGAGGCTATAACCGCCTGCGGTGTTCTGTCCCAAGCCAACTGCCGCAGAGGTTTGGCTGCTGCTAACGGGTAGTTTCATTTTTTGTGCGGTTAATGCTAAGGCGTTGTCAAAACACGCGGCGTAGCCAATTGCAAATAGTTGTTCTGGATTGACGCCTGCTTTGCCTGTGCCTGGCATTACTAAGTCAAAGCTCAGTGAACCATCATCAAGCTGAGCATGGCCTGAACGGCCACCCATTGCTGTGGCGCGAGTTTGGTAGAAAATCTTCATGTTGTATCCCTCAGTTGATATCGATTTAGTCCGCAACGCGCACCACGAGTTTGCCAAAGTTTTTGCCTTCAAGCAGACCAATAAACGCTGCTGGCGCGTTTTCTAAACCGTCGACCCGATCTTCTTTGAATTTGATTTTTCCTGCGGACAGCCATTCACTCATCGCGGCGAAAAACTCACCGTAACGATGGCCGTAATCATCAAAAATAATAAAGCCCTGCATTTTGATACGTTTTTTCAGTAGCGTACCCATCAGCATGCCCATGCGATCTGGGCCGGCTGGCAATGGGCTGTCGTTATAGCTGGCAATCAAGCCACAAACAGGAACTCGTGCGCTGACATTCAATAGCGGCAATACCGCATCAAATACCGCGCCGCCGACGTTTTCAAAGTACACATCGATACCCGCAGGGCAAGCTGCCGCCAGCTGTGCGGCGAAGTCTGGATCTTTGCGATCGATACAGGCATCAAAGCCCAATTCATCGATGACGTATGCGCATTTATCCGCGCCACCCGCAATGCCGACCACGCGGCAGCCTTTCAATTTGGCGATTTGCCCAACAATCGCACCGACTGCGCCACTGGCCGCCGCAACGACGACGGTTTCACCCGCTTTGGGTTGGCCAATGTCGAGCAATCCCATATAGGCGGTAAAGCCTGGCATTCCGAGTGCGCCCAGTGCAATCGAAGGTTGCGCGAGTGTCGGTGATAATTTGTTCAATGACGCGCCATTGGCGACGGCATAGTCTTGCCAGCCGCTGAAACTCAGCACGATGTCACCGACTTTAAAGTCTGCGTGATTAGACGCTTCGACACGGGCCACCGTGCCGCCAACCATCACGGCGTTGAGTTCAACTGGCGGAGCGTATGAAGGGGTATCACTCATCCGGCCACGCATATAGGGATCTAGCGATAGATACATCGTACGCAGTAAAACTTCATCGGCAGCTGGAACCGGAATTGCCGATTCAACTAGTCGGAAGTTTTCCAAGTTTGGTGCGCCGACAGGGCGTGAGTTCAATACGACTTGGCGATTGATCGTCATTTTCAAATCCTTGAAATTAAAGCGAGTTTTCTAAAATTTGGCGGCTCATTGCTAACGTCACGTCTTGGCGTTCGCCCAGTGCGGTCATGCCGTGTGCTTCAAGTTTGGCAATGACAGTTTCAATCGCTGCGGCATCTAAATCGTAATCGGCAAGGCGAGTTTTAATTCCCATCGCTTCAAAGAATTCGCGGGTCTTGTTAATCGCTGCGGCAATGCGTGCTTCTTCTGTGCCTGCGGTAATGTGCCAAACACGATCAGCGTACTGAAGCAATTTTTCGCGCTTGCTGTCAGCACGCAATGCCAAGTTGGCCGGTAAAACAATCGCCAAGGTGCGAGCGTGGTCGATATCAAATAGTGCTGTGAGTTCATGACCGATCATATGTGTTGACCAATCTTGCGGTACACCAGCGCCGATCAAGCCATTCAATGCTTGCGTCGCCGCCCACATTAAATTGGCGCGTAGATCGTAGTCTTGCGGGTTGGCCAGCACTTTTGGGCCGATCTCAATCAAGATGTTAAGCAGGCCCTCGGCGTAGCGATCTTGCACCATCCCGTTTACTGGGTAAGTGAGGTATTGCTCAACGGTGTGGACAAAGGCATCGACCACGCCATTGGCGATTTGACGCGTTGGCAAGGTGAAGGTTTTGCTTGGATCCAAAATTGAAAATTGCGGGAATACCAGCGGATTCATAAATGGCAATTTGGTATGCGTAGCTTTTTGCGTAATCACTGCGCCGTGGTTCATTTCTGAGCCAGTCGCTGGCAATGTCAGTACCGTACCAAATGGCAATGCACTCGTGATGGTTTGACCAAACGTAGTCAAAATATCCCACGGCTCGCCAGCAAACGGCACCGCTGCAGCGATAAATTTAGTGCCGTCAATGACTGAGCCGCCGCCGACTGCCAATAGGAAATCAAGCTTTTCTGCACGGATGATTTTCACTGCTTGCATCAAGGTTTCGTATGTTGGATTCGGTTCAATGCCGTTAAATTCATGCACTTCACGTGCACCCAGTGCTGTGCGTACTTCTGCCAGCGTACCGTTCTTACGCGCGCTTTCGCCACCGAGCAAAATCATCACGCGGGCATCAGCGGGTACTAATTGATCAAGCTTGGCGATGGTTTCCGTACCGAAAACGATTTTAGTTGGGTTAAAAAATTCAAAGTTAGTCACTGGGGCAATCCTTTATTAGACCAGTCGTCTAGTTGTTAAGTAAAAATTAGACCGTCAGTGCGATCGATTTGAAATGCTGAGTTTGATTTAAAAACGTATTGGTCCACGAAAAACACGAAAGGCACGAAAAATATTAAAGCCTTTGCGTATTCAGTTTCTGCGTCAACGACAAGGCGGTTCTGTTCGTGTATTTTCGTGCCTTTCGTGGACTCCGTTTTTGACTTTTGAATAGCCTATGTAACATCAATGCTTAAGATTAATTTGGTACTTTGCATCGCCGATTCCAGTGCGCTGCGGTCGCGGCGAATTTTGGTCAGTAGCGTTGCGCCTAGCCACATTTCGTACAACTGCAGTGCCGTCTGTTCGCTGCTTGCGTAGTGGGGTAATGAGCCGTCGCGCTCGCCCTCACTTAAGCACAGCGCAATACGTGCTAATAATTGCTGTGTGCCGCGCAGTAAACTGCCGCGCATACTTTCTGATAAATCGGAAACTTCAGCAGCGAGTTTGACCGTGAGGCATTGTCCGTCGCGATCATCGCAGCTTTGGGTTTCCAGCCAGCTTGCCCAATACGCCAGCATTCGCTCGGCCGCGGTAGCGTCTTGGGTATTAAAAATTGAGTCGAGTCGTTCGCAGTAATTGGCGAAGTAGTTTTCCAGCAAGGCTTCACCAAATGCTTCTTTGGATTTGAAGTAATGGTAAAACGAGCCTTTTGGAACATCGGCCGCAGTCAAAATCTCATTTAAACCGACCGCAGAGAATCCTTTGCCCAAAATAATGGGCTTGGCGGTATCTAAAATATGCTGACGTACGTCGATGTGATCTGAGTTCATGGAATGGATAATATATTTAATTAGACCAGTCGTCTAGTTCGGTTGGTGTGCAAAATTACACATAGGATTACAAGCTCTATTTGCTTGTTTTTGAAATAGGCAAATATCCATCAAATCGCGTACTTTCGCCATCAAACACAAAATCAGGTCGTGCGCCGGCCATTAGTGGGGCGTGGCGGGGGCGTTTGACGATGATGCGTTTTTTGGCGATGAGACGCGCAGGAGCGAGCAGAGCGTCAGCGTCTTCATCGCCACCAATCAGCGTTTGAAACGCCGCCATGCTTTTCTTCGATTTGGCACGTTTACCGGGTTCGGGAAACATCGGGTCGAGATAAACGACGTCAAATTCCTGCTGCGCCAAAGGTCCGTTGCCAGCTGCGCGCTCGGTGAGCCATTCGCGGCCATCGCCGAAATGTAGCGACATTCTGGCTGCAATTTCTGCGGTATGGGTATCTGCCGCTGCACGTTTAAGCCCATCGCTTAGCAGTAAATACGCAACGGGGGTACGTTCGATCAAAGTCATTGTACAGCCCAAGCTCGCGAGGACAAACGCGTCGCCACCTAAGCCTGCGGTGGTGTCGAGAACGCGCGGGATGTAGTCGCCCTTGATGCCAACTGCTTTGGCAACAGGTTGGCCGCGGCCACCGCCAAATTGTCGCCGATGCGCTGCCGCGCCGCCGACGAAATCAACATACACGGCTGCTTTTTCGCCAATCGTGACTAACTCAAGGTGTTCTTCATTCCATTGCAGTATATGAGTGGCACCCTCGTCAGGTAATGTCCAGATGGCAATACCCATTTGAGTTGCTTGGGTGATGAGCGCTGCAGGGGCGTTGTGCTGAATTAAACCGATCATTGTAGGTAGTCGTAGTGGGTTTGAACTTGGCGATAGCGCTGCGGATGCAGCCGTTCAACGGGGTTTTGTTTATAAAATCGCATCAGTTGCTCGTAGACTGCTGGATAGCTTTCTTGCAACACCAGTGGGCGTTCAAAGAAAACTTCGCTGAGTACCGCAAAGCATTCTGCTGGGTTGGTCGCTGCGTAGAGATCGATGGGGCTGTGATCGTTTGAATGGGCAATCGTTTGCAAATGGGCAAAGGCATCACTGAATGCACTTTTCCAATCGTCGTGATCCATTCCGGCATTCAACACGGGGTAGCCATTGGCATGACCGCCGTTGCGCATATCCAGTTTGTGCGCTAATTCGTGGATGACGACATTCCAGCCATCCAGCCATGGCCCTTCCATTACGTCATGCCATGAAAATAGCACCGGCCCATCGCCGCGTGCTTGGCCTGCGAGTGCGTACTCTCCCTCGTGAACCACACCGATGTGATCAACATGGCGCGTAGGCGCTAAAAATTGGCTAGGGTAAATGATGATTTCCTGCCAGTCGTCATAGGCCTCAAAACCTAAATTCAAAATAGGCAATACCGCTTGGGCCGCTAAAACGACTCGCATCGGGTCAGAAAAAACCAGCTCGCCTTTTGGGCTAATCGATTTGGTATGTAAAAACCAAGCTGCTAATTCACGCAATCGCGCCAATTCACTAGCACTAAGGTTTTTCAGTACTGGCATTGTGGTCACGGGAAGCCATAATTCATCAGCAATCGGATGCTCTGCTAACCAACGGTCACGACGTTTGCGGCGAAAGTAATTGAACATGAGTGTTTCCCGTGTAAGTTCAAATCAGATGGGTCTCACTAGGTGCAATTCAAGCGAAGCCTGCTGAAGTTAGTACTCTAGGCTTGAAGATGAGATACAACAGTCATCGATTTGTCACATACCATGTAAGCTGGCTTGATGTATTATCAAAAGATCATAATTACATGATTCTCCCTATTGATTTTTTTTGGCTTATGCAGAATTCAATAGTTCTGTTGCTGGTTTTTTTGGAGTAGTCGTATGCTGAGTCGTAATCAAGTCATTGCAATGATAGGGGCGATTTATTCGCTGGTGCTGATCGTATTACTGATCGTGGTGAGTAGTAGCTCGGTGGCAGCCGTCAATGATTTATTCATTACGATTTTACTGATTGGATTTTTGGGCTTGGGCGCGCTGCTGGCGGGTTTAATTTTCGGTATTAATCAACTTTTTAAACCTCTGACGCAAATGCGCGATTTGATGCGCTTGCAAGCGACTGATCGTGGTGATTTGATGACTCGCTTGCCCGTCAATGGCCATGGCGATATTGCTGATATCTCCCGCGCTTACAATGAGTCTACCGATAAAGTACAAAGGATTTTGCGTGATGTGCAGCGCGAAATGGAAGGGCTTGCCTTGGGTTTATCTGAGCTCACCGTTGTGACAGGGCAAATGGCCAAAGACACGCATATGCAGTCTGACCATGCCGCTTCATCGGCCGCAACGGTCGAAGAAATTACCGTCAGCATTAATCATATCGCCGATAGTGCCCGTGATATGGATCATGTGGTCGAGGAAACACAACGTCTATCAAGCAACAGTGCCGATTCTGTACTGCGTGTTTCGGAGGAGGTGGGTAAGGTTTCTGAGGCCGTAGTAGCCTTAACGCAAACGATGGATGGTTTGGGCGCTCGTTCTGAAGAAATTAGCGGGATTATTGGCGTCATTAAAGACATCGCTGGGCAAACGAATTTATTGGCCCTCAATGCGGCGATTGAAGCTGCGCGGGCCGGTGAAATGGGGCGGGGTTTTGCGGTGGTGGCTGATGAAGTTCGCAAATTGGCTGAGCGCACCAGCAGCGCAACCGTTGAAATTGCGCACAAAATTGAATCGGTTGGCCGTGAAACTCAAAATGCAGTCAGTAATATGTCGACCACCGCTGAGCGCGTAGCGCACAGTGTGACAATGGCCGAAGATGCGCGCGGCCATATGCTGGGTATTCGTGAGCATATGGGGAGTGTGGTGTCGGCAGTGCGCCTTATTGCCGAATCAACGCAAGAGCAATCAGCTGCGACACATACCTTGGCAAGTTCCGCTGAGCGCTTAGATGTGATGACACAAGCCACTGACTCAGCTTTACAGCAAGCGACCAATACCTTAAAAAATCTGGATGAACGAGCAAAACGTTTACTCAAATCAGTGGGCAACTTCAAACTCGCCGATATTGAAGTTGTGCACGGTTGGACTGCGTCGAGCGAGGCGCGGGCCGTTTCGGAAATCAAAGCGCTCCTGAATGCGCAAGGTCATCACTGGGCTGATGCACAAGGCGACAATTCTGCACCGGATCTTCGTGCTCGTGCCTTGGCAGGTAATGCGCCGACTGCCGCTGCGATTGGCGGTGTTAAAATTCAGAACTGGGCTAAAGAAGGTGTTTTGGCCGATTTGAATGATGTTGCGACCAGCCAAGGATGGAGTCGAGTATTGCCTGCAGTGCTCGATACGATGATGAAGGCGAATGGTCTGTACGTTGCTGTGCCGTTGGGTGTAGCCCGCGTAAATATGTTCTGGATTAATGCCGCGGTGCTGCGCCGTGCTGGGGTCAATCCACCTAAATCGTGGGACGATTTCTTTGTGGTGGCTGAAAAGCTCAAGCAAATGGGTACGCCGATGTTGGCTGTCGGTGAGCAATCTTGGCAAATCGCGACGATGTTTGAGGCGATTACGTGCGGCTTGGGTGGGGCGGCATTTTATAACGCGGCGTTTAGTCAGCTCGATCAATCGGCATTCAATGGCTCTGTGATGATTCGTTGCCTAGAAACTTTGCGACAAATGAAGCAATACTGCACACCGGATGCCGCTGGCCGCGAGTGGAATTTAGCCACTGCCGATGTGATTAATGGCCGTGCCGCGATGCAATTGATGGGCGATTGGGCAAAAGGCGAATTTGCGCAGGCGGGTAAAGTGCAAGGAACTGATTATCTGTGCGTGCCATCGCCTACGCAAAATGGTGAATATAGTTTTGCGGCCGATACGCTCACAATGTTCAAACAAACCGATCCACGTTTGCAAACCGCCCAGCGTGATTTTGTGAGTTTGCTAATGAGTACCGAAGGCCAGGAGGTATTCAATTTGTATAAAGGTAATATTCCAGCCCGTACCGATGTGAATATGACCCGTTATGATGATTACGCCAAACAATCTGCTCGTGATTTTGCCAATGCAGCTAGCAAGCAAGTGTTGGTGCCATCATGGGCGCACAATATGGCGGTGCAAGATGAAGTTAAATTGGCTTTCTATGATGCGGTTGATGCATTCTGGAAAAACAGCAATATGAGCGCGCAAGACGCAGCTCGCCGTTTTGCAGAAGCCGCTCGTCGTTGATACGGCTTGCATTTAATTTAAAGCACGCTCAAATGCGTGCTTTTTTTATTGCAACCGTTCCTGTTTTTTAGTGTTATTTTTTGAATTGTGCTGAACCGCATCGTGGGTGTAAGATCAAAATCATGCTTCATTTTCGCGCGTTTATTTTTTTGCTTTTGTCGTGTTTATTGTCACTGAATGTGGCGATGGCCTCTGAGCGCGCGCCATTTTCAGTGCAAGCCCATGCAACTGAGCAGTTGCATGAATCTCATGCTACGCATCACGATGATTCACAGACTGCAGACAATCTAAATTGCAAAAATCATTGCGCTAGCCAAAGTATGGCCAGTAATCATTGTGGTGTCTGCTTGAGTGGCTTGGCAACGTCTATGCCATTGATGTTGGTTTCACCGGCGCCAGCGATATTCGTTTCGGCACCGACTATCGTGCTGCAAAGCATTCATTTCCCGCCGCCTTTACATCCTCCGTTACAACTTCTTTAATCAGGCCCCGCAATCAGCGAGTTTGCTATTTGCTCCACATTGCCGCAGACAAAGTGATTTCATCGATCAAATAGATCGATATGTTGCTTTGTATTGGCCTGTTTGAATAACTTTACTATTTTAAAATATGAGATGTATTGCTCTGGACGCATTATTAATAATGCGCTTTGCTTATATACATGGCCAATCAATTCTCATTTGGAGAGTCTGATGAATCGTAGAAAATTTATTTTTAGTGGGATTGGTCTGGGTATTTTACCCATCCTGAATGTACCTGCGTGGGCGGCGATGGATCACAGCGCACATAGTGCGCATGGTGCAGATGCAAAGCCGCAGAGCCTAAAAACAGTTGCGGAGATGCCTTTGCTTGCGGTTTCTGCATTGCCTGCCGGACGGCCCCATCAGCCCTTGTCTATGCTTAAAAATACCAGTGCGCAGCCAAGGCGATTTGCCGCCTCCCTCACCGCAGCAGCGCATGATGTTGAATTAGTCGCCGGCCAGAAAACAGCGATGTGGCTGTATGACGGCCAAGTGCCAGGCCCTTTGATTGAGGCGTTTGAAGGCGACGCAGTCGAAATTCGTTTTATCAATCAGCTCGCGCAAGCATCAACCATTCATTGGCATGGATTGCCCGTGCCGCCCGAGCAAGATGGAAATCCACACGATGCGGTGCCGGCTGGCGGTGAGCATGTCTATCGCTTTAAATTGCCTAAAGACAGCGCTGGCACGTATTGGTATCACCCCCATCCCCATGGCGACACGCCAGAGCAGGTGTATCGGGGTTTGGCGGGCTTGTTTATTGTCCGTAGTAAAAACGATCCGCTCAAAGCCTTTGCCGAGCAGCATTTAGTCATTTCGGATTTAAAACTCGACGCCAATGCGCAGATTCCCGATAACACCGCCAACGATTGGATGAATGGTCGAGAAGGGCAGTTTGTGCTGGTCAATGGCCAGCGCGAGCCAGTAATCACCATTGCTGGGCGGCAACGCTTGCGCATTTGGAATGCCTGCAGCGCACGGTATTTACGCTTGAGTATGGGCCAGCCCTTTACGCTGGTTGGTACGGATGGCGGTTTGATCGAAAAGCCGCAAATCATGGAAGAATTTTTGTTGGTGCCGGGGCAAAGAATTGAGATTCTTGTGGGCAACGGTAAACCCGCATCCATGACCTTGAAAGCCTTGATTTATAACCGCGAGAAAATGGGCAAGGTTGCGCCCGAAGTTGATCGCACCTTGGCAACTTTGCAATTCACGGCGGGATTGATGCCGGAAATTCCACAACAACTAAGGAAAATCGCCGATTTTGGTCGCGCCACGGCGATAAAAAAGGTCGAGTTTAGCGAAACCATGAGCATGGACAATGGCGTTCATACGATGGCATTTTTGGTGAACGGCAAGTCGTTTGACATGAATCGCCATGACCTAATCAGCAAGGTCAACGAGGTGGAAGTCTGGGAGATATTCAATAACTCGCACATGGATCATCCATTCCATATTCACGGCACGCAATTTATCGTTTTAGATTCCAAACTGAACGGAAAAATGCGTAATGCGCCGTATCGTGCACTACATGACACGATCAATTTGCGGCCCTACGAAACCATCCGGATTAAAACTGTGCAACAGGATATTGGCTTGCGGATGTTCCACTGCCATATTTTAGAGCACGAAGGGCAGGGCATGATGGCGCAGTTGTTGGTCAAATAAACTGATTTTGTAATCTATTAAAACTTAGGAATTCATCATGAAACTTAAACAACTCTTTGCTGTGCTTTTAGTGGCTCCGACTTTCGCGTTTGCGGCTGCCCCAGCGGGCACGATGTATAAAGATCCCCACTGCGGTTGCTGCGGTGAGCATGCTAAATATCTGCGCGATGCTGGTTTTCAAATTAAAGAGCAAGCCAGCGACAATATGAGCGCCATTAAGCAACAATATGGCACCGATGCCGCGCCTAGCTGCCACACCATTGTGATTGGTGGCTATGCGGTGGAAGGGCATGTACCCGCTGCTGCCATCACGAAACTATTGAAAGAAAAACCGAATGCAAAAGGAATCGCGGTACCGGGCATGCCAGCAAATTCACCGGGAATGGGTGATTACAAGCCGGGAACGATTGCGGTGGTGTTGATTGGCAAAGACGGCAGTGTAAAGCCGTATGGCAATTTTTAAGCGATAAGAAAAATGAGCTTGCCATGCCGCAAGCTCATTTTGATTGACAGCATTCAAATCTAATTATTCGCCACCAGCGCCTTGCTCAATCAGGCGTAGCTCAGCCTGGGCATTGGGTGTGAAAGGGTGAAGGTGAGAAAGGAATTGGCGGCTCGCTGCGCCCCAAGAATAGCGCTCAGCAAAGCGGCGCACTTCGTCGCGATCGATGCGCAATGCGGCGATACACGCTTCGCGTAGGTCTTCGTTTAATGCACCAGGGCCGTCACTGCCAATCACATCAATTGGGCCAGTAACGGGGTATGCGGCTACAGGGCAACCGCATGCCATGGCTTCGAGCAATACTAGGCCAAATGTGTCAGTTTTGCTTGGGAATACAAACACATCTGCGCTGCTGTAGACTTCGGCGAGTTCAGTTTGATTGAGCACGCCCAGCCAGTGAATATTCTTTTGCTCGCCATATTTGGCTTTGAGTCCTGCCGCCGCCGGACCGTCACCGACGACCCATTTGCTGCCAGGCAAATCTAATTCTAAAAAGGCTTCGACGTTTTTCTCAACGGCAACACGGCCGACATACACAAAAATTGGGCTACGCGAATTGAGTTTGTCGCGGCGACCTGGCTTGAAAATCTCCAGATCCACCCCGCGAGACCACATCACGACATTGGTAATGCCGCGATCGCTTAAGTCTTTGACGACCACTTTAGTTGGAGCCATCACGGCTTGCGCTGAATTATGAAAGCGACGCAACCATGCATAAGTCACGCTCAGTGGAATCGCGAAACGCAATTGCACGTATTCAGGAAAGCGTGAGTGGTAGGCCGTGGTGTACGGGAGTTTATTTTTTAGGCTGTACGAGCGCGCCGCCAAGCCCAGTGGGCCTTCTGTAGCGATGTGAATCGCATCGGGCGCAAATTCACGAATGCGTTGATTCACTTTGCTACCAGGAAAGAGTGATAAGCGGATATCGGGATAAGTTGGGCAAGGCACGGTCTTAAATTCGAGCGGCGTGAGCAATTCCACCGTGTGGCCCATTTTTCTGAGTTCGGCACTGGTTTGTTTCAAGGTGCGAACTACGCCATTGACTTGCGGTTCCCAAGCGTCGGTGACGATTAAAATCTTCATGCGATTAATCCTTTCAAAGTAGTGAAGAACGTAAGTACGACAGTTTTTGCGCTGTTGCCGCGTCTTGCGTAAAAACTGTTTACCTTCCTTGGTGCAAAAAAGTGAAACTTCAAATGGCGCACTCAGGCGGTTTGTGGCCCAAGTGGCGTTAATAATTTATGGATATTGGCGGTTTGCGCGTCGTACATTTTTTGCCAAGTGAGGATGCGCAATTCGCCATTGGGCATTTCAACCAAGGCGGTCAGGCTTTCCACCCAATCGCCATCGTTGCAATATTCAATACCGTCGATCATGCGCATTTCGGCCTTGTGAATATGGCCGCAAATGACGCCGTCCAAATTGCGGTTTTTGGCTTCAGCCGCCACTGCTTCTTCAAAATCAGAGACAAAACTCACCGCTTTTTTGACTTTGTGTTTCAGGTATTGCGACAGCGACCAATAACCCAAGCCCATGCGGGCGCGGGCGCGGTTAAACCAGCGGTTGAGTTTGAGCGTCATCTCGTAGGCTTGGTCGCCGACGACCGCCAACCAACGCGCACATTGGATGACGCCATCAAACTGGTCGCCGTGAATGACGAGGTATTTTTTGCCGTTGGCCATCGTGTGGATGACTTCGTCTTCGATTTTGATTTCGCCAAACATTAGACCAATGAATTGTCGGGCGCCTTCGTCGTGATTACCGGGAATGTAGGTGACTTGAGTGCCTTTTCGGGCTTTGCGGAGAATTTTTTGAATGACATCGTTATGGCTTTGTTGCCAGTACCAACTGCGCTTCATGGCCCAGCCGTCAATAATGTCGCCAACTAGATATAATTGCTCTGATTCGGTGTGTTTTAAGAAATCTAAGAGATAATCAGCTTGGCAACCTGCTGTACCCAAGTGAATATCAGAAATCCAGATGCTTCGAAAACGCAATTCAGATGCCATAAATCACAACTCCGCTGAGGGGCTTGTGAAGCATCATGCAGATGCATTGTGACAATGGTGCGACAGTAAAATGAAGCAAATAAGACATTTGATTTGTACGAAAAGTGATGTTTAGGTCTTTACCATGCTGAATTAAAGCGTGTTTTTTAAAATTGAGAGTTTGAATGATGCAGTCAAATGAGCGCCCTGATACGCCGTGTGTAGCGGTTTGTTCTACTGGAATGGGTGACGATGTCTGTAAAGGCTGCCAGCGCACGATGCTGGAAGTTGCGCACTGGGTCATGCTCAGTGATGCAGAAAAAGAAGTGGTTTGGTTACGTCTAGAGCAATATTGGGCCGACCAAGGGAAAATACCGCCGTGGCTAAAACGCGGAAAGTGATGTTTTTTTACGACGATTATATCGGCGAGCCCACAAAACTATAAAAACTAATACTAGCGCTCAACGCTATGGAGAAAAAATGCAACACGGCATCTTAAAGCAATGGAAAAAAGATTTCGGTTTTATTCAAGTTGAAAATGGCGAACGTTTCTTTGTTCATATCAGTACCTTAAAGCGTGGCGGTATTCACCAGCCCCGAATTGGCGACATGATTTACTTTACGCTCGGTAAAGATAAACAAGGCCGTGCCCGCGCGCAAACGGCAGGGCGTAATCCAGAGCAGCTCGAAAAAGCCAATGCTCGTCTTGCCGCACATCGCCAAGCCAATAGCCAGCCGCAAACGGATTGGATTGACTATCTTGCGTTGGCCAGCTTGCCTTTGGCTTTACTTTTGGCCGCTTTTTCACCTGCCCGTTGGTGGATACTCGCCATCATGGCCACCCTCAGTGTGTTTAGCTTTGTAATGTATGGCTTTGATAAGGCGCAGGCTCTGCGAAATGCGTGGCGCGTACCTGAAGCCAATCTGCATCTATTTGCCGTGTTGGGTGGCTGGCCCGGTGCTGTGTTGGCGCAACGCCGCTTACGTCATAAAACACAGAAAGGCACATTCCGTATCGTGTTTGCCGCTTGTGTGCTGATCAATATATTGGTATTGGCGTATTTGCTGAGAGCTGGTGTGGCGGGTATTTGATGCAAGGCTTTGTTTAATAATCGCTGTGGATGAATACCCTGCTGATCGGTATTCATCCTCGCAAGTTTTTATACGCCGCTGCGTTGATTGGATAAAAACGCCGGCACTTTAGCTGCGGTTTGCCGGTTAATCGCGCATAAAAGTGCTGGATCTACATTGCTGCAGTGATGTTGTTTACGCAGCGTTTGGCTCAAGTGATTGATTAAATGAACGGTCACTTCGGCATCGGCTTCGGCGCGGTGGGCGTTGCCAGAAAAGCGAATCTTTAATTCCCGCGCTAATTCACCCAGTTTGTAGCTCGTGCGCTGTGGCATCAAGCGACGTGCCAATAGTAATGAGCAGACCAGATGCTGGTGCTGTGGTTTGAGTCCTAGGCCGGTGCTTTCGGCCAGCAAAAATTTATTATCGAAACTAGCGTTATGCGCGGCGAGCGCGTCTTTACCGATAAATTGGATGAGTGCGGGCACCACTTCGCCGACCCGTGGTGCGGTGTTGACCATGGCCTGCGTAATGCCGGTAATCGCGGTGATCTCGCGGGGGATGCGGGTTCCGCAATTCACCAAAGATACAAATCGCTCGACCACTTCCCCGTTGACCACACGTAAAGCCGCCACTTCGGTAATGCGTGCGCCCATGGCAGGGGAAAGTCCTGTTGTTTCAAAGTCGAGCACAATCAGTGG
Organism: uncultured Deefgea sp.; assembly: GCA_963508915.1. GTDB lineage: Bacteria > Pseudomonadota > Gammaproteobacteria > Burkholderiales > Chitinibacteraceae > Deefgea. Next base: position 19,028 of record CAUOZE010000031.1, read on the forward strand.
CGTATCTAGCATGTTGACCTTAGTTGTGATGTATTGCTCCATAACCATTAATAAATAATAGCTACAGCGATATACATTAATATTACTGGATGATGCCCAATCGTTGGCGGATACCGTCTAAGTAAATCTGTGGATTAGCTTGTGTGTTGTTACGCTGCGCTTGCCAAATCATTTCTGCCAAGCAATCGAGCATATCGTGTAGTGCGCGGTGCGCATCATTGTGTTTTGCGTGTAGCTGTTGGTACAAGGCACGCACGCCAGTCGGCTGATCAATTGACAATTGTTCGGCCAGCGCCAAATGCAAACTCAAATGCAAGAAAGGATTGGTGTCGCCGTGCTCGGGCGGCCAGTCGTGATCAAGATAGTCTTGGCTCAGAAATAAATGATATTCGGGATGGGCAATTAGCACATCGACTAGGATGGCTTCTAGATCAGCCAAGGGCTGAGCTTGCAGATGTTTTTGCCAAGTCTGAATAAAAAAGCGCCGCGCTTCATCGCGGCTGGGATTAAATAGCATGGGTGATTAGTCTTAATAGGTTGGCGGTGTATTTTATATATGAAAATGATTGAGTCCACGAAAGACACGAAAAGCACGAAAAATCTTAGTTTGTAGTTACTTTGAGCTTTTATGCTTTTGTAAGTGGCTTTCGTGTTTTTCGTGGACGAATGGATTGTTCTAGTCGAAAAGCGCAACAAGGACGCTATTGTCGACCACTTGATTGCTTTTGGCGAGGGGCGCGATCTGGCCGTTGCCATAAAATCCGGCAAACGGCACGCCGGGTAGGGCACTACGCAGTACATTCCAGTCTGGCTCGGTAATCCCACTGCCTGCCATCGCGCGGCGGTGCCCAGAAAAAGCCAAGCCCCATTTGGGCTGTGCACGCCCAGCCAGTTGGCTCATTAATTGCAGGCCTAAATCTTGGCTAGCCGCAGCGCTATCAAAATGTCCCCAGCACAAACTCATGCCAACCGGCACTTCATGGGCCAACATAATGGCTTGTTTTTGTTCGTCCACGCCAATCACCGGAATCCACAGCATGTCGCTGGGTGAATCACCGATGCCAGCCATTAAATTATGTAAATCATATTGACGCAGCCATGTGCGTAAAGTCGGGTAGGCTGACTGTGAATCCAGTGTGTCGAGCATCAAACCATTGCTAGCGGTCACCCGATAGGGTTGGCTTAAAGCTTGAAAGCCTTGCGACACCACAATGCTGCGCGGGGTGAGGGCGGTTTCGATGAAATCGGGATGTTGTCGACCGTTTTGCCAAATCGCATAGGCGCCGTTACCAGTGGAGTCGCCCGCAATACCACCAAAACGCTGTCCACCACGATTGAGCCATTGCTGATTAATGGCGTTGGGGGCGGCCAAGGCAAAGTGAGTGTCTGCGCTGAAGTTGAATGGCATCGCAGCAGGTAGAACGATGGCTGCGGCGGCTGGCGCGTCGAGTGACCAGTCTTGATCGCTGAATACGCCAGCAGCACTTGCGCCAAAGATATCAAAGCTACCCGTTACTTGAGTGACTGCACGCAAGATGGTGTTGATTTCGTATTGAAAATGCGTGGATAAGAATAAAAAAATGCGCCCAGCGTGGCTTAATCCACCTCGTGCCATCGCCGAGCTCACCGCCGCGATGGCCACTTGGGGTGTGGCCCGTGGGCCGTGGGCGTAGCCGCTTGCTGGAATCATTGTTTAGCCCGAATGGAATAGTCTCTGCGACAATACACAAAATCGACGATAGAGAGCAATCTTATGCAGCGCATTTATGACTTTTCGGTGACAACGCTTGCGGGTGAACAGCAAAGCTTGGCTCAGTATCAGGGGCAGGTTTTGCTGATTGTTAATGTGGCCAGCCGTTGTGGTTTTACTAAACAGTACGCCGACTTGCAGGCGCTCTATGCACAATATCGTGAGCGGGGTTTGGTGATTTTAGGTTTTCCCTGTGATCAATTTGGTGGTCAAGAGCCAGGCACGAATGCCGAAATTGCCGATTTTTGTCAGATCAATTTCGGGGTTGAGTTCCCGATGTTTGCCAAAGTGGAGGTGAACGGATTGAGTGCCGAGCCACTTTTTGAGTTTTTGAAGCAGCAAAGGCGAGGGTTTTTAGGTTCACGCCGTATTAAGTGGAACTTTACTAAGTTTGTCATTGATAAAAAAGGCCGTGTAGTAAAGCGATATGCGCCTCATCGTAAAATTGCTGATTTGCAGAGTGATATTGAAAAGTTACTGCTTGCCTCTTGAGTCAATACGGATTTGCATTGATAGCAAAGGCTTTTTGCGGTAGAATTCGGCCAATTTTGTAGCGAAGTAATTTGTACAAAAATTTTCACGCAAGGCAGAAAGCCGAACAGCAGTACAAATTGTACGGCGAGGCGAAGTAACGATGCGTGGGAGTTTTTGTCTTACTACTTATGGAAACGGGGTTGGCCAAGCTAACTCCGTTTTTCTACGCCTACCCCACAGATTTTGACTTATTGGGCGCAATGCCCTGGAGCCGCCCCGTGTCCACGACAGTTCCCACGCCAGCCGCGATCCCTGCCATTTTGGCGCTTGCCGACGGCACCATTTTTCATGGTATTTCTATTGGTGCTGAGGGTGAAACCCTCGGTGAGGTGGTATTTAATACCTCAATGACCGGCTACCAAGAAATCTTGACAGACCCTTCATACACCAAGCAAATCGTTACATTGACTTATCCGCACGTGGGTAATTACGGTGTGAATGCTGAAGACGCAGAGAGCCGTTCGGTGTTTGCCGAAGGCCTGATCATTCGTGATTTGCCACTCTTGCACTCAAATTTTCGCGCTACGATGAGTTTGGGGGAGTATCTCAAGCAAAACAACGTGGTTGCTATTGCTGATATCGATACCCGAAAATTGACACGCATTTTGCGTGAAAAAGGTGCTCAGCCTGGCTGCATGATCAGCGGTGAAAATATCGATGAAGCCGCTGCCGTTGCCAAAGCGAAATCGTTCGGCTCGATGGCCGGTCAAGATTTGGCAAAAGTCGTTACTTGCGAAAAATCGTTCGAATGGACGACGGCGGAATGGAAGCTGGGCGTGGGTTATACCGTTCAATCTAATCCAAAATACCATGTCGTGGCTTACGACTTTGGCGTGAAACACAATATTTTGCGCATGCTCGCAGAGCGTGGCTGTAAATTGACGGTGGTACCAGCACAAACGCCAGCGGCCGATGTATTGGCGCTCAATCCTGATGGTGTGTTCTTGTCGAATGGCCCTGGTGATCCAGAGCCTTGCGACTACGCGATTACTGCTATTCAAGAATTATTGGCGAAGAAACTACCGATTTTTGGTATTTGTTTGGGTCATCAATTGCTCGGTTTGGCTGCCGGTGGCAAAACCAGCAAGATGAAATTCGGTCACCACGGTGCAAACCACCCTGTGCAAGATTTGGATAGCAAGCACGTGATGATTACCAGCCAAAACCATGGTTTCCAAGTCGATGAAACTAGCTTGCCAGCGAATGTACGCGTTACGCATCGTTCATTGTTTGACGGTACGGTGCAGGGTATCGAATTGACGGATACGCCAGCGTTCTCGTTCCAAGGTCACCCTGAAGCGAGCCCTGGCCCGCACGATGTGGCCTATTTGTTTGATAAGTTCATTGCGCAATTGGCAGAACGTAAGGTGTGAGAGTGGGCGGCTTGTAATGCAAGCCGCAATATTCGAACTGATTATCCATGTATAGATAAAGGAGTTAGGTGCAGTAGTGAAGCAGGTTGAGGTGAAAATCTCCTTGCGGCCACGCGCCTCACAAAACAATGCCAAAACGTACCGACCTTAAAAGCATATTGATTATTGGCGCTGGCCCGATTGTGATCGGCCAAGCGTGTGAATTTGACTACTCTGGCGCGCAAGCTTGTAAAGCGCTGCGCGAAGAGGGTTACAAAGTTATTTTGGTCAACAGCAATCCGGCGACCATCATGACTGACCCGAATATGGCTGATGTGACTTACATCGAGCCGATTACGTGGCAAGTTGTTGAAAAAATCATCGAGAAAGAACGTCCAGATGCGATCTTACCGACGATGGGGGGCCAAACGGCGCTGAACTGTGCGCTCGATTTGTGGCACCACGGCGTGCTTGACAAATACAAAGTTGAATTGATTGGTGCAACGCCGGAAGCCATCGACAAAGCCGAAGATCGCCAAAAATTTAAAGTGGCGATGGATAAAATTGGTCTGGGCTCGGCGCGTTCTGGTATTGCGCATAGCTTGGAAGAATCTTTGGCTGTGCAAGCGCAAGTGGGCTTTCCGACGATTATTCGTCCGTCATTTACGATGGGTGGTTCGGGCGGTGGTATTGCCTACAATATGCAAGAATTCATCGAGATCTGTACTCGCGGTCTTGACCTCTCGCCAACCAAAGAATTGCTGATTGAAGAATCACTGTTGGGTTGGAAAGAGTATGAGATGGAAGTGGTTCGTGATAAAAACGACAACTGCATTATCATCTGCTCGATTGAAAACTTAGACCCAATGGGTGTGCATACCGGTGACTCGATCACGGTTGCGCCGGCGCAAACATTGACGGACAAAGAATACCAAATCATGCGTAATGCATCGATTGCGGTTCTGCGTGAAATCGGTGTGGATACCGGTGGCTCGAACGTGCAATTCTCGGTGAATCCTGCCGATGGCCGTTTGATTGTTATCGAAATGAACCCACGTGTATCACGCTCTTCAGCGCTGGCGTCAAAAGCAACGGGTTTCCCGATTGCGAAAGTGGCGGCAAAATTGGCGGTAGGTTACACGCTCGATGAGCTCAAAAATGAAATCACTGGCGGCAAAACGCCAGCATCATTTGAGCCATCGATCGATTACGTGGTAACGAAGATTCCTCGTTTTGCGTTTGAAAAATTCCCGCAAGCGAATGATCGTCTGACGACGCAAATGAAGTCAGTTGGTGAAGTGATGGCCATCGGCCGCACGCAGCAAGAATCATTGCAAAAAGCGTTGCGTGGCTTGGAAACAGGAATGTCGGGCTTTGACGAAATTTGTACCGATCGTACCAAGATCGAATCAGAAATCGCAACGCCAGGCCCGGAGCGCCTGTGGTATGTCGCAGATGCTTTCCGCGTTGGTTTGACTTTGGATGAAGTTCACAATATTTCGAAGATCGATCCATGGTTCTTGGTGCAAATCCAAGATATCTTGAACGATGAAGCATCTTTGCGTGGCCGTGCTGTTGAAAGCGTGACTAAGCTTGAATTCCGTAAATTGAAACGTAAAGGTTTCTCGGATCGTCGTTTGGGTACTTTGCTTGGTTGCGATCAAAATGCGGTGCGTAAAGCACGCCATGCGTTTGGCATTCGTCCGGTGTATAAGCGTGTAGACACCTGCGCGGCTGAGTTTGCGAGCGATACTGCTTATATGTATTCGACTTACGAAGAAGAATGCGAAGCAGCGCCAACGGATAAAAAGAAAGTAATGATCTTGGGTGGTGGCCCGAACCGCATTGGTCAAGGTATTGAATTTGACTATTGCTGCGTTCACGCTGCTTTGGCTCTGCGTGACGATGGTTACGAAACCATTATGGTCAACTGCAATCCAGAGACTGTTTCTACTGACTACGATACTTCAGATCGCTTGTACTTCGAGCCATTGACGCTGGAAGACGTGTTGGAAATCGTTGCGGTTGAAAAACCATTCGGCGTGATTGTTCAATACGGTGGTCAAACGCCATTGAAATTGGCGCGTGCGCTTGAAGCCAACGGTGTGCCGATTGTCGGTACTAGCCCAGACATGATCGACGCTGCGGAAGATCGCGAGCGTTTCCAAAAATTATTGCAAGATTTGCAATTGCGTCAACCGCCAAACGCGACTGCGCGTAATGAGCAAGATGCACTGCATTTGGCACGTGAATTGGGCTACCCATTGGTTGTTCGTCCATCGTATGTATTGGGCGGCCGCGCGATGGAAATCGTTCATTCAGACAAAGACCTTGAGCGTTATATGCGCGAAGCGGTTAAGGTGTCGAATGATTCTCCAGTATTGCTGGATCGCTTCTTGAACGACGCGATTGAAGTCGATGTGGATGCGATTTCTGATGGTACTGATGTGATTATCGGCGGCATCATGGAGCATATCGAACAAGCGGGTGTTCACTCAGGTGACTCAGCATGTTCATTGCCACCGTATTCATTGAGCAAAGAATTGCAAGACGAATTACGTCGCCAAACGGTGTTGATGGCCAAAGGCTTGAACGTCATTGGTTTGATGAATGTTCAGTTTGCGATTCAAGGTAAAGGCGCTGACGCGAAGGTTTATGTGTTGGAAGTGAATCCGCGTGCTTCACGGACTGTACCGTATGTGTCAAAAGCAACGAGTGTGCCGCTGGCAATGGTAGCTGCGCGTTGTATGGTCGGTCAGTCATTGGTATCGCAAGGCGTTACGACGGAAGTGATTCCACCGTACTACTCAGTGAAAGAGGCGGTTTTCCCATTCGCTAAATTCCCTGGCGTTGATTCAATTCTCGGCCCTGAAATGAAATCAACCGGTGAAGTGATGGGGGTGGGTACGACTTTTGCCGAAGCCTTTGTTAAATCACAATTGGCTGCAGGGGTGGTATTGCCAACGCAAGGTAGTGTGTTTATCTCTGTGCGTGAAGGCGACAAAGCCGCTGCGATCGAGTGTGCGACCATCATGGCAGGCCTTGGTTTCAAAGTCTTGGCAACCAAAGGCACTGCAGCAGCGATTGAAGCTGCGGGTGTTGCCGTGTCTGCAGTGAATAAAGTGACCGAAGGTCGTCCACACATCGTAGATATGATTGTGAATGGTCAAGTTGGCATGATTTTCAACACGGTGGATGAGCGTCGCCAAGCAATTCAAGACAGCTACTCAATTCGTCATGAAGCATTGAAAGCTAAATTGCCAGTTTTTACGACCATCGCAGGTGCGAAAGCAGCTTGTGTAGGTATTCGTGATATGAAAGAGTTGAATGTTTACAGTTTGCAGGACTTGCATTTACAGTTGAATAACTGATAACTTATTGCACTTAAAGTTGAAGCCGCTGCTCCGTCTGGAGTGGCGGCTCTTGTTTTTATTGGCAGCGATGAACGTTGCTAATTGGAGAAATAGTATGATTAAAGTCCCACTGACGGTGGTTGGCGCTGAAAAACTCAAAACAGAGTTAGCCCTTCTAAAAAGCGTAGAGCGCCCTACAGTCATTGCGGCGATTGCCGAAGCACGCTCGCATGGTGATCTCTCTGAAAATGCTGAATACGATGCAGCGAAAGAGAAGCAAGGCTTTGTTGAAGGTCGTATTGCTGAGTTGGAAAGTAAATTGTCGAATGGGCAAATTATTGATCCAAAAGAATTGGCGGAAACGGCTGAAGGACGCGTTGTGTTTGGTGCTACCATTCTGCTGCAAGATTTAGAAACTGAAGCCGAAGTGACGTATCAAATCGTTGGCGATGATGAAGCCGATATCAAAGCAGGCAAAATTTCAGTATCAAGCCCGATTGCACGTGCTTTAATTGGCAAGTATGCGGAAGATGTGGCTGAAGTAATGGCGCCTGGCGGTATTCGCGAATATGAAATTTTAGAAGTTCAATATTTGTGAGGCGTGAAGGGTAAGGAGTGAGGTGTGCAGTACCTTAACGATTACCTAACATTTTTAATCAAAGATTTGTTCTGGAGAGTTGCGTGATTGTGGTTTGGGGTTTACACCTAACTCCTCACATCTCACGCCTTACACGCAATGGGTAATGGTCTAAAAAATGTGCTCACCACGCTCTGGATTGGTGGAATGTGGATTGTTGGTGTCATCGTTACACCTGCGCTATTTGCTAGTTTAGATAAAGCCGTTGCCGGTATGGTAGCTGGAAAGCTGTTTCATGCTATTGGTTGGATTGGCATCGTAGCGGGTATTTTTTTGGCCGTTTGGTGGATTTGGAAAGACGGCTTGCGTGCATTTCAAGGGCTACGCTTATGGTTGATTCTGGGCATGTTATTGTGCACGTTGGTGAATCAGTTTGCGATCTTTCCCATTATTGCCGAATTAAAACCCGTGGTGAGTAATGCAGCAGAAGGGATGTTTGGTGGTGGTTTAGCCCAGTGGCACACCATTTCGAGCTTGATCTACTTGCTGCAGAGTGTGATGGGTCTAGTCTATGTTTGGAAAAGCGATTATTAATTGCTTTGCTATTCCAGTTGCCTGAGTTACTTTTTACTAGGCATAAAAAAGGCGGCTGAGCCGCCTTATGATTATTTTGCTGCTTTCTTTTGTTTCGGTAGCAAAATCTTCGGTTTGTCTGTATTGCTTGGGCGGAAAATAAGCAGTAATTTACCAAGATGCTGCACTGGGCAAGCTTCTAATTCAGCACAGATTTGTTCCATATATTGAACACGTGCTTCGCGATCATCGCCAAGTACACGAATCTTAATTAATTCATGTGCATCTAAATTGATTGCAATTTCGCGCATCACTGATTCAGTTAGGCCATTACTGCCAATCATCACGACCGGATTAAGATGGTGCGCTAAGCTGCGCAAGTGGCGGCATTGATCTGCGCTAAGTTGTAACATGAGATTAAACCTTAAAAAACCTTGATATAACCGGATAGTCTACCTGATGGCTCGTTCTAATTCCAGTAATGTATGGCTACAAGAGCATGTTAATGATCACTACGTGCAGATGGCGAAAAAAGATGGCTATCGCGCAAGAGCGGCGTATAAGTTGATCGAAATTGATGACAAAGACAAATTACTAAAGCAAGGCATGTGGGTTGCTGACTTGGGTGCTGCTCCTGGTAGTTGGTGTCAGGTGGCGGCGCAAAAAGTAGGTCCGAGCGGTCGGGTTTTTGCGCTGGATATTTTGGAGATGGACCCGATTCGTGGGGTCGAGTTTGTACAAGGCGATTTTCGTGAAGACGAAGTGCTGGCAGAATTTAATAGCCTGCTTAACGGACGACAGATAGACCTTGTCATTTGTGATATCGCCCCCAATATAACGGGTAATGCCGATACTGATCAGGCGCGCAGTATGTATCTATGTGAGCTAGGCTTGGAATTTGCACGTGAACAGTTGAAACCAGGTGGCAATTTTTTGGTTAAAGTGTTCCAAGGATATGGTTTTACCGAGTATATGACGGCGATGCGGGAAACTTTTGCCTCCGTTGTGACTCGAAAACCTAAAGCATCGCGTGACCGTAGCCCAGAAGTTTATTTATTGGGTAAACAAAAAAATCTTAAACGCGTAAAATAGAATTTATACCCGTTTTAGAAACTCAGGAGTAAAGCCTTGAATAATCTCGGCAAGAATATCGCCATTTGGCTGATCGTTGGCTTAGTGCTGATGACCGTCTTTAATCAGTTTGCACAGCGCCAAGATGGCGCAAGCCAATTGCCGTACTCACAATTTATGGTGGATGTAGAGCAAGGTAAAATTGCGAGTGCTGAAATCCAGGGTAACCCACTGCGTGGCCAATTGATCCGAGGCAAAAAGTCGGATGGCAGTAGCTACACGACGCTAGCCCCATTTGATTTCCGCTTGGTTGATACGTTGATTAAGCACAATGTGAAATTTGCAGCGAAGGCCGAAGAAGAGCAAGGCTTTTTAACCAGCTTGCTTGTTAACTGGGGACCGATGTTATTGTTGATCGGTGTTTGGATCTTCTTCATGAACAAGATGCAAGGTGGTGGCAAAGGTGGTGCCTTTAGCTTTGGTAAATCAAAAGCCAAAATGCTTGATGAAAATAACAACTCAGTGACGTTTGCCGATGTGGCGGGTTGTGATGAAGCCAAAGCCGAAGTTTCAGAGATTGTTGATTACTTGCGTGATCCTAGCAAGTATCAAAGTCTTGGTGGCCGTATGCCGTGCGGTATCTTGTTGGTTGGTTCACCTGGTACGGGTAAAACCTTGTTGGCCAAAGCCATTGCTGGTGAAGCTAAAGTGCCATTTTTCTCGATTTCGGGTTCTGATTTCGTAGAGATGTTTGTCGGTGTTGGTGCTGCTCGCGTTCGCGACATGTTTGAAAATGCCAAGAAAAACGCGCCTTGTATCATCTTTATCGATGAGATTGATGCAGTCGGTCGTCAACGTGGCGCAGGCATGGGCGGCGGAAATGACGAACGTGAACAAACATTGAATCAAATGCTCGTTGAGATGGACGGTTTTGAAGGTAATTCAGGCATTATCGTCATTGCTGCTACAAATCGCCCTGATGTACTTGATCCTGCTTTACTGCGCCCAGGCCGTTTTGACCGCCAAGTGACTGTTGCATTGCCTGATATTCGTGGCCGTGAGCAGATTTTGGCTGTGCATATGCGCAAAGTACCGATTGCAAATGATGTTGATGCGTCGATTATTGCACGTGGTACACCTGGTATGTCTGGCGCTGATTTGGCCAACTTAGTCAACGAAGCAGCCTTGTTTGCTGCACGTCGTAATAAGCGTTTGGTCGATATGGATGATTTTGAGTCGGCTAAAGATAAGATTTATATGGGGCCAGAGCGTCGTAGCATGGTGATGACGGAAGATGACCGCCGAGCCACGGCGTATCACGAATCTGGTCATGCAGTCGTCGCAGAAATGTTGCCAGGTACCGATCCAGTGCATAAAGTAACCATAATGCCGCGTGGTCGTGCCTTAGGTTTGACTTGGCAACTGCCTGAGCGTGATAGTTTTTCTTTATACAAAGACCAAATGCTGAACCGCTTAGCGATTTTGTTTGGTGGGCGTGTTGCGGAAGATTTGTTTATTCATCGTATTTCGACTGGTGCTTCAAACGACTTTGAACGTGCAACCGGCATGGCGCGCGATATGGTGACGCGTTATGGTATGACCGAAAAATTAGGTCCTATGGTTTACGGCGATAATGAGGGTGAGGTATTTCTTGGTCGTTCTGTAACCACGCATAAAAACATGTCTGAAGCGACGATGATGCAGGTCGATGCTGAGATTCGTCGAATTATCGATGAGCAATACGCGGTAGCTGAGAAAATATTGGAAGAAAATCGCGATAAAGTAGAAGCGATGACAGCGGCATTGATGGAATGGGAAACGATTGATCGTGAGCAAGTGCTCGACATCATGGCTGGTCGTGAACCACGTCCACCTAAAGGTGTGCCAGTTACTGTTGCCGTGCCGTCAATTGATGTTGGTAACCTACCATCTGGCGGTGCTGAGGCTTCAACTACCCCGGCCACAGAAGTCTAAGTTTGATGGTTTAATTTGAAAAAGGCGGCCATGGTCGCCTTTTTTCTCGTCTAGGAAAAGTATGTCAATGTTTTCGTGTGGAAGATTTCAGCTGGATCTAAGTCGTCCATGGGTCATGGGGATTGTGAATGTAACGCCAGATTCGTTCTCTGATGGTGGGCAGCACGATACTTTAGTGCATGCCGTTGCACATGCTGAAAAATTACTCAAAGAGGGTGCTGATATATTGGATATTGGTGGTGAATCAACTCGACCCGGTGCCGCCGCGGTGTCGGTAGAAGAGGAGATTCGCCGTGTTATTCCAGTTATTCAAGCGCTCTCAAGTTTGAATGTGCCACTATCGATTGATACTCGTAAACCTGAAGTAATGAGGGCTGCAATTGATGCTGGCGTAGATTTAGTCAATGATATTTCAGCGCTTGAAGGTTCAGGCGCAATAGATTTACTAGCAAATAGTGCAGTAGGTATTTGTTTAATGCACAAGCAAGGTGATCCACAAACGATGCAGGTCGCACCAAGTTACCAGAATGTTGTGCAAGAGGTGACTCATTACTTGTCTGAGCGGATTGAATTGGCGCAGGCGTCAGCAATCTCAGCAAACCGCATAGTAGCTGATCCTGGTTTTGGTTTTGGTAAGAGTTTAGAGCACAATATTGCCTTGTTTCAATCCATAGACAAAATGGGCGCTCTATTAGGGGTGCCATTGTTGATTGGAGTTTCGCGAAAAAAAATGTTGGGCGAAATCACTGGGCAGGAATTGCGTGAAAGAATGTTAAGTAGTGTCGTCGCTGCAGTACTGGCTGTGCAAAAAGGGGCTTCCATTGTGCGAGTTCATGATGTCAGGGAAACGGTTGATGCATTAAAGTTGTGGAAAGTATTAAAATAGCTGCATTACAGGAAAGGAAATAAATAATGGCGCGTAAATTTTTCGGCACCGATGGTGTGCGTGGTTTAGTCGGTGAATATCCAATTACTCCCGAGTTTGCAATGAAGCTTGGTTTTGCCGCAGGTAAAGTGTTAGCTGCTAGCAAATTACGCAAGAATGGCGAGCATGCCGCTGTATTGATCGGTAAAGATACCCGCGTGTCAGGGTATATGTTGGAAGCTGCATTGCAGGCAGGCTTTAATGCGGCCGGCGTTGATGTGTATTTAACAGGTCCGTTGCCAACACCTGGGATTGCATATTTAACTCGTGCACTGAGATTATCAGCTGGTGTCGTCATCTCTGCATCGCATAATCCTTACCACGATAACGGTATTAAGTTTTTTGGTGCAAGTGGCCAAAAGCTGCCAGATGATATCGAAATTGCAATCGAAGCCGCAATCGAAGAAGTACAGCCTTGTGTTCAGTCGAAACAGATAGGCAAATCAAAACGAATTGACGATGCAGCTGGCCGCTACATTGAATTCTGTAAGTCGACCTTTCCGAGTGAGCTCGATTTGCGTGGTTTGAAACTCGTGGTGGACTGCGCTCATGGCGCGACCTATCACATCGCGCCACACGTGTTTCATGAACTAGGCGCTGAAGTTGTTAGTATTGGCGTCAATCCAAACGGATTTAATATCAACGAAGACGTCGGTGCTACCCATCCTGAAACGCTACGCCTGAAAGTGCTCTCTGAAGGGGCAAATTTTGGTATTGCATTAGATGGCGATGGTGATCGTTTGATCATGGTCGATCGCGATGGCACGATTGTCGATGGTGATCAATTGCTTTATGTCTTGGCAAGCCATCGGCAACAAAAAGGCACGCTGGGCGCTGGTGTTGTTGGTACTTTAATGACCAATTTAGGTGTTGAAAATGCTTTAAAAGCTAAAGGTATTGGTTTTGTTCGCGCCAAAGTTGGCGATCGCTATGTGATGGAACAACTACGCGCCAATGAATGGTTGGTCGGTGGTGAAGGCTCCGGTCATTTACTGTGCCTAGATAAGCATTCTACGGGCGATGGTATTATTTCTGCATTGCAAGTGCTACAAGCCTTGCAAGAAAGTGACCAAACTTTGGCTGGATTTTGCAAAGATTTAACTTTATCTAAGCAAGTGCTAAAAAATGTTCGGATTGCGAAAGGTTTTGATTGCCATGCATCAGTAAAAATTACCGCGGCTGTTAAGCAGGCTGAAGAACAAATGGGCAGCGCTGGTCGAGTGTTGCTGCGTCCTTCTGGTACTGAGCCAGTGGTGCGTGTGATGGTCGAGCATACTGATCCAACCGCTGCCCGTGAATGGGCAGAGAAAATTGCCTCAGTCGTGCAAAATGAAGCGGAAGAATAAATAGTACACGAAGTATTTTGCTAAAACTCCCCAGTGTTTGAAGCTGGGGAGTTTGCTATTATATTGATGGTTAATTAAAGCGAAAGCTCGACATTGATTTTTCTAAATCATTCGCCACTATCGTCAGGCCATCCATTTCATGTTTCATTGCTTTACTATCTGAGTTGGTCCTGTTTAAACCTTGGCTAATTCGGCTGACTTGCTCAGCAATCGATTGTGCTGAGGCGGTTTGCTCATCGACAGCTGCCGCAATGGAGGCCATTTTCTCAGCGACTTCCTCGCTTTCAATTCGGATTTGGCTTAGAGAGCGCGAAACGGTTTGTCCATGTTCACTGAAATCACGCAAGTGAACGGCTGCGGCTTGGATCACCTTGGTGGTCACTTTCGTGTTGTTTTGGGTTTTCTGCAAAATTTCCTGAATTTTCTTAGTGGAGTCAGTGGTGTGTTGGGCCAACTTTCTCACTTCATCGGCAACCACGGCAAATCCACGGCCAGATTCACCGGCACGTGCTGCCTCAATAGCGGCATTTAAGGCAAGTAGGTTCGTTTGATCGGCGATGTCTTTGATGGTGCTGCTGACTGCAACGATATCGCTAAAAGAATGTGATAGTGTCTGCATTTCAGTCTCGACCTGCTGGAAGTGGCTAGAAAACGAGGCTAGATTTCTCAGTGTGGTTTGTCCTGCCTGATCGGCGTTGATAGTGGCGTGCAGTGATGATTGTGTAGTGGCTGCAGCTTGCGAGGCGAGTTGGCCAACATAGGCAATAGCGGCACTGAGTGTGTCGCTACCTTGGCCAATTTCACTCAATTGTTGTGATTGCGACTCTGTATTTTGGCTGACGGCACTGCTCAATTCGGTGATTCTTTGTGCATCAGCGCGGCTCTCTATTGCTGCACGGCTGGTTTGCGTTAAAACGCGGTGCAGTTGCTGCAAGAATTGATTGATAGCGGATCCTAGTTGCCCAAGCTCATCTTTGCTTTCAGGCATCCACATGGATATTTTTCCGTCACGTAATTGCATCGCCACCGCGCTCATTTCGTTTAAAGCGCGCTGAAGTCGTTTAGCAAACCCTAGTTGCGAGAATACAATGATTAAACCAGCAAATAGGATTGGGATGATGACGCCCCAGATGAGTTGCTTGATGTCTTGTTCAATAATCGTTTTCGCCTCTTGGGCACTGAGTTCAATCGCTTGCGATAGCTTGGTAATTTGCTCAATGGCTGGAATGAGATCATTTCGGTAGATTTGTTCAGGGATTGAAATTGCATCCTCTGGACTGGTTTCAGCAATGAGTGCAGCACTTCGAAACTGAGCTAGGTAGCGTTGCCAATGATTCGCTAGTAATGCCTTGATTTTTCAGACTGCTCGGCAGCTAGAACTTCTGAAAGTTGACTTTGTGCATCTGCGATTTGTGCATCGCCGTCTTGTAGGCTTTTCGTAATATCAGGCGACATCACATCCAGTCTGGATACCGATAGCATTGTTGACTGCATTCGGGCTAGCTGATTCAGGCTAGTTTGCATTTGTTGATTTGATTTAAAATTTTGATTGAGAATCATTAATTTCCAGCTGCAAATAACAATAGCGATAAAGAGTGCGCCGACAGTGATGACACTCACGAGTTTGAGCTGTGTGGAGATTTTCATGGAGTACAAAAGTTAAGGAGTTATTTTGCAGAATAGAGGAGTGCTGTTACGGTTGTGTTACATGTAAGGGCTTAGCCGTACCATCACTTTAAAGTTTACTTTTCTGCTAGCGACCGCAGCGGAAGCAATTCATCGATGCGGCTGTTCGGCCAAGTGGGGAGTTTTTCTAAGGTGTCGGTGAGCCAAGCTTGTGGGTCAAGTCC
>CAUOZE010000032.1:0-33933 GCA_963508915.1 uncultured Deefgea sp.
TCCCATCCCGAACAGGACAGTGAAACACCTCAGCGCCGATGATAGTGCGGATTGCCCGTGTGAAAGTAGGTCATTGCCAGACTCCCTATACCAAGAAGCCCGATTCGAAAGAGTCGGGCTTTTTGCTGTGCGCTGGAAATAGAGTGAAACATATCAAGAGAAGGGTATTTTCTTCAAAGCCATGCTAATAAATGGCTAAAAAGAAATACCCATCATGATGATTAACGATTCAGTTCAGTTTTAAGTTGCAGCAAATCCTGCCACGCTTTGGCTTTATCGTGCAGATTGCGTTGCAGATAGCTAGGGTGGTGGCTAACGATCGTGGGAATGTTTTGGCATTGCTGCGCTTTACCGCGTAATTCACGGATTGGTGCTGGGGTGTTGAGGGTGACTTCAGCAGCAAATTGGCCGATGGCAAAAATGGCTTTGGGTTTGACGAGTGCGATTTGGCGTTGCAATAAAGGCGCGCAAGCTGCAAGTTCTTGGGTGCTAGGATTGCGTGGTCCGCAGCATTTGACCGCATTGCTCATAAAGCTCGATGGCTGCTGACCAAGGCTGATCATCATTTGGCTGAGCATGCGCTGTGCTGGACCGATGATGGCTAGATTCGCTTGCTCTTCAGCTTTACTCGGTGCATCGCTGACGATAAACAGCTGGGCATCACTTTGCCCTGTGCCGAATACCGCTTGCTCTCGTTGTTGGTGACGTGGGCAGGCTGTGCAACTTGCGATTTCAACGCGTAATTCTTCCCAGCTCATTTGCGAAATACGTTCGCTACGAGCGTCATTACGGCTGATGTCGTCTGTGCTGAGTGCTTTTTCAATGCCGGAAGTGGCTTTGTTTTTTTGTAGTAATAAATGGGCTGCGGCAGCTTTGCTTGAGCTGTTTCTTTGTTCGGATTCAGCGATTTGTTCTTCAATCCGATGATGAACGGCATTGGCGATGGGGCTGAAATGAGGGTCGTTAACTGGCGTTGCCGCCTCTGACTTTTGGATCTGCGGAATGACCTCCGTGTTGGCTTCTTCTGCCTCGATGGCAGCCAGTACTTCATGCCGAACCCATTGTGGATTTAAGCCTAGCTCTTGCAGAATGACGGCGCGACGATTCATGCTGTTTCCAATACGCTATGGGTATAGAGTAGGGCATCTTCTCTACCAATGCTTTTTGGGTAATACCCCTTGCGACGACCTGCTTGCTCAAACTGATGACGAATATAAAAGCCGCAGGCGGCTTCATTGGATTCGCGAACTTCTAAGAATAATTTTTGTACGCCTTGGCCGCGTAATTCTTGTAATACGCCTTCCATCAATTGGCTACCCAATTTCTGATGCTGAAATTCGGGGGCAATTGCGATTAGCAATAACTCGGCCTCATCCAAAGTAATCATACACACTGCAAAACCCAATAAAGTATCACCGTGAAATAGTCCGAAGCAAGTGTGATTTTCTAATGAGTCCACCCATTGCTTGCCAGTCCACGGGTGTGGATTGGTCGCTTCATCAAGATCAATGACATCGCTGAGATGCTGGGTGTTAAGCAGTTTGAACATTATTTTTGAACCCGTTCATGCGTTTTGAGTGCTACTTTATCTCGCAAATAAACCAATTCGGCCTCGTGGGCCGGTTTGCCTAATCCCGCTGCAAATTGCGGCAGCGCTAAGCTTAATAATTGTGCCGCATGCGGATAAAGTGTTGAATTGATTTCGCAAACGTGTGCACCAATACGTGTTTGCAATGCATCGGCATAGGCGCTAAAGCCATTGCCAACACCAAGCCAGTCATTGCCTTCTGGCTGTGGCACATCTTCTGGGTTACAAACCAGCGCAGGAATGACCTCTTGCCATTCACCCGCTACTTTTTCAAAGCTGGCGTAATACACTTGGTTCATGCGGGCATCGATACAACTAACTGCACGTATAGCGCCAGAAGCCTCAGCAATTGCTGCTAACGTCGAAATACCCACCACAGGAATTCTGCGTGCAAAGGCTAAACCTTGTGCAATCCCGCAGCCAATCCGTAGTCCGGTAAACGAGCCTGGGCCACTCGGGTAGGCGATGCCTGAAATGTCGCTCATTGATAAACCTAATTCGTCGAGAAACACTTGCAAATACGGTAGCGTGATCTCGCTTTGTTTTTGCCCCGCCAACCATTCCCGCGACACGATGCCATTGGGCGTATCGATGGCAAAAGACAGGTATTCGCTGGATGTTTCAATGGCTAAATAAGGCATGGTCATGAACTCTAGATGGCTTTTATCCCGTGTGGGAAGTATGCGCCGCTACGAAATAAGGGTGTAACGACGATGAAGTGTGATTCTAACACGCCACCAAGGCGCTGTTTGCAGCCGTTTTTCTGTGAATGGCTTATCATGGGCAGATGAAACTTATTCTCTCTTTTTTGTGCTGGGTGCTAATGTCGCCCGCCTTGGCCTCCCATGCGATTGCTTTAGGCGCAGAGCCAAAATACCCCTCAGATTTTACGGCCTTTGCCTATGTCAATCCACAGGCTAAAAAAGGCGGTGAAATTGTGCTGCCTAATCCAGATCGCCGCACTAGTTTTGATTCATTCAATCCATTCATTATCAAAGGCACATCCGCCGCAGGGTTGGGATCATTGATGTTTGAATCGCTTGGCACGATGAGCCAAGACGAAACGGCGACGATGTATGGCTTGCTGGCCAAGGATATTGCCGTGGCTGCAGATGGTTTATCCGTCACATTTACGCTGAATCCGAAAGCAAGGTTCAACAATGGTGACCCTGTCACGGCTGCCGACGTGAAGCATAGTTTTACAACGCTCAATAGCAAACTGGCCTCACCGCAATATGCTTCGCAGTTAAGCGATGTTGTTGGCATTGATGTGATTGATGCGCGCACGATTCGGTTTCGTTTTAAGACGCCCAATCGCGAATTACCGCAAACCGTAGGCACGCTGCCTATTTTCTCTAAAAAATGGGGTGCAGGTTTAGCTCTGGATAAGATTGCCCTCCAAAAGCCAATTGCATCTGGCCCGTATCAAATTAGCGATTACAAACTGGGCAAACAAATTAGCTTTCAGCGCCGTGATGACTATTGGGCGAAAAGTCATCCAGCCCGTATCGGGCAATATAATTTTGATCGCATCACTTACCGCTATTATCAAGACGATACCGCCAAGCTTGAAGCCTTCAAAGCCGGTGATTTCGATTTCATTTCTGAGTACAGCGCCCGCAACTGGGCGCGGCAATACCAAGGCCCAAAGTTTCGTAGTGGTGAAATTATCAAACGCGAACTGCGCCACCATAACAGCAGTGGGATGCAAGGCTTCGTGATGAACCTCCGTCGCCCGTTGTTTGCTGACGCTCGGGTGCGACAAGCTTTAGGGTTAGCGCTCGATTTTGAATGGATGAATCGCCAGCTTTTCTATGGGCAATATCAGCGCTTGAATAGTTTGTATGCCAATGGCGAGCTGGCGGCGCACGGTAAACCCTCAGAGGCTGAACTCGTCTTACTCAATCCACTCAAAAAGCAATTGCCCGCCAGTGTATTCGGCGAACTACCTGAGCAACCCAATACCAATCCACCGCATTCATTGCGCGACAATTTGCGGCAAGCGCGTGAACTGCTCAAGCAAGCTGGTTGGGAATATCGCGATGGTGCACTACGCAACCAGAAAGGCGAGCCGTTTGAGTTTGAAATGCTCGATGATGGCGGCGCCATGGCCCGGATTTTCCCATCTAAGGCGCGCAATTTAGCCAAATTGGGCATCACGATGAACGTAAGGAATATTGATTTTGCGCTCTATCAACGGCGCTTGGAAGCCTTCGACTTTGATGTGATTGTGCTGCGCTTTCCTGATGTGCAAAGCCCGGGGCAAGAGCTGCTCGACTATTACGGCAGCAAGGCTGCAGATGTCAAAGGCAGTAGCAATGTCATTGGTTTAAAAGATCCTGCGATTGACGCGCTGATCGAGCACGTTCTGAAAGCGAAAGACCGCCAACAACAAATCACCGCCGTCCACGCCCTTGATCGGGCATTACTAGCTGGACATTACATCATCCCACACTGGTACAGCGCCAATCACCGCGTCGCATGGCGTGATCGATTTGAAATGCCAAAAACAATGCCGCTGTATTATCAGGCGGGGGATTGGATGCTGGCGACGTGGTGGCTTGCACAACATTAACGGAGTTAGATGCGTGTTGATAATCCCTGTTTTATTCTGGGTGGTTGGTATGTGCAGTTTTTTTGCATATTGCTATATCTATTTTATATTTTGGTCGAGAAGCCGACACAGAGCACAATGGACTGCTGACAAACATCTTAATGCTCTAAAAAAGAGGGGGCAGCGTGGAATTAAATCCGCTCAACTAGCATGGCGATTATATCGAGTCGGCCAAATTTGTATGCTGTTGTGTCTAGCTAGCGCATTTGTAAATCGATTCTTCTTCAGCTAGCCCGTGGATGGGTGGAGCAGTGTTTTGGGCGATACCCATCGTTGTTCGTATTGATGGGTATCGCTTCGCTCCACCCATCTACTCCTGAAGGTTTTCCATGCTGCAATACATCCTAAAACGTCTATTACTGATGATCCCAACCCTCTTCGGTGTTTTGCTTGTGAGTTTCGTGGTCATCCAATTTGTTCCCGGTGGGCCGGTGGAGCAGATGGTGTATCAGCTTAAAGGCCTTGGCTCGGGTGAATCAGCGGGCAATACATCGGGTGGGACTTATCAGGCGGCGCGGGGTTTGTCTGAGGAGCAACTGAGCCAAATTAAGGCGCAGTATGGTTTTGATCAACCTGCACCTGTGCGGTTTTGGCAGATGCTGAAAAACTACGCCACTTTTAATCTGGGCGATAGTTGGTTTCGCCATGCTAGCGTGACGGACTTGATTTGGGAAAAGCTGCCGGTGTCGATGAGCTTGGGGATTTCGAGTTTGTTGCTCACGTATTTGATTGCGGTGCCACTCGGCGTGGCGAAGGCGGTGCGGCAGGGCACGCGCTTTGATGCGGTGACGACGCTGATTTTAATGATTGGCTATGCGATTCCATCGTTTGTGCTCGGCGTGGTGCTGCTGGTGTTGTTTGGCGGCGGCTCGTTTTGGCAGCTATTTCCGCTGCGTGGATTGACTTCGGATGATTGGGAGTCGATGTCGTTGATGGGCAAGGTGATGGATTATCTGTGGCATTTGGTGCTGCCGGTGACGGCGATGGTGGCTGGTGGCTTTGCGGCGTTGACGATGCTGACCAAAAATAGTTTTTTGGAAGAAATCAATAAGCAGTATGTGACCACCGCAAGAGCAAAAGGGCTGAGCGAGCGGCGGATATTTTGGAAGCATATCTTCCGCAATGCGGCGCTGCCGTTGGTGGTGGGGCTACCCGAGGCGATGATTGCGGCATTTTTTACTGGTAGTTTGTTGATTGAAACGCTGTTTTCGCTGGATGGTTTGGGATTGCTGTCGTTTGAATCGGTGATGCGGCGTGATTATCCGGTGGTACTCGGCACGCTGTATTTCTTTACGTTGCTGGCCTTGGTCGGGCGATTATTGTCGGATATTGGTTATGTGTTGCTTGATCCTCGTGTGCAGTTCGGCGCAGCTGGGAAGGGCACAAAATGAGCTCAGCAGGTCAGGTCGTGAACGCCGCACAAGGATTTTGGCCGCGCGCTTGGGCGCGATTTAAAGCACAACGCCGCGCAGTCATCAGTTTGTATTTATTTTTATTTTGCTTCGTGCTGAGTCTGGGTGCGGAGCTGATTTCCAACGATAAGCCGTATGTGGTGAGTTACCAAGGTGCGCTGTATTTCCCGCTGGTGAAGGATTACCCCGAAACGACGTTTGGCGGTGATTTCCCAACACCAACGGATTATCTCGATCCGTTTATTGAGCAACAACTCGCGGAACATGGCAATTGGGCGATTTTCCCGCCGAATCGTTACGGCGCTAAAGCGTTAAATTATTTTGCGACTCAGCCCAATCCCGCGCCACCATCGCGTGAAAATTGGTTAGGGACAGATGACAAAGGCCGCGATTTATTAGCACGGCTGATTTACGGTTTTCGCACTTCGGCGCTCTTTGCTTTGGCGCTCACGCTGACGGGCTCGCTACTCGGCGTGTTGATTGGTGGCATGCAGGGTTATTTTGGCGGGCGGGTTGATTTATTCGGGCAACGGATTTCAGAAATTTGGGCGTCTTTGCCTGAGTTGTACCTGCTGATTATCTTTACGGCGATTTTTGAGCCGAGTTTGGCGCTTTTGCTGATTTTAATGACGCTATTCGGCTGGATGGGTTTGGCCGATTACACTCGCGCTGAGTTTTTGCGCAATCGCAATCAAGAATATGTCTTGGCCGCACGCAGTATGGGTTTGAGCGATTGGCAAATCATTCGCCGTCATGTGTTGCCCAACAGCTTGACGCCGGTATTGGCGTTTTTGCCATTCCGCATGGGCGCGGCAATTTTGGCGCTGACCAGTTTGGATTTTTTGGGGCTGGGCGTGGGACAGCAAACCGCGTCGCTCGGTGAATTGCTGGCGCAAGGTAAAGGCAATCTGGATGCGTGGTGGATTTCGCTATCGACCTTTGCGGTTTTGCTTGGATTGATGCTGATGCTGGTCATGATTGGCGAAGGATTACGCGCAGCGTTAGATACGCGTTCGAAGTGATGGGTATTTAATTCAAGCCATTGTTAAATAATGGCTGTACTTATATACCTTTGATTACTTATTTTACTGTGCAGCCAACATTAACAAAATGATATACCGCCGTTCAGCACGGGTTATAGCGGTATAAATCGTTTGCGAGTGCCTGTGTTGGCTGGAATCAGGGTCAGGGGCACTGCCTGCCCTTTGCAATGTAGCTCATGGTAGAGGCTCTAGCAGGAGCAATTATTAAGCAGGTAAAGCAGTTTTTGGTAGTACGACATGCACTATCAGGCCGTGTGGCTGAGCATCGAGAAGTTCAACCGTGCCAGCATGGCGCTCAACGATTTCTTTGACGATTGACATGCCAAGCCCACAGCCGTTGCCCGTTTGTTCTCGGCGATAAAAGCGCTCAAAGACGCGAGCTTTGTCTGCATCGGGAATGCCAAGTCCGTTATCTTCAACATCAACGATGTAATTGTGGGCGTCTTCAGTGAGGCGCACCGTAATGCTGCCGTCGCGTGGGATGTATTTAATCGCATTTTCGACCAAGTTGATGAACATTTCCCGTAGTAATGCCGAATTTCCGTGCATATTTGCAGTCGGTACAAAGCAGTCGCAACCTAAATCGATGCGTGCTGCCAGTGCGCGCGGGACGAGCTCTGCTGTTAAATCACGAATGATTTTTGCCAAATCCATCTGGACGTTGGGGATGCCAGTTTGGCTGCCCGGCTCAGAGCGAGCCAGTGTTAATAGCTGGTTCACTAAATGAATGCTGCGGGTCGCGCTGGTGTGAACCATATTGAGTCGTTCACGCAGTCCTTCGGGCGAACTTTCCCGCATGGCCAGTTCGGTTTGTGATTTTAAACCCGCCAATGGCGTGCGTAATTGGTGCGCTGCGTCGGCGATAAAGCGACGTTGGCGGTTGATGCTTTCTTCAGTGCCGGAGAGTAGGTGATTGAGCGCCGATGAAAGACCTTGCAGCTCTTGCGGCGCATCTTGTAATGAAAGCGGTGAAAGGTCTTGTGCTTTGCGGTGCTCCATCAAGGATTGCAATTGCGCCAGTGGACGCAAACCACGGCCGATTCCCCACCAAACGAGAAAGCACGTCACGATGATTAATAGGGCGAGTGGTAGTGCAGTCGAGATTAAAATCTGCCTTGCATAGAGGTTGCGCAGGTTTAAATTAAACGCAACTTGAATCAGAACCGGTTCTTTGTTTGCAAATTGCGTGTTGATTGCTGCAACGCGGAATGTTTCGTTGTTGATGGTTGTGTCAAAGAACGATGGTGCACTGCTTGAGTAGATTTCTTGTAGGTATTCGTCTGTAGGTGCTTTTAATGATAGATTGCCGTGTAATACGTCGCCGTTTTTATTGCTAATTGAATAAAAACGAAACGCGGTCTCTTGCACAACAATGGGTGCCAAAGCATCAAGGTCAGTGCCTTGGGTTTGACTGAGTTCTGATAAGGCCTCAGCAGTTTCGGCTAGGCGCGAATCGATCACGCGATTGGCGTAGAACAAAGTAACCGAGAAAAAAAGTACTGCCCCAGCTAGACAGTAGACCAGTTGGGGCAGGAGTAGCCACAGCAGCAATTGCTGCCGGAGCGAAGTTTTAGTTGTTAGCATCAGCAGGAATAATTTGTTGCTTTTCAAGTAAATAGCCGAGGCCACGGATGGTGCGAATTACAACACCAGCAGGGTCTAGTTTTTTGCGTAGTCGGTGTACGTATACTTCGATGGCATTAAGGCCCACTTCTGCATTTTCGTTGCCGAGTTCGCTGACGATTTGCTCTTTAGTTACAACACGGTCGATGTTCGACATCAAGATTTCAAGCACAGTGAGTTCACGTGCAGACAAATCGAGCGGTGTGTCATTGCACCAAGCACGTTGACCGGCGCGGTCTAAGCGCAAGTTGCCTAGTTGCTGCACAGATTGCGGCAAAATTTGGCTGCGGCGTAGCAATGCGCGCAAACGTGCTTCGAGTTCTGAAAACTCAAATGGTTTGGCTAAGTAATCATCGGCACCAGCATCTAACCCCGCAACGCGTTCTTCTAAACCATCCAAGGCGGTTAGAATCAAAATTGGCAATGAAGGTTTGTGTTGACGCACATTACGCAGTACCGTCAGGCCGTCCATATTAGGTAGGCCGATATCAAGCACAACTGCATCGTAGTCGTTGTGTAGCAAAATTTGCAAAGCTAATGCGCCGTCGTTCACGCAGTCGCACTGGAAGTCAGCTTGTGAAAGACTGGTTTTAAGTGCGTCGGCTAGAATCAGATCATCTTCAGCTAAGAGCAGTTTAGTGGTCATTGGGGAGTTCCTCTTTTGTAAGATTAAGCTTACCGCAGAGTGTAGCGTTAATTTTGTAATTTCCCAAGCCTAATTTGGGGCGTTTAAAGCCTTGGCTAGGTTAAGTGTTTGATTTAATTGATTTTCATTTCTGCTGTCAGCTTTGCCGTTTGTCAGCCAGCCTGTCAGCTCAGTTTTTACTAGTGTTTCTAGCGTCGAAATCCAGAGTGGATTGTCGTTGAGGCAAGGTATGAAATTATATTTTTTACCTCCAGCGCTGACAAAATCGTGCTTTCCTTCGATAGCGATTTCTTCCAAGGTTTCAAGACAGTCAGCTACAAACCCAGGGCAGAACACATCCAGTTGGCCGATGTGTTTCTTGCCTAAATCTTCGATGACTTTGCTGGTGTAGGGTTTGAGCCATTCTGCTTTGCCGAACCGAGACTGAAACGCTACTGTGTATTGTTCTGGAGTTAACTCTAGTGCTTCTGCTAATAGGCGGCCTGTTTTCAATGCGTGGCAATGGTAGGGGTCGCCTTTGCTCAGGGTGTAGCGTGGTACGCCGTGAAAGCTCATCAGTAAATGATCGCCACGCCCATTGATTTGCCAGTGACTACGGACTTGCTGTGCGAGCGCAGCAATATATGCAGGATGATCAAAGTACGGTGCAACAGTGCGAATAGCGGGTTGAAAACGAGTTTTTTGTAGTACGCGATAGACTTCATCGTTCACGCTGGCGGTGGTGCTGGCAGCATATTGTGGGTAGAGCGGCACGATGATGATTTTTTGGCAATTGGCTGCTTTTAGTTTGGCAATTTGCGATTCAATGGACGGATTACCATAGCGCATGGCGTAATCGACAACGAGCTGGCCTGGTAGCGATTCGCCAAGCAGTCCTTTTACCAATTTGGCTTGTTTTTCTGTCCATACTTTGAGCGGAGAGCCTTCTTTCGTCCAAATGCTAGCGTATTTTTCAGCGCTTTTTTTGGGGCGAACCGTCAAAATAATCCCATTCAAGATTAACCACCAGATTGGTTTTGGAATTTCCACAACCCGTGGGTCAGATAAAAACTGGCGTAAATAAGGGCGCACTGCGGCGGCGGTAGGAGCTTCTGGTGTGCCAAGATTGACCAATAAAACGCCAATTTTGGCCGGATTTTGATGCGCGAAAGCGGGTTCAGTAAAAAAGCGTGCCATGGTTTTCATTGTTTGAGCTGTGTAGAGCTCAATCATAAATTAAATTGCGCGCGATTGAGTAAGAAAACGAGCCAGGATTAGGTAAAGCGAGCAATGGCTTGCTTTAATTGCTGTAATGCTTGCGGGTCTCGTGCGTAACGCGCTTGGATATAGAGCTGAGTAATCTCGGTAATGGCTGCTGATTGTGCTGGGCGTTGCGATTGGCAGCGCTGCGCAAATTGCAAAACGGTTTCGTGTGGCGCTTTTAGTAGCTGATGTTTGGCCATTTTCTTACAAAAACGCTGATAGAGTCGGCTGGCCATGTCTAGTGCTGGGGGGCGATTGCTGAGTAAGAGCCACAAGGCAAAGCCGCCTAGGCTGATTAAAATGCCGCCCGCTAGCCAAAGTAAAAAGCTGAGCGATAAAAAATCGTCAATGCCCAGACGTTTGAGTAAATCAAGTTGGCGCTTGTCGTCGTAGCCAATCACCCATTGATTCCAGTTGTTGACGAAGACATCGAGTTTTAAGCGTACTGATTTAAGCCAAAAATTATCGCTACGCAGCATCATGGGCAAACCCGCGCCTTGAAAACTCGTTCCTATGCCGTTTTCAATCCGTGATGGCGAGATGACAAAGGTTGGATCCACCCGCTGCCAGCCTTGGCCGGCTAGCCAGACTTCAATCCAAGCATGTGCATCTGCTTGCCGCACAATGTAGTAATTACTGCTGGGGTTGAGTAATCCGCCCTGATACCCCGTCACGACCCGCGCTGGCACGTTAGCGGCGCGCATGAGAAAGGCGAAAGAACTAGAGAAATGTTCGCAATAGCCTTGTTTGCTTGCAAATAAAAATTCATCGACACGGTCACGCTGTCGCAATGGCGGCGGGTTGAGGGTGTAACTAAAGCCATTCGATCTAAGCCAAGTTAGTCCTGCTTGAACACGCTCTGCAGGTGGTAAATGCTGCCAGCTTGCCGCAAGTGCGCGGGTCTTTGGATTGATTTTTGCCGGCAATTGAAGCGCTGCGGCTACGCCATCTTCGCCGACTGTTTGCCAGCTGAGTGCGGATGTGGTTTGGTAGCGTAGTCGCTGCGCAATCGGCGTAGTGCGTAATAACTGAAGTTGCTGGCTAATCATGGCATCACTCGGTGCACGAGTAGGCAAGTCTAGTGCCAGTAACCAATTTTGCTGGTGTGGTTCGAGTGTGATCTGATAATCCACGATAGGCCCGAGCGCGATAATACTGGGCGGGGTTCCAAGTGTGTTTCTGGCGGGGAGCCAGCGCTCGCCGTCAAATTGATCGAACACCGGTCCGCGCCAGTACAGTTGGTCTTGACTAGGTGCTTTGCTTTTGAATTCTGCGCGAAATGCAATGCTATCATCTTGAATCAGCTGGCTTAAGCTGCCAGGGCTCATTTGTTCGCCAGAAAGCCCGCTCAGGCCCACTTTTTCACTGGGCGTGGCCCAAAGCGGGGCCGGTAAGCGTGGAAATAAGACAAATAAGATTAATGCGATGGGTATTGCCTCAGCAAGCAATCTAAGTGATTTCTTGCAGGATATACCCATGGTTTGGTATGGGTTTTCCAGCTTCAGTGCCATTCCAAAAATCATAAATATTGTGAATAAAGCGATTGCTGCTTGCCACGGTGCCTGCCCTTGCAGGAAGCCGACTCCGGTGGTGAATAGGGTCAGTAGAAACATCGAGTGCGCATCGCGTAAAGTGCGTGTTTCATAGAGTTTAATAATACTCAACGCCACCAATACGGCGACGCCGCCTTCACGGCCAATTAGCGTTTCGTGGGCTTGAAATACCACGCCTAAGCTGATGACTGCCAAAAAAACGCTAGACCAGTGCGGGATTTTGCTGCGCATTAAAGGCGTTAAACTGCAAAAAATAATCACACAAAGTGAAAGGCTTGCGGCAAGCCAGCCCGGCTGCATCAGTAAATGCGGGAAGCAAACCAAGCCCATCAATAAGCCCATGTGTTGCAATTCACGAGGATGAAGTGGGCGGCCCGTCTTTTTGATTTTCATTGGGGCTCTCCCTCGCCAAAGAGAGCGAGCGCTTGCAGGCATTGAGTCTGGTGTTCTGTACCCAGCGCGGGCGGGAATTCTTTATTGCCCAGTTTGAGTCCGTACGGGCGTTGTTTGTCTTGTGCTGTGATAATCCATGCAGCTAATCGGCTTAAACGTTGCTCGGCGTGTAGTTCGGTCATTTCATCCCAGTTCAGCCAGAGCGATTTGCCCAGTGGTGATTGATATTGGCGAATCAGCAGATTTTCGCCATGGGCACTGTGCTTCCAAGCAATATCGTGCCGTGCATCGCCGCGTTGAAAGAGTCGTAAACCATAAAAATCATCGTTGCCAATCGGGCTAAATTCTTTACCGTCTTGCCCATGTAAATGCTCAGGTAAGGGCGGTGCATCTTTTTCGGGTGCAGGGTAAATGAGTGTTTCTTGTGGCAGATTGAGATAAGTCCAGCAGCGAAAAAGACCGAGTGGCTGGGTCGAGTCGAGGCGTAATCGGGGTAGTTTCAAACGTCCGCGCCGAAAACTTGGAATTGCTAACGAGACAATTTGATGGTCTAAACCTTGCACCTGGGCGACGAAGGCGTCTTCGTCATTGCCGGTATTGATTTCAATTCCAGCGCGTGATTGCGGTTTCAGATTGTGTAGATTAATGGGGAAGTGAGCATCTTCACCGGCAAAAACAGCTTGTGTTGAGTTGGTGCTTAACTCCAAACCAAGCAAGTTGGCATAGCTACGTAGCATCACCGCATGTGCCACGCCAATCAGCAGAAACGCGGAAAAAAAACCGAGGCTGAGCTGGTAATTGAGCGAGCCGACCAAGAGCGTGAGAATCGTAATCATATAGGCCAATCCATACCAAGTGGGCAGGATGTAGAGCCGCTGGTGGCGAATGCGCTGCCGCCCTTCGCTCGCAGGGTGGCGATTGTCGATAAACCTGAGCCAAAGTGGGTAAACAAATTGGGTTATGAAGGAAGCGATGGCCTTCATTATGGAATGGCAACTTGCTTGAGGATTTGTTTGGCTGAATCAGGGTCGCTGCGGCCACTGAGGCGCAAGATCAGTCGGTGTCCAGCAACAGCGGGGAACAATTGTTGCACATCATCAGGGATCACCATCTTACGTTGATCAAGCCAAGCAAAGGCTTTGCAAGCTTGCACCAAACCAAGCGCAGCGCGCGGGGAAAGTCCGCAGGTGTAACGCTGGTTTTCACGTGTTTCCGCGAGTAGCGCTTGAATGTAATCGAGTAATGCAGGAGCCACTTGAATCGATTGAATCTCCAGTTGCGCCGCAATCAGCTGCTCAGCATTGAGTATGGGTTTAATTTGCGCCAATAAATCTCGGCGATCAATACCTTGCAATAAATCCCGCTCTGCTTTTGCATCGGGGTAGCCTAATTGGATACGCAGCAAAAAACGATCGAGCTGCGACTCGGGGAGTGGGAAAGTGCCAATTTGTTGTTGCGGATTTTGCGTAGCAATAACAAAGAACGGATGCGGCAAAGAACTGGTTTCCCCATCAATCGTCACTTGTTGCTCTGCCATGGCTTCAAGCAGCGCTGATTGCGTTTTGGCCGTGGCTCGGTTGATTTCATCTGCTAGCAAAACTTGGGTGAAGATGGGGCCGGGGTGAAAGCGAAAACGCTCTTCTGAGCGCTCGTAAACAGAAACCCCTAATAAATCGGCAGGCAGTAAATCACTGGTAAATTGAATACGAGCAAATTTCAGGCCTAAAACATTGGCTAGAGCGTGAGCCAAAGTGGTTTTTCCTACACCGGGCACGTCTTCAATGAGTAAGTGGCCGCGCGCTAGTACGCAGCACAAGGCTAAGCGTAAAGTCTCGGCTTTTCCCAGAATAATTGAATTGAGTTGTTGCTCGGCTTCGTGCACCTGTTGCAACAGGGTTGGCTGGCCTAGATGATTCATTCTTTCCCTCTTTTGCCGCACGGCGTAAACTTATAGAGCGTGTTTTAAAAAGTGCTGCGCGTCCTGTAATAATCGGTTCAGGTGGTGGAAGCGAAAGCCTCGAATCCTCATGTACAAGGCGTACATTCCGGTTTCTGTGCTCTGGCCTCGCCATTCTGACGAGCGCTCGCTACATTAAAACTCACTCTTAACAATAAATATGATCAAACAGTAAGGGGCAAGTCTGTGTCAGGTTCCTGTGGTGCAACAGCATTTATTAGTCATCCGTCGTGTGTGATGCATGAAATGGGCAAGGGGCATCCTGAGTGTCCAGAGCGTTTGGCCGCCATTCAGGATAGATTGATTGCCGCAGGAGTTTGGGACTATTTACTGCATCTTACCGCGCAGCCTGCAACTCGAGAACAATTATTGCGGGTACATACTGAGCAATATTTGGATCGTTTGGCTGTAACAAGCCCTGCCCAAGGTCATGTGCATATGGAGCCCGATACGGCTATGAATCCTTATACCTTTAATGCTGCCTATCATGCTGCAGGCGCTGGGATTCAAGGGGTGGATTTGGTCATGCAAGGTAAGGCACAAAATGTATTTTGCTCAATGCGGCCACCAGGGCATCATGCCGAGCGCGAGAGTGCGCTTGGGTTCTGTTTTTTAAGTAATGTTGCAATCGCCGCCAAACATGCGATGGCCGCTTATGGCTTGGAACGCGTCGCCATTATTGATTTTGATGTTCATCACGGCAATGGCACGGAGGATTGTTTGTTTGATGAGCCACGTGCTTTGATGGTCAGTATTTTTCAACATCCGTTTTTCCCGTATTCAGGCGATGTGCCAAAAGGCCCGAATATGCTCAACGTTTCGATGCCACGAGCGAGTAAAGGCGCCGAGTTTCGTGATGTAGTTATGCAACAGTGGTTGCCTGCTTTGCATGAATTTAAGCCGCAATTGATTTTGATTTCTGCCGGTTTTGATGCGCATCTAGAAGACGATATGGGCTCAATGGGTTTGGTTGAGGCTGATTATGCGTGGGTCACCAAGCAAATCATGAAAATTGCCGATCAATATAGCGAGCGTCGTATCGTGTCGATGTTGGAAGGTGGTTATGATTTATCTGCCTTAGCACGCAGCGCGACTGAACACATCAAGGTGCTATCGGATGCTTAAAACCCTAGTGACGGTATTGCTACTCGCGTTGGTGATGGTGGGGTGTTCTTCAAGCAACAAAGTAAGCACCAAGCCCACCAAGCCAGTCCCTTCTTTGGCCAATATCAAAGCTGATGGTGCAGGGCGCGAAGTCGTGATGTATGCCTTGGGTTTATTAGAAACCAATTATCAGTTTGGTGGCACCAATCCGGAGGCGGGGCTCGATTGCAGTGGTTTAGTGTTATTGGTTTATAAAAATGCACTTGGCGTAAGTTTGCCGCGTTCCGCGGCAGAGATGGCATCTGTAGCAAGACCAGTATCTAAAGAGCAACTGCAAGCGGGCGATCTGGTGTTTTTTAAAACCACGAGCCGGTCTTTTTCTCATGTTGGTATTTATCTAGGCGATGATAAATTCATTCATGCTCCCTCCACGAATGGCAAAGTCCGAATTGAGTCTTTGGCCAATAGTTACTTCGCACCGCGCTTTGAAGGTGGCCGAACCTTAATGAGCGTCAATTAATTCTTCTGTGAATCTACTTGTACTGATTCAGTGCTGAGCGAGGCGTTTCTGCGCCTCGGCTTGCGCATGGGAAACTCCCGATACGCGTTTTTTCTACACTTTGCTACATTGGTTTAACTATTTATTAAGTTGAAACCCATGTTGATACGCCCGATTGGCCTTGATGATATGGATGCATTGTTGGCGCTGGCAAAAACAGCAGGTGTCGGTGTCACCACCTTGCAGCCCAATCCCGCGCGCTTAAATGAGCGAATTCAAACCAGTATTAAAAGCCTCAATAGCACTCCTGAGTTGGCTGATGCTAGTTATCTATTTGTATTGGAAGACGATGCTGCACAGCAGATTGTCGGCATCTGTGGGGTCGAGGCGGCGCTAGGAATGCACGACACTTGGTACAACTACCGTGTTGGCCTGTCGGTGCACGCTTCCCGTGAGCTCGATATTTACAAACAGCTACCCACACTTTTTCTGACGTCGGATTTAACAGGTTCGAGTGAACTGTGTTCTTTATTTTTGGCCGCCTCGCATCGTAAAGACGGCAATGGTGCCTTGCTCTCCAAAAGTCGCTTTTTGTTTATGGCTGAATTTCCGGAGCGTTTTGCCGAGCGCGTTATCGCAGAAATGCGCGGTGTTTCGGATGAGGCAGGCCAATCGCCATTTTGGGAAAGTTTAGGCCGCCATTTTTTTACGATGGATTTTGCGAAAGCGGATTTCTTGTCCTATGTCGGTAGTAAATCGTTTATTGCTGAGTTAATGCCTAAGCATCCAATTTACACCTGCTTTTTGTCTGAAGCGGCACGAGCTGCCCTGGGGAATGTACATCCAGCGACTGAGCCCGCGCGCGCAATGCTGGAGTCGGAAGGGTTTCGTTACCAAGGGTATGTTGATATTTTCGATGCGGGCCCGAGTTTGGAATGCAGTCTGGCTGACATTCGCGCAGTGCGGCACAGTACGGTGTATCAGTCCCTAGCGGTGGCGGCCGAGCCTAAGAATGGCATTCCATGGTTGGTGAGTAATCGCAGTTTGAATGATTTTCGCGTGACCTTGGCAGTCACTCGACCGCTTGAAGATTCTTTGCCATTAACAAGTGAAGTGTTGAAACGTCTCAATTTAGAAAATGGTGACAGTATACGTGCCGTGCCATTGTCTGCTAAAGCTTAGAGGGCTATACCCATGCAACTTATTAATGGTCAATGGCACTTAGGCCTTGGCGAGTTATTAATTTCCCGCAATCCATTCACTCAAGCCATCGTTTGGCAGGGGCATGCTGCTACGAGTATTGAAGTAGTGGATGCAGTCAGTGCGGCACGAGCCGCATTTGCTGCGTGGCGTGATCTTGAGTTGTCAGAACGAATCGCCTTGGTGCGCAATTTTGCCGATTTATTAAAAGCCAATCAGGCGAGTTTGGCCGATACGATTGGCCTAGAAACTGGAAAGCCGCGCTGGGAAGCGTTGACCGAAGTGGCAACGATGGTCAATAAAATTGAAATTTCGCTTAAAAGTTACGATCAGCGAACTGGGAGCAAAGAATCTCCGCTTGGCGATGCACAAGCGGTATTGCGTCATCGCCCGCATGGGGTTGTGGCCGTATTTGGTCCGTATAATTTCCCTGGACACTTGCCGAATGGGCACATTGTTCCCGCTTTGATTGCGGGTAATTGTGTGGTGTTTAAACCCTCTGAGCTCGCGCCAATGACGGCACAAAAAACGGCCGAATTGTGGATGGCCGCAGGTTTACCTGCGGGCGTTTTAAATGTTGTGCAAGGCGGACGTGATACGGGGATTGCATTGGCGGCGCAAGCTGATTTGGATGGCATTTATTTTACCGGCAGCGCCAATACGGGCTATGCCTTGCATCGGCAATTCTCTGGCGCGCCACAAAAAATTCTGGCACTGGAAATGGGCGGTAATAATCCGCTGATTGTTGAAGAAGTCGCCGAAATCGACGCCGCATTGCATCATGTGATTCAGTCGGCATTTATTTCTGCCGGTCAGCGCTGCACGTGCGCACGACGCTTGCTTGTTCCAAATAGCGCATGGGGCGATGCCTTCTTGGTGCGCTTAATTAACGTCTCTGCCGCTTTAAAAGTGGGGGCTTGGGATGCAGAACCGCAGCCGTTTATGGGCGGCGTGATTTCACTGGCTGCAGCGGATGCACTGCTGGCTGCCCAAACGAATTTACTGGCGCAAGGCGCGGTTTCATTATTGGTGATGACGCGTATTCAGACGGGTACGGCCTTGCTGTCGCCAGGGATTTTAGATGTGACGGCGGTGAGTGACCTGCCGGATGAAGAGTATTTTGGCCCGCTGTTGCAAGTGCAGCGCTACGAGAGTTTTAATGAGGCGCTGGTGCTGGCCAATCGCACGCAGTTTGGATTGGCAGCTGGTTTGCTGTCCGACTCACGTGAGCAATACGAACTATTTTGGCGTGAGGCACGCGCTGGCATCGTCAACTGGAATAAGCCGCTGACAGGTGCATCAAGCGCAGCACCCTTTGGTGGTATTGGGGCATCAGGCAATCATCGTGCTAGCGCATACTATGCGGCGGACTATTGTGCCTATCCAGTGGCCTCACTTGAGGCAGAAACTTTGACTTTACCCGCTCAATTGCCTGCAGGAATGAGCTTATGAATATGATTGAAGGTGCTTTTGAAGCCAATTTTGATGGTTTAGTCGGGCCGACGCATCATTATGGCGGCCATTCTTTTGGCAATATCGCTTCGACGGGTAATGCCAAACAAGCGGCTAATCCGCGGCAAGCGGCTTTGCAAGGCTTATCAAAAATGAAAGCGTTGGCTGATCTTGGTTATCGTCAAGGGGTGTTGCCGCCGCAAGAACGTCCTGCTTTATGGTTATTACGTGACCTTGGGTATACAGGTACAGACAACGAAATTATTAACTCGCTAAAAGATACGCAGCAAGGGTATTTGTCTGCGATGAGTTCCGCATCGTCCATGTGGACTGCGAATGCGGCCACGGTTAGTCCATCGGCTGATACGCAAGATGGTCGGGTGCATTTTACCGTCGCCAATTTGCAAAATAAATTTCATCGTGCGATTGAGCATCGGCAGACATTTCGTAGTTTAAAAGCAGTTTTTTCCAATCCAGCGCACTTTGCGGTACATGAAGCGCTACCCATGTACGCCGCCTTGGGTGATGAAGGCGCAGCCAATCACACGCGCTTTTGCCATGGCTATGGGCAGGCTGGCGTTGAATTTTTTGTTTATGGGCGGCAGCATTGGGGTGGGCAAGTAGAGCCTACTCAATTTCCCGCTCGCCAAACTAGGGAGGCGTGTGAGGCGATTATTCGTCGCCATGGTTTATCGGCGAGTCACACGGTGCTGGCGCAGCAAAATCCGGCCGTGATTGATGCGGGCGTGTTTCATAACGATGTCATCGCGGTGGGTAATCAAGACGTTTTATTTTGTCATGAGGCGGCATTTTTGAATTCAGCTCTAGTGTATGCAGAGCTGACCGACAAGATGGCAGGGCGTTTGCAAGTGATTGAAGTATCGAGCGATGCGGTTTCGGTTGCTGACGCGGTGAAATCGTATTTATTTAATAGTCAGTTGTTGGCAAAAGCCAATGGTCGTCAGCGTTTACTGGTGCCTGAAGAATGTAAAAACACGCCTGCGGTGTGGGCTTATTTACAAGCACTTAAAGACAGTGGCGGGCCGATCGATGAATTATTGGTCTATGACTTAAAGCAGAGTATGCAAAATGGCGGCGGCCCGGCGTGCTTGCGATTGCGAGTAGCGTTAACTGCGGCAGAGGCAAAGGAAGTCAATTCAGGTGTGTGGATGAATGATCATTTATATCCGCAACTGTGTAGCTGGGTTGAGCGACATTACCGTGATCGTTTGCTCGAAAGTGATCTGTTTGATCCAAATCTTTTGGTCGAAGTGCGTACAGCTTTGGATGAATTGACGCAAATTATGCGTTTAGGCTCGATTTATCCCTTCCAATTGCATGGGCGTGATGAGTAAGAAATGCTTCAGTATCAGAAATTGCCTGCTAAAATTGAGCCTTACGACTGAGATTCATGTTGAGGATGGTTGCGAATGACTAGTTTTTTACACGAAACCTTGGCGGGCAATACTGCAATTGCACTGCCGTATTGCTTGCCCAGCGGTGCTGGTGTTCAAGTAATGGATGAAGGCGTGATTCGCTTCGAGCCACAAGAGGGAGTAAAGCATACCTGCGATGTGGTGATCTCTTGTGGTGTCCATGGTAATGAAACCGCGCCTGTCGAATTGGTTGAGCAATTAATTGAACAAGTTTGTGCTGGTGCAATTAAGGTACGGGCACGGGTTTTGTTTATCTTTGGTAATGTCGCGGCCTTGCGTCTAGGGCAGCGCTTTGTCGAAGAAGATATGAATCGCTTGTTTAGCCGAACCCCTGATGTTGAAGACGGCGTAGAAAAACGCCGGGCCGCTATGCTAGAAATGCACGTCATGCGATTTTTTCAAGCTGGCGGTGAGGGCCGATCACGATTGCATTATGATTTGCACACCGCAATCCATGGCTCTTTGATTGAAAAGTTTGCCATTTATCCCTTACCTAAACCGAATAAATCCTTTTCTGCGATGGAAATTGCGCGTTTGTCTATGGCTGGGGTTGATACCGTGCTATTGCAATCGACGACGTCGAGTACATTTTCTTTCTTTACGAGTCGGCAATGTGATGCGGCATCGTTTACGGTTGAATTGGGGAGTGCACGGCCATTTGGGCAAAACAAAGGGATTGATCTCTCTAAAATGGCGGCCTATCTGCAAGGCTTGATCCAAGGTGTTTTGCCAGAGCCTGAGTTAGTGCCTGCTCATGTGCAGATATTTCGAGTCTCTCGTGAAATCCCGAAAAAAAGCATGGATTTTAAATTTGCTATTGATGGCAAAACCGATAACTTTACCCCGCTGCCAATGGGGATGGTCTTGGCCGTCGATCAGGGGGAGTCATTTGTGGTGACAGAGTCAGATGCTCGGATTATTTTTCCCAACCCCGATGTGCCACCAGGGCAGCGAGCGGGTTTGATTATTGTTCCTGCTCATCATTTACCAAAATAAAAAATAAGCCATTCAGTTTTTGAATGGCTTATTTTTTATTTCTTGGAGCTTGTTTTTGTTGGCGTTTTGCTCTTGGGCTTGGCTGGTGCTTTCTTGGTCTGGCTCGTACTTTTCTTGGCGGGGGACTTTACGGCGGATTTGCGTGTGCTACTGGTTTTTGCCTTGGCAGTACGCGTTGTTTTGCCAGGTTTAGCAGCGATTGCGGGTTTGTTGCTAACGCTGACTCTACTGCATTTGGTGACGGTCTTTTTGTTTTTACCTTTGCCAGTAGTCACTTTCTTGCACTCAGTCCGCGTGCTCGCTGCGGCCGTATTGACGACACGTGATGAGCTTGAAACCCGCTTTGCTTCGTTGCTGGAGTTGGCAAGCATTGCGTTAATGTTGAGGCCGTCTGAGCCACCATCTGCAATCCTGCGAGCGCCGGTAAAGCGAGAAGTCCAGTAGTTTTGACCCATATTGGCAACTTCTACGCTGCGACCTGCGCGTGGTGAATGGATGAATCGGTTGTCACCTAAGTAAATGCCAACGTGAGAAAAGGTTCGGCCCAAGGTATTAAAGAACACCAAATCGCCCGGCTTTAATTCGGTTTTGTCGATGGTTTTACCTGCTTGTGCCATCTCAACCGCAGTTCTTGGCAGTGTCATATTCATTGAGTTTTGAAAAACATAACGAATAAAACCGCTGCAATCGAGCCCAGACTCCGGCGTATTGCCACCCCACGTGTATTTAACACCAATTAAGCTCATTGCAGATAAGAGCAAGTCTTGAGCTGGTGTATAGTCGGTTGGTTTTTCAGCTGCGCGTGTAGCTGGCTTTTTAGGGCGTTCTTTTGCTGAGCTGGGTGCCGGTGTATCGCCACTACCTAGCCACGCACTAGGAGAGGTGTCGCCAACCGGCATGTCTTCATCCGCAAAGCTATTGGCTGCGGTGAGAGCGAAAAGTGTGGTGATTATGACAATCCATTTCATGGGCAGGAACTGTACGTATGTGGAATAGGGCTGTAAAGCATAAAATCAAGAAAAACTAAATTTAATTGATCGACTTAAGGAAATTCAGACCCGATGCTAAAAGAAACGTTCACTGTGATGCGAGATTTACCGCGGGTTCGTGAGATTGTAGCGATTTTGATTCGCTATGGCCTTGGTAATTTGGTGCAAAAATTGGGCTTGAATAAAGGTATTGAACGCGCTAGCGATGCCTTGCATTTGCCGGGGGACCATGAAATCCAGCTAATGGATCCTGCTGTTCGCGTTCGAAAAGCGTTGGAAGAATTAGGGCCTACATTTATTAAACTTGGCCAAGTACTGGCAACCCGCTTTGATATGTTTACGCCAGAATGGATTGCTGAATTTGAGAAATTACAAAATGAAGTGCCGCCACTTGATTTCTCATTGATTTTGCCTGAGCTACAGCAGGTCTTAGGGGCGGATCCTCACGCTATCTTTAAAGAACTTGATCCACAACCGATTGGTTCGGCATCGATTGCGCAAGTGCATCGTGCGAAACTGCAAGACGATACGGAAGTGGTTTTAAAAATTCGTCGGCCAGGGATTATTCCGAAGATTGAAGCCGATTTGCGTATTTTGCGCCACATCGCATCATTGGCTGAATTTGAGTTTCCGGATTTGCGCCGTTATCAACCGGTGCGAATTGTGGATGAG
This sequence comes from uncultured Deefgea sp., assembly GCA_963508915.1. Lineage (GTDB taxonomy): Bacteria > Pseudomonadota > Gammaproteobacteria > Burkholderiales > Chitinibacteraceae > Deefgea. The sequence goes on from CAUOZE010000032.1 coordinate 22,420, forward strand.
TTTGCTAAGTCTTTACGTCGTGAACTGAATCTATCGACTGAAGCGCGTAATTTAGAGCGGTTTGTCCAAAATTTTACGGGGCACGATGAAATCGTGATTCCGCAAATTTGGTGGGAGTGGACGGGCGAAAGCCTCAACGTTCAAAGTTATATTGGGGGTATTGCGGGGAATGACTTACAGGCCGCCGATGCAGCTGGGATGGATAGAAAAGTATTAGCGGCACGCGGCGCGGATGCGGTGCTGAAAATGGTGTTGATTGATGGTTATTTTCACGCCGACCCCCATCCTGGGAATGTGAAATATCTGACTGGCAATCGGATTGCCTTTCTCGATTTTGGCATGGTGGGGCGATTACCGCATCCGCGCCGCGACCAAATTGTTGATTTGCTCGCCGCATTGTCGCAGCGCGATGAATACGGTATTTTGAATGTACTGTTGGAATGGACGGGTGAAACGGTGGTTGATGAGGAAAAGCTCGCCAGCGATATTGCCGATTTTATGTTTAATTATGAAAACTTGCCCCTCAAAGACGTGCCTTTCGGCCATATGCTCAATGATGTGGCGGTCATGATGCGTGATCATGAGATCACCTTGCCGTCAGATCTAACGCTGCTATTCAAGGCTTTGATCACCTTAGAGGGATTAGGGCGTCAACTCGATCCAGAATTTAAAATGGTGCCCCATCTAACGCCATTTGTGAAAGAAGTGATTTTGGAGCGACTTAGCCCTAAAAATTGGCTTAAAAACGGCAAAGATAATTTATTTGAGGCTTTTGGCGTCTTGTCTGGCTTGCCGCGTGACATTGGTAAACTGATTAAGCAGGCACGCCGTGGTAATTTAAAAGTTGATTTAGACCTGAAACGTTTGGATCGTTTTGGAAACTTAATTGCGAAAAGTGCCAATCGCTTAACAATGGGCATCGTTACTGGCGCACTCATTATTGGCTCATCAATCGCGATGACGATTAAAACGGGACCAACGCTGTTTGGTATGCCATTACTTGGCTTTATCGGTTTTGTACTGGCGCTGGTGAATGCAATTTGGTTGATGTTTGCGATTTGGATTTCTAGCAAGGATGAGCGTTAAGCAGCAAGGTAGGGGCTTAACGCGCTCTGCCAATCTGAAAATTTCTGATCGATCTTAAGGGTATGTGCTGGACTGCTAGAAGGGAGAATGGCTTGATTAAGATACCCTGGTATTTGCTTGCTGCCCAATTTAGCCGCTGTTTTTCCGTTAAAAGCAATCAACTGAAGTTGTGTTAGCGCGGCACAACGCTGCGCTAAGGGATTGATCGTTGCTTGGCTGATTGCAGTATCTAGGCTGCCCTTGCGCTGCGCTTGGGCTACAACGTCCCATAAACCAATCCCGTTGGCTTGTAGTGCGCTATAGCGTAGCACATAAGGCATAGCGCAGAGATCAAGTTGGAGTAATTGGCTCATGATGGGCCAAAAAGCATTGCGGGGGTGTGCATAATAATGCCCCGCATTCAGCGAGGCATCACCAGGCAAGCTACCCAAAATTAATATCCTGCAATCAGCCTGAATGATTGCATCAAAACTACTTTTGCACATGCGTGGTTAAGTTTTGTCCAAAATAGCTGTGCCATCAAATCCAAGTCGTAACCCCCCCCAATGGCGGCCGTTCACCATGATAGGCACGTCGATTTCAGTCATGATTTCACCAGTATCACGCAGATAAGTTTGCAACAAGAATCGTTCGGTGTTTCTTGCCGCACGTAGTCCTGCGGGGTCGTTGAAAATACGCTGGTCACGGCTATTCACTAAGTCGACGGACTTTTCGCCCGTTAATGGTTTGGAGTACCAGCTATTGTGTGTTGGCCCATAGCCGTTGGTGTCAACGGCCAAAGAGAAACGCCCGCCCAAGGCGAGTTTAGCAAGCTCATCGTAGAGGGGTTGAATTTCTTGGGCGAAATATTGGTTGTACGTGGTTTTGAATTTTTGTGGCACGGTATTGGGAATGGCTTGGTAGTTCTGATCAAATACATTGATGCCCCGTTTCATTAGCGCTTCGATTTTCTCGGCAACGCGGTCGCGATATTGGCAAACTTGGGTAATCGTTTGATCTAGCGCGCCTTGCCCGACCGTAAAGCGGCCAATCATGGCCTGCACTTTCTCGGCCGCTTCTGCGACGTCTTTTGAGGATTGGGCTGATCGACCCATTCTTTCGTTTACACCAAGTGAGAGTTGGTGGATTTCTGAAACATTAGAATTCACCAGATTATTGGCGACGGTAAATTCTTCCAACGTTGCGGCAATGCCCGAGAGCGCTTGTGCCGTCATCTCAAAGTCGCTCATCAGTAGTGCAAACTGCTGTGAGGCTTTGTCGACGACCTCTTGGGTACGATTGGCGTCGCTAGTAATCATCACCGTTTCTGATAGTGTTTCGGCTACTTGACTCAGCATATTGTCAATATCACCCGAAATTTCGTCGGTCGCAACGCCGACTTTTTCTGCTAGTTTTCGTACCTCATCGGCAACCACAGCAAAGCCTCTTCCTTGCTCACCAGCGCGGGCGGCCTCGATGGCGGCATTCAGCGCCAATAGATTGGTTTGCCCTGCAATTTCTTTGATTAAGTCGACAATAGTTTTAATGCTGGCCGAGCGCTTATTGAGACCATCTACGGTTTGGTTAAAATTACCAATTTTGTGCGTAATGGCATTGATTCGATTGGTTACATCTTGCAATTCGGCGTAGGACTGCCTAGCCATGAGTAGGTTTTGCGCTGTAGTTTGTGAGATTTCACCGGTTCGGCTCGAAACTTGGTTGATCCCCTCGGTCGTGCTATTGCTGGCTTCGACAACTTTTTTTGCTAATTGATCTTGTTGAGTGGTGGCAGATGCTGAGTCTTTAATATTTTTTTGTGATTTAGCCGCTTCCAGTGCCATGCCGACGGTCATCGTTTGCACATTAGAAACAATATCGCGTTGTTTGCCTAAAAATCGATTGCAGGTGAGCGCCAGTTGGCTAATTTCGTCGGAGTAGGGGGCTGGGATGTTTTTAGATAAATCACCTTCGTGGCTAGCAGCATCATCAAAAACTTGATCGATCAGCCGGATGGGTTTGGTGATCCAAAAGTGCAGGTAGGTAATTTGTACTATGCACAACACAGATGTGAAAATTAGTGCGGTCCATGCATAGGTTTTAAGTTGTGCTAACTCACTTAAAATAAACTGAGCGCTGGCAGCGTCTATTTTACTCAGCACGCTGTGTAGTGTTGATTCAGCCGCAAATAGTGCGATGAGCATGCCCAGCGGGAAAATGGAAAACAATCCAATGAAAGCAAATTTACGCCCTAAAGTTGGAATAAAATTGCGTTCAAAGGATTTGTGAAAATCTGCTATCAAGCTCATGAAGCACCCGAGTGTTAGTCATTCTTGTTATTGTTTTTAGCTCGATTGGCGGCTAATGAGCAAGTGTCTGTTCTACTTAGTCACCAAAAGCCACAGCGAGATCATCTAACGTGAGGTGCCATTTTTTTAGCATGCGGCTAAATACGGCGAGTTCTGCATCGCAAATCTCTTGGTCTGATTTTGCGATGTCGAGTGCTAAAGCAGCAAGTTGCAAGCGCTTTTGCGGTTCGTCTATGGTTTCAAGTAGATCATCAATCCGTTGTTTGTCGATTAAACGGATTTGGCCATTTTCATCGGCTTCGTCGGTGATGTCGTTGCAGTAGGCTTGTAGTACTTGAATGAAACCCTTACGCGTAATACCAATGATTTCATAAGCATGTAGGTGTTCGAGTTCATCGATTTCTTCTGGATCAAAACTACCGTCACACATCATTTGCATCACTAAAATGCGCGCCATGGCTTCTGGACTGTTTGTAGGGTATTTCTTCATGACACTAATGCTCCTGAGCATGCTAAGGTTTGCCGAAAAGAGTCCGGCAAACTGATTATTTTTCGTTCGTTGTAACTAAAGCTCGCCATAGCGGTCTTTGCTTTAGCTATGCATTGATCTTGGTTGGTTACATCATAATAAAGTTCAAACCGAGTCTTGCTGATTTCGTCAACCGCTAGACGAATATGCAACAGATCGCCGTAAAATGCTTCGTGTAAAAATACCACTGCAGCATCGCACAGGATCAAGCCAGCGCCACCAACATCCATTTCATTCTGAAAACCTAGACTACGCAACCAGAGCAGCCTTGCTTCATGCATCAAGCCCAGGAGTGCATTATTGGCTAAATGATTGCCGTAATTGATATCGGTAATTCTGACCGAAATATCGCACTCAAACAGCGTCGACGCTGGTAAATCAAGTTTAATTCGTGGCATAGTCGTGTTTATTAGGAGTATCTGATTCGAGTTTATGCTCGACACTCTCAAGCTGCAATAGTTTTGGGCTGCTAGACTGAATAATCAATCCTCGAAGGAGTTTTATCATGTATCAACGAATTCTTGTTCCTGTTGACCATAGTGATACCAGTGCCGCTGCCTTGCAAGAAGCCAAGCGCCTCGCGAATGAGCAGCATGCGGTGGTCCGTCTAGTGCATGTGATTGATTTGGCCCAGTTTGCGTGGAGTGCCAATGAGTTCTTGGATGTACCCCAATTGCAGGCATCGCTGCGCCAGGGGGGACAGACGCTGCTTGATTCTCGTGCGGAAGAATTGCGAGCGCTCGGTTTAACTGTTGAGGTCGATCTGCTGGAGATTTGGGGTGGACAAATTGCGCGTTCATTGGTTGATGAGGCTGAAAAGTGGCAGGCCGAGTTGCTGGTGATGGGAACGCATGGTTATGGCGGCTTGACGCATCTATTGCTGGGTAGTGTGGCTGAAGGTGTGTTGCGTATTGCGAAGACGCCTGTTTTATTGGTGCGGACTCCAGAACATGGCGCTTGAGAAAGAAGTTATAACTCCTTTACGTATTGATGATCATTCCAGAGATGTCGTTGGTCTAACTTATGTCTATCCGGTGGTGTCGCGCCGCGCGGGTGGGGTTTCGGTCGGTATTAATTTAAATCCAAATAACGCCTGTAATTGGCGTTGTGTGTATTGCCAAGTGCCTGAGTTGCAGCGAGGCCCTGCGCCAGATACCCTCGTTAATCAGCTTGAAGCCGAGCTTGATTTAATGTTAAGCGATATTGTGCAGGGTGATTTTATGCTACGTGCCGTGCCGGAAGGCGTGCGTCGTCTGAATGATATTGCTTTTTCTGGTAACGGCGAGCCTACGACCTCGGCTCAGTTTTTGGATTGCATTGAAGTGGTTGAGCGTGCTGTTGATCGCTTTGCTTTGCGAGGGCAAATCAAGACAGTGTTGATTACCAACGGCAGCCAAATGGATAAGGCGCATGTTCAGGCTGGCTTGCAAAAAATGGCGACAATCAACGGCGAGGTGTGGTTTAAGATTGATCGCGCGCCGCAAGATGGCTTTGAATTTGTCAATCAGATTAAGCTAAATCGCCAGCAGGTGGCCCGACGTTTAGCGACTGCGACGGCGTTGTGCCCAACGTGGGTGCAGACCTGTATGTTTGCCCTTGATGGCGTGTTGCCAAGTGCGGATGAGTTGACTGCGTATGTCGATTTTCTTGCCGAGCAATTGGCGCAAGGCGTGCGCTTAGAGGGCGTTTTGCTGTATGGCTTGGCGCGACCTTCCTTGCAGGCCGAGGCACCAAGGCTAACTGCTGCACCACTAGCGTGGATGCAGCAGCTGCAAAAGCAAATTGAGGCCTTGGGCTTGACGGTTAAACTGAGCGTTTAGCTCTTTAGTTCTTAGGCGGCGACAGCTTCAGCTTGTTCGACTTTCTTGATCAGTTCGGTGAGCAATTCCGGGCGCTCAGTGCGCAATAGTTCGAGCGCCTTGATTTCTTGCTTGCGCAAGCTGGATAAATCAATCCCTTCAATATGAACCACGCGTAAAAGCTCAGCAACGGGTTTAGGCATATTGCGGCCGCTTTCGTAGCGTGAACCGCCACTTTGCGTGACGCCAATTTGGCTCCAGAAATCATGCTGATTCATGCCGAGTTGTTTACGAATATCGCGAGGGCTTAATTTTTTGGTCATGGAGATGCTCCTGTCAAAGGGCGTGATGAGTTCAATTGCATTCATCATATAAGCCCACGTTGATTGAGGCACGGCACTATTCCATGTGCTTATTTGTGCTTTATTACCTTTCATTATCAAGGCTATTTTGTTATGGAGACTGTTTTCTTGAGCTTATGAGCGTGGTTTTGACGTGGCTGGGTAGGGTATATAATAGAAGATTTTAATGCTGTTAAGCTTTAACCGTATACGTACTTATTTGTTATTCAGCCTAACTTCAAAATCGTCCCGCTCCCTCATGACATCTTCTAATACATTCAAAATGCCTTTACGCTCTTTTGGGTTCAATTGCTGACAATTTTGCAATTGATCTGGCCAGTGGATCACAACTGGGCCCGCAAGGCTCACAGTAAAAAAATCGTATAGCGCATCTAAGTTGCAGCCAAAATCAGCGGGCAGTTGCATCTGCTCGCCAAGCTGCTGGTAAATGTCTTGCAGGCTTTGAATATTCTTTAGTTGAATGGTAGTTACTGGCATGCTGGCACCTCGATGAAAGTGGCGTAGTGATCGGTTGTGACATAGCGTGGGCCGCTGATTTGATATACGAATCGTTTGGCGTTGCGTTTTTTTCCTTGGTAATCAAGGTCAGCCTCAAAATATCGACCTTCGGGAAGTCGTTCCTCTCGATTGCTGAAGCGATCGCCGCCCATGGATTTTCCAGGTGGCGAAATCCAAAGACTCTCACCAGGTTGCCAGCCTGCGTTTTTAGCTTGTTTTTTTGTGACGAAATAATCGGGTAGGCGCTGGTTTTGATTGAGTGAGTCAAGGATTGTCGCCAGTTCCTTGGCTGGTATGGGTTTTTGTTGTGAAATCGTGTGCGCGACTTGCTGGCAAGTTGCTGCCAGACTACTGCTGCCCCATAGCAAGCTCAGTGCGAAAATGCAGGCTTTCAATCATGCTCTCCGTTTGACGAGTGCAATTATCATTGTCCAATGACAAATAGGTCAAAAACTATCGCGGTTGTTGGGTAAATCGGGTATTGCGGGTTGTCGCAAAAGTGCTTCTGTGCTAACTTTGCCAGTCCCCTGATAGCCTTATTTGCGACGATATTATGGCTCAAACGCTTTACGACAAACTTTGGCAGTCTCACGTTGTGCATGAAGAAGCCGACGGTACTTGCTTGATCTATATTGACCGCCACTTGGTGCATGAAGTGACGAGCCCACAAGCTTTTGAAGGCTTGAAGCTGGCCAATCGCTTGCCATGGCGCAATTCATCCGTGGTTGCGACTGCGGATCACAATACCCCAACCAATGAATGGGAAAAAGGGATTCAAGATCCAATTTCTCGCCTGCAGGTTGAAACGCTCGACGCCAATATCAAAGAATTTGGCGCTTTAGCGTATTTCCCATTTAAAGATTTGCGTCAAGGTATCGTGCACGTGGTTGGCCCAGAAAATGGCGCAACACTGCCGGGCATGACGGTTGTGTGTGGCGACAGCCATACTTCGACGCACGGTGCATTTGCGGCGCTGGCGCACGGTATTGGAACTTCTGAAGTTGAGCATGTATTGGCAACCCAAACCTTGGTGGCTAAAAAATCCAAAGCCATGTTGGTCCGAGTTGACGGTCAAGTGGGTCGTGGCGTTACCGCAAAAGATATCGCTTTGGCGATTATCGGCAAGATTGGCACTGCCGGCGGCACGGGCTTTGCGATTGAATTTGGTGGCGATGCGATTCGTGCCTTGTCGATTGAAGGCCGTATGACGTTGTGCAATATGGCGATTGAAGCCGGTGCGCGTGCAGGTATGGTTGCTGCTGACCAAAAAACTTTTGATTACCTTAAAGGTCGTCCATTTGCGCCAACTGATGCGCAGTGGGGTGCTGCAGTAGAAAACTGGAAAAATCTGGTTTCTGACGAAGGTGCTGTATTTGATTCTGTTGTGGTGCTCAGTGCTGCTGAGATCGAGCCGCAAATTACTTGGGGCACTTCGCCTGAGCAAGTGTTAGGCGTGAGCGGATCTGTGCCAGATCCAGCCAAAGAATCTGATCCGACCAAGCAGGGTAGCTATACGCGTGCTCTGCAGTATATGGGTCTAGAAGCCAATACACCATTGACCGATATTAAAGTCGATAAAGTATTTATCGGTTCCTGTACCAATAGCCGTATTGAAGACTTGCGTGCGGCTGCGGGTGTAGTGAAGGGCAAGAAAAAAGCCGATAGCGTGAAATTAGTGCTGATCGTTCCAGGTTCTGGTTTGGTTAAAGCGCAGGCAGAAGAAGAAGGTTTGGATAAAATATTTACCGAAGCCGGTTTTGAATGGCGTGAGCCAGGCTGTTCGATGTGTTTGGCGATGAATGCGGATCGCTTAGAGCCAGGCGAACGTTGTGCTTCGACGTCAAATCGAAATTTTGAAGGCCGTCAGGGCCAAGGCGGCCGTACTCATCTGGTAAGTCCAGAAATGGCGGCTGCGGCAGCGATTGCTGGGCATTTTGTTGATATTCGTAGCTTTGTCTAAGGAGCCACCATGTTGCGTTCATTATTAATGTGTGGACTGGTTTTGGCCTTGACAGCTTGCAATACCGTTTCGGGCATCGGTCAAGATATTAAAAAGGGTGGCCAAGCCATCGAAAAGGCGGCGAAATGAAAGCGTTTATTGAGTTGGACGGTTTGGTTTGTGCGATGGATCGCGCGAATGTAGATACCGACGCAATCATCCCAAAGCAATTTTTAAAATCAATCAAACGTTCTGGCTTCGGTCCGAATCTATTTGATGAATGGCGTTATCTGGATCACGGCGAGCCAGGCATGGATAATAGCCTGCGCAAACTCAATCCAGAGTTCGAGTTGAATTTGCCTCGCAATCAAGACGCGCAAATTTTATTGGCGCGGGATAATTTTGGCTGTGGTTCTTCACGTGAACATGCACCATGGGCTATTGAAGATTTTGGCTTTTGTGCTTTGATCGCACCGAGCTTTGCGGATATTTTCTTTAATAACTGTTTTAAAAATGGTTTATTACCGATTGTTCAGCCCGCAGCAGTGATTGATCAATTGTTTGAAGAAGCGAAAACCGAAGGTTATCGTTTAAAAATTGATCTTGAGGCTCAAACGATTATCACACCAAGCGGACAAGTTTTCCCGTTTGAGGTGACAGAGCATCGCAAACATTGTTTGCTCAATGGTTTGGATGAAATTGGTTTGACTTTAGCGCACAGCGACAAAATTAAAGCATTTGAAACAAAGCATCAAGCGGCGCAGCCTTGGCTATTTGTGAAATAAATGAAACGGCCCATTCCTTTGGGCCGTTTTTTTAGGCTGTATCAATATTATTAATTGAATTCTGTCGTATCCTACTACGGTCGAATTCACTATTGGAAACTATAAGAATGATCCTGCATAAATTTAAAAATTCAGCTGATTTAGACCGCGCAGCGGCGGACCTCATCATTTCTATGGTTCGTGCCAAACCAAACGCAGTTTTGGGTATGGCCACAGGCGGTACGCCAGTTGGTTTGTACCAAGAGATCGTAAAGACATATAAAGCAGGCTTGGTGAGTTTTGCGAGTGCAAAAACATTCAATTTGGATGAGTATGTTGGTTTGCCAGTGACGCATAAAGAAAGTTACCGCAATTTCATGCAAAGCAATTTGTTCGACCACATCGATATCAAGCGTGAAAACACGAATGTGCCTGATGGCAATGCGGCTGACGTGGATGCAGAATGCCGCAACTACGATAAAATGATGTTTGAGCAAGGTCCGGTGGATCTGCAATTGCTCGGTATTGGTGGCAACGGTCACATTGGTTTCAATGAGCCAGATACACAATTGTCACGTGGTACCTATAAAGTGACATTGAAACAAGAAACGCGTGAAGCGAACAAACGTTTCTTTAACCACATCGACGAAGTGCCAACGCACGCGGTAACGATGGGTATGGGCACAATTATGCAAGCTAAAGCGATTTTGCTTGTTGTGAAAGGCGCAGAAAAAGCAGCGATCTTGGACGCAACATTAAATGGCCCAATTACCACGTTGGTGCCAGCTTCATTGCTGCAAACGCATCCACGTGTGATCGTAATGACCGATTGCGATGTAGATTACAAAGTATCGTTCTAAGCCAGCTTAGAACGAGTAAAAAGAGGGGCTTGCCCCTCTTTTTCTACGTTTAAGTGCTATGAAAAATTGCACAGACAAAAATGATCTAGGGTATTGCTATAGGGGTTATTATTTTATTGGCTCTGGCGTATATACCTTTGCATGGATTTGTTCTAACTTACAATAATCACGAGATAAACATGAAAGTATTGATTCTGCCCGGCGATGGCATTGGCCCTGAAATTGTTGCACAAGCTAAAAAAGTGCTCGAAGTATTAAAAAATGATGGCTTAGATTTAGAAATGCAAGAGGCGCCTCTTGGCGGCGCAGCGTATGACCAATACGGCTCGCCGTACCCAGAATTCACGCAAAATCTAGCGCGTGAAGCCGACGCGATTTTGCTCGGTGCTGTTGGTGGCCCGCAATATGACACACTGGATCGCCCATTGCGCCCAGAGCGCGGCTTGTTGGCCATTCGCAAAGACTTGAATCTATTTGCTAACCTGCGCCCAGCGATTTTGTATCCAGAATTGGCGAACGCTTCAACGCTGAAACCTGAAGTGGTTTCAGGTTTGGATATTTTGATCGTGCGCGAATTGACGGGTGATATTTATTTCGGTCAGCCACGGGGCATTCGCGTAAATGAAGCGGGCGAGCGCGAAGGCTTTAATACAATGCTATACGCGGAATCTGAAATTCGCCGTATCGGCCATGTAGCTTTCCAAGCGGCGCAAAAACGCGGCAAGAAATTGTGTTCAGTCGATAAAGCCAATGTGCTTGAAACGACTGAATTCTGGAAAGAAATCATGACTGATATGGCCAAAGAATATCCGGACGTTGAGCTGAGCCACATGTTAGTCGACAACGCCGCGATGCAATTGGTGAAAGCGCCTAAACAATTCGATGTGGTGGTGACGGGCAATATCTTCGGCGATATTTTGAGTGATGAAGCATCGATGTTGACCGGTTCAATCGGCATGCTGCCTTCAGCTTCGCTGGATGTGAATAACAAAGGTTTGTACGAACCTAGTCATGGTTCTGCACCGGACATCGCTGGCAAAGACATCGCAAATCCATTGGCGACCATCTTGTCGGTGGCGATGATGCTGCGTTACACCTTCAATAATGAGGCGGCAGCGCAACGTGTTGAAAATGCAGTGAAAAAAGTATTGGCCGATGGCTTGCGTACTGCGGATATTTTTGAAGCAGGTACGACTAAAGTATCTTGCTCAGCAATGGGCGCAGCTGTTGTTGCGGCGATGTAATTTAGACATAGACAATGGGATGGACTCCTCCCTCCTGATACGGCATCGATGTGCCAGACTGGAAGTGTCAACCAACAGTCACACAGCAAAAGGAGTCCACCATGAAGATTATGCGCATTGGCCTTGATCTTGCCAAACAGGTTTTTCA
>CAUOZE010000033.1:0-33725 GCA_963508915.1 uncultured Deefgea sp.
CATGTTTTTTTCTAAAACCAATTTAACCGCTTCAGCGCGAAACTCGGGTGTATAGCGTGCTCTTGGGATCTTGCTCATGAACTACCTCCAAACTCCAATTTTACAGGATTGAAGGTGTCCGTTAATGCCATCATGCCTCAAGCAATGAGCTTGCCGCGCGCCTTGGTGATCGACGACTCGATCTCTGCTCGTCGCGCGACGACCCAATTTATGCGCGATTCGGGCTTTGAAGTTCGTCCGACGCTCGATGGCTTGGATGCCATTGAACAACTGGAAAACTGGACGTCCGACATTGTATTGGTCGATATGGAAATGCCGCGCATGAATGGCTTGGAGCTGGCGGCCTACTTCCGCGCCCAGCCGCATTTGCAGCATATCCCGATCATTATGATTACCTCACGCTCGACGGAAAAACACCGCCGTCAGGCCGAGCTATCGGGGGTATCGCGCTATCTGGTTAAACCGTTTAACGATGAGCAGCTGATGCAGCAAGTGATGGATTTGATGGAGGAGAAACGGGTCGCTTAAGCGAGAGGTGCTTAGCGACTCTCTCTACACATACCATCTCAATTAATCTTTGTATTTACTACAGTTCAACTCAAAATTTCACCTCAAAGTCTGGAGAAAACTTCCAGGTTTTGAGGTGTTTTTACATTCTGCAAACAGACCCCATTCCTACAGCTGAGTTCAATTTAATACGCTCCTCTCAGGAGGCGCTAAGCAAAAAAATCAAGGTATAAGCACAAAGTTATTTTTATTAATAACATACATGGCAATACCCACTATTTAACACCCTGTTCTACCGCCCAAATCGCAGCTTCAAGACGGGAACGAAAACTCAGTTTGCGTAGCAAGCTTTTCACATGTACTTTCACCGTGCCTTCAGCAATCCCCAATTCACGGCCAACCAGTTTGTTGGAGAGTCCATACGAGAGACAGACCAAGATTTCGCGCTCGCGATCGGTTAGTGATTCCAGCATCGCATTGCGTTCATTGCCATCATCCTCACGCAGCGCCAAGGCCAAAGCACGGCCAAGTCGTTCTGGAATCGCCATTTGTCCGTCGAGAGCATCGGCCAAACTAGCGACGATCTCTTCGGGCTCCATGTCTTTCAGTAAATAACCATCGGCGCCAGCGCGCACTGCGGCCACTAAATCAGCCGATTGATCTGACACCGTTAACATGACGACCCGGGAATCAACATCCAACTCCTTAATCGCGCGCAGCGTGGCGATGCCATCCATGCCTTTCATGTTCAAATCCAAAATCACTAAATCGGGATTATGTTGCTGCACCAGCACCAGCCCTTCTGCGCCGCTGGCGGCTTCGGCCACCACCACAAAGCGTGTATCCAAACCCAGTAATTGCACCACGCCTTTGCGAAACAAAGGATGATCGTCGATCACGATGACATTAAATTGTTCACTCATCATTGCAGCCTTCTAGCGAGTTAAATCGAATGCGACGTCGAGAACGGCGCCGTTGGGATGAAGCTTAGTTGTACTACAGTGCCATTTGGTTGGCGCCGCAGCAATTGCAAATCACCATTCAAACCATTGGCACGATCACGCATGATGCCAAGACCATAATGTTGTTTTTTGTCCGGATTATCGTCAATACCAGTGCCATCATCGGCGATACGAACTTGAACACGATCACCTTCTCGTGCCAAGTTGATCCATACATGCTGCGCGGCAGCGTGTCGCTCTACATTGACCAAGGCTTCGCGCACAATTTGCAAAATATGAATTTCCTCGTTCGCCGCCAGCTCTACGCCCATCAAGCGGTTATCCAAAATCACCTGATGCGCTGCCCGCTCGGAAAACTCGCGCACAGTTTGCTCTAAGGCGGCGGCCAAACCACGTTCATCCATTTGCAAACGGAAGGTATTGAGCAATTCACGTAACTGTCGATACGCGCCATTGAGCCCTTCGCGCAGCTCAGATAAGGCCGCGTTGGCCGTATCGCTGCGCTGCGCTTCTGGAAATTGGTTTTGCAAACGCACCACCTGGATTTTTAAGTAGGACAAAGATTGCGCCAAGGAGTCATGTAATTCGCGAGCGATCACGGAGCGCTCATCGTGCAAGGCCAATCGATGTTGTTCCTGTTTACGCTTGGCATTGGCTAGCGCAGTTCCGATTTGCCGAGCAACGGCCTCCAGCAATTGTTGCTGCCAATCGAGCAAGACCTGCTGAGATTGGAGCTGAATGGGCATAATGCCGTACACCTGCCGACCATCGCTGAGCTTAAATATCGGCGATTCACTCTGCGAGGGTGACAAAGCAGCGCCTTCGGTGCATTTGGCACAATCCGTTCGCTGGCATGGATCCGTCAGTTGATGAGGGCTTACCGCCAAACGAAACGCTTGCGGAGCTTGTTCGGTATCGGTAATACAAATGGCGGCATGCTCCATGGTGATGAGCGCTTTTACATCGGCCAAGACTGCATCAAAGGTCGCTTGATTCGGTTCTTGATCCGATAGCCGCTGCTTGGTGCGGTAGAGTAATTCAAGGCTGTGCTGGTTTTGGGTTAACGCCTGCGTTTTTTCTTCGACTCTGGCTTCCAAAGCCTCAATACCGAACGCCAATTCGTCCACCATATGATTGAATGCCTGCCCCAATTGCGTAATCTCACCCGCTCCGTCTTCGGGCGTGCGCACTTGTAAATCACCGTGTTTGACCTTTTCCGCTGCTGCAGCCATCTGGGTCAAAGGGCGAGTCACACGGCGTTGCAACCAGAGCAGCGTCAAGGCAAATACCAAGACCATAACGGCCATGGCAATCCATTGAAGATGCGCCAACCACGTCAGTCTTGATTCGTGCCTTGCCTCAATGGCGGCCACATAGGCATCAATCAAAGCGGCAAACTGCATGGCTCTTGGGAGCAAACTGCTATCGTGTGCACGTTGATGCGGGTAGAACAAATCTTTTATTTCGGTGCGCCACGACATTTCTATGCGGTTGTACGCCACTCGCACCGGATCGTTTATATCTCGCAGCAAGTTTTTCAACAAAGCCGGGCTGTATAAGGTTTGCTCAAACTCATCAATCACTTGATACAGCATGAGTCGGCCGTCAGGCACCGGAGGTGGTGGTGACAAGTGCGTCGCCACGATCAAATAGGTTTGCTTACGCAAAGAGCCCGCGACATTAATCACAACGCCTTCACCCGTGCTATTCACGACCATACCCCAGCTCAGAATCAGCGCTAAAAAGGCAGGCAATAGCATCAGCAATAGCGCTTGCGTAATAAAGCGAACAATTGATGCTTGCCGAAAGTAATTCATTACTCGCAAATACAACTACCTCCAAATTTCCAAGACGGACATTAAACTTAATTTATCCATCGTCATTTTTCTATGACCCTAGGGTAATACCTTGGTAAAACGCCCCAAAAACCTTGTTAGAAATCGTCTATTGATTTACCTATAACATCAGTACACCATGACAATTACCTTTTAATCAAATTTCAAACACAGAAATACTACTCATAAAGGGGTAGTTATATGACTGACCAGCCTAAAGCCCCCCCCTAAAGAGGGATTGTTGGAATCCTCTGTAACACCTAATCTTTTTCACTCAATTGATAGGATAAATCACTATCGTGGATGCATCCCGCCGCAACTTGCTTTTTGGCCGTAAACCACAAACAGCCGCTGCACCACGTCCACCGTGGGCCAGGTCAGATTTCATCGATCTCTGCACGCGCTGTGGTGACTGCGTGTCGGCCTGTCCGACCCAGATCATTAAAGTCGGTGACGCTGGATTTCCAACGGTCGATTTTTCGCATGGTGAATGTACTTTTTGTGGCGACTGTACTCGCGCCTGTACACCTAAGGCACTAGAGCAAAGCACAGATACTCCGTGGGCTTTGCAAGCAAGCATAACAGACTGCTGCTTGGCCTTGCACGGCGTTGAGTGCCGCATCTGTGGTGAGGCTTGTGATGAACGCGCGATTCATTTTCAGCTGGCGATCGGCAAAGTCGCGCAACCGCAAATCATGGCGGAGCACTGCACGGGCTGTGGTGCATGCCTTGCCCCCTGCCCGAGCAACAGCATTCGTATTTTGGAGTTAATGGCATGAATATTTTTAGCTTAGTCATCCGTGCAGTTCCTGGCTCTCTGGATGAGGTTAAAGCCGCCGTCATGGCGGTTCCCGGCGTAGAGCTGCATATCGAACACGAAGGCAAACTCATCATCACCATCGAAGACGTACCCGGCCTGCGTAGCTCCGAATTGCTAAAACAAATCCAAGAAATCCCTCGTGTCGCCTCTGCGACGCTGGCCTATGAATACTGCGACGACGAAACATTACCGACGCAAGCCCTACCGACTCCAAAACAAAAACACTCCGAGGAACGTTTATCATGAGCTTAGATCGCCGTGACTTTATTAAGATTTCCGCTGTCGCCGCAGCCGCTGCGAGCGCCGGAATCCCACTTGCAAACGCAGCACCCAAAACCATGCCGATCAGCGCTGGCGACGGCAAAGACGCCATTCGCTGGGATAAAGCCCCGTGCCGCTTCTGTGGTACTGGCTGTGCCGTCTTAGTCGGCACGCAAAATGGCCGTGTCGTTGCGACCCAAGGCGACCCGGATGCCGAAGTGAATCGTGGTCTGAATTGTGTAAAAGGCTATTTCCTTTCCAAAATCATGTACGGCGAAGACCGCCTCACCCAACCTTTGCTGCGCAAGAAAAATGGTGTCTATGACAAAAATGGCGAATTCACTCCAGTTAGCTGGGATGAGGCGTTCGACATCATGGAAAAAAAATGGAAAGAAGCCCTCAAAACCAGCGGCCCTGAATCGGTTGCTATGTTTGGTTCTGGCCAATGGACCGTTTGGGAAGGCTACGCCGCAGCGAAACTAATGAAAGCGGGTTTCCGCAGCAATAATATCGACCCGAACGCCCGCCATTGCATGGCCTCGGCCGTAACAGGCTTTATGCGTACCTTCGGCATGGATGAGCCTATGGGCTGCTATGACGATATTGAAGCCGCCGATGCGTTTGTGCTGTGGGGCTCGAACATGGCCGAAATGCATCCGATTTTATGGAGCCGCGTTACCGACCGCCGCTTGTCCAACCCCAAAGTCAAAGTATCCGTTCTCTCGACCTATGAACATCGCTCATTTGAACTAGCGGATAATGGCTACGGCTTGGTCTTTAATCCACAGACAGATTTGGCGATGATGAATTTTATTTGTCATCACATTATTTCGACGGGTCGTGTAAATCAAAAATTCGTCAAAGACCACTGTAATTTCAAAATTGGCGAAACGGATATCGGCTACGGTTTACGTCCGAATCACCCATTAGAAGCCAAGGCGAAAGCCAATGGCTATCCTGGCGAGGACAAAAAGCCCAAAGGCGATGCCAATGCAATGAAACCTGGTTCATTCGAGCATTTCGCTAAGTTTGTCTCGGACTATACCGTCGAAAAAGTCAGTAAATTATCAGGGATTCCAGAAGATCGCCTGATTGCCTTGGCCGAGCTTTATGCGGATCCAAAAATCAAAGTGATGTCGTTCTGGACCATGGGCTTTAATCAGCACACCCGTGGCACATGGGCGAACAATATGATTTACAACGTGCATTTGCTGACTGGCAAAATCGCCGAGCCCGGCAATAGCCCGTTCTCTCTGACCGGCCAACCATCGGCCTGTGGCACAGCACGTGAAGTCGGCACTTTTGCCCATCGTTTACCTGCGGATATGGTAGTGACCAATCCTGAGCACCGTAAACACGCAGAAGAAATCTGGAATATTCCAGAAGGCACCATCCCCGGAAAAATTGGTCTGCACGCCGTCGCAATGGCACGCGCAATTAAAGACGGCAAAGTGAAAGTGTATTGGCAAATGGCCAATAACAATATGCAAGCTGGCCCAAATATTAACGAAGAACTGTACCCTGGCTGGCGTCGTCCCGATGTGTTTGTTGTGGTATCTGATCCTTACCCAACCGTCTCCACCTTGGCCGCCGATTTAGTACTGCCAACCGCGATGTGGGTAGAGAAAGAAGGCGCATTTGGCAATGCCGAGCGTCGTACCCAATTCTGGCGCCAACAAGTCAATGCACCGGGTGAAACGCAATCCGATTTGTGGCAAATCATGCAATTTGCCAAACGCTTTAAAATTGAAGACGTGTGGCCGGCTGATTTGATCGCGAAAAAAGCGGGCACCAATGGCAAAAACTTATTTGATGTGCTGTTTAACAACGGTAAGGTCAACAAATTCAAAAATACCGAACTCGCCAAAGGTTTTGAAAACTTTGAAGCGAAGCTCGCCGGCTTTTATGTGCAAAAAGGTCTATTTGAAGAGTACGCCGAATTCGGCCGTGGTCATGGGCATGACTTAGCGCCGTTTGATACGTATCACCAAGTTCGCGGGCTGCGCTGGCCCGTGGTGAACGGTAAAGAAACCAAATGGCGCTACCGTGAAGGCTATGACACCTACGTCAAAAAAGGCGAAGGAGTGCGTTTTTATGGCAATAAAGACGGCAAAGCCAACATCATCGCCTTGCCTTACCAAGCGCCACCGGAATCGCCAGATGCCAATTTCGATATGTGGCTCTGCACGGGTCGCGTGCTTGAGCACTGGCATACCGGCACGATGACGCAACGGGTGCCAGAGCTCCACAAAGCGGTACCGGAAGCCGTTATTTTTATGAATCCCAATGATGCAAAAAAACGCGGTTTGCAACGTGGCATGGTGGTCAAAATCGCCTCGCGGCGCGGTGAAATGAAAGCCCGCCTCGAAACGCGCGGTCGTAATAAACCACCGCTGGGCCTCGTTTTTGTACCGTTTTTTGACGAAATGCGCTTAATCAACAAGCTCACACTTGATGCAACCTGCCCAATTTCCAAGCAAACCGACTTTAAAAAATGCGCAGTGAAGGTCACCAAAGCTTAAGCAAGGTTGAGTCGGAGTTCGCTCCGACTCAAGTCCAATGTATATCAATACACGCATTGATTGGTAATGCCTACAGAGCAATACACCCAATAAATAGGAGAGAATAATGAAACAACTAGTCAGCTTATTTATTCTGCTGCTGAGCTTGGGCATGATAAGTCCATTCGCTCAGGCGGAAGAACTCAAATCCTTGCGCGGCAGCGAAGCAGTGCAAGGTGATCCAACTTTTGATCATTACCGCTGGGAAAAAGACCGTAAACCATTGCCGCGCCAATTTGTGCAGCAACCACCGATTATTCCGCATACGACCAAAGGCTATTTGATTACCAAAGAATTCAATAAATGCCTGGACTGTCATAGCTGGGATCGCACCGCAGATACCGGCGCGACCAAAATTTCTATCACGCACTTTAAAACCCGCGGCGGCACTGAATTAACCAATATTTCTCCACGTCGCTATTTCTGCCAACAATGCCACGTGCCGCAAACCGATGCCAAACCTTTGGTAGGCAACACCTTCCAACCCGCCGCTGGCATGGTGAAATAAATACGCAGTGAATAAACCAACACCACTCGCGGCATGCATCGCCGAGTGGTGTAAATAAAGGGAGCACAAGATGAGTGATATTCCAACAAAACCGACTCTTAAAAGTCGACTCTGCGCTTTAGTGCAGAAAATCAAAGCGATTCGCCTCGGTTACATCGGGGCGATTGTTGCGTTTTTAGTCGGGATTATCTTTTGGGGCGGCTTTAATACTGCGCTCGAAATGACCAATACCGAAAAATTCTGTCTTTCATGCCATGAAATGGCGAGCAACGTATATCCGGAATACCAAGAAACAGTGCATTACACCAATCGATCCGGTGTTCGTGCCACCTGTCCAGATTGTCATGTACCGCATGAATGGGGTCCAAAAATGATCCGGAAAATTCAAGCCTCTAGAGAAATTTGGGGCAAGGTGTTCGGTACGATTGATACACACGAGAAATTTATCGATAAACGAATCGATCTCGCACAAAGTGAATGGCGGCGTATGAAAGCGAACAACTCACAAGAGTGTCGCAACTGCCATAACTATGAGTATTTCGATTACATGGAGCAAAACACTCGCTCAGCGAATGCCCACCAAAAAGGGCTGTCGGAAGGCATGACGTGTATCGATTGTCATAAAGGCATTGCCCATCACCTGCCAGCGGTCAATCAGCATGTTGGCCCAGATGGTAAAGGGATCAAACCTGAAGTGATGCACCCTACGCAAGCCAAAGACAATAAAGCGAAGGGAGATACCGACAATGAAGGTGAAATGGCAGGAATTGAATAAATTTAGAATATAAAAATGGGCCACTAATGCCGTTCACTTAAACCAAGTGAGCGGCATTACTACAAAAGCAGGCTGTTTATTGACTCATCAAACTCGCAGCAAGGCGATTTTAAGCGGGTGTTGGCCGTCAGACGTTGGGAAGTCGCTGTCGGGCTTGATCCATTCCATGCTTTGAATCGGACGGCCTGCTTTCACTGCAGAGCGTTCCAATTGAGCTAGCCAGTCTTCGCGTGAAACTTGCGCGACGTTGTTGCAACAAATCAGCGTACCGCCTTCCGTGGTCGACAACAGCGCAGGTTTAAACACCGATGCGTAATCGTTGACCAAATCGACAACGCCGAATGGGCTTTTTGAAAAGCGCGGCGGGTCGAGCATCACCAATTCAAACTGCTGTTTTTCCATTTTTGGGAAGTTCGGCATGCGTTTACCGCGCACCATCGCCGCTTGGCCTTTGCCCGACAATTGATTCAACGCCGCAAACGCATCTGATTGCACAAAGCGCACGCGGATTGGCAAGTCATTGAGTTTAGCGTTGTCTTTACCAACCAAAATGCTTGATTCAGCAAAATCGATATTCACCACGTGACGCGCACCGGCTTTGGCGGCAGCAATGCCGACACCGCACGTATAGGCGAAAAGGTTGAGCACTGATTTGCCTGCGGCTTCGGCCATAATGCGGCGGCGACCGGCGCGCAAATCAAGAAATAACCAAGGGTCTTGGCCCGCATGGCGGCCTTGAATGCGGTAATTCACGCCCAGCTCCTGCGCGATGCGCGGCTCGTAGGCGATGATTTCTTCGGCTTCCGTTAGGCGATTCATTACCCGCGAATTGCCGTGACTGCGGTCGTTGTAAACCACGACGCTGGCTGGGTAGGTGCGAGCGTAAAACGCTTTAATTTCTTCGTACTGCTCAACTGACAACGCGCGATGGAAGGTTTGCACCAAGATCAAATCGTTATAACGATCAATCGTTAAGCCCGGTACGCCTTCAATACTGCCGTGAAACAGGCGATAGGTATTGGTTTGCTCGGCGGTCAGTTGTTCAATCAGCGCAGTGCGATTGGATAATGCCGTATCTAGTAGGGAAAATAGCGGTTCTTGCATGTCATCAATCATCGTAGATCTCAATTCAATTAAATAATAATGGGTTTATTCTTGGCTGCTTTTGCGCACGCGCTTTGGCTTGGCGGGCACAACATCGGCCTCACTAGCAACTGGCGCGGCAGGCTCTGCCGTTTTACGAGTTCGTTTCGGTTTCGCGACTTCTGCGACGATTTCTGCAGCATCGGCAACGATGACTTCAGCTTCGGGCGCTGTTTTCGCTTTAACCGCTCGCTTAGGTTTTGCGGCTTTAGCTTCAGTCTCGATTTTAACTTCTTCAACTTCGGCCACTTTAGCCTTGCTCGCACGTTTTGGCTTCACGACGGGCGCGGCCTGTTCCGTTGGTGCTGGGGCAGCGGTCACATCGACCACTTCCACGGCCACCTTAGGCTTGGCTGCTTTGCGTGCCGGTTTTGCGGCAACCTCAACCGTTTCTAATTTCGCTTTGGCTTTAACCATTTTTTTCGTTGAAACTTGATTGGCCGAATTAAGCCAGTTAACTACACCCAAGCCAGCGGCACGGCCACTGCTGAAACACGCAGTGAGTAGGTAGCCGCCTGTTGGCGCCTCCCAATCGAGCATTTCACCCGCGCAGAAAACACCCGGCGCTTGTGACAACATTAAATTGGCATCCAGCCCAGCAAAGGTCACGCCGCCCGCACTGCTAATTGCTTCATCAATCGGCCGTGGCGCAATCAAGGTAATCGGCAGAGATTTAATCGCCGCGGCTAATTTGGCCGGTTGCGCGAAGTCTTCTTTGCTCACAATTTCACGCAACAAGCCCGCTTTAACGCCCTCAATACCCAGCTTGCGGCGCAAATGATTTGCCATTGAATCGGCTCCGCGCGGTTGCGAGAGCTCTTCAATAATCCGTGCCAACGATTTTTGTGGCACTAAATCCAGCCACAAGGTCGCCGTGCCACTTTCAGCAATATCATCGCGCAACTGGCTCGATAGCGCATACACCAAGCTGCCTTCCACGCCGCCTTGCGTCAGTACAAACTCACCGGCTTTTTTAGCGTCGTGTTGACGTGCCGCAGCGGCAACAGTTTTGATCGGCGCGCCGGCAAACTTGTCGGTCAAATGCGTACTCCAAGCTACGTCAAAACCGCAATTGGAGGGCTTAAGCGGCTCAACGCTGACACCTTGCTCGGCCAGCAAAGGCACCCAAGCACCATCCGAGCCCAGTTTGGCCCAGCTTGCGCCACCTAAAGCTAAAATCACTGCGTCAAACAAATGGCTGATTTCGCCAATCGGATTACTAAAACGCAAAGCTTTGTTAGCATCCCAACCGAGCCAGCGATGGCGAACATGAAATTTAACGCCACTGGCTTTAAGACGCGCTAACCACGCTCGTAGCAAAGGCGCAGCCTTCATTTCAATTGGAAATACGCGGCCCGAAGAACCTATAAAGGTTTCAATGCCAAGACCATGCACCCAAGCGGTAAGTTCATTCGCGCCAAAGTCAGTCACCATCGGTGCTAAATCAGCGCTGGCCTTGCCATAGCGACCCAAAAATGCGGTCGAGTCTTCGGCATGGGTAATATTCATACCGCCCACACCCGCGAGCAAAAATTTACGGCCCACTGAGGGCATTGCATCGAACAATTCAACCGAAAAGCCAGCCGCAGCAATCACTTCGGCCGCCATCAGGCCAGCGGGGCCACCGCCAATAATTGCGATGGTTTTTGCGGACGTTGTTTTTTTACTGGGCATAGGAATTCCAAATTCAATGGCGGTGAAACACGAAGGCTCTCTTATACCGAAAATCGCGCATAAAGACTGCATAATTTGCAGCATTTACGCATTATTACTGAAACTAAACTGAAACCAAGCGACTGCTCGGCCTTAGACCGATTGAGTTGACTCAGACAGTAATTTTTTATGCAAGAAAGCCTGCGCATCAGCGGCAGGTAAAGGGCGAGAAAAATAATACCCTTGTAATTCATCACACTCCAATTGCGCCAACGCAGCCAAATGCGCTGCTGTTTCAACGCCTTCGGCAATGACGGTCAGTCCAAGGCTATGACCGAGGCGAATAATCGCTTCAACAATCGCCGCATCGCCCTGATCGCTATCCATATCGCGCACGAAGCTTTGGTCGATTTTGAGCTTGTTAATCGGAAAACGTTTTAAGTAGGAAAGGCTAGAATAACCAGTACCAAAATCATCAATCGACAGCATCACGCCCAAGCCACGCAAGCGTTGCAATAGCTCAATGGGGTGGTCCGCATCTTGCATCACCACGCCTTCGGTGATTTCTAGCTCGATCAGTTGCGGATCAACAGCTGTTTCAGCCAGCACTTGCTGAACCAAAGCAAAAAACTTGGGATGCTGAAATTGGCGTGCCGAAATATTAATCGCTACCACCAAAGGCATGCCTTGCGCTTGCCACGCTTTCGCTTGCTGGCAGGCGGTACGTAAAATCCATTCACCAATCGGAATAATCAGTCCAGACTCTTCGGCTAAGGGAATAAACTCAAACGGCGGTACTAGCTTGCCTTGATGCTGCCAGCGAACGAGACATTCCACACCGATCACTTTCAGGCTAGGAATCAAGGTTTGCGGCTGAAAATACAGCAGCAATTCATCGCGCTCAACGGCGTACCGCAGCTCGGCTTCCAAGGCCAATCGCTCGACTGCTCGCGCATTCATTTCTAAGCTATAGCATTGCGAAGCATTACCGCCTTGCGCCTGCACCACTTCCAGTGCGGCATCCATATTTCGGATTAAAGTAATCGCGTTATCACCATCTTTGGGATACATCGCGCCACCCATACTCAGCGTGGCGAATAGCTCGTGTCCTGCGACATGAATCGCCTCATTAAGTGCATTTAATAAAGCCTGATAGGGCAATAAATTTTGTGGGTACAAAGGCTGGTTTAACGCAAACAAGGCGGCAAAATGCGTGCCTTCAAAGCGATACAGCGTGCCGCCCATTTGCTTCACGATGGATAGCAGCCGATCTTTTACGGCGACCACCAGCTCATCGCCAGCCTCATAACCCAAACCGCCCAATACGCGTTGAAAGCGGTCGATGGAAATCAAAATCGCCGCATGTGGCTGCTGATTCAAATTGGCAAGATCGGATTCAAAAACACTGCGGTTGAGTAAATCAGTCAAACGATCATGGCGCGCGGCATACGCAAGTCTATTTTCTGCTCGTTGCCGAGCATGAATATAGTAGGCCACTAAAATCGAGATAATTAAAATGACCAAACTATAGGTCAGCACCAAGCGAATCATGTCCTGCACTTCTTGCGCCGATACCTGCCCAGCCCGCTTGATGTTTTGACTGGCCAGCAAAAATGATTCATCAAGCAGATCAAGCATACTTCGGGTGTCGATCTCATTTTCCACCAAAAGCGCCCGCGCTTCATCCAAGTCGGGAGTGGGGGCCGACATAGTTTGATCGAGCTGTTCGGCAACGAGTTTAGAATTTTCAAACGATGCAAGCAGTGCAATGTGCTGCGGTTCGGTTTTCCATTTCGATCTGGCTTTGTCGATGAGCGCTTGAATACGCTCATTGCTGACTTGGAGT
Organism: uncultured Deefgea sp.; assembly: GCA_963508915.1. Taxonomy (GTDB): domain Bacteria; phylum Pseudomonadota; class Gammaproteobacteria; order Burkholderiales; family Chitinibacteraceae; genus Deefgea. The sequence continues at coordinate 12,872 of CAUOZE010000033.1, forward strand.
TTCTCTTTAAACTGTTCTTGATTCAAACCATACGCAAAATACTGGTTCAGAATAACTTGGCGCTCGGTAATCAGCGTTTTTAAATCGCTAATATCGTGCAACGATGGCACTAAGCGCATGACCAAAGGCTGGGTAACGGCGTTAACACGGTCGCCGCTTTGCAACATCAACACGCTCATGAATAAACCGAGTGCCATTGCAATCGCAAATAAAAAATAAACCCCGACTTGAGCAGTCAAACGCTGCAACAATCGGGGTATGAAAACTTCAGTTGATTTTTTCATTAGAAGGCATCAATGCAAATGGGTAACCATGTTATAGCTTAAAACGCAGCCGCCCAATGCATTTAGCATTTCTTTTGATGTTAATTCACCCTATCGATGCGAGGGTGCATGCTGTAACAAGGCCGCATCGGCGTTAAGCGACAGACTCAAGTGCCGCTCATATTGTTTCAAAATATCGGCCAGCATTTCTTCTTCGGTGAAGTACTGAATATCGTAGCCTTTACGACCATCGACAAAGTAAGTCGTCGGTTCAAACGTCACAGGCTGGCTAGATAAAGGCAATGCCTCGTTGGCCAAAGCAAAATCAGGTACCGCCTGCTGGGTACACTTCACACCGTACACAAAATCACGCAGTCGATCTTGCTCCACCACCAGCTGCATCGTATCGTCATCGATAAACTGAACGCAGGCTTTAACGCCGCGCTGCGTTAGTTCTTGCTCGATTAAATACATCGCAGGCGTCACAGTTTCAGCAAAAAAGCGATGCACATCGGCTTGATCAGGTTGGTTCAGAATTTGCGCCACACGTTTGCGCCACAATTTACCATTCCAAAAATTAGTCGCATGCGAAAGTTTTTGTCGTGAATGTAATTCATCCGCACGCAAGCCTTTGAGTAAACCCCAGCACAACATCAGCATCACAATCGCAAAAGGCAATGCAGCCACGATCGTCATCGCCTGCAATGCTTTAAGACCACCCGCAGTGAGTAAACATCCAGCCAGAACACCCAACACGACAGCCCAAAATAGTCGCTGCCAAACAGGAGATTTAGGGTCGCCACGGCTGGCGATATTATCAATCACCATCGCCCCCGAATCGGCCGAGGTGATAAAGAAAATCGAAATCAAAGTAATTGCCAAAGCAGAGCTCAGCCCCGCAAATGGCAAGTAATCCAAAAACGTAAACAGCAGCGCATCGACATTGCCAGCCGTGGCGCTCAATGCGCCCATTGCCACATGTGTATCAATCCAAATTGCGGCATTGCCAAACACGGTCATCCACAAGAAATTGAACGTTGCCGGGATCAAGAGTACGCCAATAATAAATTCTCGAATCGTACGACCACGTGAAATACGCGCAATAAACATCCCTACAAAAGGTGCCCAAGAAATCCACCACGCCCAATACAGAATCGTCCAGCCTTGGTACCAGCCTTCGGAATTGGCTGCTTCGTAAGTAAAGTTACGGAAGGTGAGTTGAACGATATTCGCCAAATAATTGCCGATGTTTTCACTAAAAGCACCGAGCAAATACAAAGTTGGGCCCGCAATCAACACAAAGCCCACCAAGGCGATCGCCAAACCCAAATTCAACTCACTCAAAATCCTTACGCCCTTGCCAACGCCAGAGGCTGCCGATACGCCCGCCAAGACCACCACTGCAGCAATCAAACCCAGCTGCATATGAATACCGCCAAAATTCCAACCCGTCACATGGCTCAGCCCGGCCGACAATTGCAAGACACCATAGCCTAGGGTTGTAGCAATCCCGAAAATCGTCCCACACAGCGCAAATACGTCGACCGCATGCCCCCAAGGGCCATTGATTTTGTCTTTTAGAATTGGATAGAGGCCAGACCGAACGGTCAGCGGCAAGTTGTAGCGAAAACCAAAATAAGCCAGCACCAAACCCACTACGCCATAAATCGCCCACGCATGAATGCCCCAGTGGAAAAAGGTCATCAACATTGCTTCATGCGCCGCGGCAGGTGTACCAACTTGTGCAGTCGGTGGCGCAATTAAATGCTGTATTGGCTCGCCAACGCCGAAATACATTAGCCCCACGCCCATACCTGCGGCAAACAACATGGCAATCCATGAAGAAAACTTAAACTCAGGCTCGGCATCGTCTGGGCCAAGACGAATTTTACCGTAGCGACTAATCGCAATCCCGATCAGTAAAGTCACAAACGCGGCCACCACAAGGGTGTAAAACCAAGAAAAATACTGCGTAACCCATGCCTTACTGGTAATAAAAATCTGCTCCGTGTTACCCGGAGAAAAAATCGAAAACAACAACAGCGCCAGCACCAGCGCCATACTCGGCAAAACGACCGGCCAGCAAAATGTAGTGCGGTTTGATAAAGTAGACGTCGTCATCCGCCGCTCCTTTTATATACAGAATCAACACCTTAACACCGTAACATGAATCGGCCTACGCAACTATGTACATTTACGTAAGCAAATCACGGCTTTTGCCTGAGCTTTACTGCATTCAAAAAAAGGCTGCGCCATAAAAAAGCCGCGACATTCGCGGCGTTAGAAACAGCTTAAAGTGCAATCAATAATGCGGAGGGATTTCATCCAGCAAGCTGCGTCCACCCTGCTCTTGTCCGCCACTACGCTCTTGTAAGTAGCGCAAATCTTTGCGCAACCGATCGATTTGCTGTTGCTGCCGCGCAATGATTTGATTCAGATCGTCGAGCAGGTCATCTTGCAAAGCAAGGCGGATTTCTAATTCGGTGATGCGCGACTCCATGGTCACTCCATAAAACGGAAACGATGTACGGATGATACTCAGTTTAAGAACGCATCACGGATTTTTTCCAACTCGCCACTTTTCTCCAAATCGCTAAATGCGTCAGAAAAACGCTGAAACAGTTTAGGCTCAACTTTAGGATTAAACGCAAAATAGCAGCCCAAGCCCTTTTCCAAGCGAATTACCGGCTCTAGATCAGCCACGGGTAGCTTCAATTTTTTGGCCACCGCATAATGCGGCACAATCATTCCGACAGAATAATCAAAGCGCCCCGCATAAAGCTTCCGAATATTGCGCTCCTCATCCAAGCTCAAGTCGAGTTTGTCCTCTTTAAAGCCCTTGCTAAGCAATAAACTATTACCAGCCGAACCTCTTGGTGCCCCCACGCGATACTGTTTGGCCTGCTCAAGATTACTGGCCACTACATCCTTGCGGCTTTTCAGCTTGATCAACCAAATCTCACAATCATCAAACGGGCCAACCCATAGAAACTTTGACTCACGCTCAGGGGTACGCACCGTTGTAAACAGCAAGCTATTGTCGAGGGCTTGGCTGCCCTCGATCGCCCGCAGCCAAGGAAATACTTTGCGCTCAACACGCAAGCCTGTTTTGGCAGTAATGCGGTCGATTATTTCATTGGCCAAGCCTTTGTTTTGGCCATTTTCTGTGTAATTAAACGGTGCGAACTCTTCTGTAAACCCCACTAAATCGGCCGCCTGCGCGCAGTTGACCACCGCGGCACACGCTACCAATAGCATTTTATATCGCATCGCCACGCCCCTTACTAAGTTGGCTTTCAGCTTAGACCTTACAAGGATTCACTTTCCATAAAAAAGAGCTAAACGGTAATTTTTTCAACACATGGCCCATTTTGATCAGGCGGCATAAAACCTGACATTGACCAAGCACTTACATTACAATCAAAACACCCAGCTACCGACACCCACACCATGAATCCGCACATCGTATTAATCGAAGATGAACCTGCCATTGCCGATACACTGCGCTTTGCGCTGGAGCGCGATGGATTAAGCGTTACGTGGTGCGCGCTCGCGCGTGATGGCGAAATTGCCGCGCAGCAGGCCGACTTGGTCATTTTGGATATTGGTCTGCCCGATGACAGCGGCCTAGAAGTGCTCAAACGCCTGCGCAAACACAGCGATATGCCGGTGCTACTACTCACCGCCCGCGCCGAAGAATTTGACCGAATTTTGGGGTTGGAACTCGGCGCCGATGATTACGTCGTCAAACCCTTTAGCCCGCGTGAAGTGGCAGCACGCGTTAAAACAATTTTAAAACGCAGTCAAAAATCATCAATGTATAGCCAGCCAAGCATTGATGATCAATTGTTTCAGCACGATACCCAAGCCAAGCGCGTACAATTTGCTGGGAGCAATTTGCCACTCACTCCTTCTGAATATCGCCTACTGATTACGCTACTGGCGCATCCCGGCCATGTGTTTAGCCGCAGCCAATTACTCGACGCGCTGGGCGAAGCGGCGGAAGACAGCTTTGAGCGCACCATCGACAGCCACATCAAAAGCCTACGCGCCAAACTCCGAACCATCCGCCCCGAACTCGACCCGATTGCAACACATCGCGGGTTTGGGTATGCGTTGGAGAGAAGCTAATAACCTTAGGATGACGAAAGACACAAAAAATCTTAATTTTCCACTTATCAGCGATCATCGAAAGTTACGCAAACAGGCTTACATATTTATCGCATCCATCAAAACGCAAAATGTCAAATACTAGTTGACGCTACAAAAATACACGATAAAATCAATTTCAACTTTTTACGTTTTACGGTGTTAGCTATGGCTAGAATCAGAATTCCAAAACCTTTTGCTGATCTCTTAGCAGAGGCCTCGCACTCACGCGAGGACTTATTTTCTTATTTAGGAAAATACGGTGCGACCGATTCTGAAGGTAGGTACCTGCATTGGGATAAATTTATCTGGCGCTTACCTAAAAGTGAATCAGAAAATGCCGCATGGATAGCTACAAAATTTGCTAGAAAAACGATATCTAAAGCCTTACCTCTTCTTCAAGCAGACAAAGAAGGGAGCCACTTTAGCTACTGCATCCCAGAATCTTTGTTCGCACAACTTCATCATATCGATAAGACGACAGGTGGCGGACATGCAATTGGAGATGGCTCTTTCATCACAGCCAAAGAAAAAGATCGGTATCTAGTCAAAAATCTTATTATGGAAGAAGCAATCACTTCATCTCAACTTGAAGGCGCTTCAACTACACGGAAAGTCGCCAAAGAGATGCTAGAAACTAGCAGGCCACCAAAAGATAAGTCAGAACAAATGATTTTTAATAATTATTTATTAATGAAAAAGGCCGTAGAGAAAAAAGACGAAAAACTATCTATTGACTTGATATTAGAGCTACATGAAATCGCAACATTTAATGCAATTGACAATGAAGCAATTCCCGGCGAGTTGCGGAAAGATAATGAAATCACCGTTTCGAATCTTTACAACGAGATCGCACATACTCCACCTTGCTTTAACACTCTAAAAGATAGACTTTTGTCTTTATGTGAATTTGCAAACGAGAATCATAACGGAAAAAGCAGCAATGATTTCATTCACCCTTTGGTTAAAGCAATAACCTTGCATTTTATGATGGGTTACATTCATCCGTTCGGTGATGGCAATGGTAGAACGGCAAGAGCTTTATTTTATTGGTACATGCTACGCTCTGGATATTGGTTATTTGAATATGTTTCTATCAGCAAGCTTATTCAAGAAAAAAGAAGCGATTATGATACCGCATATATATATACAGAATCAGATGATTTTGATTTAACCTATTTCATTTACCATCAAGTTGATATTGTCATCAAGGCAGTTAATTCTCTTCATGAACATATAGAAGCTAAAAAAAGTGAGTTTTATGAATTTATGGAATGGGTTGAGAAAAGCCCTATGTCTAAAAATCTAAAAAGAGGTCAACTTGAAATACTGAAAGATGCGGTTAAGCACCCAGGTAAGATTTTTACCTCAAAGCAAGCGGCTATGGACTTTGATATTAATGAAAATACAGCGCGAGCATATTTAAATGGGCTTGTTGATGACGATCTATTGGTTGCGACGAAAAGTAAAAAAGGCAAAGCGATTCTCTACTTAGCCCCCGCCGGATTGAGAGAGCGTCTAAAAATTTAACAACTAGATTAAAAATGCCCCCGTCAAAAGCACCGTCTAAATGCTTCACAACCCTAATAAAGCCCCCACATGCGCTTTTCACTACGGATTTTCTTTGGTTATTTCCTGCTCGTTAGCCTGCTGGCAGCCTACGTGCTGAGTTTGGTCAAAGACGAAATCAAACCGGCGGTGCGGCAATCGAGTGAAGAAGTGCTGGTCGATACGGCCAATTTGCTGGCTGAATTGATTCTGCCCGATTTTGTCGCTGGGCGGCTCGATGATGGGCGCTTTGCGCGGGCGATGCAGCAATTTGCGGCGCGCAATCCGCAGGCCAAAGTGTGGGGCGTGGATCGGGATAAGACCTTTTTGCGTGTGTATGTGACCGACGCCAAAGGCATCGTCAAACTCGATTCCAGTGCTCAGGCCATCGGCCAAGATTACAGCCAGTGGCGCGATGTGGCGTTGACGTTGCGCGGCCAATACGGTGCGCGCAGTACCTTGGCCGATGCCAAAGATCCACTATCCACCATCATGCATGTGGCGGCGCCGATCAAAGACGGCGATAAGATCATCGGCGTTTTGACGGTGGCGCGCCCCAATTGGGCGATGCAGCCATTTATCGAGCGCTCTGAAAGCAAATTGTGGCGCGCTGGGCTGGTGTTGCTGATTGTGGGGCTGGGCATCGGCGCGCTATTTTCATGGTGGCTCAGCCACGGCATCACCCAATTAACGCGCTTTGCGCAGGACGTGAGCGCAGGCCAGCCCGCGCCGGTGCCACGCTTTGTGGCGAACCGCGAATTGACCAGCTTGGCGACGGCGCTGGGCGCGATGCGCGATCAGCTCGACGGCAAAAGCTATATCGAAAATTATGTACACGAACTGACGCACGAATTGAAATCGCCACTGGCTGGCATTCGCGCGTCGGCCGAGATTTTGCACGACGATTTGGCGGCCAACGACAAAACACGTTTTTTGCAGCATATCGATACCGAAGTCGCCAGAATGCAGCATATTGTCGACTATTTACTGCAATTGGCGTCGCTCGAAGCGCGCAATGAATTACAAGAACCGCAAATCATTGATTTGCGCAAACTCATCGCTCAGCAAATTAATGCGCTAGGCAGCCAAGCGGGTGAGCGTACGATTGAAGTTGATGTGCACGAAATCGGATTCGTGCTCGGCGAAGCATTTTTACTCGGCCAAGCGCTACGCAATGTACTGCAAAATGCGATTGATTTTACGCCGAACGATGGCACGATCTGGATTCAAGTTGAACACGCCAGTGATGGTATTGGTCTGCACATCAACATCTACAATAATGGCGAGGCAATACCTTACTATGCACTGAGTCGGCTCTTTGACCGCTTTTACTCGCTCCCCCGCCCCAATGGGCAAAAAAGTACGGGACTTGGTTTGGTGCTCACCCGAACAATTATGCAATTGCACGGCGGGCAGATTACGCTGGCCAACGCCGAGCAGGGCGGCGTGCTGGTGCAGATCAAGCTACCCAAGGCCTGAAACTGGATGCTGTTCAGATTTGGTGTTAATGCCATAGCGCGATGGTTGAACAGCGCAAAATCCCTTGTATCAAGCCGTGCGAGGAACAAGCGGCAAGGGGCTTTCGGCGGGTTCTGTTTTGTTAAAACCCGCCGCCTTGCCGATTGTCCGCAGCGAGGGAATCCGACGAAGTCGGACGCAGATACAGGGCGGCCTTCTTTTGCTTACTTTTCTTGGCCGTTCAAGAAAAGTAAGTGCCGCGCGGCATTAGCGCGACCATGCTGATTAGGGCATTCAAATTTCAAACTAAGCAATATTATTTTAACAACAGCAAATCTGAACATAACCCAAAACCGAGCATCTCCACACAATCTCCACATTCCCCGCATTTTCCCTCCACATCAGCGCGGCACACTGCAGGTGTCGATACTGAAATCAAAAGGGGAAGAACATGAAAACGCAATGGAAAATCGTCACTGCGGTGGCGCTGATGGTGGGGATGCTGTTTGCGCTCAATTTGGTGCGCGGCTTGGTGTTTGAGCGGCAACAAAGGGCGCAAGAAGTGCGCGCCGAGATTGCGCAATTTAGTGCGGGTGAACAAACCGTGAAGGGGCCATTTCTGGTGCTGCCGCTTACTGAAACGATCTCGACATTGATCGAAAAACAAACCCCAGAGGGCAAAGTCAGCGAATGGCTGGAAACACAAAACCAGCGCAATATTATTCTCAGCCCCGAGCAATTTGCAGCCAATGGCCGCTTGGCGGTAGAGAGCCTCAAGCGCGGGATTTTTGAAGCGCCCATCTATCGCAGCGATCTGATTTTGAGCGGCAAATTTGCTTTACCTGCGCTCAGCGATTTCGAGCGAACTGCCAGCTCTAGCCGTAAAAAAGTCAGCACTCAATGGGGGCAAGCGTATCTGACCTTAAGCTTGTCGGATGTACGTGGCATTCAAAATCTGCATGGCACGCTGGCAGGTAGCTCGATGACGTTTGCGCCCGGCACGGCGGGCGCGATGGGCAGTGGCGTGCATGCACCAATTACACTGAGCGAGGCAGCGCACAGCGTCGACTTCAAACTCAATCTCAAACTGGGTGGCACCACGCAACTGCTCATTGAGCCGATTGGCAAGGAAAGTCATGTGGCGCTGTCCGGCAATTGGCCACACCCGAGCTTTAGCGGCAATTTTGCGCCGGTTGAGCGCTCGGTGACTGCGCAAGGCTTTACGGCGCGCTGGCAAACCAGCCAATTGGCCACCGGCGGCAGCAATGCCACGGCCAAATGTGGCGATGCCGCTTGCCCTAGTGCCTCGCTGGGTTTGCGTTTGATTGATCCGGTTGATCGCTATGTGCTGAATGAACGGACTTTAAAATACGCCGAACTCTTTGTGCTAGTGCTTTTTGGCGCGGTGTTTTTGATGTCGGTGATGAAGAAAATCGCGATTCATCCGGTGCAATACGCTTTGGTTGGCGCAGCGCTAGCGCTGTTTTTCTTGCTGACTTTGTCTTTGTCAGAGCATGTCGGCTTTATTAAAGCGTATTGGATCGCCGCAGGCGCATCAACCTTGTTGCTCGGCTATTACGTGAGCTTTGTGCTGGCAGCATGGCAACGCGGCCTTGGCTTTGCCATCGTGTTGGCTGCGCTCTATGGTCTGCTGCTTGGGATTTTACAATCCGAAGACATGGCATTGCTGATGGGCAGCTTGACCTTGTTTGGCTTGCTGAGCGGCGTGATGGTCTTAACGCGTAAACTGGATTGGCAAGGATTAAGCTCAACGAGCGCACCAAAACATAGTGCCGATTTGGTGTAAACACAAGGCAATAGCCGATAAAAATACAACATGTATAGCGACCAATACATTATTAAATAATGGATGTATCAATATACCTATCAATCTTAGCCTCTAAGCATCCTCAGCACTAAAAACCCAGTTCATTCTGTAATGCCGTTCACTTAAGCCAAGTGAGCGGCATTACAGATCAGGCGGTCTTTTTTTACGGCGCTTATTTAGCTTGATGTACTTGCTTGACAGCCAATTTCGCGAATGTGGTGCTGTAGTGCGAGGTGCTCTAGTTTCTCGAACGGCAATGCGGTGAGTAAATCGATGCGATGTTTGATGATGACAAAGGCATCATGAAATGCTTTGCGGCGGTCTTCTTCTTTGTACGGCAGGCTAGGATCAGCAACCCCCCAATGCGCAATCATCGGTAAGCCCGGCCATGTTGGGCAAGATTCTCCAGCAGCTGAATCGCATAAAGTAAAAATAAAATCCATTTGTGGCGCGTTCGGGGAGAGAAACTCATTCCAACTTTTGCTGCGCAATGACGCCGTAGCCAGACCAAAATGTTGGAGGGTTGCAATGGCGAGTGGATTGACCGCGCCGGTGGCTTGGCTGCCCGCACTGTAGGCGGTGAACTTATCTTTGGCAAAATGATTCACAATCGCTTCAGCCATTTGGCTACGGCTTGCGTTGGCAGTGCAGATGAATAGAATATTGTAGTGTTGCAAGTGACAAACTCCAGTTTGGATGGCCGCTGCTTGGTTCGAAATGCAGTGGTGAATTATTGGATTATCCCCATTCAATATTACAATCGGGTTTCAAGTCTTTTCAGGCAGGTGATTTTCTCATCATATTTGGCCTGAATGTAGAAAAACGCCGCGCATTGCTTGACGCCCTAAGAGTAGCAAGGCATAATTGCCGTCCTCGTGGAGGGGTTACCCCAGCGGTCAACGGGTCCGGACTGTAAATCCGGCGGCTCAGCCTTCGAAGGTTCGAATCCTTCTCCCTCCACCAGCAAAATACCGCAAAGCCCTGATTATTCAGGGCTTTTTTGTTTTCTGAGTTCCCCTCGTCTTGAAAATACCCTTACAATAACAACTCTATCCGTTTGAGTGTCATGCCATGAAAAAACTATCGCTCGATAAAATTCTGCAAAGCCAAGGCTTTGGTTCTCGCAAAGGCTGCCGTGATTTAATCGAGGACGGTGAAGTGTCGATCGATGGCGTCGTGATTACAAAATGGAAAACCGAATTCGTACCGCAAGGTTTGGTGTTTCAAGTATTCGATGAAACGTGGGAATACCGCGAAAAAGTCTATCTGGTGCTCAATAAACCAAGTGGCTATGAGTGCTCACGTAAACCAACGCATCACCCTGCGGTGCTGACGCTGTTTCCACAGAATATGGAATGGCGTGATGTGCAAACGGTGGGGCGACTTGATCACGACACCACTGGATTGCTGCTGTTGTCGGATGACGGTGCTTTTATTCATGCGCAAAGCTCACCCAAACGTCACCAGCCGAAAACCTATATCGCGACTACCGCTGAGGCGGTTACAGACAAATTAGTCGCTGATTTATTGGCTGGCGTGCAATTGATTGATGAGAATGCACCGATTGCAGCGCTTGTTGCCAATAAAGTGGCTGAAAATCAAATCGAAATGATTTTGGAGCAAGGCAAATATCATCAAGTGAAGCGAATGTTGGCCGCCGCTGGTAATCATTGCAGCGCATTATCGCGCGTACAAATTGGTGGCTTAAAGTTGGCTGATTTGGCTTTAGCCGAGGGCGAGTGGCGTTATTTAACGGCGGATGAATTGCTACTTTTGCAGCGGGATTAAGACGTTTAATTTATAGATGGTATATGTCTCTAAGCAGATTTTGGCTTTGGCCCTGCAAGCATACCCGTTTGTTGATTGCTTTGCATTTGACTCACCAAGGCGCTGAGATCTTCTTGGCTCAGCGCTGATTTACTACTCACCGCAGCTTTTCGTTTTAGAATCGCCGCTTGTAGACTCTCTAATAATTCATAGATCGAGTCGCCATCTACGCCAGCGCGCACCATATTGACGACACAGCTCGGGTGAAAACTGCTGTCGCTATGGTCAATTTGCAGCGCATTAATCGAAAGTTCGATTTCCAGCATCATATTGCGCATTGGCTGCGTCGGTATATTGCTACACAATAAAATAAAATCATTCCCCGTAAAACGCCCAATGGTAATTGCGGCATCACCGGCAATATCTTTGAGTACCCTTGCCGATTGGCGTAAAGCCATATCACCAGCAACAAAACCATAACGCTGATTGATTTCTTGAAACTGCTTCAGATTGACGCAAATCATCGCGAACGATTGCTGGTATTTCTGCGCGCGGCGAAATTCTTTGATGGCGCACTCTTCAATACCACGCCGATTCAATAATCCGGTGAGCGCATCATAACGCACGAGCTTCACCAACCGAGTATGCAGTCGATGTGATAAAGCGTTGTGATAGGCATAGGGCAAAACCAATTGGCTAATCAGCAGCGTAATGAGCAAGGTTGCATGGAAGTTGTCTTGCGGAACCAGCCCAAGTCCGAGCGCTAAAAAAGTAAGCGCAAAAATAAGCAGGCTAGAAAGCAATAAACTACGTGGCACGGCCCATTGCTCATCGTTATGGGCAAGGCGCGCCTCATAAGCAATGACCAACCACACGGGTACAGAAATCAGACACATTAAACTTAATGCTGTTTGGGGATAGATCGCACCTAAAGATTGCAGCAGCAATACGAATACCGCCGCAGCGACTGCCATCGCCCACCAACCGAGTAGCGCAGGGCGGGCAAAAAAACGACGCGTTCCTGCTAGTAGGACAAGCAGACCACTGATCCAGACGATAGCTGCAGCTGCGCTGTAATCGGTATTGAGCAGAAAGACCAATGTAATACTGCCAGCCGCGAGCAATCCCCCGCCGCAAGCGATCGTGCCCAATCCACGCTCAGAATGGTGGGATAGAGTCAGTAAAATATACTGCGCAATCGCGATGATGCCGCTGAGACCTGTTGCCCACAGTAAAGAAGTGAATGAAATTGCAATTTCCATAGTTTGCAAAGTACATGAAAACCCTAGTGTCGTGGGGTATGAGTAGATAGATGGTGGATGTTTGCAGACAGAATGCAACGAATGGTTATAATCCGAATATTCATCCTGGAGAAATACAATGTCAGCACTGATTTGCGGCTCAATGGCCTACGACACAATTATGGTCTTTCCCGACCAGTTTAAAAAGCACATCTTGCCTGAGCAAATCCATATTTTGTCAGTGTCTTTTTTAGTGCCTGAGATGCGTCGTGAATTGGGCGGTTGTGCGGGCAATATTGCGTACACATTGAAAATGTTAGGTTCAGAACCACTTATTATGGCAACGGTCGGCCAAGACTTCGGGGTTTATGCGACGTGGTTGGATCAATTGTCGATCTCACGTGCTTATATCTCCGAGCAAGAAGGCTTTACCGGCCAATGTTTTATTACGACTGATTTAGACGACAACCAAATCACCGCCTTCCACCCAGGCGCGATGGGCGTGTCGCACTTAAATCAAGTGAGTGCTGTAAAAGAAAAACTCGCCATTGCGATTGTGTCGCCTGATGGCAAACAAGGCATGCAAGACCATAGCCGCCAACTCGCCGCCGCAAAAGTGCCATTCATTTTCGATCCGGGTCAAGGCATGCCGATGTTCAGTGGTGAAGAGTTGATCGAATTGATTGAATTGGCCGACTACGTCACCCTCAATGATTATGAGGCGGAAATGTTGGGTCAACGTACCGGTTTGTCGATTGCTGAAATTGCCGCCAAAGTTAAAGCCTTGGTGGTTACTTTAGGCGCAGAGGGCGCGCAGATTTACGCCGATGGCGTGCGCCACGATATTCCTGCGGTACCGGCTGTCGCAGTGCTCGATCCAACCGGTTGTGGTGATGCTTTCCGTGCGGGCTTATTGCATGGCTTGATGAACGGCTGGGATTGGCCAACCACAGGTCGCTTGGCCAGCCTATTGGGCAGTATCAAGATTGCTCAGCGCGGCGGACAAAATCATAAATTTACTCAGGCGACATTGAACGAGCAATACCGTGCCGCATTTGCTAGCGAATTGCCGCAGTAAAACGGCTTTAGTTAATAAAAAGGCGACTCAATGAGTCGCCTTTTCTTATTTATTGCGGCAAGCTGGACAGTCGCCGGACTGCTTGTCGGCTTTAAAGTCTTTACGGATGGTTTCGATAGGCCATGGCTCACCGACTCTACAAAATGAATCGGCAAGGCTGGCCTGCCATGCATTGTGCTGATTTTTCTGAATTAACTTCCAAGTGACTTTACTATTTTTAGTCCATTCTTGCTTCGAATTGCCCCAACCATAGGTGCGGTACTGATTAGTCTTGCAGTCGATGCCTTCAAAAATAATATTTTGATTGCCGCCAGACTTTGGGCTTACCGCAACGACATAGCGGACAACTTGGTCTTTGCCCAAGCTCAGGCTATCGAGCGCAATTTTATAGCTGTTAGACTTCATTTCTTGGTAAAACTGAATCGGTGCCCACGCTTGCAGTGTGGCAATCGTTGGAAATTGAAACTCTTGTTCCTGTGGGATTGGTGCTGGCGCATTGATGCGGCTAAAAATATCTTTGAATCCGCCGCCGTCTGCGCCCATACCGTCAGGCGTGTGGGCATCATATTCTGCCGCTTGTGAGAATCCCGCTAGTAAAGCAGTCAACAGTAGAATATTGCGCATTAGAATTTTCCATCCAGTCAAAGTGGGCACATCGTAGCAAGCATTGCCGACTGGCTCAATGCTCGATACGGTGAATAGGTACGATTTTACCATCTCGTTCACTCAACCACGCCGGTTGCAATGTCACATGATCAATGCCGTAATCATTTTCTAGCATTTGATTGAGCTGCAAAATCAAGCTAGGCCAGTTGAGTGGTTCACTAATGATTAAATGAGCAGACAAGGCTTTGCGCTTGCTGCCAATGCTCCAAACATGTAAATCATGCACTTCGACAATGCCAGGTACGGCTGCGAGGCGCTCGCCTACTTGGATCAGATCAATGCCGTCAGGCACGCCCTCCATCAGTAGATGGGTGGATTGGCGGAGTAAATTCCAAGTTGAACGCAAAATCAGTAGCGAAACAGCAATCGACAAAATCGGATCAATCGGCATCCAGCCAGTGAAATAAATCACCGCGCCAGCGGCAATCGCCGCGACCGAGCCCAATAAATCACCCAGCACATGGATCAGTGCCGCGCGGCTATTGAGGTTGTCATGATCATGCGATAGCTGCCAAGCGGAAAACACATTCACCAGCAGGCCAATCACGGCAATCACCATCACCCCCATACCATTAACGGGCTCTGGGTGCAGTAGGCGCTGTACGGCCTCGACGATAATCCACACCACCAAGGCAATCATCGTCAGGCTATTAACCAGCGCGCCAATTAATTCGGCACGAGCGTAACCATAGGATTTACCGGCATTCGCGGGGCGCTGACCAATGACATTGGCAATCAGCGCCAGCAGTAAGGCCGCGCTGTCGGTCATCATATGACCCGCATCAGAAATCAAGGCCAATGAACCAGACCAAAACCCGCCAGCCAATTCGATGAAGGCAAAGCCAAAGGTAACTACCAGCGCAAAAATCAGCCGTTTTTGTGAGGTGGGTACGCCATGGTCGTGATGGTGGTGGCTGTGGTCGTTGTGATGGTCGTGCTTGGCATTGTGCCCATGCGGTCTATCGTGCGGATGCGGGTGTTTCTCACCTTCTGGATGTTGGTGATTAGTATGTGGTGCGTAACTCATGATGGGAGGTCCAGATTAAAGATCACTTCAACACAAAATCCACCTTCAGGCAGATTGCTTAACTGTAATTTGGCGCCGTGCAGATCGGCGATGCGACGAACGATAGAAAGCCCTAGACCCACACCGGGCTGTGCTTGACCTGGTGGGCGATAAAAGCGCTCACCCAGACGAGTTAAATCGGCCTCGCTCACGCCAGGGCCATCGTCAGTGACGCGGAGTCGCGCCCCGTTGATCTGAATTTGAATGCTTGCGGCTTCTCCCGCGTAATGTCTTGCATTATCGAGTACATTTCTCAGCAATAAACCCAATAAAATCGGTTGCCCACGCATTGGAGTCGCTTGATCGACAATAAAATGTCCATCATCGATGGATAAATCTGCTTCGATGAGCGCGGTTCTGGCTAAGTCGGGCAAAGAGATCGCCTCAAACTCAAGCTGTTCGCCATGCTCAAGACGTGACAGGGCAAGCAGTTGAGTCACCAGTCGTGTCGTTCGATCCACGCCGGCTAGCGCTTTGCCGAGTGCTTTTTCACGAATTTCTGCACGCGGGCTATTTTGCGCCAACTCAATTTGCACACGCAGCCCAGCCAACGGCGTGCGTAATTCATGCGCAGCATCTGCAGTAAAGCGCCGCTCACGGGCTAAGGTGTGATTGACTTGAGCAAATAAGGTGTTGAGTCGATCACGCAGCGGCGTAATTTCACAAGGTACCGCAATCTCAAGCGGATTGAGATTGTTCGGTTCGCGTTCGGCGAGTTCGGCAGTCACCAATTTGAGCGGTTTCAGTCCTTGGCGAATGGCCAACAATAGCAAAGGCAGCAGCAACAAAAACGCCCACATTGCGGTTTCGCCTAAATGCTCGCTCAGTTCATGAGCAATTTTTAATTGATTGCGCTGTGGTTCGCCCACGATGAGTTGCCGTTCATCGTCTTGTCGCACCGTGATTTGCCAAGCATGCCCTTGGTGTTGGATTAAATAAGGGTGTCGACTGGCTGCGGGTTGCACCGGAAAAGCCGTTGCTAGACTACTGATGACTTCGCCGCCTTCACGATCGCGCAAACTAAAACCCAGCACCACGTGTTTATCCCGCTTTTTATATAGTGCTGGTTTTAAATCATCTTCATCGCCTAAGTTTTGCCACAACATATCGGCGTAGGCAGTGAGTTGGCGATCAAGTACTTCCGCCGTTTCTTTGCGCGCTTCGTGCAGTAAAACGACACTAAAGACAATCCACGCACACAAAGTCGCGAGCGAAACCAGTAAAGTGAGGCGGCTGACCAGCGAGTGATGTAGCCAATGTTGAATGCGTTTAATCAATCGGACTCCAAGCGCCAGCCTAAATTGCGCACATTACGAATCACTTCACGGCCGAGTTTTTTGCGTAAATGCGAAAGATGCACGTCGAGCGTGTTGCTCTCAATATCGCCTTGCCAGCCATAGAGTTTTTCGTCGAACTGGCCGCGTGATAAGTAATGCGGATAATTGGCCATCAGTAAATGCAGTAATTTAAATTCCATCGCGGTTAAATCGAGCGTTTGGCCGCGCTGGCAGGCTGTTTTGTGAAGGGGGTCGAGTTGAATGTCGTGCCAAGTCAGGCTGTTTTCACTGCGGCCCTGTGCGCGGCGCAGCAGCGCATGGATGCGGGCAATTAATTCACCTAAGGCAAACGGCTTGATTAAATAATCATCAGCCCCAGCATCGAGGCCTTTGATTCGGTCTTCGATGGAATCTCTGGCGGTGAGTAGCAGCACCGGTAAATCGCCCAACTCACGGCGAATCCATGCCAGTAATTCCAAGCCAGTGAGGCGCGGCATGGCAATATCGAGCACCACTAAATCAAAGCTGTGCTCGGTTTGCAGAGCACAGCGCCCAGCTTCGCCATCATGCAGCCAGTCGACGACAAAGCCGGCATCAACCAGCCCATCTTGGATGCCTTCGCCAAGTAATAAATCATCTTCGACCAGCAAAATACGCATTCTTGTCTATCCAGTTTTAGTTACGTATGACTCTAAATTGATTGCTAAATGATGTCTGTGCGTTTATACCCATGTAGCATTGCCGCGGGCAGATTTTCTTTATGCCGCCAGCTTTCAAAAATCGCCGCAGCGACATGCAAACCCACGCCACCGAGTAAAGTATAGGCAAGGATTTCGTGTAACTCCTCCAGCCATTCTTCACCAAAGAAAGCATCGGTTCCCATCATATAGCCGGTCGTTCCCATGGCCATGACCATCAGCAATAAAAACAGCATCATCACGGCGCCAGCTGGATTGTGGCCGAGATAGCGCGGATGCTCGCCGCGCAATTGGGCGTGAACATAATTGAAAACTCGGCTTGGCGTCGGAAACCAGTCGCTAAAGCGCGCATGGGTACTGCCGACAAAGCCCCAGATGATACGACTGATGACGATGCCTAGTGCTGCGTAGCCTTCCCAGCGGTGAATCAAATCGCCACCTTCATTAATAAAATTGCCCAGCACTGCAATGGCTAAGCCCCAATGCAACAGGCGAACAATCGGATCCCATACTTTAACTTTATTCATATTGAATCGGCTCCTGCATGTATTGAGCTGTAGGCTTTTTCAAGCAATGGCTGCAGCTCAATACATCGCTGCAAAATCAATCACCAATTTCAGATTTAACAATGTCCAGCGTTTTAGTATCAAAATAAACTTCGGCTTTTTTACCTTCTTTATTGTGACCGTAAATCTCGTAGCACTCGCCTGAGGTTTTGAATTTTTTGACCTTGTAACCCATCGCTTCGATCTTCGCTAAAGCGTCAGATTGCTTAAGCCATTCGGCTTTCGGGTGGGCGGTACATTTTGCGCCCGCAAAGCTCAATGAAGAAGCGGCAATCGTCGCAACGGCAAATAAAGTAATCAATTTCATGGTCTTGCTCCAAAGGGTTTATTAAGATGAGGAGTGCATTTAAACATGCTCGAATGAAGCGAAACTTAAGCAATACGACTCACCCCTATTAATTCTAATTTGACCGATAAATAAATTACGGATCAACAACTTGTTTCTATGGCTGTGCATATTGCACGTTATGGCTACGACTGCAACAGCCCCAATCGAAGGTCATTTTGGCGGAACAAATTTAAGCCTTCATTGCCAAGCAAGTGATGCAGTTTGAAAAAGGAGAATTAACGCTCATGTTGAGTGCTAAGTATTGCCGAGCATTTCGCCGAAATTTGCGTTGAAAACCTGATCGCTAAGGCCGATGATTTGCTCCACAGCGCAAAGGAAAATGGCCGAAATCAAGTGTAGAGTTAGCGCTACTCAGGCGCAGAGGGTTTAATTTCGCATCGCAATTACGAACAGCACTTGACGAGCTTGGTACAATAGCAATTTGCTCGATTGGATTGCGCTATGACTTCCCGCATCGCCCCACAACACATCACCGATCTTTCGGGCCTTAATTGTCCTTTGCCGATTTTGCGCACCAAAAAAGCGCTGGCAACGATGGCGGGCGGCGAAGTATTGCAAGTCACGTGCACTGATCCCGCGACGCCAACCGATTTCGCCGCCTTTTGCCGCCAAACTGGGCATGAGTTGATTGAACAATGGAATGAAGACGCGAAGTTTTTATTCTTGATTAAAAAGCGTGAGGAGTGAGGAGTAAGGAGTTAGGCGTGAGGGGTAAAAGCGTTACTTTTTATCTCGCGCCTAATAGCTTACGAGCGAAGCTCGGCACCTCACTCCTCACCCCTTACTCCTCACAGGATTCAAAATGACTCAAAAAATTACGATTGCTCGCCCTGATGATTGGCATTTGCACCTGCGCGATGGCGCGGGTTTGGCCAGCGTATTGCCGCATACCGCACGTGAGTTTGGCCGCGCGATTGTGATGCCGAATTTGAAGCCGCCGGTGACCAATGTGAGCTTGGCCGCCGAATACCGCGACCGCATTATGGCGGCATTGCCAGCAGGCATGTCGTTCCAGCCTTTGATGACGCTTTACCTCACTGATAACACCACACCAGAGGATATCGTTGCTGCCAAAAACAGCGGCTTCGTACACGGCGTAAAACTTTACCCAGCGGGCGCGACGACCAATTCGGATGCTGGCTGTACCAATGTGAATAATGTGCTGCCAGCGATTGAGAAAATGGCCGAAATTGGTCTGCCATTTTTGGTGCACGGTGAAGTCGTTGATAGCGACATCGATATTTTTGATCGCGAAGCGGTATTTATCGACCGCGTGATGCTGCCGCTGTTGGCGAAATTCCCGAATCTAAAAGTCGTTTTCGAGCACATCACCACCAAAGATGCGGCTGATTTCGTGATGGGCAGTGCGGCCAATGTCGCGGCGACCGTGACTGCGCATCACTTACTGATGAATCGCAATGCGATGCTGGTTGGCGGCATTCGCCCGCATTTGTATTGTTTGCCAGTGCTAAAACGTGAATTGCATCGTAAAGCCCTGGTGGAAGCCGTGACCAGTGGCAGCAAGAAATTCTTCCTTGGTACCGACAGCGCACCACACACCAAAGGCGCCAAAGAAACCAGCTGCGGTTGCGCCGGCATGTATACCGCCCACGCTGCGCTGCCACTCTATACCGAAGTCTTTGATTTGGCCGGCAAGCTCGATCAGCTCGAAGCCTTTGCCAGCTTGAACGGCCCAGCGTTTTACAATCTGCCAGTGAGCAGCGAGAAAGTCACTTTGGTCAAAGAAAGCTGGGTGGTGCCGGCTGAATATCAATTTGCCGATAGCGTAGTGGTACCACTTCGCGCCGGGGAGTTGGTGCAGTGGAAACTCGTTTGATGGCCGACAATCGCACGACCGTCATCCATCGCGGCGCGTTTACCGTGGCGTGGTGGACGGCTGGCTTGGTGATGCTGGCGGCAGGCTATTGGGGCCTGCCGCTGATTCAGTCCGATCAGTTTGAAAATCACTTTTTTGGCCTGTTTTACTACTCGATTTTGGCCGGCATCGTGTTGTTTTGGGCTTTGCCGAGCGAACAGCGGTTTGAAAACGGCCTGTTCGAGCGGCGATTTGTTTTGCTCGGTGTGCTGGTGCTGTGGAAAAAAACCTCGCCTTTGAGTGCATTTAGCGAAATTCATTACGAACAAGACCCCAATCTATTTCGCAATGATACGGTGTGGGTGATGGTGTCTGGGGCGGATGAAAACAGCGAACGCTTTGCCTTCGCCAATTTTTCTGCAACAGCAGAAAATATCGAAAAAGCCAAAGCGATTGCTCAGGCTTTGTCGCAAGCGACGGGTTTACCGTTGAATGTTCCTGAGGCAGAAGCCAAGTGATAGAGTAATTGGTGCAGTTTGACTGCACCAGTTTTGATGGTCATGTTCAGATTACGTGTTGATGGTTTTAAGTGCCTGCGGCACAGTGTTTTACCATCGCAATCCGCGATGGGGACTTACTTTTCTTGCTTCGCCAAGAAAAGTAAGCAAAAGAAGGCGACCCATATATCTGCACCGACTTCGTCGGCTTGATATGAGGGGTTTTAAAGCCTCAGCTCGACGAGCACGAAACATGATCAACACCAAATCTGAACATTATCGTTTTATTGTGCTAGAGAGTACGTCTTTAAACCAAGGCAATTCGCGCAGACTATCTAGGGCTGTATCCAATCGTATCAACTTAAGCGCTGCTTGTTTTTTCAATCTCAATCCGGCATGATGCAGAAACAAACATAACTCTTTTATTATTAATTACTATATGATTAAGAACACTTACTGTCTCCCTGCGTAATGTGTACACTCTCATGCATTCTAGTGAGTTGCTTCAAGATTGCCTATTTAATCCCTCCGCCTTCACTAGTTATCGTAAACTCACTTTCCCCTTTTTGCTAAGCACAATTCTCGCG
>CAUOZE010000034.1:0-32769 GCA_963508915.1 uncultured Deefgea sp.
ATGTTTTTTTCTAAAACCAATTTAACCGCTTCAGCGCGAAACTCGGGTGTATAGCGTGCTCTTGGGATCTTGCTCATGAACTACCTCCAAACTCCAATTTTACAGGATTGAAGGTGTCCGTTAATGCCATCATGCCTCATGAGTGCTGGGCGTGAAGCAGAAATATAACTAGGAACAAAAAAGGCGCTACCAGTGGCAGCGCCCTTCTGTTTCATTCCAACCTCTTTATTCAATCAACAGATTTATTTATTTTGGCAAAATTCTTTCAAGTAGACTGAGAATTCCGCGCCCACTTCGTGGTGTTTCATGCCCAACTCAACCGTCGCTTTCAAGAAACCAATCTTGCTACCGCAGTCGTAACGAGTACCTTGCAGCTTATGCGCAAGAATATGCTGCTCTTGCATGAGCGCGAAAATGCCGTCGGTGAGCTGAATTTCGCCGCCTTTGCCTGGCTGTACGTGCTGCAGGTGATGGAAGATACGTGGCGTTAAGATGTAGCGACCTACAACGGCTAAATTTGATGGTGCTTCTTCAGGTTTTGGTTTTTCGACGATATTGTTAATCCGCAAGCGACCCGCGTTTTCAGCGACTTCAACGATTCCGTAGCTGCCTGTTTCCTCTACAGCCACTTCTTCTACTCCAAGCACCGAGCAGTGCGTGTCATCAAACACGTCCACCATGCGTTTCATTTCAGATACGCCATTACCGTCGATTAAGTCATCGGCCAAAATAACCGCAAAAGGCTCGTCGCCCACGACTGGTTTAGCGCACAGCACCGCATGGCCCAAACCCAAGGCTTCTGGCTGGCGGATATAAATACACGTTACTGATTTAGGAATAATGCCACGCAAAATTTCTAGCAATTTGGTTTTTTGTTTTGCTTCCAAATCCGCTTCCAACTCACCCGCTTTATCAAAATGGTCTTCGATACTGCGTTTGTGACGGCCGGTGATAAAAATCATCTCGGTGATGCCTGCAGCCAGCGCCTCTTCCACCGCGTATTGGATCAACGGCTTGTCGACAATCGACATCATTTCTTTTGGGCTAGCCTTGGTAGCAGGCAAGAAACGCGTCCCCATACCGGCAACGGGGAAAACGGCTTTGCGAATTTTTTGCATGGGATTTCCTGATTGAGTTTGACTGTGGGTGAGTAGGCCAAGGCGCAGTGCAGCACCCAGAACTTGATCGGATTGCTTCAGGCTCAATTCTTCCGACCATTGCGACACGGCCGAGCGGCCAAGGCCGAGGGCGTCCGCAAGGCGGGTTTGTGAACCAAAGATTTGTAGGGCTTCTGACTTACGCATGGCGTTATGTTTAATCATTTAAACAGCAAAGTCAATGATTAATTTTATTGAAACAATGTTCATTATTTTAAACGAGCCAACCATCAAAGCATCACAACTTCCCCTCTTGACGGGGTTGGAATGGGGGTGGCAATGATTGCTTTGACGAACAATTAACATTTCACCCTAGCCCTCCCATCAAGGCATAAGTATCTACACAACTTTGTAGAGCACAAAAAATCATCAATTCGTCATTCCGGCGTATGCCGGAATCCAGCTGCAATGGTGATTTTACCTACGCTCTGGATACCGGCCTACGCCGGTATGACGACCTAAATGAATGGCTTTGAACTTGTGCAGATAAACATGCCGCCCATGGTGAAGGAGCTAGTTCAGCTCATTCTCAAGCATATCAACACTAAATCTGAACAGAGCTAATAAGGCCATGTTCAGATTAGGTGTTGATATTGTTTCTCGATCGTCGATCTGGGGGTTTTAAAACCCCTCATATCAAGCCGACGAAGTCGGTGAAGATATATGGGTCGCCTTCTTTTGCGACTGTAAAACACCGTGCCGCAGGCACTTAAAATGATCAACACGTAATCTGAACAAAGCCGCCAATAACAAGGTATATCCATGCAGATCATAACAAACAATAAATACAGAGCAATACCCATCAACCCAGTAATTGAATTAGATCTTCTTCACTCAAAATCTTCACGCCCAGCTCTTCAGCTTTTTGCAATTTCGATCCTGCCGCCTCGCCCGCAACCACAAAATCGGTTTTTTTCGATACGCTGCCAGAAACTTTGCCGCCAGCGGCTTCGATCATCGCTTTGGCGCCGTCTCTACTCAATATTGGCAATGTTCCCGTCAACACTAGCGTTTTCCCACTCAACACGCCCTGCGATACGGCGTCTGCGGCGGGTAAAGCGGTCAGCAAATCAGTGCGCAACGTATCAAGCTGCAACAAGACCTCTGCCGCGGGCGTGGTCAGCCAATCAAAAAACGATTGCGCGATGTCTTTGGGAAGACCTGCATCTTGCAAACGCCCAAGGCTAAATGAAGATAATTCGGCCAAGCTACTGATCGAGGTGGCCAAAGCATTACATCGTGCGGCGCTGAGTTTTGGGGTTTCTAACGCTGCCAACAAGGCACTCAACGTCAATTTCTCACGCAAGGCAGGATTGGGCGCATGCTCGCCTTGAGGCTCCACACCCAAGGCCAAAAAGTCATCAATCACTTGCTGATTGTGGGGTTCAGCCAAGAATTCAGGCAATGAGTTCGCCACCGTGCTGCCAATATCGGGCAATAAACGCAATAGCGGTGCGGGCGCGTGGCGGATTCGCTCTAAGCTACCGAGCCAATCAGCCAAGGTTTTCGCGGTGGATTCGCCCACATGCCGAATACCGAGCGCGAATATGAATCGCGCCAAGGGCGGCTGTTTACTTGCTTCAATCCCAGCCAGCAGATTTTCTGCCCATTTGGTCGTCACTTGACCCGCTTTGGCACTTTCCGGCGTTATGCCATCGCGTTCATCAGCGCGGCGTTTCATTGCAAGAAAATCATCCAAGGTCAAACGATACAGATCGGCCAGACTCTTCACATAGCCAAGATCGACCAAATTGTCGATATAGCGCTCGCCCAAGCCATCAATATCCATCATGCGGCGCGAGGCAAAATGGCGCACCGCTTCTTTACGTTGCGCAGCGCAAATCAACCCGCCAGTACACCGTGTAACAGCCTCACCCACTTCACGCACTGCGTGCGAGCCGCAGACAGGACATTGCTCGGGCAGGCGGTAAGAAGGGTATTGCTCAGTACGTCTTATATCAAATAGATCAGCACCCGATACTTCGAGCATCGGGCGCTTTTCCAACACCACCGACACCACCTCTGGAATCACATCACCCGCACGGCGCACAATAACCGTATCGCCAATCCGAATGTCTTTACGCGCAATTTCATCTTGATTGTGCAAAGTCGCATTGGTCACCGTCACGCCACCAACAAACACCGGCGCAAGGCGTGCGACGGGCGTTAAAGCGCCAGTTCGGCCAACTTGAATATCAATCGCCTCAACAACGGTTAAAGCCTCTTGTGCTGGATATTTGTGCGCGACAGCCCAGCGCGGCTCGCGGGTGCGAAAGCCCAGCTCACTTTGTAAATCAAGGCGATTCACTTTATAAACCACACCATCAATATCAAACGGCAACTCATCGCGTAGCGCCGCCACTCGAGCATGATAAGCAACTAAACCCATACCGCCGCTCACCACTTCTCGAATATCGCAAACCGGAAACCCAAACTGAGCCAAAATATCCAAAATTCCGCTATGGGTATCGGGCTGCAGCTCCGAATCTTCAATGGCTCCAAGGCCATATGCATAGAATGACAATGGACGCTCGGCGACGATTTTGGGATCAAGCTGCCGCACCGCACCCGCCGCAGTATTGCGTGGATTAACAAAGGCTTTATCGCCCAGCTCACACTGCCGAGCATTCAGCGCCTCAAAATCATCGCGGCGCATATACACCTCACCGCGCACTTCGAGGACGCGAGGAATGTGAGGTGTGAGGTGCGAGGCGTAAGGAGCAAACTCTTCCCCACTCCCCACTCCCCGATCCCAACTCCCTGTACGAAGTCGCAATGGGACTTGCTTTATCGTGCGAATATTTTGCGTCACATCCTCGCCCGTCGCACCATCGCCGCGCGTTGCCGCTTGAACCAACACGCCGTCTTCGTAGCGCAAGCTGATCGCCAAACCATCAAACTTCAATTCTGCCGCATATTCAATCGCTGGATCACTTGGGCTTAAGCCCAACTCTTTACGCACGCTAGCGTCAAACGCCAAAGCGCCCTGCTCGCTCACATCGGTTTCAGTGCGAATCGACAACATCGGAATCACATGCGTGACAGGCTCAAACTGTGGCAAAGGCTGGCCACCGACACGCAAAGTCGGCGAATCGGCAGTGCGTAGTTCAGGCTGCGCCAATTCGAGCGCCTGCAATTCTTGGAATAATCGATCGTATTCCGCATCGGGTACGCTAGGCGCATCGAGCACATAGTATTCATGCGCATAACGACTCAACGTGCGGCGCAACGTTTCTGCGCGAGAGCTTAAATCTGACATTTTATTCTTCCAGTAACAAACGCCGCTTCTGATGAGCGGCGCTGCGTGTTTCTAATGATGCAATTGAATCACTTAAGCAAATAAGCGTAGCGCAGCTACCGAGCCTGGCGCGATACCGCGATCGTCCATATCGGCATACAGCCCTGCAAGCTGTTTACGAATATTGGCCAAACTGGCGGCATTGAGTGGCTTATAGTTGTCGTCCACCAACTCGCAATGCAGCGCCGTGGCTAAGTTTTGCGCAAAATCAGCCAAATAATCAAACACCGCCAAGCCACCGGCCACTCGTGGCACATCAAATAGCAAGGTCAAACCTTGTGAAGTCGACATCAACGGGCTTTGATCTTGATTGGCAAGCACAAAGAGCGTTTTACCTGAATCGCTGCGATATTGGAATGTGCCATCAGCATGATGACGCACCATACCGGCTTGCTCGGCCAGTACACGCACTTTTTCCATCGGCAATGGTCGCGCACCAGCTGGAATATTCAAACCAATCAGCACATCAACCGAGGCACAGAATTCGTCCAACTCTTTGGCCAAATTGAGCTTGGCTGATTTTTGCGGGAAAGTGACCGATGCATCTAAATCATCACTAAACTGCTGCACGCCCATGCAGAATGCATTTAAGTTTTCTGGGGTTAAAGCACCTTGGCGGTCGGCCATTTGCAGGCCAATCCGCAGCTCTTTAAAGCGACCACGCGTGGTGCTATTGAGCATTTCCCACTGCCTGTTTTGGTTTAAACCTAAAACCTGCATCCGTTTTGTCGCAGGAAACGGTGGGATATCCGCCGCAGAAATCGGTTCAGGTGCATGCAATTCGGCGATAAAATCCAAAGAAGGATCAAGCAAACTACCAGCGAGTACAACTTCGTCATTCACATCAGCTTGCACAGGTGCCGACTTGAAAGCAGGCTCAATCGCAGCTTGTTCGGCCACAGCGACATACTCTGGCTCAGTATCGAACGCTGGCTCAGTATCTTCAATGATCTTAGGGGTATACGTCGAGCGATAGACTGACGGCATATCTGGCATGTCGTCCGGCATATCATCATTGAGTTGACTGTGTTGCGCAGCCTGCAAATGCGCGTCACTGAGTTCCGGTACATCATACTCGGCACGATCAAGGCGCGCTTCATCGTACTGCGCGGCACTTTCAGGAGCTGCCGCCGGCTCCAAAATTGGCTCTAAGCGCTGACCATCGCCTTTGCGCACCATGTTTTTAGGGGTATTGAGCAAGGCATCGGGTTGATTGCGGGCAAAGGCTTTGTTGGCTTGCTTGCGATAGCGGTACTCTTGCCACCAATTGAATCCATACACAGCAGCCACAAAGCCACCGGCTCCGACTAAGGAATAAATCTGCAGCTCAGTCATTGTTTTATCTATGTCTCAACAAAAGCGTAATCAATTACGCGTTAATTATATTTTGCACCGTGCCAAAGAAGTAAGCCAAAAGTTCCCACACTTCGTTGCTACGCCTTGCGTGAAAACTTTTGTACCATTACTTATCTAAAAGCAAAGCACCTTAAATCAATTCAGGCTCGCGCATTTTCAGCGCTTGCTCAATATCCACAGCAACAATCCGCGATACACCTTGTTCTTGCATCGTGACCCCGACCAATTGCTGTGCCATTTCCATCGTCAATTTGTTGTGGCTAATGTACAAAAATTGCGTGTATTGCGCCATTTTCTTCACTAATTCACAAAAACGCAGCGTATTGGCATCATCGAGCGGCGCATCGACCTCATCCAACAGACAAAACGGCGCAGGGTTGAGCTTAAAGAGAGAGAATACCAGACTTAATGCTGTCAGTGCTTTTTCGCCGCCTGACAAGAGGTGAATGGTTGCATTTTTCTTACCGGGCGGCTGCGCCATGATACTCATGCCAGCATCCAAAATCTCGTCGCCCGTTAAAATCAACTCCGCATGTCCACCACCAAATAGGGCTGGAAACAATTCCTGCAAATTGGCATTCACTGTGTCGTATGTTGATTGCAATAAGTGCCGCGTTTCTTTATCTATCCGCGCAATCGCACTGGCCAACGTCGCCATTGCTTGCTCCAAATCTGCCGCCTGTGCAGTCAAATAGGTCTGCCGCTCTTGGCTAGCGGTGAGCTCTTGCATCGCCGCCAAATTCACAGGCCCTAAACTAGTTAGCTGCTGATTCAAGCGTGCAATTTCTGCCGCTAGCGTTTTTACACTGCGACCCAATAATGGTAATAATTCCGCCTCATTGACCGCCATTTCTAGCAACTCAGCAGTAAATCGCTCTAAATTCAGCCTTGCTTCTTGTTCTAAGAGACGCATTTGGTTAACCGCTTCGCGTTGCGCATCTAAACCCTGCTCAGCAGCCTGCTTGCTGGTTTCTTGCTCACGCAAGGCTTGAGTAAATTGATTAAGCGCATCGCGAGCCGCAGCGAGCAATCGCTCTTTTTCAGCGCGTGTGCCAATCGCAGCTTGAAATTGCTCGTCAAATTCAGGCTCAACCAAAAACTCGCGCTCCTGCATCAGCAGCGCCATGCGCTCGCTTTGCTGGCTTAACAGCCCTAGATTTTCTTGTTGGCGCTGCTGCAAACTGCGAATTTTTTGCTCATTGCTTTGCAAAGCAAACGCCGCTGCTTGCGCGGCCCGCTCCATTTCTCGTACTTGCAAGCTATGCAGGCTTTGCGATTGCTGCAAACCCTCGCGCGCGGTGCGTGTTTCTCGCTCTTCTGCTTGCAAGGCAGAAGCACTCTGTTGCACATCAGCCAATTGCAGTGTTAGCTGCTCAAGTAATAGCGTCTCTTCAGAATTTTGCTGCTCGATCTCTGCCAACTCGGCGCTGATTGCTACATGGCGCAGGGCCGATTGCTGTGCCATATCTTGCTGGCGCAGCGATTGATTTTCGAGTTGCTGTAAAGTTTGTTTTCTGTGCTGCAATTGATCTTGAATGGTCTGTAAACGCTGTTGAACTGCAGTATGTTGTGACTCGATCTCAAGCAATTCAGCCTGCGCGATGGCAGAGCGTGGTCGCAATGATGCTAATTGACTTTGTACATTGCGCAACTCAGCTTGCCGCGCCAAACGACCGCTCTCATTACTTTGCGCAGCAAAGAAAAACACCGTGTGCCGAGTCGCAATATGCCCTTGCTGGGTGACCAAGCACAAACCCTCGGCCAGTTGCGCCTGCATCGATAACAACTGAGCCACATCGTCAACACACACAACAGAGGCAAGCAGTCCCGCTAGCCCCTGCAGCAACTCGGGGCTACTCCGACTGATTTTTTCCAGCAGGCTATTGGCAGGCATTTTTGCGGCAACATCACCGATTGTGCTCAAGCCATTGGCGGTAAAAACCTGACTCGGCGGAATTGACTGAGGCGAACTAGCAAGAAAACCCTGCAATCGCTGCCCTAGTATTGCCTCCACCGCTAGTTCCCACCCTGCTTCAACGCGTATACCGTCAATCAATCTTGGTATATCGCACAAGCCTTCGGCACGTAACCAAGCTTGCAATTCTTCAGGATTTTCTTTTTCAGACAACACGCCCAGCAAAGCAGCTTCGCGCGCATCAAGTTGCACCAGTTCGTTCTGTAGCAGCTGCTGGGTTTGCCTGGCAGTTTCGCGACTTTGTTTTGAGTCCAACAACTGACCAGAGCAATCCTCGTACTGCAATTCAAGCTCGGCCAGTTCATATTGCGCATCCGCGATTTGCTCGGCCAAGTCATTTTCTTGCGCGGCCGGAGCAAGTCGCTGTAACTCAGCGGCGAGTTGAGCTTGGCGATGCGACAAAGATTGCCGATTACGAGTTGCAAATTGCATTTGTTGCTCAAGTAATTTTTGTTGATTACTTGCTTCATTAAGTCGATCACGCAGCGCCTGCCACACGGCTTCGGCGGCGAGCATGGCTTGCTCTTGATCGGGCAGCGCTAAACTGGCTTCTTCAACTTTAAGATTGGCTTCTTCTAGTGCAAAACTTAAATCATCCAATTGCGCGGTAGACAAATCTAAATCAGCCGCAATCTGAGCTTTCGCCGCAGCAAGCTTCGCACCGTCTTGCTCGCACTGATTAATTTGCGCCGACAATCGCTCACGACTTTGCTTCAGATGCAGCAGCGTTTGCTCCATCTTGGCCACTTCAGCATTGGCGGCATACAACTCGCCTTGCGCAGCATGCAGTGCATCGCTGGCCACAAAATGCGTTTCGCGCAACACTTCTAACTGCGCCTCTGACTCACGCACGCCCGCTAAAGCGGCATCGAGCGCTGTTTGTGCCTGCAAAAGACTTAATTTAGCTGCTTCGGCGTCTTTACTGGCATCAAGTTTGCGCTGCAGCGCTAAGAGTTGCTCTTTTTCAGTAATTTGATTTTGCAAAGCTTGATAGTGCTGCGCAACACCCGCCTGACTACTGAGGCGATCAATTTGGCCTTGCAACTCAAGCTGAATATCAGCCACGCGTGAGAGGTTATCGCGGGTATCGGCGATACGATGTTCAGTCTCGCGGCGGCGCTCTTTGTATTTGGAAACGCCTGCGGCTTCCTCCAAAAAATGCCGCAGTTCTTCGGGTTTTGCTTCGATAATCCGGCTAATCATGCCTTGCTCAATGATCGCATAGCCCGATTTACCGACCCCTGTTCCCAAGAATAAATCAGTAATATCGCGACGGCGAACCGCCTGATTATTGATGAAATAGGATGAATCACCCTGCCGAGTCAGCACGCGCTTGATGCTGATTTCGGCGTAACTACTCCAAGCACCTGCGGCCAAACCGGCGTGATTATCAAACACCAATTCAACCGCAGCACGGCTCACCGCTTTGCGTGTGGTCGAGCCATTAAAAATCACATCCTGCATCGACTCGCCGCGCAATTGCTTGGCCGACGACTCACCCAACACCCAGCGCACAGCATCAATCACATTCGACTTGCCGCAACCATTCGGACCGCAAACCGCCACTAAATTACCAGGCACGGGAATGGTTGTCGGGTCGACGAAGGATTTAAAGCCCGCTAATTTGATGTGGGTAAGTCGCACTGCAGTTAAGTATTTTGAATAACGATTTTCGGAAATTTACTCGAGAAATCTTGTGATTTTGCAGCGATTTTGACGGCAACCTTACGGGCGATCGCTTTGTACAAGCCTGCGATTTCACCATCTGGATCATTGGCTACAGTGGGTTTGCCAGAATCGGCATTTAGACGAATCGACAAATCCAAAGGCAATTTACCCAGCAATTCCGTGCCGTATTCTTGCCCCATTTTTTCACCGCCACCCTCGCCAAAAATTGCTTCCATATGGCCGCAATTGCTGCAGATATGCATACTCATATTTTCGACAATACCCAAAATTGGCACGCCGACTTTTTCAAACATTTTTAAGCCTTTACGAGCATCAAGCAGTGCGATGTCTTGTGGCGTTGTCACAATCACTGCGCCCGTGACCGGTACTTTTTGCGATAAGGTCAACTGAATATCACCGGTGCCTGGCGGCAAATCGATGACGAGATAATCCAAATTATCCCAACGCGTATCGTTCAAAAGCTGCGTCAATGCCTGCGTCACCATCGGGCCACGCCACACCATCGGCTGCTCAGGGTCGATCAAGAAGCCAATCGACATCACTTGTACACCGTAGTGTTCAATCGGTTTGATGTATTTATTTTCTGTCGTTTCTGGGTGCTGCTCAGCCACCCCCATCATCGTTGGCAAGCTTGGGCCGTAGATATCAGCATCCAGCAAACCTACTCGCGCGCCCTCAGCCGCCAAGGCCAAAGCGAGATTGACCGAAGTCGTCGACTTGCCCACGCCACCTTTACCCGAAGCCACTGAGATGATGTTTTTAATGCCACTTTGCAATGGCAAGCCACGTGCAACGGCATGCGCCGTGATTTGGCTGCTCACCTTAACCTGTACTGCATCAACCCCTTCTAGCGCAGCCAATGCCGTCACGACCTGACTCTGGCGTGCAGCAAATTGGCTTTGCGCTGGATAACCCAAGACTAAATCCAAGCTCACCGCGCCATCCTGCCATTGCAGATTTTTCACGCATTTAGCGGCGATATAATCTTTGCCCGTATCTGGATCAATGAGTGTCGCAAGTGTTTGGCGGATTCGTTCAAGATGGGCATCGAGTTGGGATTCACTCACGGCGGAATTTCCTTGGCTAGGGGCTGCGGCGTTACGGCCGAGCAAACGATCGATAAATTTCATGGGGCTTCAATTCTCTGTGTCGACAGTGCATAAGCTGCAAAGCCATTAACAGATGCGACTTAATTATCGTTTTTCAAGCTGCGTCATCTTCATCGCCACCTAAATGCGCAGCACTTCGCCAATGGTAAGAAGCAACAGCATCATCTAAATGGGTATAGATTGCTTCTTCGCCCATCATCGCGGTAATGCCAAAGCGCGCTAAATCATGCCGCAGCGGCCGATTACAACGCGCCCACTTGATACTGATGCGCTGCCACTCAAGTTCGGTCATCAAGGCCCGCAACTGCTCAGCCGCACTGACATCTAATTTCACCATCGCTTGCGCATCAATAATTAAACATTTCAAATTCGGACAATCCTGCACCAAATCGCGAATTCGAGTCACAAAGTAGCTGGCATTCACAAACATCAATGGGGCATAAAAACGATAGACCAACACATCTTCATGCGTATAGTCCTGCAGGCTTTTTTTATCATGGCCCACATCATGATACCCAGTCCTTGTTTGTCGCAATATGGCATCAGCGGGATTGGAAAACATCCGAATCAAATGCAGTAGAGACAGTAAGATACCCAGCAAAATACCTGGCAATACCCCAACGAGTACCACGCCAACCGCAGTCGCAATCGCAAACCACCCCGACAAAGCATCTAAACGCCACAAATCGCGCAAAGCGGGCAAGTCGATCAATTGCGCGCCCGCTCGAATCAACAAGGCGGCAACAATAACGACGGGTAAATGATTGAGCAAATCGGAAAGAACAAACAGGAATAACAATAAAAGCAGCGCCGCCAATAAGCCGGCCAGTGGGCCTTGTGCACCAGAAGCATCATTGATTGTCGTTCTGGACTGACTGGCGCCAATCGCAAAGCCACCGGCAAAACCCGCCGCAATATTAGCTGCACCCAGCGCCAAAATTTCGCGATTGGCATCAACTTGCTCACCATGACGCTGTGCAAAAGCACGCGCTAATAAAATCCCTTCTGGCATTGCTAACATCGTAATACCGACGGCAGTTGGCAATAGCGCAGCAATGGCTGACAGACTAAAAGCGGGCCAATGAGATACTAATGCATCGGCACTGGGCGCGCCGACCATGATAATGCCAAAACGCGGCAAATCAACGAAGAAATCAACCACAATGATCAGAGCAAACAAAATAACAGTAATCGGACACTGTGGTCGCCAGCGATTTAAAGCGGCATACAACAGTAAAAACAACACGCCCAACGCCAATGTGGGCCAATGCGTTTGGCCGAGCTGCAGGATTAATTCCAGCATTCGCGGCGGAAAGCTCTCTTCAGTGAGCTTAATCCCAAACATTTTCCCGATTTGCGTGCCGATCAAAATCACCGATGCACCCTGCAAAAAACCAACCAGCACCGGCTTTGACAAGAATTCAGCCAAAACGCCCAATCGAGCCACTGCCGCCAACACCATCACCAGACCAACTAGTATTGCCAGCAAAGCAGCTAGAGCCAATGCCTCGACAACATTACCCCCCGCCAATGGCGCAAGTCCACCAGCGATCAACAAGGCGATGGCGGCATCTGGGCCAACAATCACTTGCTTGGATGCCCTCATTAAGCCATAGGCCAGCATCCCTGCAATCGCGGCCAGCAATCCAGCATGCGCAGGCAAACCGATCAATTCGGCATAAGCAATCACAGCAGGGATAGACAACACGGCGACCGACAAAGCCGCAGCGCAATCCACTCGCCAATGGCGTGTTAAATCACGCCACCAAGCCACGATAGAGATGAAAATATTCGCCCCCGCTTAGAATTGCTTACCCAACATCATATAAAAACGAGCCTGACGATTATCGCCATAGGCAGCGCCTAAATATAAAGGACCTAAATAGCTGTCGTAGGCCAAATAAACAGTGCCAGAGTAATGCCAGCCATCATCAACACCTGAAGTCAGTTGATCATAAACACGGCCAAACTCCAGCGCAGTACCAATATAACTGCCTGACAATAAGCCAATTGATTTAAGATATTGCGCAGAACCAAAAATAAACTTATCACCAACCATTTGCTGATAATTGTAACTCGACAAATTAAGGAAACCGCCTAGCCATTTCACATCAGAGAATAAAGGCGGCGTATTATAAGTATCCTGTGCTTTTAGTTTGAAAACCACCGAATCCTTACCAACAGAAATGGCATGTCGATACACAACGCCATAAACTCCATAGTCTTCCATTTGGTTGCCCACGCCTAAAGCATAATAACCATATGCATTTAATGAAATACCATTTTTAGGGAAGAAGAAATTATCTAAATTATCATAAAATAAATTGAAACGAATACCATAGTCATGACTTGTAAAGTCTGGCAACTCAACTTGACCAATAGCTCGATTACCTGAGTAGTTATTAAATACAGGCCCGACTCTTAACTCGGCACTATTTGAAATAACTGATCCAAAATCAATTCCAAACGATGATTTATTGTAAGTATATTCAGCGATATTTTCATCCTCAAGCCATAACGACAAAGGACCTCTAAAATACTGGTAGTACGTCGATATAAAAATTGACTCGTCAATCTTTAAAGGCTGATAAAACTCTGTGCTCACGCTGGCAGAGCTTCCCATTTGCAACATAGTTTTCCATTCTGCACCTAAATCATTAATCCAAGTTCGACGATATTGTGCGCTAATATTCCAAGGATGCGAGCTCGTAAAATCAGTTGCAAAACTTAGACCAAAACGCAGATAGTTGGGGCCCCAACTTTTCTCGATCGGTAAAATAGATAGCAGATCTCCATTAGTGCCCAAGCCTAAATCATAGCTAATCTGACTGTGATCGCCACGAGCATAGACATCCAATAAGTTATCATGAAACTCTGTTGAATTTAATGGCTCATCAATTTGAATATCGAGCACTTTCTTGAGAACCTCAGGATTGACGACATTGCCGCGATCAACAGCGACCTCTCTCACCTGCTTAGGTTGCAAACGCATTGTTGTGCGGCGCTCAAGCCATTTGCCATATTCTTCGTCGGACACGGAGAATTGACTTAATTGCGGCAAAGCATTCAATGCCGCCGTGGTACCAATTTGAATCAATTCAGCGCCTTTCGCAAAGTCCGCTGATGATAAATCGCCAAATTCAGGTGAAATCAAAACATCTTTTTTAGTCAAACTGGCTAATTGCGGCTGAACGTTTTGAATCATCATCAAGCGAGTGTATTGATCGGCAACTGAAAAGATATTTCGAATTTGGGGGGCTTTAAGCGGCGCAGAACCAACGTCAATCGCAATCACCACATCAGCGCAAGTATCGCGGGCTACATCAATAGGTAAATTACGAACTAAGCCGCCATCCACTAAATAGCGCCCTCCTGCCTCAACCACAGGAAAAACACCAGGAACAGACATACTGGCACGCATCGCCGTAACGAGATCACCGTCTTTTTGCACCACCATCTCGCCAGTTTCAAAATCAGTGGCAATGGCGCGATAAGGAATGCCTAATTGATCAAAATTAGCCACGGTGCCAGCAAATGTGAGTTCACGAAGGAAAAACCCAATTTTTTGCGTGCTGATGGCTGAGTCGGGCAGTTTTAGCTCCCCTGTATCACTCAAGCCAAGTTCAACCAAGAGCGAATAACGTGAATCTTGTTTTTGCCTAAATGTATTGCTTTGCCTTGGCAAAGATGTGCTTAACAAATCATCCCAGTCCGCTTTTTGAATGCGTTCTTCCATTTCGGCAGGCGTTCGTCCTGTCGCATAGGCCGCCCCCACCAAGGAGCCAATACTAGTACCCACGACACAATCGATTGGAATACGATTCTCTTCCAAGACTTTGAGTACGCCCACATGAGCAAAACCACGCGCACCGCCACCACCTAAAACCA
This sequence comes from uncultured Deefgea sp., assembly GCA_963508915.1. Taxonomy (GTDB): domain Bacteria; phylum Pseudomonadota; class Gammaproteobacteria; order Burkholderiales; family Chitinibacteraceae; genus Deefgea. The sequence goes on from CAUOZE010000034.1 coordinate 14,473, forward strand.
AGCCAATGCGTGGTCGCTCAGCAATCGCTTGAGTTGATATTAAAAAGCATGGCAAAGCGAACAAAACAAATTTTATAAGTCGCAAACGTTTCGATCTCGTCATTTTTTCATCCTACAATTAATCGTCATTCTATAAATTTGAGGCAATGCCATGCGCTTACTTTCTCATCGTGGCTTATCCAGCCAACATCCAGAAAACACGATTGCAGCGTTTGCTGCCGCCCTCAGTGTTGGATTTGAGGGGCTTGAAACAGACGTGAGACTTTCCGCTGATGGTGAAGCCATTTTGTACCACGATAGACTCAGCCCAACAGGGCAAGCGGTAGCGGGCTTAACACGTAGAGAATTATCGCATCAAGCAGGCTATATCGTACCGACCTTGAGTGAAGCATTAGAGGCATTTCCGGCTGCTTTTTGGAATGTCGAGCTAAAAACACCTGCGTGTATGCCCAGCGTGATGGCTTACATATCTAGTGTTCAACATAAAACACCGATTTTGCTATCTTCATTTTGTCATCCGCTAGTCTTTGAAGCAGCTAATACCCTAGATGTGTATTGCGCACTACTGCTTTCCCATCGACCACTTTCAGTCAATACCCTGCTAGAAGGTACAATTCACAATCCACGCTTGCGCACCTTAGTATGGGATTTTGATATTCTGGACCCTGACTTTTTATTAGAAACGCGGCAGCTCGGATTTTCGCACTACGTATATGGAGCAGCGAATCAAAATGAGCATCAATGGTGTAGCGAATTTGGTATAGATGGTCTAATCACCGACTATCCCAGTATGGTTGGCTTAGCGTGCAAGCCGCCTCTAAGCACTTAAACAACCAGTATCATCTAAAAATCACCCTAAAAAACCGCTCCCTATGCCGCAAAAAAACCATGCACATCAAGATTTTATGCGTTTCACATTAAAGTAAATAACTAAAGCGTCGATAATTACTGAGACAATTTAAGATTGATGATCATGCCTATTTATACCACCACATCGGTCAAGCAATCGCTTCAGCAATTAGCGACCAATAATACATCACAAAAAAACAGTACTCAAACAGCTACTGGCTTAGTTGCAGCCCTATGTGGCTTGCACCAAAAAAATTTAATGAATCATCCATTCCATTTAAAAAATAAGTAATAATTTATTTTAAGCAATAAAAAAGCCAATCAATTCGATTGGCTTTTTTATTATCATCATTTTAACGCTTTAATTTTAGTGCCGCTAATTGATCCGCCATCGCGCCCAATTTAACTTCAGGCTGCGCCACGATTTTTCGCTCACGCTGCGACATCGGCTGAGCACTGACACTTTGCACTTGCTCCCGCGCAACTTCATTCAAGCGCATCGTTAACGCAATCCGTTTGCGCGGCACATCGATTTCGGTCACTTTCACCTTTACCACATCGCCGGCTTTGACGACTTCACGTGGATCTTTGACAAAACGCGCCGCCATGCACGAAATATGAACCAAACCATCCTGATGCACGCCAATATCCACAAAAGCACCAAAATTCGTCACATTGCTCACGACACCTTCGAGCACCATATCGACGCACAAATCTTTGATATCTTCCACGCCATCAGCAAACGTCGCCGTTTTAAACTCAGGACGCGGATCGCGGCCGGGTTTTTCGAGTTCAGCCAAAATATCTTTGACCGTCGGCAAACCAAATTGGCTGTCGACCAAATCAGCCGGATTGAGTTGCTGCAACAGCGCTTTATCGCCAATGATGTTGCGGATATTTTTATTGAGTTTGACGATGATTTTTTCGACCACTGGGTAAGCTTCTGGATGCACCGCCGAAGCATCCAGTGGATTATCACCCTGACTAATTCGCAAAAATCCCGCCGCCAGCTGAAAAGCTTTATCACCTAAACGTGGCACTTTGAGTATCGACTTTCGATTGGCAAACGCGCCATGAGTGTCGCGGTATGTAACCACATTCATTGCCATCGTTTGGCTTAAGCCCGATACCCTTGCCAACAAGGCCGCAGACGCGATATTTACATCGACGCCCACCGCATTAACGCAATCCTCGACTACCGCATCAAGCATCCGCGCCAACTCGTTTTGGTTCACATCGTGCTGATACTGCCCCACACCAATGGCTTTCGGATCAATCTTCACCAACTCGGCCAATGGGTCTTGCAAGCGTCGCGCAATCGACACTGCGCCGCGAATCGACACATCCAAGTCTGGAAACTCTTTCGCCGCCAATTCCGATGCGGAGTACACCGAAGCTCCCGCTTCAGACACAACGATTTTTGCGGGCTTTTTCAGACCCGCCTTAGCCAGCTGCTCAATGAGTTCTGCAGCTAATTTATCGGTTTCACGGCTAGCTGTGCCATTGCCAATGGCAATTAACTCAACGGCATGTGTTTTGCACAAGCGCGCCAACACGACCAAGGATTGATCCCAATCGCGGCGTGGTTCGTGCGGATAAATCGTTTCATGGGCGACAAATTTTCCTGTCGCATCAACCACCGCAACTTTGACACCCGTTCGCAAACCGGGATCAAGCCCTAGCGTCGCACGCGGACCAGCAGGCGCAGCCAACAATAAATCTTTTAAGTTCAGGGCAAACACGCGAATTGACTCTAAATCAGCACGTTCTCGCGCAACAGTCAGTAATTCACTTTCGAGCGAAACTGCAATTTTCGCTCGCCACGCCAAGCGCACCGTATCATTCAGCCATTTATCCGCCGGCCGATTTTGTTGACTGATGCCGACGTGTTTGGCAATCAACAACTCGCAACGATTTGGCGTAGCCATCCGCCCCCCCGCTTCGATCTCTTCGGGCAACATTAGATTGAGCGACAAAATGCCTTCGTTACGGCCACGAAGCACCGCGAGCACACGATGCGATGGCATCGCCGTCAAGCTCTCTGTAAAGTCAAAATAATCGGTAAATTTGGCCCCCGCGCTTTCTTGCCCCGCAATCACCGCCGTTTTGAGTTGCCCTTCCCTTTGCACATGCGTGCGCAGCGCGCCAATCAACGCGGCATCTTCGCTCCACATCTCAAGCAAAATCGCTCTTGCGCCATCGAGTGCCGCCTTCGTATCCTGCACGCCTTTTACCTCATCAACAAAAGCTTGCGCTGCTACTTCTGGATTTTGCTGCGGGTCATTCAACAATAAATCAGCCAAGGGTGCCAAACCTGCTTCACGGGCGATTTGGGCTTTGGTGCGACGTTTTTGCTTAAATGGTAGGTATAGGTCTTCAAGCCTTTGTTTGTTATCCGCCTCGAGCAATACCCTTTCTAATTCAGGAGTCAGTTTATCTTGCTCACGAATCGCATTGATGACTGCCGTGCGACGATCTTCCAATTCACGCAAATAGCGTAAACGCTCTTCCAAAAGCCGCATTTGGGTATCATCCAAACCACCCGTCGCTTCTTTACGGTAGCGCGAAATAAACGGTACGGTGGCGCCTTCATCCAGCAAAGCGACAGCAGCAGCAACCTGAGGCTCACGACAAGCAAGTTCGACAGCAAGACGTTGAAAAATGGACTTCATCAGCACGGCAACCTAAGGCAAACAATCAAGAGCGCCATTGTAATGCAAGCGGCACGTGGCGTTGCACACACACAAACAATCGGGGTGGTTAAAGTGACTTCAGGTAGAATACAATTGCATTTCAAGCCAGATTGATGACAGCCGTCATCACTGATTGTCAACTCAGCCAACACGAGTTCAAAGTCAGTAATGACCATAACGGGAAGAGATCAATGACTGTAATTGCCGTGTTTAACATGAAGGGTGGTGTCGGTAAAACCACAGTGGCTGCTAATTTAGCCGCGGCGATTGCGAAAAACGGCGTTGAGCCGTTGCTCATCGACTTAGACCCGCAAGCGCACTTAACCTCGATGTATGGCATCAAAACCAATGGCAGCAAAAGTGTTTATCGCTTCTATCAAGGCCTGAGTTCACTCTCTGATTTAGTTGTTCCGCTTGATACTGGCATTCAATTTGTGCCGTCCCACTTAGAACTTGGCAAAGTCGACGCACAAGTCACGCGGCATCGCGACAACATCTGGCGGCTCAAATTGGGCCTGAATGCGGAAATGCTATCCGGCAGTGGCTTACCGATTATTATCGACTGCACGCCAATGCTGGGGGTTGTAGCATTTTCGGCACTGTTTGCCGCCGATATTATTTTGGTCCCCGTTGCGGCGGAGTATTTGGCTTTAAACGGTGCGATGCAGCTCTCGCAAACGCTATTTGGTCTAGAAAAATTTCAATCCAGAAAGCCGCGCCGCTATGTGGTCAATCGTTATGTACCGAATCAAATCACAGCGGAAACCGTAGCCGGCCAATTAATGCGGCATTTTCCGGGTGAAGTGCTCAAAACCCGTATTCGCGAACAAGAAGCTTTGGCTGCAGCAGTCGGCTCTGGCAGTAATATTTTTGATTTTGCTCCAACTTCCAATGCGGCGGCTGACTTTACCTTTTTGCTTGATGAACTGATTGAAAACAATCTGATTTCTTTATCTCGTGACTTGCCATTTGGCGCAGATTAAACAAGCTGATTCATTAAAACAACGTATCGATGGCCACTCGTTAGTAAGCATCAAACTTCACTTGCTTTCCGCAATGCAGCATCTAAAAAAAGATGAGCACGTCCTGCGGAGAGCAATATGTCAAAAATCAAATCCTTCCTGCCTTTACTCGCCCTGGCATTCAGTACTTACGGCCATGCGGGTGTCTTTGACTTTTCCGCAACGATGAATGGACAAATTGAAAGCGCCAGCTTCACCACCGCCGAAGAAGGCATCGATATTTTTGAACAATACAAGTTAACAAGCCATCTTTAACACGTATACCGGCACTCAAGTACTTACCAGCACCTTGAATTTCCGTGGTTTACCGATGAACATTGCCGTTCCGGTTAATGCAGGCTCACTGCTCACCTTTGATATTCCAGAGTTAGGTATCAAACAAAATTTTCAAGGCGCAACACGTGACGAGAGCCAAGAGCTATTCAAACAATACTTAAAAAACAATGCAGACTTTCTCAATAAAGTCTCAGAGCATTTAGTCAAGGTATCACCCGTCGACCCTATCGCAGGCAACCCCAATAGTATGATGAGTCGTGCGGCACAAAGTGACTCGCAAATGATGTGGTACGGCTCGAATCATGCGTTTGGCAAACAACTGAATAATTCATCGTCCAATCAAACTGAAAACGGCAGTAACAATAAATTTGGTATTGGCATCAACTATGCACATATGCTCTCTGAAGCAACTGGCAATGCCAAAGAGATGAGCAGCGATGCGTTTACGATACCACTGAGCTACTCTCGCCAATTTGATGAGCCAAACCATGAACTCATCCTCAATATGCCACTGACCTACATCGATACCGATGGCGCAAAAACCTATGACGCTAGCCTCAGCGTGTTTTATCGCTGCCCGATTTTTGACAATTGGGTTGTCAGCTTAACCGCTTCAGGGCGAGGCACTGGCTCTACTGACTTAGCGGGAGGCTCTTTGATGGCCTCAGGTGCTATCGCATCCAGTTATGTCTGGAGCGGCGATAACTGGGGGCTCACACTCGGCAATATGATTGGTTATTACAGTGCGCTGAGGGTCAAAATTGACAATACTTCCATCAACCCAAACATCGCCAATACCGTGTTTAGAAATGGCTTACTGTATTCACTCGATAGCTCATGGGAACTCGCTGGTGATCTATTGTCTTGGGAAGTCTATTTAGTCGATACGCGCTTTACGGGCACCGATTTATTTAGCAATTATCAAGATGAATTGGGGGTTACGTTCGGAACCCGACGACCAGCGCACAGCAAAGAATCCGACTTCCGTGGTGGATTTAGCTTCACGAAGGGTGAAAATGTTGAGAGCTATAAATTTAATTTTGGTACGTGATTTTAAGTTAAAAATTTAATTCAGTGTAGGAACTAAAGCGCACTCCTCCTCACTAAGCCTGTGTTATAACACCGGATTGGCCTCATGGAAGAGTTGCTTCACAATGCTTTAGATCATTCTGCAGAGCTTGCGCTACTGCTCTTGTTCGCAATTGTTCTGGCTGAGTCCACCGCCTTAATCGGCTTAATTATTCCCGGCACGGTGCTAATGATTACGATGGGCACCTTAATTGGCACGGGAAAAATGGATTTTTGGCTGGCTTGCAGCGTCGGTTTCATTGCTGCGCTAATCGGCGATGTCTTGTCTTATTGGCTGGGTTTTAGGTATCGCCGCAAATTGCATCGACTGAAACTAGTTCGCCAACATCGTCGCCTCTTGCTGCAAGCAAGACACGTGCTACGTCATCATGGGCCGATCGGGATTTTTGTGGGGCGGTTTTTAGGCCCGACCCGTCCAGTGCTGCCGATGGTGGCAGGTATGCTATCCATGCAGCCACGCCGCTTTATGCCTGCTTGTATACTGGCTTGTTTACTTTGGTCACCGACTTACTTCTTACCTGGCATTTTAGCGGGTGCCGCTTATGGTTTGGGTGAAAGCAACGCCATCCACTTCCCCACTTTGTTACTCATTTGTACCGTGCTGTTTATTGCAGCCACTTGGATGCTGACTCATAGTTTTAAAACTAACTGGGCTTCTCGGCATATGACACTCGGAACACCGTTGACGGTACTAGCTAGTGCCGCCGCCATCTATTTACTGATCTCTCATCCACACGCCGATAACTACGGTGAACGCTTGTGGCAAGTTTTGGCATAAATTTCAATGCCCGCTCAATTTAAAAAGCCTGCTTATTGCAGTAATGCCGTTCACTTAAGCCAAGTGAGCGGCATTTCTTATACGCTATCATTGCGCTCTTTTGTTTAAATCAGCCTTTATTTATATCCCACCAAAGTGTCCGCCCCTTGCCGATTTTGCACACGCCATCCCCACGGGATCAATCCCGAATAGCTTAACCATACGCTGAGGAACCAGTAGCGTTCGGCGCGGTAAAATGCCTGCCGAATACGCTGCGCCAGCAAGCCACTTGGTGCGCGAGGCTGTCTTCGGTGAATGTGGCAAGAATGAGAAAGTAAAATAAAACCCCATCAAAAGACGGGGTCTATCATCAAACGGCCCCCGCGAGTGTGGGATTTTTATTTGAAGCGGGATTAAACAGCCAAGCCAGCTTAACGCTCAACGCACAAAGCAACACCCATACCGCCACCAATGCATAAAGTAGCCAAGCCACGTTTTGCATCGCGGCGAACCATTTCATGCAATAGCGTGACCAATACACGGCAACCTGAAGCACCAACAGGGTGACCCAAAGCAATTGCACCGCCATTGACGTTGACTTTGTTCATATCCCATTTCATTTCACGCGCCACACCCAAAGCCTGAGCCGCAAAAGCCTCATTGGCCTCAATCAAATCCACTGAATCCAAATCCCAGCCCGCACGTTTCAATGCCGCTTGACTGGCCAACACTGGCCCCATACCCATAATAGTTGGATCACAACCAGTACTGGCTGAAGCACGAATCGTGGCAAGCGGCGTCAATCCCAATGCATCGGCACGCTCACGGCTCATCAACATTACAGCGGCAGCGCCATCGTTAATGCCCGATGCATTGCCGGCAGTTACAGTGCCTTCCTTATCAAACGCAGGGCGTAACTTAGCCAAGGCATCCGCTGACACATTTGGCTTGATAAATTCATCTTGATCAAAAATAACTGGGTCGCCTTTGCGCTGAGGAATACTTACCGGAACGATTTCATCCGCAAAACGACCTGCGGCTTGCGCTGCTGCGGCTTTTTGTTGTGATGACAAGGCCATCGCATCTTGCTCTTCACGGGTGATTGCATATTTTTTTGCAATATTTTCAGCAGTTACGCCCATATGATAGTTATTGTAAACATCGGTTAAGCCATCGTAGACCATGCTATCGATCAATGCGGCATTACCCATACGGAAACCATCGCGGCTGCCATTCAATAAATGCGGTGTAGCGCTCATATTTTCTTGACCACCCGCTATAACAACATCACTATCACCCGCCAAAATCGCTTGCATACCCAGAGCAACCGCTTTTAGACCGGAACCACACACTTGGTTAATAGTCATGCCAGGCACCGCGTCTGGCAAGCCAGCACGGCGCACTGCTTGGCGAGCCGGATTTTGACCCAAACCTGCGGTTAATACATTACCCAAAATGACTTCAGAAACTTGCTCTGCAGCTACACCAGTTTTTGCTAGCAAAGCACGAATTACGGTAGCCCCTAACTCAGGCGCTGCGACTTTAGCCAATGAACCCGAAAAATTACCCAATGCCGTGCGGCATGCTGCAACAATAACAACCTCAGTCATTCAAACTCTCCAAGTAAATAATATTCAACAACACAGTTTGTAAGCTATTTACACAAAAAAAAGCAAGACGTATCGCCTTGCTTCATTTAAAACTTAAATTTATACAACACGTGCCTTCACGTAACGGCCTGGTGCAGGCTCAATCATTTTGAATTTAGTGGTACCCAACTTTTTAGGTGCAGCCACTTGCTCTCCCGATTGAGGTGACAACCAAGCCGACCAATCTTGCCACCAGCTACCCGGGCGAGACTCAGCACCTTCAAACCACGCATTAGATTCAAGTGCGGTATTTTCATTCACCCAGTAATTACGCTTATTAGCAGAAACGGGATTGATTGCACCTGCGATATGACCAGAAGCGCCTAACACAAAGCGAATAGGCCCTTTCAAAATGCGAGTTGAAAGATAAGCCGATTGCCAAGGCACAATGTGATCTTCACGTGCGGCAAAAATGTAGGTCGGCACTTTAATCGTCGTTAAGTCGATCGGCGTGCCACATAAGCTAAACGAATTAGGTTTCGTGAGGTTGTTTTCCAGATACATATTACGCAAGAAGAAAGTGTGCATCGGCAACGATAAATTAGCAGAGTCCGAATTCCAGTAGAGCAAATCAAAAGGTGGTGGATTTTTACCCTTTAGATAATTATTCACCACGTAATTCCAAATCAAATCATTCGAGCGAAGAGCAGAAAACGTTTTGGCCAGCTCTTTACCATCAATCACACCCTCTACCTGAGATTCACGCTTGCGAATCAAATTCCAATCGATGAAATGCTTGATTTCACCCGGGTCGGTATGATCGAGCATCACCGTCATCAAGGTGATTGATTCAAACCAATCCAAACCACGCGCTTGCATCACAGGCATTGCCGTTGAGACCAATTCGCCACCAATACAGAACGACAACACATTAATTTTTTCAGCCTTGCCAATCTCACGAACCACTTCAGCTGCTTTGATCACGCCGGACTCAATGTAATCATCCCATTTGAGTGAGCCTTGATGCGCTTCAATCGATTTCCAAGAAACCAAGAACGTTGTGTAGCCTTCACTGACGATATAGCCCATCATCGAGTTCGCTGGCTGCAAATCCATAATGTAGTATTTGTTCACACACGGCGGCACCACAAGTAATGGACGGCTATACACCTGAGGGGTACTTGGCGTGTATTGAATCAGCTGAAATAAATCATTTTCAAAAATAACTTCACCCGGCGTCATCGCCAAATTTGTACCGATGGCAAACTTGCTTTCATCGGTCATGGTGATACTGCCCTTTTGCATATCGCCCATGAGTTTCTTCATGCCCTCTTGCAAACTTTCACCTTTGGTTTCTAAAGCCAGTTTCATCACTTCTGGATTAGTGAAAGCAAAATTTGTTGGACTCATTGCATCCAAATATTGCTTGGTAAAGAATGCCGCTTTTTCTTTACTTGCTTCATCAGTATTGGCTGACTCAACCATCTGAATAAGCCATTTAGATGTCACCAAATAGTTTTGACGGATGTAGTCAAACAGCGGTGTTTCCCATTCTGGCGCATTAAAGCGACGATCGCTTTTATCCACTTCAGCAACTTTAACACCTGGTTTTGCGCCAATCAGCCCTAGCCATAAATCCATTTGCTGCTGATAAAACTGCGAGTGACTACCTACCCATGGATTGTTTGTTGGACTCATCTTCTGAACTAAATCGTGCATAACGTTAAAGTGTTGAGTTGGCTCAGCCTGAGGATGCGAGTTAACCCAATTCTGGGTCCACTGACGATGCGCTTCCGTGATTTGCTGGAAAAGTTGTTCCATAGCGGGGTTGTTTAGCACAATCTACTGCTCCGATTTAGTCATTTTGATGAATTTTGCACAACATATTGCTGCAACGCAACATTAACTCAATCCAACAAAGCATGCAAGTCTGACACAATCTAAGTAGAAGCATTGAAAAAACGCTACTACTGCTTGATTTAACATGACATTTTATAATTCATTGCGTAAAATAAATCACCGATTACTAATACACAGCCTAAATAGGTTGGGGAATATTGATGTCGAAACTGATAAATTCATTATGCATACTCATCAGTGCCAGTGTAATCGCCTACACTCCGCTTTCATTTGCCGCATCAAACACCAAAGAAAGCAAGTCCACTGCTAGCGCAAAAAAATCGCCAAGCAAAAAAAGCACCGCCACAGCTAAATCAAAAAAAACAAGTAATTCAAAGACTTCCACTGCTGCAAAAACCAAAAACACAAAAAACAGCAAAGTAACTTATTCTTCTCGAAACAAAAACATTTCCAAAGCAGCCATTGCCGACGCGCGTAAAGACGTTCATGTTACCCGCGCGGTGGCAGCACGAATCGACCCAAACAACCCTGGTTTGCAATCTTCTGGCATCATGATTCTAAATGAGCAAAATGGAGAAGTGTTGTTCGAAAAAAATGCCGACAACATCATCCCTATTGCATCAATCACCAAATTAATGACGGCCATGGTGGTACTTGATGCGCGTTTACCACTCAATGAACTCATCAGCATTACAGAAGCTGACATCGACTCCCTCAAAAACACCAGCTCTCGCCTACAAGTTGGCACGACCTTAACGCGAGGCGAAATGCTACTACTTGCGCTAATGTCATCAGAAAATCGCGCAGCATCTGCACTCGGCCATCACTTCCCAGGCGGTAAAGAAGCATTCTTACGGAAGATGAACGAAAAAGCAGCGCAACTCGGCATGAGAAATTCACGCTTTTATGACTCAACGGGCTTAACACCTCACAATGTTTCTACACCACGCGAATTGGCCCTAATGGTGAAAGCGGCGCAACGCTACCCAGAAATTCATCAATTTAGCACGTCGAGTGAATATACATTCGCCTCAAACATGCGTGGCAATATGCTGACTTACCGCAACACCAACCCACTGGTGAAAGATGCTGATTGGGATATTGGTATTTCGAAAACCGGCTTTATCAATGAAGCGGGGCGTTGCATCGTTATGCAAGCGATGATCAACAATAAACCTGTCGTCATGGTTTTGATGGATTCAGACGGGAAATACACCCGCATTGGCGACGTACAACGTGTACGGAAATGGATCGAATCAAATCAAATGGCCAAATTAAGAGCTGGTTAAGCATTCAATAAGATAAACGCCTCGAATGAGGCGTTTATCTTATTCAGATTTTTTAATTGGGCATGTACTTAATACCAAACAACTTATACAAGGGACAACTCCTCAGCAATCCGGTCGCTAATGGCACCACACCGATCCAACCCCAAACACCAATCAAACCAAATGTCGTTGCAAGTATCAGCAACACCCCAACAACGACCCTAGCAATCCGATCAATTCCACCGACATTGTTCATCTCAAACCTCCGCTCGTTATAGAAACTGCATTAGCCATGCTTTAAATTGCCCAGCTGACAGCGCACCTGAAACACGCTCTAACTCCACCCCGCCTTCAAACACCGCCAATGTAGGAATACTGCGTACTCGATATTGCTGACCTAAAGCGGGCTGTGCTTCGGTATCCACTTTAACGAACAAAACTTTTCCAGCCATCGACTCTGCTGCAGCTGCAAACGTCGGCCCAAATGATTGACAAGGCCCACACCAAGGAGCCCAAAAATCGACGACCACAGGCAATTTACTGAACTTCAAAATTGAAGGGAGATTGTCCGCTGTCGCCGCCAAGGGCGCACCAGACAATAGAGGCTGATGACAGCCACCACAGTTTGGTAACTCAGCCAATCGCGTAGCTTCCAATCGGTTAGTCGAATGGCAGTGTGGGCATTCAATTAAAAGACTCATTTTCTTTCCTTAAAGTACATTGAGCGGTATTTTCAAAAACCGCTTACCGTATTCGTCTGCGGGCGGTAAATGTCCTGCGCGAATATTGATTTGAATGGATGGCAAAATCAAAGCGGGCATAGCGAGCGTTTTATCGCGCGTTTGGCGTAGCGTAATAAAGTCCTCCCGCGATGTTTCAATTCGAATATGAACATTATGCTGCTTTTGTGCCGCTACTGTGGTTTCCCATTGGTACTCAGCCCGATCTACCGGCAAATAATCATGGCAAACAAATACACGAGTGTCGCCTGGTAAGACATAGAGTTGCTGAACCGAATCATACAAAGCGCCAGCGTCGCCACCAGGAAAATCGCAGCGCGCCGTACCTACGTCGGGCATAAAGATCGTATCGCCAACAAATAATGCGTCACCAATCAAGTACGCCATATCAGCAGGGGTATGCCCTGGAACAAATAGTGCTTTTGCTGTTAATTGGCCAATACCCCACTCTTCATTTTTTTCAAACAAGTGATCAAACTGTCGGCCATCCGTTGCAAAATCAGATTCTAAATCGAAAACCGGTTTGAATATTTTTTGTACCTGATCAATCCCCTTGCCAATCGCAATTTTTCCTCCGATTTGCGATTGTAGCCATGCCGCGCCAGAAACATGATCTGCATGGGCATGCGTCTCTAAAATCCAATCAACCGTCAGCTTTAAAGCTTGCACCGCTTCAACCACTTGCTGCGCATTATGGGTACTGGTTCGCCCTGATTTGGCATCGTAATCCAATACAGGATCAATAATCGCCGCCCGGCCCCCGACTTGGTCATAGACCAAATACGTTAAGGTGAACGTGGCAGGGTCAAAAAACGCCTGTACATTTGCTGGGGAGTGATTCATGGCCAACCCTCAATAAATACTAATTTACATATACTATAATTTTATATATTATAAAGTCAAACAGTATTATCCTGTGGGCTAAAAATGAATCCAGATGCAATCAACGCCATGCGCACCGCTGCCACCGCGGCGACGCAAACCTTAAAAATCATGGGCAATGAAGATCGATTGCTACTGCTCTGCCAAATGGTCGATGGAGAGAAGTTCGTATCCGACTTTGAAGAGTTGCTCGATATACGTCAACCGACACTTTCGCAGCAACTCGGTGTATTACGCAATGCAGGCTTAGTGAATACGCGCCGCGATGGCAAACGTATTTATTACTCACTGGCCAGTGATGAAGTACAACAATTACTCAACCTTTTATATGCACTTTATTGCCCTATCGACTTAAAAATCAGCCATTCGGAGCACGCTAATGCAAATTGACTATGCACACTTCACCCCGCTCGCCAGCCTCGCGGGCGGCGCACTGATCGGTCTTTCCGCTGGCCTACTAATTTTACTGGCTGGAAAGATTGCTGGCATTGCTGGGATTATCGGCGGCTTGGTGAACGGCGCTAGCGATAGAACTTGGCGGCTTTTATTTGTGATTGGATTGTTGGCTTCGCCCTGGGTTTGGCAGCTTTTTGCACCTCTCCCTGACTTAAACATGGTCGCCTCAACACCTTGGCTGATTGTTGCTGGATTATTAGTGGGCATCGGAACGCGTTACGCCAATGGTTGCACCAGCGGACACGGCATTTGTGGGCTATCGCGCTTTTCTATCCGTTCACTCGCTGCCGTCGGCGCGTTTATGGCGGCGGGTTTTGTCACTGTATACATCATGAAACATTTACTCTAAGAGCCACATCATGAAAATGAATTTCATCGACCTATTCACAGGTCTGCTATTTGGCTTAGGTTTACTGCTAGCAGGGATGGCAACACCAAGCAAAGTGCAGGGGTTTTTAGACCTTGCTGGCGTCTGGGACCCAAGCCTGGCTTTTGTGATGGGTGGCGGGATTGGCATGGCGCTGATTTTCTTTACTGCCGCCAAAAAGCGCACCACGACTTTAGTCACACATGACGCAATGAAGCTCACCAATAGCAGCGTCATTGATCGTCGACTCATCCTGGGCAGCGTAGCATTTGGTACGGGCTGGGGTATTGCGGGGATTTGCCCAGGCCCCGCTTTAGTGGCGCTCGGTACAGGATCAACCGGCGTGCTCATTTTTGTGGCGGCGATGCTCGCGGGCATGTTTATCTTTGAACGCCTACAAAGCAAATGAATCTGCCCATTCTAAACTGGCTTCCAAACTATCGCCGTGAACACCTCACTGGCGACTTGGGTGCTAGTATAATCGTTGCACTGCTGTTAATCCCGCAAGGCTTAGCCTACGCGCAACTGGCAGGTTTGCCTGCAATCAGCGGCCTCTACGCCAGCATCATCCCTGTTTTGATTTACGCGCTACTGGGCAGCAGCATGACGCAATCCGTTGGCCCAATGGCAATTACATCGGCAATGACGGCGGCTGCGCTTGCGCCATTGGCAAGTAGCGGCAGCTCCAACTACATCGCATTGGCCAGCAGCCTCACTTTGTTATCTGGGCTATTTTTATTTACCTTTGGCTCATTCAAGCTAGGGAAACTCACAAGAATTTTATCCATCCCTGTCGTGCAAGGCTTTAGTGCAGGCACTGCATTACTTATTGCGATTGGCCAAACTGGCGCATTAATTAGCACGCCTTGGCGCGGCGATAATCTCATCAACTGGGCTATAGCAACACCACAAGCCTTAAGCAATTTTTCACTCACGCCTGTGGCATTTGGCCTTATAGGTCTTGTGCTACTGTGGCTAGCTGGCAAACCCAGTATTACTCTATTGCAAAAGCTGCATCTTCCATTTGGTAAAGCACAATTAATCAGCCGCACGCTGCCGATACTGGTTTTGATACTCGGTGGCTTGATGCTGAAATTAGGTTTAGTAAACGATGAAAACTTGCATACGATTGGCGCATTGCCCGCTGCAAGCTTTAGCTTTATCACGCCTCATTTAGGCATGACGGCCTTAGAGCAACTTTGGCTTCCTGCGCTATTAATTGGCTTAGCGGGTTTTTTGCAAAGCATTACGATTGCGCAAACCGTCGCGTCCGAGTTCAATGAAAACGTCGATACCAATCAAGAATTCGTCGCCCTCGGCGGCAGCAATATCGCAGCAGCTTTCGTTGGTGGCATGCCAGTTAGCGGTGGATTTTCTCGCACAGCAGTCAATGCCAGTAGCGGTGCGCGCACACCAATGGCGGGAGTGATGACCGCCGGATGGATGTTGCTGGGGGTGATTTTCTTTGCGGATGCTATTAGCTTATTGCCATTACCTTTACTCGCGGCGACGATCATCCTAGCCACTACCCGCATGCTCAATCCACAATCATTCTGGATTGCTTGGCGTATCGATCAACGTGATGGTGCGGCATGGCTTTTGACTTTTTTTGCAGTACTACTGATTGGCCCGATTAATGGCATCGCCGTTGGGGTTGGCGTTTCTTTGCTGCTGTTTATATTACGCAGCAGCAAACCGCATCTTGCTGTGGTAGGCCGCGTAGCGGGCACCGAGCATTTTCGTAATGCCTTGCATTTCAAAGTCGAAATGCCCGCCAACATCTTGGCGATTCGAATTGATGAGAGTCTATATTTTGGCAATTGCGCCCAAGTGGCTGAACAATGCCAAAAGCATTTACTCAGCCACTCCCAAGCGAAACATTTGATTTTGATTCTATCGGCGGTCAACTCAATCGACGTGAGTGCGATTGACGCACTGCGCGAATTTCGTAAGCAGCTTGCCTCCGCAGGTATTACTTTGCATTTGGCTGAAGTCAAAGGCCCTGTGCATGAAACATTACTGCACAGCACCTTCATTAGCGAACTAGCTGGCCCCATCTTTTTATCGACCCATGCGGCAGTAGTTAAACTCAGCAAGGAAAAAGAAGAAGACTATTGTATTTAACGTATTGATCTGCAGTCTTTATTAATCAATGGCTACAGCTTAATACCTAGGTTCTGATGACGTTTTTTTTTGCACTCGCGAACGTCAACAGAGCCTAGCCATTACAATTTAAAACCACCTACAACGGCTTTTAATTTACTTGCCATTTTCTCTAAGTCATCCACTGAAGCACCAACGCCAGCCATCGCATCACTATTTCGCTGTGACATCGTGCTGATGGTTTCAATATTTTGAGCGATATCGGTACTAGCCGCCGCTTGCTCGCGCGTTGCATTCGCGATGTCGCCAATACTCACCAATAATTGCTCTGAGCCTTGGCGTACGCTATTCATTGACTCCGCGGCTTGTTGCGACATTTCAACGCTACTGCCCACCTGATCTTGCGTGAGTTGCATGTGCTCACCCGCTTTATGAATTTCTTGCTGAATGGAACGCACAATTGTTGAGATTTCAATCGTTGCTTCACCGGAACGGCCCGCCAACTTGCGCACCTCATCGGCGACCACCGCAAAACCACGCCCCATATCCCCCGCCCGCGCGGCTTCAATTGCAGCATTGAGCGCCAGTAAGTTAGTTTGGTCAGCAATATCCTTGATGGTTTGTACAATTTGATTCACTTGCAAAGATTGCGCATTCAAACTTTGCATCGATGCAACCAAGCGCGACATCGTTTCATGAATTTGCGTGATTTCTTTTGCGACCTCATCCACCTTAACCTGACTGGCGGTGGTTTCTTTACCCGTCTCGCGGGCGGTATGCTCAAAATCACGGGCTGAATCGGCAATATGCTGAATGCTCACGGTGACTTCTTCAACGCTTGCGGCGGTTGAAGTAGCGGCTTCAGCTTGGTGCATCGAAGAAGAGCGCACCGTTTGCGCAGGTCCCGCTAACTGCTGACTCGCTTGGCTGACAGCTTCGCTTTGTGAGCGCACCTCGATAAACATCTTCCGCAGCGTCACCACAAACTGATTAAACGCCTGCGCAGTGCGGCCAATCTCATCTTGACCATGAATCGGCAGTTGACGCGCTAAATCGCCTTCGCCAGTGGACACCTCTTCCATCGCAATCGCCAAACGTTGCAATGGCGCGATCAAGATATTCAACATAATGCTCAATACCGCCACAATCAGAACCAAAGCAATCACGCCAACCCCAATCGCCCAATTACGTGCCGATACCGCATCAGCCAAAATGATCGACTCAGGCACCGCAACACCAATAGACCAAGGCTGATTGCTATTACCCATTTTAATCGGCTGAAATTCAAACAAAATGCCATCACGCTCAAAGCGATTGGCTTTGCCAGCCTTCAGTTCAGTCATAAAACCAGCTGGATAGTCAGTATCACTCACACCCTTTCCCGCTTTACTACTATCTGGGGTCACTACGTACATGCCTGCATTTGAAATCAAGGTGACAGTACCGACGCCATACGGTTTTTCTTTTCCGATGTCGGCTTGCAGGCTGGCCAATGGCAAATCAAGACCAGAAACACCCAAAAATTTACCTGATGCATTTTTAATTGCGACGGTCAAAGTTGACATCAATGTTTTCACCCCTGCCACATCATATGGAAAAGGCTCAGTGACCGTGTCTTGTTGTCTTTGTTTTGGCACAGCGTAGAAGTCACCCCAACCGCTGGCTTCATACGGCGGCTTATACTCTACTGGCTTTTCGCGAAATGGCTCAGCTGCTTTTTTTGATCAGCACCCAGCATCGTATCCTGAGCAATCTTGCCTTCACTGCGAATAATATAAGGGGTATATCGCCTAGATGGATCATGAACCGGCCAGTCACTTCGATACATGTCATCTTTGCCATCCAGCGCATTGGGCTCCCAAATCATCCATAAACCGGAGGCCAAAGGTTGCGCTTCGAGCATCCGAATAATTAAAGCATCAATCGCTTTACGGTCCGGCAAAGCTTTACCTTGCATACCTTGCACCGCCAAAGTTAAATTTAGCGGCAATTGATCTGCAGCAGTAAATCGTCCTTCGACTTGACTAGCGTAAGCTTGAGTTTGCTCTTGAAGTAGCTGCAGACCTTCTTGTTTGTCCGATTGGTATGCATGGCAGGCAATGATACTGATCATCACGGCAAAGCCAGCCGCAATTGCAGCCGTGGTGAACAGCAATATCTTGGTTCGTAAACTCATGTGACTCAAGCGCAGCATACCACCCCCTAGCCCAATCGTATCAACTTAAGCGCTGCTTGTTTTTTCAATCTCCATCCGGCATGATGCAGAAACAAACATAACTCTTTGATTATTAATTACTATATGATTAAGCACCCTAACTGACTCCCTTCGTAATGTGTCCACTCTCA